>NZ_QNVJ01000046.1 GCF_003350345.1 Alkalilacustris brevis
GATGGTGCCTTCATCGACGGCTTCGAATTCCATCGTGGCCTTGTCGGTCTCGATCTCGGCCAGGATGTCGCCCGACGATACGGTGTCGCCTTCCTTGACCAGCCATTTTGCAAGCGTGCCTTCCTCCATGGTGGGAGAGAGCGCGGGCATCAGAATTTCGGTTGCCATGTCTGTCCCCTCCCCTCAGGCTTCGGCGTAGATGTCGGTATAGAGTTCCGAGACATCCGGCTCGGGGCTTTCCTTGGCAAATTCGGCCGAGTCGTTCACCACCTCCTTGATCTCCTTGTCTATCTCTTTCAGCTCGTCCTCGCTGGCATGTTTGCCGGTCAGCAGAAGCTCGCGCACATGCTCGATGGCGTCGCGCTCCTCGCGGATCTTCTGCACTTCGTCGCGGGTGCGATATTTCGCCGGATCCGACATGGAATGCCCCCGATAGCGATAGGTCATGACCTCAAGGATATATGGCCCCTTGCCCGCGCGGCAGTGCGCGACGGCCTTGTCGCCGGCAGCCTTGACCGCCAGCACATCCATGCCGTCGACCTCTTCCCCGGGGATGCCATAGGCCTCGCCCCGCTCCCACAGCGAGGCCGAGCGCGTGGCCCGCTGCACGCTGGTGCCCATGGCATATTTGTTGTTTTCGATCACGAAGATCACCGGCAGTTCCCACAGCGTGGCCATGTTGTAGGTCTCATAGACCTGGCCCTGGTTGGCCGCGCCGTCGCCGAAATAGGTGAAGGTGACGCGGTCGTTGCCCTTGTACTTGTCCGAAAAGGCAAGCCCCGCGCCAAGCGGGACATTGGCCCCGACAATCCCGTGGCCGCCGTAGAAATGCTTTTCCTTGGAAAACATGTGCATCGATCCGCCCTTGCCGCGCGAATAGCCGCCCTCGCGGCCTGTCAGCTCGGCCATGACGCCCTTCGGGTCCATCCCGCAGGCCAGCATGTGCCCGTGGTCGCGATAGGTGGTGATGCGCTTGTCGCCCTCTTCCGCCACCGCTTCGAGCCCCACGACAACCGCCTCTTGCCCGATATAGAGGTGACAGAAACCGCCGATCAGCCCCATCCCGTAAAGCTGCCCGGCCTTCTCCTCGAATCGCCGTATCAGAAGCATTTCGCGGTAGTAATGCAGCAGTTCCTCTTTCGAGATATTTGATTTCTTGGAAGATTTTCGTGCAGCCATGCGAGATTCCCCGTCGCGCTTCGCGTTAGTTCAATATTAAACTAACTCATAGCGCACCGTCGCTACAAGAGCGAGGGCAAATCCCCGCCCCACGACAAGGGCAGACACGCGCGAAATGCGTCCCCCGGTTCAGTTGAGATCCCTGAGCAGCCGCCCGTGCTTGCGCATCTGGGCCAGCACATCGCCAAAGGTCACAAACCCACGGGCCTGCAACATCGGCAGCAGCTTGAGAAAGGCATCCGCCGTGGCGACCGTATCGCCCAGCGCGGTGTGGCGCGCCTCTTCCGGGATGGTGATGCCCAGACGTGCGCTCAGCGCATCGAGCGAATGCGCCTCCTGCTGGCCGAAGATCACTGCTGAAAGCAACACGGTATCGAGCACCGGATGTTCGAACCTTGCGCCGATATTTGCCTCGTGGCGGCGCAGGAACTCCATATCAAAAGGCGCGTTATGCGCGATCAGCACCGACCCTTGCGCGAAACGGTGAAAGGCCGCGCCAGCCTCGGCGATACTTGGCGCTCCCTTCACCATGCTGTCGGTGATCCCGTGGATTTCGGTCGAGCCGGGCGGGATCGGCCGCCCCGGATCGACCAGGGTTTCGAACACCTCGCCCTCGACCCGGCGGCCATTGACCAGCCGCACGCCCGCGATCTGCACGATCTCGTCGCTGGCGGGTGAAAGCCCGGTGGTTTCGGTGTCGAACACCACATAAGTCAGGTCTTCCAGGCGGCTGTCGGCCACACGGGCGTTGCGCGCCTTTGAAAGCAGCTCGAAATCATAGACCACCGCGCGGCTGATGGGCGGCGGGCGGCGCCCGGCGCGGCGCGCCTCGCGAATGGGCATCCGCAGCGCCGACCAGCCATCAGCGCGCGCCTCGGGCCAGATCTCGGTGCCGTGGTTGTGCAGCACGGTGCGGCCGGTGAATTCGGGCATCCCCACCTCAAGCGGCGCATCGAGCCAGCGCTCAAGCCGCGCCACGCCCAGCGGCTGACCCTGCCATTCCAGGTCAAGCACCGCACCGGGGCCATCCTCTTCGATGATCTTCATTCGGAAATGGCCCGCCTCCTGTTCTTCCGCCAGCCGCCCGGCCAGCGCGGCCAGCAACCCGACCATCTCGAACCCGTCGCAACGCAGGATCAGATCGGGGCTGTCGGTCTCCAGCGTGGCGCCCAACGCCTCGACCCGCGCGCGCAGGCTGTCGATCAGATCGGCGCTGCGGGTCTGGCCCAGCGGGCGCCAGTCGGTCCGCCCGGCGTCATAGCGACGCGCCAAATCGGTGATGGCCGCACTCAGCGCCTGCACCTCTTGCAGCATCGCGGCGTTCAGATCCTCGGCGCCGCGCATGTCCGGGTCTTCCGAGAGCACCCCCACCACCGTCTGCAGGTTCGCCGCCAGCCGGCGCACCCGGTCGAACACCTCGGCCAGCAGGGCCTCGCGCGCGCCATGTGCCGCCAGATCGGCGGTAACGTCGCGCAGGGTCAGCACGTAACCTGGCGCCACGCTTTCCTCGCGGCGGCGCAACACCCGCATCCGCCCGGCCAGGACCCGCGCCGCGCCGGTGGTGGTGCACAGCAGGTCGGTCACGGCGTCAGGATCGCCCGCCTCGGCAAGGCGACGATAGGCGTGGCGCACCGGCCCGTCGCGCAGGTAATCGAACAGGTTTCGCGCCAGCCCCGGCGCCTGCCCGGTGCCCAGGAAATCCACCGCCTGCCCGTTGTAGAAAACGATTTCATGCTCGCCGGTGCATAGCACAACCCCCACGGGCACATCGGCCAGCAATGTCTCGAGCCGCGCCTTTTCGGCCGAGAGCCGCGTGGTTTCGCGCGCCACCGATTCTGCCAGCGCGTTGCGGGTTTCCGAAAGCCGCCGCGCAACAGCCGCCGCAGCCGGAGCCAGATCACCAAGGTAGCGCGCCGGGGTGCGGTCGATGTCTCCCTCGATTTCGGCATGGGCGCGGGCACGGATCGCGGCAGCGACAGACTCGATCGCGCGGGCCACATGGGTGTCGAACAGATACCAGACCCAGGCCAGCAGCGCGACGATGGCGAAAGCCGCGAGCACACCGCCCTGGATGAAAGCTGCCAGCGTCTCGGGAATGTCCAGGCGGCGGTAGCCGATGAACAGCCCCAGCCCCAGTGCGATCAGGCTGCCCGCCGCGAGCGCCGCGAAGAACAGGAAGATGCGCAGCCGCAGGCCAAGACGTTCAACCATGCCCGGCAGCACCTCCATTATCGGCCGCGCCGCCATCGCCATGCAGGATGCGTCGCACTTCGTCGCGCAACTCCTTCAGCTCGAAGGGCTTCGAGATGAAGCCGTCCGCCCCCATGGCCAGCCCCTTGCGACGCTCAATCGCCGAGCCCCGCGCCGTCATCATCAGGATGCGCACATCCGCAAGCGCCGGGTCCATGCGCACCTGCTGGCAGATCTCGTAACCCGACTGCCCCGGAAGCATGACATCCAGCAGCACCAGATCGGGGCGCAGCTCGCGGATGCGCTCGAGTGCGCCCGCGCCGCTCGACATGCGCTCCTGAGCGTACCCCTCGCGACTGATCAGGTAATCCAGCGCAATGGCGATGTTGTCCTCGTCCTCGATCACCAGAATGGTTTTTGCCGGCGCGGTCATTCTGTGTCACTCCCGGTCGCAGACGGCCCTTAGGGCCGGATCATCCTCGGGCAGGCGCAGCCAGTCGGCCCCCTCGAGCGCGCCGTCATCGGTAAAGACCACATCGGCGCTCATATCGGCGCGCAGGCTCTGCGCACAGTCGAACACGACCGGAACCTGCCGTCCCGGCTCCCAACGGCCCATCAGCACCACGGCGGTCAGCACATGGTCTGGGAAAGCCTCGTTGCGGCGGTCGAAACGGTGATCGACCAGCGTCATGCGGTTGGTCAGCGGCCAGATATAGGTCCAGGGGCGATACCAGTTGCGCACCTCGTTTTGCGACACCACGCTGACCTCTTCGGGCAGGGTGTCGATGATCCGGCTCGACCAGCTGTATTCCGACCACACGATGAAACCGATCATGCCCGCCCCGGCCGCCAGAGGGATCAGCCATTTCGGCAGCCGCCCGCCCAGGATCCAGTTCAGGATCAGGACGCAGCCGGCAGCGGCAAAGCCCATGACGACGGTGGCAATGAGTTCCAGAAGCATTCGTTGCACTCCTTTGGCGCTGGCCAGTTTCAGCCAAGCGCACCCTTTCCGTGGCCCAGCGCCGATTGCATCGTCCGCACGACGACGAAGGCATCGCGCAGGTGGCTGCGCTCGAAATCCGACAGGTCGGACGGCGCAAGGTAGTTGTCAGGCTTGCGGCCCGAACGCACCAGCGCGGCCTGGCTTTCCAGCCTCATGCTGGCAATCATGTCATAGGCCTCGATCAGGTCGCGCCCCCCCGAGACGCTGACCACCCCTGCCTCTTCGGCCGCCAGCAGCCGCGCGCGGGTGTTGACCTCGCTCAGACGCCCCTGCAACGCGTAAATGCGGCCCAGATCGACAATCGGGATCACCCCGCCCAGCTTCATGTCGATATGGTTGCGGTGCTCGCCCGAGCGGATCGTGGCAAAGCCGCGCAAGAGCCCAAGCGGCGGCTGATGCTTGAGCGAGTTCGAGATCATGTGCGCCACGAAGATCGAGTTGCGCGATGCCATTTCCAGCGTCTCGGCCTGAAGATCGCGAAACAGGCTGGAGGTGCCGCCGATCGGGCGCAGATCGAACATCACGCTGGCCAGCATTTGCGCCTCGGGGTCGGGGGTTTCCACCCAGTTGCGGAAATACTGCCGCCACACGCGCACCGGCTGGCACCAGCGCGGGTTGGTCGCCATCATGTCACCGGGGCAATGAAAATACCCGGCCGCGTTCAGCCCGTCGCAGACGAAACGCGCGAGCCGGGCAAAATAATCCATGTCGTCGGGTCGCACGGCATCGTCGAGAAACAGGCAGTTGTCCTGATCCGACACGCCGGTCTGTTCCTGCCGGCCCTGGCTGCCGCAGGCCAGCCACAGGTAAGGCACCGGCGGGGGGCCAAGCCTGGCCTCGGCCAGCACAAGCAGCCGCCGCGTCACTGCATCGGCGATATCGGTGATCAGCCGGGTGACGACCTCATGGGCGTTATGCGCCCCCACCAACTGCATCAGCAACCGGGGTATACGCTCGGTGACCTCGGTCATTTCCTCAACCGTATCCGCGGTCGCGACATCACGGATAAGCTGCGCCGAAGACACCGCCTGGAACCGCGTCAGATCGGTCTGTGTGATCATGCCGCGCAGCACGCCGTTTTCCACCACCGGCAGATGTCCGATGCGGCGTTCGAGCATCATGTGCAGGATGTCCGAGCCCAGCGACCCGGGCGCCAGGGTCAGCGGATCGGGGGTCATCACCAGCCCCACGGGGGTGGAGCCATCCAGCCCCTCGGCCAGCACCCGCGCTGTCAGGTCGCGCGTCGTCACGATGCCGGTCAGGCGCGCGGCCTCGCCATCGCCCTCGACCACACCTAGGCTAGAGACATTGTTGTCGCGCATCAGGCGCGCGGCCTCGGCCACCGGGGTTTCGGGGTCGCAAGTCAGCGGCTTGCGCGCCATCAGTTCCGATACCTTGGTCGTGGCCAGATCGGCACCGTGGCCCGCGCTTTGCCGTGCGCGGCTGAAAAAGCGCTCGAACGCGGGGTATTCGTCGATCAGCCGCCGCAATTCGGCCTTGGGCAGCATCAGCAGCACACTGTCGCGCGTGGTGCGCGCGCTGGTCATGGCCAGCCCGTCGCGCAGCAGGCCGCGTTCGCCAAAGCTGTTGCGCGGCCCCAGCACCGAGACGAGCGCGCCATTGGGGTCCAGCACCTCGACCGCGCCTCGCTTGACCAGGTAGAGGCCTGAAAGCGGCTCGCCCGCGGCGTAAACTTCAGAATTCTCGGGGTATTCCCTGCGGCGAAACTGCGCCGCCACCCGTGTCAGCACATCTCGTGGAAGGCTGTCGTAAGGATGCACCGTTTCCAGAAAGGCGATGATCGTCTCTTGGGCGCTGTCCATGACACCAGGCTCCGGGATGGAGGGGGGCGGATGCGCCAGCGAGGACCGGCGGGCGCATCCCTTGTTCATGGTGGACCGGGCCGGGGCAGTTGCCTGCCCGGCCCGGCCGATATTGCTCAGTGGCTCTGGGCCGAACCGGCGCCGCGCGGCACGCGGATGCTTTCCACCAGTTCCTGGATCTCTTCCGGCGGCTCCTTGGTCATGTTCATCACAACATAGGCTGCGATGAAGTTGAGCGCCGCACCAACCGCCCCGAACGAGAGCGGCGAGATGCCGAACAGCCAGTTGGCCGGTACGTTCTCCAGCATGTTGGTGCCGGGGATGAAGAACCAGCCCAGATAGGTGAAGATGTAGAGCAGGGTCGAACCAAGCCCCACCAGCATGCCGGTGACGGCACCTGCGGTGTTCATCTTCTTGGAGAAGATCCCCATCATGATCGCCGGGAAGAGCGACGAAGCAGCAAGCCCGAAGGCCAGCGCCACCACCTGCGCCGCAAAGCCTGGCGGGTTGGCCCCAAGATAGGTGGCCACCACGATCGCCCCCGCCATCGAGATCCGCGCGGCCAGAAGCTCGCCCTTCTCGCTGATATTGGGGTTGATCGTCGACTTGATGAGGTCGTGACTGACCGCCGACGAAATCGCCAATAGCAGACCCGCCGCCGTGGACAGTGCCGCCGCAAGGCCGCCGGCCGCGATCAGACCGATCACCCAGCCGGGCAATTGTGCGATCTCCGGATTGGCCAGAACGAGGATGTCGTTGTTGAACCGCACCATCTCGTTGCCTTCCCAGCCACGCTCTGCGGCGATGGCGGCGAATTCGGGCGAGGCATCGTTGTAGTACTGGATCAGGCCGTCGTTGTTCTTGTCCTCGAAGGCCAGAAGACCCGTCTGTTCCCATGTGCGCATCCAGTCCGGCCGTTCCTCATACGAGATAGGCTGGCTGTCCGTGCCATCCGGGTAGATCGTGGTCATGATGTTCAGCCGCGCCATGGCACCCACGGCCGGAGCCGTCAGGTAAAGCAGCGCAATGAACACCAGCGCCCAACCTGCCGACCAGCGCGCGTCCGACACCTTGGGAACGGTGAAGAAGCGGATGATCACGTGCGGCAGGCCCGCGGTCCCGATCATCAGCGAGATCGTGAACAGCGTCATGTTGAGCATGCTGCCATGGTTCGACGTGTAGTCGCGGAAGCCCAGCTCCTGCACGATCTCGTCGAGCTTGGCCAGAAGCGGCATGCCGGATTCCACATGGGTCGAGAACAGGCCCAGCGGCGGGATCGGGTTGTTGGTGAGCTGCAGCGAGATGAACACCGCCGGGATGGTGTAGGCGGTGATCAGCACGCAGTACTGTGCAAGCTGGGTGTAGGTGATGCCCTTCATGCCGCCCAGCACCGCGTAGGCGAATACGACCGCTGCTGCGATGATAAGGCCGGTGGTGGCATCCACTTCCAGAAAGCGCGAGAACGCCACGCCCGCCCCGGCCATCTGACCGATCACATAGGTGATCGACATGACCAGGAGCGAGATGACCGCCACCATGCGGGCGGTCTGGCTGTAGAACCGGTCGCCGATGAACTCGGGCACGGTGTAGCGGCCAAACTTGCGCAGGTAGGGCGCCAGAAGCAGTGCCAGAAGCACATAGCCCCCCGTCCAGCCCATCAGGAAGGTCGAGTTGTCATAGCCCACGAAGGCGATGAGACCCGCCATCGAGATGAACGAGGCCGCCGACATCCAGTCGGCCGCAGTGGCGGCGCCGTTGACCACCGGGTTGACCCCGCGGCCGGCTGCGTAGAACTCCGAGGTCGTGCCCGCGCGCGCCCATATGGCAATCGCCACATAGAGCATGAACGAACCGCCGACGAAGATGATGTTGATTGTAAACTGATCCATGCCGGGCGCTCCTTACTGCTCGTCCACGCCGTGCTCGCGATCGAGCCGGTTCATGTAGGTCGCGTAAAAGAAGATCAGCGCGATGAAGACCAGGATCGAGCCTTGCTGGGCGAACCAGAAGCCAAGATCCGTCCCGCCGACGGGGATGCCCGAAATCAACGGGCGAAGCAGAATGCCGAAGCCCAGCGAGACGAGCGCCCAGATCACCATGCAAATCTTGATGATCCGGAGGTTCGCCTGCCAGTAGGCATTCGAGGATGATTTGTCCGACATGAGATGTTACTCCCTGGGTTGCTGGTGCCCGCGCCCCTCTCACAGGGCGCAGGTTTCCTCCACGCCCGCGCCCCCTCCCCTCTCACAAAGGGGGGCGCGGGTTCCCTCAGGCCGATTCCCTTTCAAGGGCCTCGGCCATTGCCACGGCGATATTGTCGATCGTTCCCATCGCATCGACTCGCCGCAACACGCCCTTGCCTTGGTAATAGGCAATCAGCGGTGCCGTCTGCGCGTGGTAGGCCGTGAGCCGCTCGCGCACAGTTTCGGCATTGTCGTCGGCGCGGCGCGTGAACGCCGTGCCGCCGCATTTGTCGCAAACCCCATCGCCGCGCGGGGGTTTGAATTCGTCGTGATAGCCTTCGCCGCAGCCTGCGCAGGTGAAGCGGCCCGCCACACGGCCCACCATCGCGGTGTCATCAACCTCGAGCGATATGGCCACCGTCACCTCGGCCCCCTGCGCCGCCAGCAGCGCATCGAGCGCGCGCGCCTGCCCTTCGGTGCGCGGAAAGCCATCAAGAATGATGCCCCTGGCCGTGTCGGGCTTTGCCATGCGATCCTTGAGCACGGCTAGCACGATCTCGTCGCTGACAAGCTGGCCGGCCTCCATCACCGCCTTTGCCTTCTGCCCGGCCTCGGTGCCCTCGGACACGGCGGCGCGCAGCAGGTCGCCGGTGGAAAGCTGAACCAGGCCGAAGCGTTCCTCCAGAAGCCTTGCCTGGGTACCCTTGCCGGCACCCGGCGGCCCCAGAAGGATCACCACCCGGGGCGCCGATCTCGATGCTCCTCCCGCCATCGGCTCAGCCCCGGTTCATGCGGTTGGCGATCAGATCATCGACCACCGCCGGATCGGCCAGCGTCGAAGTGTCGCCCAGCGCGCCATAGTCATTCTCGGCGATCTTGCGCAGGATGCGGCGCATGATCTTGCCCGAACGGGTCTTGGGCAGGCCCGGCGCCCATTGGATCAAGTCCGGCTTGGCGATCGGCCCGATTTCCTGGCGCACCCAGGCCTCCAGCTCCTTGCGCAGCGCGTCGCTGGGCTCTTCGCCGGACATCAGGGTCACATAGGCATAGATCCCCTGGCCCTTGATGTCGTGCGGATAGCCCACCACAGCGGCCTCGGCGACCTTTGCATGAGCCACAAGCGCGCTTTCGACCTCGGCGGTGCCCATCCGGTGGCCCGAGACGTTGATCACGTCATCGACACGCCCAGTGATCCAATAATAGCCGTCGCCATCGCGCCGGCACCCATCGCCCGAGAAATAATACCCCTTGTACTGCTGAAAGTAAGTATCCTGAAAACGCTGGTGATCGCCCCAGATCGTGCGCATCTGCCCCGGCCAGCTATCCTTGATGCACAACACGCCCTCGGCTTCGGCGCTGGTGATCTCGCGGCCCGACTCGGGCTCCAGCACCACCGGCTGCACACCGAAGAAGGACTTCGTGGCGCTGCCCGGCTTGGCGGGAATCGCGCCCGGAAGTGGTGTGATGAGGTGCCCGCCGGTCTCGGTCTGCCACCAGGTATCGACAATCGGGCAGCGGCCCTTGCCGACGACCGTGTTGTACCAGTTCCAGGCCTCGGGGTTGATCGGCTCTCCCACGGTGCCCAGTAGGCGCAGACTGGACAGATCATGTCTCTCGACCCATTCGTTGCCCTGCCCCATCAGGGCGCGGATCGCGGTGGGCGCGGTATAGAACTGGCTGACTTTGTGCTTTTCGCATACTGCCCAGAACCGCCCTGCATCCGGCCAGGTCGGCACCCCCTCGAACATCAGCGTGGTCGCGCCATTGGCCAGCGGGCCATAGATGATGTAGCTGTGGCCGGTCACCCAGCCGACGTCGGCCGTGCACCAGAAGACATCGCCATCGTGATAATCGAACGTGTACTGGTGCGTCATCGCGGCATAGACAAGATAGCCGCCTGTGGTGTGCACCACCCCCTTGGGCTGACCGGTCGAGCCCGATGTATAAAGGATGAACAGCGGGTCTTCGGCGCCCATTTCCTCGGGCGGGCAATCGGCGCTGACCTTCCCGGCCTCCTCATGCCACCAGTAATCAAGCCCGTCGCGCCAGGCGATCTGGTCGCCGGTGCGGCGCACGACCAGGCATTTCACATCGTCGGTATCGTGCAGCAGTGCCTGGTTCACATTGTCCTTGAGCTTGGTGCGCCGGCCACCGCGCGGGGCGGTATCGGCGGTGATCACCAGTTTGGCGTCGCAGCCATTCACGCGCGCGCCCAGTGCATCAGGCGAAAAGCCCGCGAAGACGATCGAATGAATCGCACCGATCCGCGCACAGGCCAGCATCGCGTAGGCGGCCTCGGGGATCATCGGCATGTAGATCACCACCCGGTCGCCGCGCCCGACACCCAGCGCCTTGAGCACGTTGGCCATCTTGCCGACCTGGGCGTGCAGTTCGCGATAGGTGATGTGCTGCGCGGGCTCGCTGGGGTCGTCCGGCTCCCAGATGATCGCTGTCTGATCGGCCCGCGTCGCCAGATGCCGGTCGACACAGTTGGCCGCGACATTGAGCGTGCCATCCTCGAACCAGCGGATATCGACCTTGCCAAATTCGAAGCTGGTATTCTTGACGCGGCTGAAGGGCTTGATCCAGTCGACCCGCTTGCCATGCTCGGCCCAGAAAGCCTCCGGGTCACTCACCGAAGCGGCATACATCTTCTCGTAGCCGGCGGCATCGATATGCGCCTTCGCCGCAAACTCTTCCGATGCAGGGTAAAGCTTGGTCGAATCGGTCTGGCCCTGTGCACTCATGGATAGCTCCTCCGTCATCTGGCGGGATTCGGCCCCGCCACGCCCGTTCCGCCCCATGCAGGGGTATCTGGACTCTCACTCCTCACGCCATTGTAGCGCATTCGTCAATAATTTCGTAACCCTCTTTTTTTACTCATTTTTTTTGAAAATTTCTTCACTGATTTTGAAGAAAACCTGTAAACAGCCTCCGCCGGTCATAAAAAACACATTGAACAATCAGGTCTTTGGGTCGGTTCGAATCTGTCAAATTTTGGGCAGTTTGCGAAAAGATGCTGCCGCGCGGCGAAAATTCCCTTACTGGCGCCGAGTGCAACACGCGGCGACTTGCAGGCCTATAGCCGCCAGTGATTCGTCCGCGCGCCCATAGCGGGTTTGCGGCTGCCGGCGCGGCGGCTATACTTCGCAGCGATGCGCAGCAGGGCAGGGTCGGCCATATCGTGATACAGGCAGAAAAGGCCGGGGGTGGCCTCAACATCCTCGCGGTGGCGCAGGCCGGGCGGCTGCAATACGAGGCGGTGCTGCTCGCCGCCAGCCTTGCGCAGACCAACCCGCCAGGCAGCTACAGGCTCTGGCTGGCCGAGCCGCAGCCCGGCCCGCTCTGGCCTGAAGACCCGCGCATCGCCGACGCGGAAACCCGCGCCCTGCTGGAGGGGCTTGGCGCACGGTTTCTGCCATTCGAGAACAGGCATTTCGGTGCCGCCTATCCCCACGGCAACAAGATCGAGGCGCTGATGGCCCTGCCCCCAGGCGAGCCGTTTCTGTTTCTCGACACCGACACGCTGGTGCTGGCGCCGCTGTCCGAAGTACCCTTCGACTTCAGTTGCCCCACCGCCTCGTTGCGCCGGGAAGGCACCTGGCCGCAGATCGAGCTTTACGGCCCCGGCTACACCGCCATCTGGAAATCGCTCTATGACCGGTTCGGGCTGGATTTCGACAGCTCGCTCGACCTGTCCCAGCCCGCCGAATACTGGCGCCGATACCTTTATTTCAACGCCGGGTTCTTCTTCTATCGCTGCCCGCATGAATTTGGCCGCCGTTTTGCCGAATATGCCTGCGCCATCCGCGACGACCCACCGCCCGAGCTGGTTTGCCAGCCGCTCGACCCCTGGCTCGACCAGGTGGCACTACCGCTGGTAATCCACAGCCTAGGCGGCGGGCGCGACACTCTGCCTGCGGGGCTGATGGATGGGCGCATCACCTGCCACTGGCGCGCGCTGCCGCTGCTTTACGCCCGCGAAGGCGACGCAGTGGTCGACCTTCTCGAGAAAATCGCGGCCCCCAACAAGATCAAAAAGGTGCTCAAGCAATACGATCCTTTCCGCAAGATGATCTACCACGGCAAGGGCCGCCGCCTGCGCGACGATTTCGACCGCGACAACCTGCCCCGCCCCGAGGCCCGGCTGCGCAAGATCCTGCGTAACCGCAACCTCTGGCTGCGTTGAAACCGGCGGGCCAGCCCCTTTTACTGCCGGCAGAAGGTTCTATACAAACCCAATGGCCCCTGAATCCCCGAACGGTGGGCGAAGCCCCGCAACTCCGGCCAGGGCCAATACAGAGGGATCGACCGAAAGGCGACGCATGATACAGCGCAAGGGCATCATCCTGGCCGGTGGCTCGGGCACGCGGCTCTGGCCGATCACCATGGGCGTGTCGAAACAGCTCTTGCCGATCTATGACAAGCCAATGATCTATTACCCACTGTCGGCACTGATGCTGGCGGACATTCGCGAAATCGCCATCATCACCACATCGGAGGATCAGGAGCAGTTCCGGCGTCTGATGGGCGATGGCGGGCAATGGGGCCTGCACTTCACCTGGATCGTGCAGGACCGCCCCGAGGGGCTGGCGCAGGCCTATCTTCTGGCCGAGGATTTTCTGGCCGGCGCGCCCTCGGTCATGGTGCTGGGCGACAACCTGTTTTTTGGCCACGGCCTGCCCGAACTGCTGGCGCGGGCCACCGCGCGGCCGTCGGGGGGCACGGTTTTCGGCTATCGCGTGGCCGACCCGCAGCGCTATGGCGTGGTCGATTTCTCGGCCGAGGGCACAGTGCGCGGCATCATCGAGAAACCCGTGCAGCCACCCTCGAACTATGCCGTGACCGGGCTTTACTGCCTTGACGGCAGCGCGCCCGAACGCGCAGCGGGTATCCGCCCCTCGGCCCGAGGCGAGCTGGAAATCACCCACCTGCTGGAAAGCTACCTGGCCGAGGGGTTGCTCTCGGTCGAGACGATGGGCCGTGGCTACGCCTGGCTGGATACCGGCACCCATGAAAGCCTGCTCGATGCGGGCAATTTCGTGCGCACGCTTCAGGCGCGGCAGGGCCTGCAAATGGGCTGCCCCGACGAGATTGCCTATCTCAAGGGCTGGATCGACCGCGCCGCACTGCGCGCGCGGGCGGACCTGTTCGGCAAGACGGGCTATGGGGCGTATCTTGCCTCGCTTCTTTCGTGATCGCGATTGTCCGGACCATGAATATAGTGGGCATGAATACGCCAGGTGACACCCCGCAGGAGGAACAAAATGCCCGAACAGACCCGAACCGCCGAGCAGGATCAGATCATTCGCGACCTTGCCGAGCGTTTCGGCACAACCCTGCGGGGCGGCGCTCTCCCCGGCGCCGGCGCCAGCCTGCTTGCCCATATGGCCGGGCACAGGGTGCATCGCCGGTTCGAGAAACGTCCCGTGCCCGACGACCTTCTGCGCCTGCTTTGCGCTTGCGCGCTTTCGGCCCCCTCCAAGAGCGACCTTCAGCAGCGCGACATCATCGTCGTGGATGACCCGGAAATCCGCGCCCGCATCGCCGAACGCACGCCGCGCATGACCTGGATGCACGAGGCGCCTGCCTTCGTGGTGTTCTGCGCCAATGGCCGGCGCCTGCCACAGATTGCCGCGTGGCGCGACAAACCCTTCCCCAACGATCATTTCGATCTTCTGTTCAACAGCATCGGCGATGCGGCCATCGCCTTGGCCTGGTTCCAGATCGCGGTGGAAAGCGCAGGGCTGGGCGGCTGCCCGATCAGCGAGATCCGCAACTTCGCCGATGATCTGTCCGAATGGCTGGACCTGCCCGAGCGCGTGATCCCCTATGCCGGCTTCTGCCTTGGCTGGCCTGCGGAGCCCGGCCAGATCAGCCCCCGCCTGCCCCTCGAGGCCACGCTGCACCGCAACCGCTTTTCCGAGGCGGGGCTGCAAGAGCAGATCGACAGCTACGACCAGCGCCGCGCCGCCCTCCAGCCCGCCACCCGCCAGCGCGCCGAGGCCCGCTGGGGCCACAGCGACAGCTACGGCTGGTCTGAAGACAAGGCCCGGCAATATGCCGAACCGTTGCGCGATGCTTTCGGTGCCTTCGTGCGCGGCAAGGGCTTCAGCATGGAATAGGCGCGGCTCCGTCCCGGCCCAGCGGGTAGCTGGCCAGCACCTCGTAAACCGGTCCTTCGCGCCCCGGCAGAGACTGGTAGAGCGCGAACGCGTGCACCGTGAACGGCCCCAGCCTGAAATCCATCGCCGCGGCAAGCGCGCGCTCCAGCCGCGGCGGATCAACCCGGCCAGCTCTGGGCCGCGCCAGCGTCACATGCGGCACGAAGCGCCGGGCAGGCAGCGCGATGCCAAGCCCGCGCGCCGCGTTCTCGACCTTGCGGCGCAGCCCGTCCAGCGCCGGGTCGGGGCGCAGCACGGCATGGATGCTGCGCGGCCGCGGCCCCGGCCCGAAACCGCCCACCCCCTCGATCCGCAGCGACAGCGCGGGCGCGGCAATGGCCGCAAGCGTCAGGTCAAGCTCGGCCAGAAGCGGCTCGGGCTGGCGGCCGATAAAAGCCAGCGTGACATGCAGGTTCTCGCGCGGCACGATCCGCCCGGCGGGCAGTTCCGCCTGCAGCCCGGCAAGCTGGTCGCACACCTCGTCAGGCAAGATAAGGGCGACAAAAGCGCGGATCATCATGCCTGCCTCACGCAACAAGCTGTGTCTCGGCATCCGGCATGCGCAAGGTTCCGCCACCGCACGCACACGCAGTTTCTCGCACAGCGCGCCGCTTTGGCACAACCGCCGGCAAACCCCCGCAAGCCCGATGCCATGCTTGATTTCCTCCCCGAAATGAATAGTTTCAGCAGGATTTATTGGAGCACGCTCGATGATCCTCTATTCCCTGAAATGCAGCAAGGGCCACAGTTTTGACAGCTGGTTCAAATCGGCCGCCGCTTTCGACACCCTCAATGACAGCGGGCATCTGACCTGCGCCGTCTGCGGCGACGCCCGCATCGAGAAGGCGCTGATGGCGCCGCAGGTGCGCCCGGCGCGCCAGGCCGCCGCCGGTCCGGCCGGGCCGACGCCACCCGCAGCAGCCGCCCCCGCGCGCCCGGAGACCCCGGGTCGCCTTGCGCCCAGGCCCGACACGCCTGCGGCAGAACTTGCCCGAATCCGGCGCGCGATCGAGAAAAACTCCGAATATGTCGGGGTAAGTTTCGTCACCGAGGCAAGGCGCATTCATCAAGGGGACGCCCCCGAGCGCCCGATTCACGGCGAGGCCCGTCTCGACGAGGCCCGCGCCCTGATCGAAGAGGGCGTGCCGATCGCACCCCTGCCCTTCCTGCCCGGCCGCAAGGCAAACTAGGCCCGGCATTCCCGGGCGCGCCGCCTGTCTCTTCACTGTGGTGAAAATATCCTCGCCGAAGGCAGCCGCCACCCGCCGCGGGCACCACACCGATCCGGAAGGCGCACGCCCGGCACAGCGGCTGCCCGGCCCTTGCGTCCGCCACGGCTGACGCCTATGAGACGCGCTTGACGCAACCCTTGGCAGAGACACACCATGCCGATCCTGGTGATGAAATTCGGCGGAACCTCGGTGGCAGATCCCGGCCGCATCAAGGCCGCCGCCGAGAAAGTGCGCGGCGAGGTCGAAAACGGCTCTGACGTGATCGTAATCGTCTCGGCCATGGCCGGGCGCACCAACGAGCTTGTCGGCTGGGTCGACTCCATCGCGCCCTTTTACGACGCGCGGGAATATGACGCGGTGGTCTCCTCGGGCGAGAATGTCACCGCCGGGCTGATGGCGCTTACATTGCAGGAAATGGATGTGCCCGCGCGCAGCTGGCAGGGCTGGCAGGTGCCGGTGCGCACCAGTTCAGCCCATGGCGCCGCCCGGATCGAGGAAATCCCCCGCGCCAATATCGACGGCAAATTCGCCGATGGCATGAAAGTCGCGGTGGTGGCCGGTTTCCAGGGCATCAGCCCCGAAGGGCGCATCACCACGCTTGGCCGGGGTGGTTCCGACACCACTGCAGTGGCTTTCGCCGCAGCCTTCGGAGCGGAACGCTGCGACATCTACACCGATGTCGATGGCGTCTACACGACCGACCCGCGGATCTGCAGCAAGGCGCGGCGGCTCGAACGCATTGCCTTCGAGGAAATGCTGGAACTGGCCAGCCTGGGCGCCAAGGTTCTGCAGACCCGCTCGGTCGAGCTGGCCATGCGCTATAATGTGCCGCTGCGCGTTCTGTCAAGCTTCGAGGAAACCGGCGCAAGTTCAGGCACCATCGTCTGCGGCGAGGAGGACATCATGGAATCACGCGTAATCTCGGGTGTCGCCTATTCGCGCGACGAGGCGAAAATGACCCTCACTGCCGTGGCCGACCGCCCCGGCATCGCCGCGGCCATTTTCGGCCCGCTGGCCGAGGCGGGGGTGAACGTGGACATGATCGTGCAGAACATCTCGGAAGAGGGGCGCACGGACATGACATTTTCCTGCCCGGTACCCCAGGTCACACGTGCCGAACAGGCGCTTCAGGCCGCCCGGGAGAAAGGCCAGATCGATTTTGCCGAATTGATCGCCGATACCGAGGTGGCCAAGATTTCGGTCGTGGGTATCGGCATGCGCAGCCATGCCGGCGTGGCCGCGCGCATGTTCCAGGCACTGGCCTCCGAAGGGATCAACATCAAGGTCATCACCACATCGGAAATCAAGATTTCTGTCCTGGTCGAACGGAAATACATGGAACTCGCGGTGCAGGCGCTCCATGATGCCTTCGAACTGGACAAGGCCGGCCAACCGGAGCTGGCGGCCAAGGCAAATTAACAGCGTCGGGAGCAAATGCCCGAAAGGTATGAAACCGAAAGCCGCAAGCTGCTGCGCCGCCTGCGCGACTCTTTGGCCGAGCCTGGCGAAGGTCAGGAGCGGCTAGATCGCATCACCACGATCATCGCCGATTCGATGCGCACAGAGGTGTGTTCGATCTATCTGTTCCGCGACGCCGAAACACTGGAACTGTGCGCCACCGAAGGGCTGAAGCCCGAGGCGGTGCATCAGACCCGGCTGCGCCTGGGAGAAGGGCTGGTGGGCCGGGTCGCGCGCACAGCTATCCCGATCAATACCGGGGACGCCCCCGCCGCGGCGGGATTCCGCTACATGCCGGAGACCGGCGAGGAAGTCTATTCCTCCTTCCTGGGCGTGCCGATCCAGCGGTTGGGCGAAAGGCTGGGCGTCCTGGTCGTGCAGTCCAGGGAGGCGCGCGAATTCTCCGATGACGAAGTTTACGCGCTGGAGGTCGTCGCCATGGTGCTGGCCGAGATGACCGAACTGGGTGCCTTTATCGGCGAAGGCGCCGCACTGGCCGCACCGCACCAGCGCGCGGTCATGCTGCGCGGCGGCAGCGCACAGGAAGGCGTGGCCGAAGGCCAGGTCTGGTTGCACGAGCCGCGCGTCGTCGTCACCAACCCGGTCGCTGACGACCCCGAGACCGAACGCGAACGCCTGCGCGAGGCGGTCGGGCAACTGCGCCTGTCCGTCGATGAGATGCTCGCCGTCGCACCCGCGCATGACAAGGACCAGCACGAGGTTCTGAACGCCTATCGGATGTTCGCGAATTCGCGCGGCTGGCTCAAGCGCATGGAACAGGATATCGAGCGCGGCCTTTCCGCCGAGGCCGCAGTGGAAAAAGAGCAATCCGCCGCCCGCTCGCGCCTGCAGATGGTGCCCGACCCTTACCTGCGAGAACGCCTGCACGATCTGGACGATCTTTCGCATCGTCTGCTGCGCATCCTCACCGGCCAGGGCAACGACACCGGCGCCGAGATGCCGCTCAACCCGGTGCTCGTGGCCCGCAATATCGGCCCCGGCGAGTTGCTGGACTACGGGCAGCGGCTGCGCGGCATCGTGCTGGAAGAAGGCTCTGTCGGCAGCCATGCCGCGATCGTTGCCCGCGCGCTGGCGATCCCGCTGGTGATCAATGCCGACCATATCACCACCGAGGCGCTCAACGGCGACCATATCCTTGTGGATGGCACCGAAGGCATCGTTCACCTGCGCCCCGAAGAAAGCATCTCGGCCGCCTTCCGTGACAAGATGGCGATGCACGCAAAGGCGCAGGAGCGCTACAAGGACCTGCGCGACAAGCCGGCGCAGGCGCTTTGCGGCACCACGATAGATCTGCACATGAACGCCGGGCTGATGGCCGACCTGCCCTCGCTTGCCGGCTCGGGCGCGCACGGGGTGGGACTGTTCCGCACTGAGTTGCAGTTCCTCATCAGCAACAAGATGCCGCGCCGGTCGGAGCTCGCGGCAATCTACGACCGCGTGCTCAACGCGGCGCAGGGCAAACGTGTGGTGTTCCGCACGCTCGACATCGGCTCTGACAAGGTTCTGCCCTATCTCAAACCGCAAGACGAGCCCAACCCGGCGCTTGGCTGGCGGGCTATCCGGGTCGGTCTGGACAGGCCCGGCATATTGCGCATGCAATTGCAGGCCCTGATCCGCGCATCGGCCGGCCGGCCGCTGACGCTGATGTTTCCGTTTGTCGCCCAGCCGGAAGAATTCGCCACCGCCCGCGACCATGTCATGCGTGAGATGGAGCGCGAAGACCGGCTTGGCCATCCGCTGCCCGAGAATCTGGAAATCGGCGCCATGCTGGAAACGCCCAGCCTTGCCTTCGCGCCCCGGCAGTTCTTCGAGATGGCGGATTTCATCTCGATCGGCGGCAACGATCTCAAGCAATTCTTCTTCGCCGCCGACCGCGAAAACGAAAGGGTGCGCCGCCGCTACGATACGCTGAGTGTCAGTTTTCTGGCATTCATCCAGCAGATCATCGCCCGATGCGCCGAAACCGGAACGCCGCTTTCCTTCTGCGGCGAAGATGCCGGGCGTCCGATCGAAGCGGCCTGTTTCGCCGCGCTCGGCCTGCACAGCCTGTCCATGCGGCCCGCATCGATAGGGCCCGTCAAACATTTGATTCGGCGAATAGACCTGAATGATCTGCGCGCCACGATCAAAGCCGAAATGGGCAATGGCGTGCAATCCGTCCGCCCTGCCGTGATCTCCTGGTTCAGTCACAACACCGCCGATAACGGGGCCTGACGCCAGGGCACACCCGCAATAGCCAGCTTTACTTTTGCGATGTTTTCCCGATCTCGGCGCCGTCCCTGACCACATCGCCCGTGATACCTTCCCAGGCGCCCGGCGTCAGCTCAAACCCCAGAACACGGTCGGGGTTCGTGGGCGGCGGCATCCGCACCCCCTGCAGCCGCCGAAAGCCGAAACGCTCGTAATAGGGCGCATCCCCGACCAGGAGCACCCGCGCCCAGCCCAGCGCGCGGGCACGCCGCAGGCTTTCGGCGATCAGATGGCCGCCCAGCCCCTCGCCCTGCCGGGTGGGATGCACGGCAATCGGCCCCAGCAACAGCACCCGCTGCCCGGCCACCCGGACCGGCCAATACCGAACCGCCGCCGCCAGGCTGTCCTGGTCGCGCAGCACCATGCACAGCGACGCCACCGGCGCGACCCCCTCGCGCAGCCGGTAGGACGACAGCGCCTCGCGCCCCGGTGCAAAGCACAGGTCGTAAAGCGCCTCGACCTCCCACCAGTCCGACGGGTTTTCCTCGCGTAGCTCCACAATCCCTGCCCGCCGACCAGCCCATACCCGGAAAATGACTGGAAACGCCCCTAGCACGCGGCTAGGTCGGGATCAAACGTGAAGGATGCATGATGTTCTACCGCCCCCATGACGGTCACGGCCTGCCGCACAACCCGTTCGGCGCCATCGTCACGCCCCGCCCGATCGGCTGGATCGCGACACGCAGCGCCGATGGCGCGGAAAACCTTGCGCCCTATTCCTTCTTCAACGCGGTGGCTTACGCGCCGCCGCAGGTCATGTTTGCCTCGGTCAGTGCCAAGCAGGATCGCGGCGACACCAAGGACAGCGTGGCCAATATCCGGGAAACCGGCGTGTTCTGCGTCAATATCGTCGAATACGCCGCGCGGGACAGGATGAACGAAACGTCGGGCCCCTGGCCGCGCGAAACCGATGAATTCGTTCATGCGGACGTGCCCCGCGCCGATTGTGAAACCATCGCCTGCTCGCGCGTGGCCGGGGCGCCCGCCAGCCTGGAATGCCGCATGACACAGATCGTGCCGCTGAAAGGCCGGGCCAATTTCGCAGTCTTCGGCGAAGTCACCGGCATCCACATGCGCGACGACTGCCTCATTGATGGAATATTCGACATCACCCGCTTCCAGCCGCTCAGCAGGCTGGGCTATAGGGATTACGCCCGTATCACCGAAGTCTTCACCCTCAAACGCCCCGGCGAATGAGCCCCAGCCAAGAGACCGCCAATGACCAGGACCGTCAGGGATTATATCCGAACCATCGCGGACTTCCCCAGGGAAGGCGTCCAGTTTCGCGATGTCACCACGCTCTTCGCCGATGCGCGCGGCTTTCGCATGGCCATCGACCAACTTCTGCATCCCTATGCCGGCGAACGGATCGACTGCGTCGCCGGGCTCGAGGCGCGCGGCTTCATCCTGGGCGGCGCCATCGCGCACCAGCTTTCGGTGGGCTTCGTGCCGATCCGCAAGAAAGGCAAGCTGCCCGGCACGACCATAGCGCAGGAATACACGCTGGAATACGGCGAGGCGGTCATGGAACTCCACGACGACGCCCTGCAACCGGGCGACCGCGTGCTGCTTGTCGATGACCTTCTCGCCACGGGCGGCACCGCCGAGGCCGGCATCCGCCTGATCGAACGCCTCGGCGCCGAAGTCGCCGGCTGCGCCTTCATCATCGACCTGCCCGACCTGGGCGGGCGCAAACGGCTCGAGGCGCTGGGCATGAAGGTGCACACGCTCTGTTCCTTCGAGGGTCACTGAAGCAGTTTCAAGTCAGGCCGGGTCACCTTGCGGCTCGAAAATTTCGCCAAAACAGGAGATTACAGCCATTTGGCGTTTCAACGAAAAACCGAATGGCTGTAACAGCACCCCGCCTCCATCTTCTTGGCAAAAATATCCTTGCCGAAGGCATTCCCGGCAGGCAAGGCAGCGGCGTCTCCAACCGCGGCGCGCGGCGCTCGCAATTCGGGCCGGTGCCGCCGCACTCAATGCGCGGGGGCTGCCACCACATCCACCAGGCTGCGCCCGCCATCGATCGTGACCACCTGCCCGGTCATGAAGGCCGCCCCGTCCGAGGCCAGGAATTGCGCCGCTTCGGCCAGTTCGCCCGGCGCGGCGATGCGCGACAGCGGCGTGTTGTCGCGAATCTCGTCACGGTAGTCGTCATGTTCGCGGATCTGCCCGCGCAGGCTTGCGCTCATCACGCTGCCGAAGGCCAGCGCGTTGACGCGAATGCGATGCGGTGCCAGCGCGACAGCCAGCGCACGTGTCATCTGGTCCACGGCCGCGGTGCTGATCGAATAGGCCAGAAGCTCCGGCTGCGACCGTCGCGCAGCAATTGAAGAAAGGTTCACGATGGCGCCGACACTGCGCGCGTCGCTTTCGTCGCGCTCGGCCTGCTGGATCATTCGCCGTGCCACCGCCTGGCTCAGCCGCAGGCTGGTCATCAGGTTCTGCTGAAGCAGTTCCTCCACCGTGCCGTCATCGGCTGCCAGGGGGTCGCTGCGCAGGCACTGGCGCGAGGCGTTGACCAGAATGTCGATCCGGTCAAAGGCGTCGATGGTCGCCGAAAGCAGGTTGGCGATGGTCAGCCGCTCACGCAGGTCGCCGCCAAAATAGCGAACAGGCCCTTCCTTGCGGGCCTCTTCGCCGATTTCCTTTTCAAGGCGATCCTCGTCGATATCGGCGAACATCACATTCGCACCGTTTGCAACGAAATGGCGCGCGATCGCCAGCCCGACCCCGTTGGCCGCGCCCGTCACGATAGCCGTCCGGCCCTCGATGGAAAAGCTCATGTCGCCTCGCGTGATGATTCAGGAGGGAGGACTGTAGGCCAGATCGTCACCTTGTGCGAGGGGGCGGCTTTCGCGGCCCCTGCGCGAGGTGGACCTTGAAGGCGGAACTGCCCGCGATTTCCTCGTGGCGTCTGAATGCGGCCGCAAGTGCAGCCTCATAGGGCAGATGCCGGTTGGCGACCATCCAGAGCCGCCCCTGCGGGCCAAGCAGCCGCGCGGCGGCGTCGATGAAAGCCACGCCCAGCGCCGGATCGCCCTTGCGGCCAGTGTGGAAGGGCGGGTTCATGACCACCGCATCCAGCCCCGCCGCGCCGTCGAAGCGCGTCGCATCGGCCCAGTGGAAACGCGCACGGGGGTCACGGATATTCTCGCGCGCGCAGTCCAGTGCCTCGAACCCGGCCTCGACAAGATGCAGCTCCTCGACCCCGTCGCGCGTCAGGATCTGCGCCGCCAGCCAGCCCCAGCCCGCCCCCAGATCGGCAATGCGCGGCGGCAAACGCGCAGGCAGCGCCCCGGCCAGCAACATCGAGCCCGGATCGGGCCCATCGGCCGAAAACACACCCGGCCGGGTGACGAACCCGCCTTCAAGCCGACGCGGCTGCGCCTGCCAGTCCGCGAACGCTTCGGGCGCGGGTGCAGGCATCCAGAACAGCTTGCCATGCCCCTTGGAGACCACCCCCGCAACCCCGGCGCGCGCACGGCAGGCGCGCAGCACAGCATCGGCACCTTCGGTTTTCTGCCCGTCCACGATCACCGGCCCATCGGTTTGGGAAACCGCGCGAGCGATCAGATCATGCGCTTCTTCCCGCGCGCGCGGCAGGCAAACGATACTGGCCGCGAAACGCCCCTCTTCCAGGCGGGGTGCCACCTGCCACCCGGCGCGGGAAAGGGCGTCGTGATCGGGCCGAAAACCCTGCACCAGTTGCGCCCTCTCGCGCGGCAGCAGCGACAGGTCATCGCCCGCGCGCGGACCGAGCACACAGATGGCACCTGCTTCCGGCAGGGTCAGCCCCTCCTCGCGCAGGGCAAGCGCAAGGCGCGCGGCACGCGGGTCATTCATCGGCATTGTCGGGCGCGGCCCTATTCCTTTTCCATGGTGCATTGCAGCGGGTGCTGGTGGCGGCGGGCGAAATCCATCACCTGGGCGACCTTGGTTTCGGCAATCTCGAAACTGAACACCCCCACGACCGCTACACCGCGCTTGTGCACCACCAACATCAGCTCGAAGGCCTGCGCATGGCTCATCCCGAAGAAACGCTCAAGCACATGCACCACGAATTCCATCGGGGTGTAATCGTCATTCAAAAGCAGCACCTTGTAGAGCGGCGGCCGCTGGGTGCGCGTGCGTGTCTTGGTGACAACGGCGGCGTCACCGTCGCGCCCCCCGCCGTCATCCGAATCCTTGCCGGACATCGCGATCGCGCGCTGCATGGATGGCGTCGTGCCTTTGACTGGGATAACCATATTCATCGTTGCAATTATAGCGTTTCACGAGGGCGAGAAAAGAGGGCCGAGAACAATGCGCGATCATGGTGGCAATACGGGATGAGCGAGGCAATCACCATCATCGGTTTCGACGCCGATGATACGCTCTGGCACAATGAGCGGTTTTTCCGCCTCACCCAGGCACGTTTCTTCGAGTTGCTGGCCGATCACGCCGAGGCCAGTGCCCTTTCCGAGCGCCTGCTTGCGGCCGAGCGGCGCAACCTGGGACGCTACGGATTCGGGGTGAAGGGCTTCGTGCTGTCGATGATCGAAACCGCGATCGAGGTCACGGACCGTCAGGTGCCCGCCCAGGTCATCGCCGAGCTGATGGACGCCGGACGCGAGATGCTCGATCACCCGATCGAGTTGCTGCCCGGCGCGCGCGAAACTGTCGCGGCGCTTGCCGGGCAGTATCGCCTCGTGCTGATTACCAAGGGCGATCTTCTCCACCAAGAGCGCAAGTTGGCGCAATCAGGCCTGGGCGATCTGTTCGACGGGGTCGAGATTGTCAGCGAAAAGACACCGCAGGTTTATGCCAGCGTCTTTTCCAGACATGGAAGCGGCGCTGAACAGGCGCTGATGGTCGGCAATTCGATGCGTTCCGATGTGATCCCGCCCATTCTCGCCGGAGGCTGGGGCGTGCATGTGCCACATGGCGAACCCTGGGCAATCGAGCACGCCGAACCGCCCCTGGATCATGCCAGGTTCCGTGAATTGGGCGAACTCGGCCAGTTGCCCGATCTCGTGGCGTGGATTGATGGTGCATGAGCCGCGAACGACCACAAGATATTGCATTCCGCGGCGAATAATCCCGGATCAACTGTGGCGGCAAAGTACTTGACAGAAAAAAGTTTTCCCACCGGGGGCGCTGTGCTATCCTTGTTTGACAATGTTGTGACTCCGGCAAAAGATCAGGAGCGCATGAGGCAGTAAGAGGGCAGTGCCCGTGACATCGCTGGCTGATTTTCTGCGCCGTCGCGTTATGGCGTGCATGGCAGGCATTCTGTTTCTGGCGATTCTGCCGGTTGCGGCTACGGCCGCACCCTATGCAGCAATGGTCATCGATGCCCGCTCGGGCGAGATCCTGCACGCGCGCAACCACGACACTCGGTTGCACCCCGCCTCGCTGACCAAGATGATGACCCTATACATAACCTTCGAGGCGGTGAAGAACGGCGAAATCAGCCTCGACACTCCCGTGCGTGTTTCGGCCAATGCTGCGGCCGAAGTCCCTTCGAAGCTCGGCCTGCGCGCCGGGCAGACCATTTCGCTACGCTACCTGATCCGCGCCGCCGCACTTCGGTCGGCCAATGATGCCGCAACGGCTATCGGCGAGGCGATCGAGGGCAGCGAAGCCGCCTTCGCCGCCCGCATGACCCGCACCGCCCGCGCGATGGGCATGAACGACACCACCTTCCGCAACGCGCACGGGCTGACCCACCCCGAACACTTGTCCACCGCGCGCGACATGACGACACTGGCGCGGCAGCTCTTCTTCGATCACCCGGAGTATTACAACCTGTTCTCCCGCCGCTCCGATTCGGCTGGAATCGCCGTTGTGCGCAACACCAACTGGCGGCTGCTGGACAATTACCGCGGCGCCGACGGGATCAAGACCGGCTATACCCGCGCGGCAGGCTACAATCTGGTGGGGTCAGCCGAACGGGGCGGCAAGCGCGTCATCGCCACGATCTTCGGCAGCACCTCGGTGCCGGTCCGCACCCGGCAGATGATGGAACTTCTCGACATGGGCTTCGGCCGCGCGCCTGTCCAGGTTGCCGTGCGCCGCCCACCGCCACCCGACTATACCGGCACCGGCTCGGGCAGCCAGCCGGCGGGCCGCACGATCCGTGTCAGCACCGTGGTGTCGCGCAGCCCCGTGCCCCCGTTACGCCCCGCCCCTGCACCCGCCGAACCGCCCGAAGAGATGCTGCTCGCCCTGCAAGACGGCATCGGCGCCGCCCTCGCCGAGGCTCAGAATGCGCTCGACGCCCCTGAGGATACAGCCGAGGCCGTCATCGCCGCCGCCATTCCGGCGCCCAGGCCCGATGACCTCGTGGAACAGTTGGCCGAGATCGGCACCGAGGCTCGGGACACCCTCGCCGAACAGGTCGCACAGCAAGACCCGGACGTGCCGGACGACAGCCCCGCAGCCGCGGACGTGATCCTGCTGGCCGCATCCGACAGCGACATCAGCGCCTTCCCCGAACCCCGCCCGGAAGAGCTGGCCACCCGCGCCGTCGCTTTCGAGGATGAGGAAGGCGCAGAATTCGCCACCGCCGGACTTTCTCCGGTCAGCGCCGAGGCGCTCGAACGCGCGGTTGCCTTGGCCGCGGCCAGCCCCACCGAGACCGCCCCCGCTCTCGAAACCGTCACAGCCTCAGACGCGCCCCCGCAGATCATTCTCACTTCTTCCGTGCCGCCGACACGGCCCGACACCGACCTGATCATCGCCGCGCGCCCTACCGCCAATGATGCGACACCCGAAGTCGGCGCAACCCGGGTCGAGATGCTGACGCGGCAGGTCTCCACCTCGGATCCCCGCCTCTGGGGCATCAATGTGGGGCGCTACGGCTCGCGCTTCGAGGCCGAGCGGGTACTCATGCAGACCGCCCTGACCGAAACCGGCGTTCTGGACGGTGCGCTGCGCAAGGTCAGCCAGGGCAGCGGCGGCTTCGACGCCAATTTCATGGGATTGTCACGCGAACAGGCCGATCTTGCCTGTCGCCGGCTTCAGGCGCGCGATCGGCTCTGCTTCACTCTCAGCCCCTGAAGGGGTGGAAGGCGCCGCCCTGAACAGGCCGCGCCCGCTCGCCCCATCTTCTTGGCCCAAATATCCCTGCCGGAGGCATCCGCCACCGGCCAGGGGCAGGCCGCGCGCAATTCCCGCGGGCCTCTCCCGCCAGCCCCCAAGGCTCAATCCTGTTTCGGCTTGTCGTCGTAATCGTCCCTCAGGATGCGGCGGCTATCCCCTTCAGGGTCGTCATACATGCCCTTGCGCAAGGTCCACCAGAACGCCAGCAGACCCAGCAGACCCAGGCCCAGCGACACCGGAATCAATATGGCCAGAACTTCCATCTCGGCCTCCTTATTCCCTGGCTTTCGTCACTTCAGCCGCAGCGCGTTGAGCGACACAGAGATCGATGACAGCGACATCACCGCTGCCGCCCAGAGCGGCGTGCACCAGCCCAACAGCGCCACCGGCACGAAAATCGCGTTATAGACGCCTGACTGCCAGAAGTTCTCGCGAATACGGCGGGTCGAGGCCTTCGCCACCCGCAGCGCATCGTTGATGGGCGCGAGGTCACGCCCCAGAAGCACCATATCCGACGCCGCCCGCGCCGCATCCAGCGCCGAGGCCGGCGAGATCGACACATGCGCCGCCGACAGCGCCACCGTGTCGTTCAGCCCGTCGCCGACCATCAGCACCCGGTGGCCCTCCGCCTGCAGCGCGGCGACCTTCTCGGCCTTGTCCTCGGGCAATGCGTTGGCGTGCCAGTGCGCGATTCCCAGCCGCCGCGCCATGGCCTCGACCGCCGGGGCCACATCGCCCGAAATCAGCCAGACCGCCTTACCTTGCGATTTCAGGGCGGTCACCACCTCCTCGGCGCCGGGGCGCAGCGCATCGGTGAACGTGAAGCTGTGCGTCTCCTCGCCCAGTGACAGGTATGCACCGGTGGTCGCGCAATGGGTCGCGCCGACCCACCCGGCACGCCCCAGCCTGACCATCCGCCCCTGCCAGAGCCCCTGCACCCCGTAGCCCGGCGCCTCGCGCAGATCTTCGATCTCCGCCGGGCGGATGCCGCGCGCGTTCAGCGCCCTCGCCAGTGCACGCGCCAGCGGATGGCCGGAGGCTTCCGCCAGCCCCAGCGCCACGCCCAGCGCTGACTCGGGGTGATCGTCCAGGTTGTCGGGCACTGGTGTGCCCATGGTCAGCGTGCCGGTCTTGTCGAAGACCACCGTGTCGACCTCGGCCAGGCGCTCAAGCGCGGTGCCGTCCTTGATCAGGAGCCCCTTGCGAAACAGCTTGCCGCTGGCCGCCGTCACCACGGCCGGCACCGCCAGCCCCAGCGCGCAGGGGCAGGTGATGATCAGCGTCGCCACGGCGATATTGACCGACAGCCGCAAATCGCCCCCCGACAGGTACATCCAGGCCAAAAAGGCCCCAAGCGACAAGAGCGGGATGGTCGGCGCATAGGCGCGCGCTGCGCGGTCGGCAAGCGTGGTATAGCGCGTGCGCGCCGATTCCGCGGCGGCCACCAGATCGGCCATGCGATGGAGCGAGCTGTCCTTGCCCGCCGCCGTCACCCGCACTGTCAGCGGGCCGGTCAGGTTGACCTCGCCCGTGCTCAACTCGGCACCTTCGGCGATCACCGCCGGCAGGGTCTCGCCCGTCAGCAGCGAGCGGTCGATCTCGGAGCGTCCGGCCACCACAACGCCATCGACAGGCACCCGCCCGCCGGGGCGCACCAGCACCAGATCGCCCGGCACCAGATCCGACACCGAAACCGTGTGTTGCTGTCCGTCTTGCAGCCGGATCGCGCGCGGCACTTCGAGCGCGGCCAGTTCCTGTGCCGCCGAGCGCGCCACCGCGCGGGCGCGATAATCCAGATACCGCCCTGCCAGCAGGAAAAAGCACAGCATCACCGCCGCTTCAAAGTAAGCGTGCGCGCCCGACTGAAGCGTTTCATAAAGCGAGATGAGCACTGTCAGAACCAGCGCAAGCGAAATCGGCCCATCCATGTTCAGCCGCCCTGCCCGCAGCGCCCTGGCTGCCGAGCGAAAGAACGGCTGCCCGGCAAAGGCCACCGTGGGAATGGCGATCAGCGCCGATATCAGGTGGAACAGGTCGCGCGTGGCATCCGTGGCCCCCGACCAGACCCCAACCGACAGCAGCATGACATTCATCATGGCGAAGCCGGCCACGCCCATCCGCATCAGCAGATCGCGGCCCTGCCTGTCGGTTTCGGTCACCGAAAGGATGCCTGGGTCAAGTTCATGCGCCTCGTAACCCAGCCCTTCGAGCTGTTTGATCACCTCATCGGCAGTGACATCGGGCGCGGCATCGACGCTGACGCGCCTGAGTGTCAGATTCACCCGCGCCGAGCGGATGCCGGGGTGCCGGGCCAGCCCGCGCTCAACCGCCGCGATGCAACCGGCGCAATGGATCGTCGGCAAGGACAGCAAGAGCCGCGCGCCCTTGTCTTGCACGGCCGCGCGCCCGGCCATCTCCGCCGCCGGCCCTGCGACATCGCAGGCCGGGCAAGCCGAAGGGGGCGGGCGCAGAACCGTGGTCATTGGCGCTCAGCCCTCGCGCACATGCAGTACGACGCGCTGGCGGAAGGCCGTGCCATCGGGTGCGGTTGCGATCAGGCGGATGTTCCAGTTGCCCGGCGCCAGATCGACGGGGGCGCGGAATTCGCCCTGGCTATAGGTAAATTCGGGCGTCCGGTCGTCGCGCACATGGGTGGCGCGCCCCAGCGTCGCATCGAGCGAGGCCACCTCGACCGGGCGGCCCTGGGCATCGGTGAAGCTCAGCACCAGGTGCCCGGCTTCGACAGCGGCGGTCAGGTCCCAGCCAAGGGATTCCTGCGCGGCCAGGTCTTCGTTGAAGGTCTGGCTGGCCACATAGCTGTTTTGCACTTCAAGCCCCGGAAAGCTGCGCACGGCGTTATAGGCCAGCAAAAAATTCGCTACGAAAATGACGCCGAAGGCCGAAACCGCGATGGCGAGCACCTTCTTGCCGGTAAGTGGTTTCATGATGGTCAGTTCCCCCGTCCGTTGAAAACCGTGTCGGAATAAACCCGCTCGCCCAGCAGCCCCTCTTCGGCCCAGATGCGCAGCGGCGTGCTGGCGGCGGTGGCGGCGGGGCTGGATGCAGGCGCGGTGACATAGACCCGCTGGTTGAGCAGTTCGTCAGCAGCCACCACCACCGTGGCGCCGTCGATCCCTTCCAGCGTCAGCTCGAACGGCTGGTCGGCGCTCAGCGACAATGTGAAGGGGCGCGGCTCTCCGTGCATGTTGCGCAGGCGCACCTCATAGGCATTGCGCACCGATCCGTCAGACAGCACCACATGGGTTGGGTTGCGGATGGGTGACACGCTCATGTCGAGATCGCTGCGCAGGAACAGCAGCACCACCAGCCCGACCCCCACACCGGCCCAAAGCACGGTGTAAAGCATGGTGCGGGGTCGGAAGATGTGCTTCCAGACCGAGATCGGCGGTTTTCCGGCGCGTTCGCTTATCTCGTCGGACAGGGCCAGGTAGCCGATCAGCCCGCGCGGCTTGCCGACCTTGTCCATCACTTCGTCGCAGGCGTCGATGCACAGCCCGCAGGTGATGCAGGCCAGTTGCTGGCCATCGCGGATATCGATGCCCATGGGGCAGACATTGACGCAGGCGTTGCAATCGATGCAGTCGCCCAAGGCCTCGGCACCTTCGGCCTTGCGGTGCTTGCCGCGCGGCTCGCCGCGCCAGTCGCGATACCCGATGGTGATGGTGTCCTCGTCCATCATCGCTGCCTGGATGCGCGGCCAGGGACAGGCATAGATGCAGATCTGTTCGCGGAAGAACCCACCAAAGAAGAAGGTCGTCGCAGTCAGGATGCCGATGGTGATATAAGCCACCGGATGCGCCTGAAAGGCCAGCAGGTCGCGTGCCAGCGTCGGCGCGTCGGTGAAATAGAACACCCAGGCCCCGCCGGTTGCCAGCGCGATCAGCAGCCAGGCGGCCCATTTGCTCAGGTAGATGCGGGCCTTGCGAACACTCCACGGTGCCTTCCACAGCCGCACGCGCGCATTGCGGTCGCCCTCGATCCATCGCTCGACAGTGATGAAAAGGTCGGTCCAGACGGTCTGCGGGCAGGCATAGCCGCACCAAACCCGGCCCAATGCCGAGGTAAACAGAAACAGCCCCAGCCCCGCCATGATCAGCAGCCCGGCGACGAAATAGAACTCATGCGGCCAGATCTCGACCACGAAGAAGAAAAAGCGCCGGTTCGCCAGATCGACCAGAACCGCCTGATCGGGCATGTTGGGGCCACGGTCCCAGCGAATCCAGGGGGTAATGTAGTAGATGCCCAGCAGCACCCCCATCAGCCACCATTTGAGTGTGCGGAAGCTGCCCTTCACCTTGCGGGGAAAGACCGGCTCGCGCGCCTCGTAAAGGCGGGGGGGCTCTTCGGATGTGCTCACGCTATGCTCCATTTCCGGCGGCACGGACCACGGGCGCCTGCCGCCGGCCTGTTTGGGTTTCCACCATGACTTGACGGCGCCAAATCATGCAGAAAAGATATATCAATTGGCGGCACCGACACCCTTTTGGAAACGCGCGAACAGGAAGGGTGTCGGCGCCTCCCCCGGGGCCGCGGATGGCCCCGGGGTTTTCCCGCCATTACTCGCCGCCGCCCAACTGGTGGACATAGACGGAAACGGCACGGATTTCTGCCTCGCGCAGGCGGCCATCGAAGGCAGGCATGACGCCTGCGCGGCTATACCAAATGCTTTCGCGGATCGAGGCGCGGTCGCCCCCATAAAGCCAGACCTGATTGTTCAGCGCGGGTGCGCCAAGGGCATGGTCGCCCGCCCCATCAGCGCCGTGGCAAGCCGCGCATTGCATCTGGAATATCTCGCCTCCGGGTTCGGCCAGCGCCTCATCATGCGACTGGCCGGAAAGCGACAGGACATATTCGACAACCGCGTCGACCTCGTCCACGTCGAGCAGCCCGTCACGGCCGAAGGCGGGCATCTGCGAGAAACGCGCCTGCGGGTCGGTCTCGTTGCGGATGCCGTGGGCCACGGTGAGATGGATGTCCTCAAGCGTGCCGCCCCAGAGCCAGTCGTCATCGAGCAGGTTCGGGTAGCCCGCCGCCTGCACCCCGGCCCCGCCGGTGCCATGACACTGCGAGCATTGCGCGGCAAACACCGCGCCCCCCGCCTGCACGGCGAAGCGCTCCAGTTCGTCATCGTCGCGCAGCGCGGCAATTTCAGTTTCATTCAAGCGCTGGAACCAGACCTCGTTGCGCGCCTCGAAATCGGCGATCTCGTTGGCCACCTCTGCACGCGACGAATAGCCCAGGATCCCCGATGTGGCCTTGGTCACAAGCGGCCACGCCGGATAAAGGATCATGTAGATGATGGCCCAGACGATGGTGATGTAGAAGGTCCAGAGCCACCAGCGCGGCATCGGGTTGTCGTATTCCTCGATCCCGTCCCATACATGGCCGGTCGTGGGTGGTTCCTCCACGATTTTCTTCTTCGGATCGGGATACTGCCGTTCGGGCGGGCTGACCTTGTTCTCGGGAGTCTTGTTTTCAGGATCGACCATCAGCGTGCCTCGTTGCTTTGCCCGCGCCCCTCAGGCGCGGCGGTGTCGTCACCCTCGCGCGCAGGCCGGTCGTCATTGCGGAAAATCATGTTAGAGGTCTCTTCATGCACCTCGCGGCTGCCGGGACGGAAGACGAACAGCACCACCCCGATGAAAAAGAGAAACATGAACAGCAGATGCCAGCTGTCGGCAAAGGTGCGCAGCATCGTGTAGGTTTCCATGGTGCCCTCCCTTATCGGCTGGGGTCAGGCACGAAGGTGGAGAAATCCACCAGCGTTCCCAACATCTGCATATAGGCGATGATCGCATCCATCTCGGTCAACTGGGGCTGACCGTCGAAGTTGCGTGTCTGCGCGCCCGGATACCGCTCGAGCAGGCCCGAATGATCGGCATCGGGATTGGCCTGCGCCAGGAAGTCGGCGCGCGCGTTCTCAAGCATCTCGTCGGTGTAGGGCACGCCCAGCATCTGATGCGTGCGCAACAGATCCCCGACATATTGCCCGTCGATCTCGCGGTTCATCAGGAAGGCGTAGCTTGGCATGATCGACTCGGGCACGACCGATTTCGGGTCGATCATGTGCTGCACATGCCACTCATCCGAGTAGCGCCCCCCCACACGTGCCAGGTCCGGCCCGGTGCGCTTGGAGCCCCACTGGAACGGCCGGTCATACATTGACTCGGCCGCCAGGCTGTAATGGCCGTAACGCTCCACCTCGTCACGCATGGGGCGGATCATCTGGCTGTGACAGACATAGCAGCCCTCGCGCACGTAGATTTCGCGCCCGGCCAGTTCAAGCGGGCTGTAGGGGCGCACGCCCTCTACCTCCTCGATGGTGTTCTCAAGGTAGAACAAGGGCACGATCTGCACGATGCCGCCGATCGTCACCACCAGAAAGCTGAGAACGAGCAGCAGGGTGGCGTGGGTTTCGATCTTCTTGTGATGGTCGAGAATGGCCATTTGATCCCACCCCCCTTACTGAGCGGCAACCGGCGCGGCGGAAGGCTGGCGTGCCCCCACCGACGTCACGGTTTTCCACAGGTTGTAGCACATGATGATTGCCCCCAGCAGGAACAGAACCCCGCCCAGGCCACGGACCACATACATCGGGAACTTGGCCGAGACCGTGTCGGCGAAGGAGTTCACGAGGAAGCCCTGCGAATCCACTTCGCGCCACATCAGGCCTTCCATGATGCCGGTGACCCACATCGCCGCCGCGTAGAGCACGATGCCGATGGTCGCCAGCCAGAAGTGCCAGCTGACCAGCCTGAGCGAATAGAGCCGCTCACGCTGCCACAGCCGCGGCACCAGGAAGTAGAGTGCGCCGAAGGTGATCATGCCGTTCCAGCCCAGCGCGCCGGAATGCACATGGCCGATCGTCCAGTCGGTGTAATGCGACAGCGCATTGACCGTCTTGATCGACATCATCGGCCCCTCGAAGGTGGCCATGCCGTAGAAACCCACCGCCACGACCATCATGCGGATGATCGGGTCGGTGCGCAGCTTGTCCCAGGCGCCCGACAGCGTCATCAGCCCGTTGATCATACCGCCCCAGCTTGGCATCCACAGCATCACCGAGAAGGTCATGCCCAGCGTCTGCGCCCAATCGGGCAGCGCGGTGTAATGCAGGTGGTGCGGACCGGCCCAGATATACAGAAAGATCAGCGCCCAGAAGTGGATGATGCTGAGCTTGTAGCTGTAAACGGGCCGCTCGGCCTGTTTGGGGATGAAGTAATACATCATCCCCAGAAAGCCCGCAGTCAGGAAGAAGCCCACCGCGTTGTGGCCATACCACCACTGCACCATGGCGTCTTGCACCCCGGCCCACAGGATCACCGATTTGGAGCCCCAGATCGACACCGGGATCGAGACGTTGTTCACCACATGCAGCATCGCCACCGTGATGATGAAGCTCAGGTAGAACCAGTTGGCGACATAGATGTGTTTCTCGCGTCGCTTGATCAGCGTGCCCATGAACACAGCCAGATAGGCCAGCCAGACGACGACAAGCCACCAGTCGGCATACCATTCGGGTTCGGCGTATTCCTTGGACTGGGTCGCGCCGAGAAGGTATCCCGTGGCCGCCAGCACAATGAAGAACTGATACCCCCAGAACACGAACCAGGCGAGGTTGCCGCCCCAGAGCCGCGCCGCCGAGGTGCGCTGCACCACATAGAACGAGGTCGCGATCAGCGCGTTGCCGCCAAAGGCGAAAATCACCGCCGAGGTGTGCAACGGCCGCAGCCGGCCGAAGTTGAGATACCCCTGCGCCCACGTGAAGTTGAGCTCGGGCCAGGCCATCTGGAAGGCGATGACAACCCCCACCAGAAAGCCCACAACCCCCCAGAATGCCGTGGCGATCACGCCTGCGCGCACCACGTCATCCATATATACTCCCGGATCATGCACCGTGGCCGGTTCGCCCACACGGCGCAGCTGCCACAGAAACAGCCCCCCCGCGGTCAGCATCACGATAATTGCATGAACCAGATAAGCCTCGTCGCGCGCGAAATTGGTGGCGATCGCTGCAAACAGCGTGATCGCCGCCAGCGCAGCCAGCTTCACGAAATCCCACATTCGGCGTCCCTCGCGTTCCTGTTCTGGCTCCGGTGCCCCTTAATGGCGGGCACGCAGAGCGTATCCCCGTCCGGACATCGTAACCTATTCTGCCTTCTCACGTCATGGGAAAGGAACATCCTTGATCCATGTCAAAGTGACACAGGCTTTCGCTTGTTCATCATGGGGCAAGCTGCGATGATCGCTCGTGGTCGTGGCGACCGCTGCCGCAGCCGACTGCGCGCGCCGCCAGAACTTCGCAAAGGAACACCGGACATGGCCTACAAGACACTTGCGACATTCATTTCAGACCCGGACTCGGTCGCCCCGGCGCTGGAGGCGTCTGTCGCGCTCGCAAGGCGGGAAGACGCGCATCTGGATGTCTGCTGCCTTGGGGTCGATCACACGCAGCCGGGCCATTTCTATGCCGGCGCTCCAGCCATGATCTATCAGGAAACCCTGGACCGTGCCCGCGAAGAAGCCGAGGAACTGGAAGCCGAAGTGCGCAAGCGTCTGGGCCGCGAAGATATCCGCTGGGGCGTGGAAACGGCGGTGGTGCAACTTGGCGGATTGAGCAGCCTGGTCGGCCTGCGCGCCCGGTTCAGCGACCTGGTGATCCAGCCCAAGCCCTACGAGAAAGGCCGCCCCACCGATGCCGAAGCCATCGTCGAGGCCGCCCTGTTCGACGGCCAAGCCCCCGTGCTGATCGTGCCCGAAGCGGGGATTGGCGACACCCTGGGGCAGCGAATCACCGTCGCCTGGAACCAGAGCGACGAGGCGCTTTCCGCCGTGCGCCGGGCCTTGCCGCTACTGGTGGCGGCCGAACATGTCGATATCGTCATCATCGACCCGCCCGCCCAGGGACCAGAGCGCTCGGACCCCGGCGGCCTGCTGACCCAGATGCTGACCCGTCATGGCGTGCGCGCCGAGGTTTCGGTGCTGGCCCGCACCATGCCCAAGATTTCCGAGATCCTTCAGCGCCACGTCCGCGAGCATGGATCGGACATGCTGGTGATGGGGGCCTATGGGCATTCGCGCTTCCGCGAGGCCATTCTCGGCGGTGCGACGCGCAACATGCTGGAACTCGCCGAAACCCCGGTCTTCATGGCGCATTGAGGCAGCAGTCGCGGCTCAGCCGCCGGCGTCAGACCAGAAAGCCCCCGTCGGTATCGTCGCCGGTTTCCTCGACCAACCGGTTGAAATCGGGAATCGTCACATGGCGCTGGCCAGTCAGTTGGATGACACCGTCCTTCTTCAGCGCCGAAATCTGACGGCTGACCGTTTCCAGCGTCAGGCCCAGGTAATCGGCCATCGCCTCGCGCGTCAGCGGCAGGTCGAACGACAGGCTCTGCGAGCGGCCATGTAGCTTGAGCGACGCATCGCGCCGCGCGATGATCGCCACAAGGCTTGCGATCTTCTCGCGCGCGGTCTTGCGCCCGAGAAGCAGCATCCACTCGCGCGCGGCGTCCAGTTCGTCCAGCGTCATCTCCAGCAGGCGCTGGCTGATGCTGGGTGTCGTGCGCATCATATCCTCGAACGGGCCACGGCGGAAACAGCACATTACAAGGTCGCTGGTGGCGGTGACATCATAGGCCGCAGCAGGCCGCCCGGGCCTTCCGACGAAATCCGACGGCAGCAAAAGCCCGACCATCTGCCTGCGCCCGTCTTCCATGGTCTGACTCAACGTCGCGATACCCGAGACGACCGAGGCCACGAAATCCATCCTGTCGCCCGACCAGACCACCGTCTGACCGGCATCGAACCGGCGATAATACTTGATCGTTTCCAGAAACCGGAGTTCATCTGCCTCGCAGCGCGCGCAGACTGCCCGGTGCCGGATCGGGCAATTGTCGCAATCCTGCGACAGCGGCGTTTCCTGGGCGGTCCTGACTTTGGGCATGGTTTTGATCTACGTCAAGGCGGCGACCCGCAATGAGGATCACGGTAGCCGAATGAAGACCAATCCGCAACTCGCACGCTTGGGACTCTTCGACGCGAAAGTCCCGCGCTACACCAGCTATCCGACCGCACCGCATTTCAGTGATGCCGTGTCAGCCGGGGATTTTTCCCGTTGGATTTGCGCCATCAAGCCGGATTCGCGCATCTCGCTTTATGTGCATGTGCCTTTCTGCCGCAGGCTGTGCTGGTTTTGCGCCTGCCGCACGCAGGGCACCAGCACGGATGCACCGGTGCGTGCCTATGTCGAGACACTCAAGGCCGAGATCGCGCTGCTGCGCGCCCATCTGCCCGAAGGCATCACGTTATCGCGATTGCACTGGGGCGGCGGCACGCCCACGCTGATGGCGCCCGAAATGATGCGCGACCTCGCAGAGACGATTTTCGCCGTCACCCCGCTGGGGGACGATGCCGAGTTCTCGGTTGAGATCGACCCGAACGAGATCGATGCCGCGCGGCTCGATGCGCTGGCCGAAATCGGCATGAACCGCGCCTCGATCGGCGTGCAGGATTTCCACCCTGAGATCCAGAAGACGATCGGTCGCGACCAGAGCTATGAGATCACCCAGGCCGCGGTTGAAGGCGTCCGCGCGCGCGGGGTGCACAGTCTCAATGCCGACATCCTCTATGGCCTGCCCGACCAGACCACGGCGCGCATGGCCGACAGCGTGCAGAAGCTGCTCTCGCTCTCGCCCGATCGGGTGGCGCTTTACGGATACGCCCATGTGCCCTGGATGGCGCGGCGTCAGCAGATGATCCCGTCAGATAGCCTGCCCACCCCGGAAGAACGGCTGCACCTGTTCGACACCGCCCGGCGGCTGTTCGTCTGGGACGGCTACACCGAGATCGGCATCGACCATTTCGCGCGGCCCGAGGATGGGCTGGCCCGTGCGGCACAGGCCGGCACCTTGCGGCGCAACTTCCAAGGCTATACCGACGATACGGCACCGGTGCTGATCGGTCTCGGCGCTTCGGCGATTTCGTATTTCCCGCAAGGCTATGCGCAGAACGCCCCGGCCACGTCGGCCTATCAGAAGGCAGTGCGGTCAGGCGCATTCTCCACCGCGCGGGGTCATGCCTTCAGCGGAGAGGACCTGATGCGCAAGCGGATGATCGAGGCGTTGATGTGCGATTTCCGCATTGATGCGGCCGAGATGAAGGACAGCTTCGGCGCAAGCGAGGCGCAGCTGTCAGAGCTGTTTTCGGCCGCGGCCACGCGGTTCGAAGGCATGGTCAGACATGATGCGCAGGGGCTGCACATCCCCCCCGAGGGGCGGCCCCTGACCCGAATGATCGCCAGCAGTTTTGACGCCTATTTCGGCACCGTCAAGGCGGGGCACAGCTCGGCCGTGTAAGGCGTGCTCCAGCGCGCTTGACGCTGACGCGTCGCAATGGGTGCAACCTGTCGGCGCGCTAGGGCGCGCCGATGCCTTCGGCGAGGATACTTTCGCCAAGAAGAAGGGCGCGGTCCGTGCCCCCGGGAACGGAGTCAGCCGCTCCGGGCGACACCGGGGTGCGGTTGGCCCGCGCCCGCGCCTTGCGCTTCGATAAGCGCCACCATCCGGGGCAGGCAGATGCCTTGCAGGTCATAATGCGCCTGCACATGCGCCCGCGCCGCCCGGCGCAGCGGCTCATGTGCAGCAGGATTGGCGAGCGCTTCGGTCAGCGTCCGGCTCCAGCCGCGCAGGTCGAAGAAATCCACCATATGCCCGGACTTGCCGTGTTCGACCAGTTCCTCAACCGGCGCGATGCGCGAGGCGACGACATGCGCGCCCGCGCTCATCGCCTCGAGCAGCGACCAGGACGGCACGAAAGGATAGCTCAGATAGGCATGCACCCGGGTAATCTGCAAAAGCGCCGTCAGGTCGGCACGCGGCAGGAATCCGGTAAAATGCACGCGCGACAGGTCGAGCCGGGCGGAAACCTCACCCAGAAAATGCTGCTTCCAGGTCGTGGTGCCGGGCGCGTCGGCGCCATAGCTGGCACCTTCGCCGCCGACGATTACCGCCCGCATTCCGGGCCGGGCGCGCATCACCTCGGGCAGCGCCCGCATGAAGATGTGATAGCCGCGGTAGGGTTCCAGATTGCGTGCGACATAGGTCAGAACCTCGTCGCCGGCCTTCAGTCCGGTGCCATCGGGCAATGTCAGCCGCGCGGCTGGATCGGGACAGATGGCATCGGTGTCCACCCCGTCGTGGATCACATGGATGCGGTCGCGAAAGCAGGCCGGGAAGGTGCCGGCCTGAAAGCGGGTGGGCGCAATCGCCGCATCGGCCTGTGCCATGGCATGAGCCAGATGCGCCTGCCGCGCTGTGGTCATGGCCGCTGCATCCGGCGCGTGAGGGCGAAACTCGGGGTCGAACCCGGCATCCAGGCCCTGCGCGGCGTAATAGAATTCGGCATAGGCCAGATGCCGCGCCCCGGGCCAGACATCGCGCAGATACAGCGTCTCGCCCCAGCCGGGATGACCGAAGACCACATCGGGCACGAATCCATGCCGGTCGCGCAGGGCACGCGCAGCGCGGGAGGCCATGAGGCCACGCTCGCTCATTTGGGTGTAGGTCTTGCCGAGGCGGGCCTGCGCGGGGTCGAGATCCAGCTTCGGCGCGCGGTAGCGATAAAGCTCGGAGATCGCTGCAGGGCGAGGGTTGTGCTGATCGGTCAGCGCCACCACCCGGTGCCCGCGCGCCTCGAGCGCCGGCGCGAGATGCAGGAACTGTCCGGGAAAATTCTGATGCACGAACAGGATATTCAAGTCTGCGCCGCCCCTTTACCGCCTTGCCTGCCATGCCCCTTGCCGCCGCTGCGCGCCTCAGTCCGTGCCCACGGCCTTGAGGTCGAACGCAGCCGCCATGAGCGTTCGGGTATAGTCAGAGCGCGGCGTATCGAAGACCTGCGCCGAGGGGCCGGCCTCGACCACATCGCCCTGTTTCATCACCAGCACATGATGCGACAGCGCCCGCACCACCCGCAGATCATGGCTGATGAACAGGTAGCCCAGGCGATATTTCTGCTGCAGCTTGCGCAACAGATCGACGATCTGCACCTGCACCGTCATGTCGAGCGCCGAGGTCGGCTCATCGAGCACCAGCAGGCGCGGGCGCAGGATCATGGCGCGGGCGATGGCGATGCGCTGGCGCTGGCCGCCGGAAAACTCGTGCGGGTAGCGGCCCATCATCATCGGGTCCAGCCCGACCTCGTGCATCATCTGCGCCACCAGTTCGCGCCGGTCCTGCCCGTCAGCAAAGCCATGCACCCAAAGCCCTTCGGAAATGATCTGCTCGGCGGTCATGCGCGGCGAGAGGCTGCCGAACGGGTCCTGGAACACGATCTGCATGTCGCGCCGGATCGGGCTGAGTTGGCGTGACTTCAGCCCCTGGATATCGCGGCCCTGGAACACCACCGGCCCCTGCGACGAGATCAGCCGCATCATCGCCAGCGCCAGCGTGGTCTTGCCCGAGCCGGATTCGCCAACGATGCCCACGGTTTCGCCCTCGCGCAGCGAGATGGTGGCATCGTTGACGGCCTTCACATGCCCCACCGTGCGGCGCAGGAATCCGCGGTGGATCGGGAACCACACGCGCAGCCCTTCGGTGCGCAGGATCTCGCGCGCGCCCTGGGGCACCGGATCGGGAGTTCCGCGCGGCTCGGCCGCCAGCAGCGTGCGCGTGTAGGGGTGCTGCGGGTTGGCGAAAATCTCGGCGGTCGACCCCTGTTCGACGATCTCGCCGCCCTGCATGACGCAGACGCGGTCGGCGATGCGGCGCACGATGCCCAGGTCATGGGTGATGAAAAGCAGGCTCATCCCTTCCGCCCGCTTGAGATCGGCCAGCAATTCGAGGATCTGCGCCTGGATCGTGACGTCAAGCGCGGTGGTTGGCTCGTCGGCGATCAACAGGTCCGGGCCATTGGCCAGCGCCATGGCAATCATCACCCGCTGGCGCTGCCCGCCCGAAAGCTGGTGCGGATAGGCGCCCAGCCGGCTTTCGGCCTCGTGAATGCCGACCTTTTCCAGCAGTTCGATGGTGCGCACGCGCGCGGCCTGGCCTTGCAGCCCCTGGTGCAGGGCAAGGCTTTCGCCGATCTGCTTTTCCAGCGTGTGCAGCGGGTTGAGCGATGTCATCGGCTCCTGAAAGATGAAGCTGATATCGTTGCCGCGCACCTCGCGCAGGGTTTTCCATGTCGCCCCGACCATCTCGCGGCCCATATAGCGGATGGAGCCCTCGATCCGCGCGGAATCCGGCAGAAGCGACACGGTCGAAAGTGCTGTCACCGACTTGCCCGAACCAGATTCGCCTACCAGCGCCACGGTTTCGCCCCGATCCACCCGGAACGAGACACCCCGCACCGCGCGAGTTTCGACCCCTTCCTGCCGGAACGTGACCGACAGGTCCTGAACCTCGAGAACCGTGCTCATCGAAAGGTCTTTCTCGGGTCGAAGGCGTCGCGCACGCCCTCGAAGATGAACACCAGAAGCGACAGCATGATCGCGAAGGCGAAAAAGGCGGTGAAACCCAGCCAGGGGGCCTGGAGGTTCTGCTTGGCCTGGAGCGTCAGCTCGCCCAGGCTGGGCGCCGATGAAGGCAGCCCGAAGCCAAGGAAATCGAGCGCCGCAAGGCTGCCGATAGTGCCTGTGATGATGAAGGGCAGCATGGTCAGCGTGGCCACCATGGCGTTGGGCAGCACATGGCGGAACATGATGACAGCGTTGGAAACCCCCAGCGCCCGCGCAGCCCGGATATATTCGAAATTGCGCGCACGCAGGAACTCGGCCCGCACCACCCCCACCAGCGCGGTCCAGCCGAACAAGGTCATCAACCCCACGAGCAGCCAGAAATTCATCTGGAAGATCGCCGCCACAATGATGATGATGTAAAGCGATGGCGTTGCGCCCCAAAGCTCGATGATACGCTGGAAAAACAGGTCGATCAGCCCGCCGAAATAACCTTGAATGGCGCCGGCCGTGATCCCGATCACCGAGGTGAGCAGCGTAACGATCAGCGCAAAAGCCACCGATAGCCGGAAGCCGTAGATCACCCGCGCGGTCACGTCGCGCGCGGTGTCGTCGGTGCCCAGCCAGTGGTTGCGGTCGGGCGCCGAGGGTGCAGTGCCCTGAATGTCGTTGACTGTGTTGTACTTGTAGGGGATCAGCGGCCAGATCATCCAGCCGGCCTCGATCGCTTCGCCCTCGACAGTGCCGCTGGCCTCGGCCTCGGCCATGGCTTCTTCCGGCTCGTAGAGGCACAGCTCGGCCCCGCCGGTGGCAATCAGGC
>NZ_QNVJ01000028.1 GCF_003350345.1 Alkalilacustris brevis
CTCTGCCCGCCGCGCGATGCCCGGGCGCTCGCAGAGGCGATGGCGCGTTTCATCGATCTGTCGGGTGATGCACGCGCAGCCATGGGGCAGGCGGCCCGTGCCCGCGCCGAGGCCGCCTTTGACGAAGCCATCGTCATTGAAGCCTATCTGGAACGCCTGCCGCAGGGCGCGGGGCAGGGCGCTGGCGCGCCCTGACGGCCTGGCCGTTCGTGCGCCCTCGGCTAGCGGCGCCTATGGCAGGAGCACCGAACTCCCGGTTGTGGCCCGCGCTTCCATCTGACGATGGGCCTCGGCGACATCTTCAAGCGCGAACTCCTGGCCGATACGAATGGTGACCTTGCCGCTTTCCACCATCTCGAACAGATGGGCCGCCATTTCCTGGCATTTCTCCTGCTGGGCGATGTGCACGAAGACCGTCGGGCGCGTCAGCTGCAGGCACCCTTTCGCCCCCAGAATGCCAAGATCGAACGGGGGCACCTTGCCTGAGGAATTGCCGAAGCTGATCATCATGCCCACCGGCCGCAGACAGTCGAGCGAGCGCTCGAACGTGGCGGCGCCGATGGAATCCATCACCACATCGACACCGCGGCCATCGGTCAGTTCGCGCACGCGAGCGACGAAATCCTCGCGTTCGTAATTGATGACCTCGGCGGCGCCATGTTCGCGCGCCAGCGCACATTTTTCGTCGGTGCTGGCGGTGCCGATCAGCCGGATGCCCAGCGAACGCGCCCATTGGCAGGCAATCAGCCCCACGCCCCCGGCCGCAGCATGAAACAGCACCGTGTCCCCGGCCTTCAGCGGGACCGTGCGGTGAAACAGGTATTCGACGGTCAGCCCCTGCAGCATCATCGCCGCGCCGGTGCGGAAATCAATACTGTCAGGCAGCGGGCAGACCTGTGCCGCCGGCATGACCCGTGCGTCGCAGTACGACCCTGCCTTGCCCGTGGCATAGGCGACGCGATCGCCCTTTGACAGATGCGTGACACCCTCGCCCACCGCCTCGACCACGCCGGCGCCTTCCATGCCCAGCGCATGGGGGAGCGGCAGCGGGTAGACGCCGGACCTTTGGTAGATGTCGATATAGTTCAGGCCACAGGCATGGTGGCGAATGCGCACCTCTCCCGGCCCCGGCTCTCCCACGGGGCGCTGAACGATCTTCATGACCTCGGGCCCGCCGGGTTGTTCGAAGATGACTGTTCTTGCGTCACTCACTGGACTTCCTCCTTGAATTGGTCGGCATATTGCTGGCGCAGCGCGGCCTTTTGCACCTTGCCCATGGTGTTGCGCGGCAATTCAGGCAAGATGATGTAGCGCTTGGGCTGTTTGTAGCGGGCAAGCCGGTCACGCAGGGTCGACTCGATCTGCGCCAGGTCAATGCCCTTGCCGTTGTCCACCAGCACCGCGACCACGGCTTCGCCGAAATCGGGGTGCGGCAGGCCGATCACGGCACTTTCCAGCACGCCGGGCATATCGTCCAGCACCAGCTCGACCTCCTTGGGGTAGACGTTATAGCCGCCCGAGATGATCAGATCCTTGGCGCGCCCCACGATGTTGACATAGCCCTGATCGTCGATCAGCCCCAGATCGCCGGTCATGAAGAACCCGTCGGCGCGAAACTCGGCGGCCGTCTTCTCGGGCATCTGCCAATACCCCTTGAACACGTTCGGGCCGCGCACCTCGATCATGCCGGTTTCGCCCTGCGGCAATTCTGCACCCGTCTCGGGATCAGCGATGCGCAGCTCGACGCCGGGCAGCGGCATGCCCACGGTGCCGGGGCGGCGCGCACCCTCATAAGGGTTAGAGGTAAGCATGTTGGTTTCCGTCATGCCGTAGCGTTCAAGGATCGCGTGGCCTGTGCGCTCGGACCAGGCCACATGGGTTTCGGACAGAAGCGGCGCAGAGCCGGATACGAACAGCCGCATGTGACCGACCAGGCCGCGATCGAGCCGCGGGTCGTCGAGCAGCCGCGTGTAGAATGTGGGCACACCCATCATCGTGGTGGCCTGTGGCAGGAAGGCGGTGACCTGCTCGATATCGAACCTGGGAAGGAAGATCATGCGCGCGCCTGACAGAAACACCACGTTGCTGGCCACGAACAGCCCGTGCGTGTGAAATATCGGCAACGCATGCAGCAGCACATCATCCGGGCCGAAGCGCCACAGATCGACCAGCGCCTGCGCGTTGGAAAGCAGGTTGCGCTGGGTCAGCATCGCGCCCTTCGAGCGGCCTGTCGTGCCAGAGGTGTATAGCAGTGCGGTCAGGTCGTCCTCACCGCGGGCAACGGTTTCGAAACTGTCGGGCATGTCCTTGGCCGATGCGTCGAAGCTGCCGCCCTCGCCCAGGCTCTCCAGCCGCACGCCCAGCTTTTGCGCAAGCGGGGCAAGGGCCGCGATACGGTCAGGATCCACCAGCAATAGCGTGGCCCCGCAATCCTCCACGAAATACTCCAGTTCTTCCGCCGTATAGGCCGTGTTCAGCGGCAGGAACACCGCCCCCGCCGCAACAGCCGCGCCATAGACTGCAAGCATCTGGGGGCTCTTTGCCGCTTGCACCACAACGCGCTTGCCCGCTGTGACACCTGCTGCGCCTAGTGCATGGGCGTAGCTTGCGATCATGCCGTGAAAGGCGCCTGCACTCACGCTCTCGCCATCCGGCAAGATCAGTAATGGGCGATCCTGTCCGGCAAGGGGGGCAAACAAAGCGTCAAAGAGCGGGTTGGTCATCTGACAAAACTCCTGTCCGGGCCTGCTATTGTGGTGGAGGGCATTTCGGCTCACTCCTGCGCGGCGCGGGCCAGCTGGCGCACGCTGCGGGTGGCGGCAACCTTGCCATTGGCGGCATAGTTTTCGTGATAGGCCTCGACCTGACCCAGGTCATAAAGATAGTTCACCATTGCACCGCAAGATTGCCTGAACCCGCGTGCCGACATATCAGCCTGCGCGTGGATTTCTAGCACCAGGGCCCCGTTGTTGAGGTGAAAACGCGCCACCGGGTCGCGCGGGCGGCCCTTACTGTCCTTCGCCTCCAGAAGATAGCGCGCGGCCACCCGGCGCAGGCTGACAGCGGCCTGCTCCTCCATCGGGCCGGTCACTGCCAGAAGCGCGCGCGCCGCATTGTCGCCTGCCTCGGCCTGCTCGTTCAGCCATGCCGTCAGGCCGGGAATCGGCGAAAGGGTGACGAATTTACGCAGATGCGGCAGTTCCTGCTTCAACAGCTCGACCACCTTCTTGATCAGCGAGTTGCCGAAGCTGATGCCTTTCAGCCCGGCCTGACAGTTCGAGATGGAATAGAAGGTCGCGGTATCGGCCTGTGCCGGGTCCAGCGGGCTGCGATCGGGGGCAAGAAGGGCCTGCACCGAGCCTGGCACACCCTTGACCAGCGCCACCTCGACGAAGATCAGCGGCTCATCGGGCATGGCCGGGTGAAAGAAAGCGAAACAGCGCCGGTCCCTGGGGTCGACACGGGCGCGCAGGGCTTCCCAATCGCCGATGGCATGGACGGCCTCGTATTCGATGATCTTCTCCAGCAGCCGCGCGGGGCTTTCCCAGGTCACCTGGCGCAGCACCAGAAAGCCCCGGTTGAACCAGGACTGGAACAGATGCCCGAAATCCAGATCGACCCGCGCCAGCTCGGGCATTTGGGGCAACAGCTTCAGCAGATCGCAGCGCATACGCACCAGTTCCGCCGTGGCCCCGGGGGCGTGGTTCAGGCGGCGCAACAACTCCTGCCGCCTGGGTTCCGCGACTTGCAGCAGCTGGCGCAGCGTGTGGGCGTCGCGCGCCTCGCCATCGCGCCGGGCGGCTTCGGTCACGGCGTCGGGCGAGGTATCGTATTCTTCGGCCAGAAGCGCGAAGAACTCGCGCTTCCCGCCCTCGTCAAGCCGCGCATACGAGGCCAGGATCTCGCGCGCGAGCCGCATGGTCGAGACCTCGCCCTCACCCGCCAGAAGGGCCGCGCACATCTCGCGCATCGGTTTGTCGGACCCGCCGGGAAAGGGAACGAAGCGCCGCTCCACAAGCTGGCTGAGCAGATCACCCAGATACCCCGTCCGCGTCATCGAACGGGCCCCATGACCATGTCCGGCAACCAGGTTGCGATGCCGGGAAAGATGCACAGGATCAGGATGGCGAGGACCATGCAGGCGACATAGGGCAACGAGCCTTTCAGAATGGTCTTGAGCTTGATATCCGGCGCGATCGAATTGATCACATAGAGGTTCAGCCCTACGGGCGGAGAGATCAGCCCGATCTCCATGTTGATGGTCAGGATAACGGCGAACCAGTAGGGGTCGAAATCCGCCGCAAGGATGATGGGCAGCAGGATCGGCGCGGCCATCAGGATCACCGCCACCGGCGGCAGGAAGAACCCGGCAATCAGCAAGAACACATTGATCGCGCCCATCAGAACCCAGCGGTTCACGTCCAGATCCGAGATCCAGAGGGCAATGGACTGGGTGATGAACAGCGAGGAGAGCATGTAGGAAAACACGCCCGCCGCGCCGATGATGAACAGGATCATGACGCTTTCACGCGTGGAATCGCGCAGCACCAGCCAAAGGGATTTCGGCGACCACATGCGATAGATGATCACGGCCATCAGCAGGCACATCAGCGCGCCGACCGCGGCGGTTTCCGACGGCGTGGCCAGCCCGCCATACATGGCATACAGCACCCCCAGGATCACCAGCAGGAAGGGCAGGACACGCGGCAGGATTTCCAGCTTTTCGCGCAGCGAATAGCGCCTGCCCGACATGACCGACAGGCCTGTGTTGCGCCATGTGGACCACACCGACCAGGCCATGAACAGCGACACCAGCATCAACCCGGGCAGAACCCCCGCCAGAAACAGCCGCCCGATGGACGTCTCGGTAGCGATGCCATAGACGATCATCGTGACCGAAGGCGGGATCAGGATGCCCAATGTGCCGCCCGCCGCGATCGAGCCCGAGGCCACCGTCTCGGGGTAGCCGCGCTTGCGCATCTCGGGGATGCCCATCTTGCCAATGGCCGCGCAGGTGGCGGGGCTGGAGCCGGACATCGCCGAAAACAGCGCACAGGCCCCCAGGTTGGACATCACAAGCCCACCTGGCACACGCGTCAGCCAGCGTTCCAGCGCCTCGTAAAGGTCCGCGCCGGCACGGGTCGATGAAATCGCCGCGCCCATGATGATGAACATCGGAATGGACAGCAGCGCAAAGGAATTCAGCTTGCCGAAGAATTTCTCGGGCATCAGCTCCAGCGCCCAGAGTCCGTCAAAGACTGCCAGGAACAGGGCCGAGACGATCAACAGGCCGGTGGCAACGGAAACGCCCGAAAACAGCACGGCGATCGTGATGACGGCGACGAGGCCGCCCAGAACAAGCGGATCCATCAGTCAGCCTCCAGCCCGAAGGGTTTGTCACGACCTGAAAGCAAGGCCAGAAGATCGGCCAGCAGTTGCAGGATGAAAAGCGCAAACCCCAGTGGCAGCGCGAGATAGGGGATCCAGAGCTGCGGGCCCCAGACACTGGGCGACCGCCAGCCGCGCTGAAAGGTGATGTGCCAATGCTCGAACGCGTAATAGCCCATGATGGACAGCACCACGATACCAGCGACAAGCACCACGACCGCCAGCAGTTTGCGCGGCAAGGGGCGCAACCATATCGGCAGCAGATCGACATTCACATGCCCGCGCATCATCTGCACATAGGGAAGGCCCAACATGGTCGCAGCGATCATCAGGTAGACGACGGTTTCGGTCTGCCAGACCGTGGACTGGCGCAACACGAACCGGACGAAAATCATCTGGCAGGTAATCAGGACAGACGCCAGTATCATCGAGGCTGCCGCCCAGCCGCAAAACGTCGAAATCCAGCCAATGCCGCGAATCAGCGCATCGGCGCCACGACGCCACGGGGCGTCAGGACTTGTCGAGGCCATGGCAAGCCACTCCTGAATTCTGATTGGAGAACAGCCCAACAGGGGCGCGACAGCTGCCGCGCCCCGAACTGTGAACGATCACTCGACAGCGAGTGCCAGATCAAGCAGTTCCTGACCGTTGGGCACCTGATCGACAAACGAGGCATAGGCCGATTCCATCGCCAGCTCGCGCCAGGCGGCGAAATCCTCTTCGGTCATTTCAGCGATCTCGATGCCGTTATCGCGATACACTTCGACCGAACGCACATCATCATGCTTGGCCTGCTCCAGATACCAGGTCTCGGCCTTCTCGGCAGCGGCCAGAAGAACCTCCTGCTGTTCGGCGCTTAGCCCTTCGAAGGTGCTCTTGTTCATCAGGAGCGGCTGATACATGAACCACAGCGCGACATCGGCGGCAGGCGTGTAGCAATCCACCTGCTCATACAGCCGGAACGACACGAAGGACGACGACGACGTGTTGACCGCATCCAGAACGCCGGTCTGCATCGCGTTATAAACCTCGGACGAGGCCATCGAGGCAATCGACGCGCCGGCAGCCGCCAGCATCTGCTCAAAGGCACGCCCGGCGGCGCGCACGGTGCGGCCTTCCATGTGTTCCGGCCGCGTGATGCAATCGCCTTTCGACGCGAAACCGCCCGCCAGATAGCCATGGACCAGCACCATGACGTCATCTTCGGCCATCAGATCTTCGAGCGCTTCCATGAAGGGCGAATTGTTCAGTCGCGCGCCATGGTCGTGGTTGCGCACAAGACCGGGCATGAGCGTCAGGTTGAATTCGGGCCGCTGACCACCGGCGTAGGACAGCGGATAGACCGTCATGTCCAGCTGGCCGCGGCTGAGCGGCAGATACTGCTCGGTCGCCGAGAACAGCGAGGCCGAGGGAAAAATGCGCATCGACAGCCCGACATCGGCCTCGTCCAGTTCATCCGCGATCATCTGCGCGACCTGATGGCGCACATCCGCCGTGGACCACTGATGCGACAGGCGAAGTTGTTGTGCTTCCGCGCTTACGGCCCCGAACGTGGCCGACATTGCCAGCGCCGAGGCGGCAACCATTGAAAAAACTCTCATGTCTTCCTCCCTGAGTGTGCGCGCCGGGCTTTTCCCGTTTGCGCCGATCCATTGCTCCTCAACAACGGTGCGCACAGAGAAAGCCATTCTGAATACGGAGTCAACGGTAATTGTATACAAGCTGGCGGTTGCATAATACAGAATCCCGCTCTATCGTTCTCCGGGAATCCTTTTTGAGCCGAAATGCCATGCAGTCGCGTAGAGCCGATAGCGTCCGGGAGGCGCTCGAACAGATGATCGTCACCGGAGAATTGGTGAATGGCGAACGTCTGGATGAAATGTCCCTGTCAGAGCATTTCGGATGTTCGCGCACCCCGTTGCGGGAGGCGTTTCAGAACCTTGCCGCATCCGGATTGCTGGAACTGGTGCCGCATCGCGGGGCCTTTGTTCGCCTGCCCAGCCTGAGCGAGATGATCGAGATGTTCGAGGTCATGGCCGAGTTGGAAGCGTTCTGCGGCAGGTTGGCCGCACGCCGTGTGACCCCGCAGGATCTGGCAGATCTTCTGGAGACGGTCATTGCCTGCGAAGACGCTGTCGCGAACAATGACCATGATCTCTATTACATTGAAAACGAACGCTTTCACCATCTTCTCTACAAGGCGTCCGGCAACGGCTTTCTGACCGATCAGGCAAAGAAGCTTCACCGGCGGCTCAAGCCCTTTCGTCGCTTGCAGTTGCGTGTCCGGGGGCGGTTGCAGCAGTCACTGGCCGAGCATCGCGCCATTCTTGCCGCCCTTGAAAACGGCGATGCGCAGGAAGCAGCAGACGCATTGCGCTCGCATGTCGCCGTGCAGGGCGGAAAGTTCAATGACCTGATGGCCAGTTACAAGAACTCGCATCTGCACGCCGGGTCCTGACCGGGCCGAGGCGGCACCGCCGCGTCAACATCCTCGAGATGAACGGTGCAAGCTATCGTCTGGCCAGAAGCCGCGCGCGCAAGTTCACGGCTGACTGCGGTGCCGGACCCTTGTACATGGGGCCGAACGTTTGCTTTGGCGTTTGTTTCGCTGCCAGGGGTCCGACTGGATGCTTGGTGACACCACAGCGCTTTATTGCTCGCGGAACGCGCGCGACATAGAGTCCACGATCGGCTTTGCGATATACTGCGCGAAGGTGCGTTCTGCCGTCTGGACCATCACCTCTGCCGGCATGCCGGGGGTGGGCGCGAAGCCGCTGACACGGGCAAGCTCCTCTGGTCTGAGTGCGATGCGCACCACATAGACCTCCCGGTTGGACCGCTCGGCGCTGTCGGCCACGGCATCGGCCGAAATATAGTCGACGGCCCCGTTCAACACCGGCGTCGTGCGCTGGTTTAGCGCCGTCAGCCGCACCACGGCGTGCTGGCCGACCTGCACGCTGTCGATATCGGAGCGCGCGACCAGCGTCTCGATGATGAGCGGCGCATCCGAGGGCACGATTTCGGCGATGGCGCGGCCGGTTTCGATCACACCGCCGGTCGTGTGATAATACAGCCGGACGATGATGCCGCCAACCGGCGCGGTCACATCGATGCGGTGCAGCACGCCTTCCGAGCGCCGGGCCTGTTCGCGAATGCTTTCAAGCTCGCTCTGGACCGTCTGCAACTGGCTGAGCGCGTTGCGGCTGTATTCGTCCAGCGTACGGTCACGCTGGGTCAGGGCGCGGGCGCGCATCTCGGCGATCTCGCCGAGTTCGGCGTCGAGGCGGGCGATCTGCCCCTGCCCCTCAAGCATGGCGCGGCGCAACGCCAGCAGGTCGCCGCGCTGCACCAGGCCGCGTTCGAACAACGTCTCCTTGGCTTCGAGTTCCTCCTCCAGCAGCTCGATCTGCTGGCGCAGCGCCTCGCGCTGCGATACGTATCCTGTCTTGCGAAACTCCAGTGCGTCGACATTACGGTCGATCAGCGAAAGGTCGTTGGCAAGACCCGACCGGGACACCAGGAACGAGACAGCCTGGCCATCCAGGATGACCGCGACCTCGGGGTCGCTGCGCAGCGCCTCAAGATGTTCGGGAAAGACCAGATTTTCCTGCCCCTGGTGTTCTGCGATCAGGCGCGCCTCGGTTACTTCCAGCCGGGCGCGGCGCAGCAGCAGTTCACGATTGGTGGCCCGCGCCGAGGTTTCATCCAGCCGCAGCAGAACGTCGCCCTCGACCACATGATCGCCTTCCTTGACCAGGATGTCCTTAATGATGCCGCCTTCAAGATGCTGCACGATCTTGTTCTGTCCGGTGGCGACAAAACTGCCCTGCGCGATGACAGCGGCGGCAAGCGGCGCTCCGAAGGCCCAGATCGAGAACCCGCCCAGGCTGGCGACCAGCAGCAGGGTTCCGGCCACCACCAGCTTCGCGATCGAACGCGGCACATCGCGGTACCATTGGGCCGCCGTCGGGGCTGGCAAGGTTTTTGGTTCCATGTCAGTTATCCTTCTGTCCTTCCTTGCCGGTCGTGTCGCCGGCGGGCCGCGGGGGCGCCGTGTCGGTAGCGGTCACCTGCGTTGACGTCTGTGGCGCGCCGTTGAGTTGCGCGAGCACCCGCTCGCGCGTGCCAAACAGCGCCACCGCCCCGTTGGCCAACACCATGATCTTGTCCACCACGCTCAGGAGCGCAGGCTTCTGGGTGATCACGACGACTGTGATGCGACTGTCGCGCGCATGTTCAATGGCGCGGGCCAGTGCGCGGTCGCCAGCGGTGTCAAGGTTCGAGTTCGGCTCGTCCAGCACCACGAGGCGCGGATGGCCGTAGAAGGCGCGGGCAAGCGCGATGCGCTGCTTCTGGCCGCCCGAAAGCGGCGCGCCATCGGCCGAGACGACAGTCTCGTAGCCCTGCGGAAGCTGGGCGATCATCTCGTGCACATCGGCCAGCACAGCGGCGCGGTGGACCTGTTCGTCGGTCGCATCGGCGCGCATGCGGGCGATGTTGTCCTTGATCGTTCCGGGAAACAGCTGCACGTCTTGCGGCAGATAGCCAAGGTTTTCGCCCAGTTGCCGCGGATCCCAGTTGCGCAGATCCATCAGATCGAGCCGGACATTGCCTGATGTCGGCAGGATCGACCCCACCAACATCTTGCCAAGCGTTGTCTTGCCTGCACCCGAGTTGCCGATCACCGCAAGCGTCTCTCCGGGATTGAGCGAGAAGCTGATCCCATTCAGCACTACCTGCTTGGTGCCGCCGGGCACAAACAGCAGCCGCTCCGCGTCCAGCCGCCCCTCGGGGTTGGGCAGCCGCAGCCGTTCGAACTGCAGGCGCGAATTGCCGAGCAGGCCGGCGATCCGGCCATAGGCCGCGCGTGACAGCAGCAGCGCGTTCCAGCCCTCGATCGAGCCCTCGATCGGGGCGAGCGCGCGGCCCGCGATGATCGAGGCCGCGATGACCATGCCGCCGGTGATTTGCCCGTCGATTGCCAGATAGGCGCCCCAGCCCAGCATCGCTACCTGGGTCAGCAGGCGAATCCCGCGCGAGATCGAGGCGCTGACGATGTTGCGATCTTGCGCCTTCACCTGTGCGATCAACGATGCGGCGGTATCGCGCCCCCACATCGAGACCGCCTCGGGGATCATCGCCAGCGCGTTGATGATCTGGCTGTTGCGTGACATCGAGTCGAGGTGCTGGTTCGCCTTTGACTGGGCAAAGTTCGCCTCGGCAAAGGGGCGTTCGGTGAGCTTCTGGTTGATCATGCCGATCAGAAGAAGCACCAGCGCGGTAAGGACCACGATCATTCCGAGATGCGGGTGAATGAAATAGATCACGAGGGCGAAAAGCGGCGCAAAGGGCACGTCCAGGATCGACAGCAACGTGCCGGACACCAGGAAGGAGCGCACCTGCTGCAGGTCGCCCAGTGTCTGGTATTCGCGACCGGTTCCGTGCAGCGAGGCAGCGGCGGCCGCGCTGAGCACTGGCGCGCCGAGCTGTGCCGCCACCTCGACCGCGGTGCGCATCAGGATGAAACGGCGGATCGCGTCGAAGACCGCATAAAGCACGACCGCGCCGCCGATGACGATGGTCAACATGATCAGCGTATCTGTCGATCGACTGGTCAGCACGCGGTCCGATATCTGGAACAGGTAGATGGGGATTGCGAGAATCAGCAGGTTGGTGACGCAGGTCAGCACCAGCACGAAGCTCATGTTGCTCCAGACAGCCTTGCGCCCCTCCTGAAGGTTGGCATTGAAATCCTCGGGTCCGACTCGCTTGTGAAAGCCGGGCCCGCGTCCGCCGCCCCCATCGCCCGATGGCGGCTGCTTCGGGCGCCGGGGGATCGGCTCTCCGGTGCGCACCTCGACAGTGGCGCCCATCGGGGTCCCCTCGCTGCGCTCGCGCATGTCCGCTTTCGGCTTGGGCGGTGCACCGGGCTGATCGGGATCCACCCGATGCTCGGACTTAAGCTTCAGCACCGGTGGATCGACGTCATCCCTCATTGCACCTCTCCTGGGTCTTGCTTGTTAAGTGATGATGGCGTGAAGCAGGTCGCTGCTGGCGGGGTGGTCGGTGGCCATCGGCGGCGCACCGTGCTCTGTCTCGGGGGTGGGGCTCAGCATGTCGTCGGCCAGAAACGCGACTGCCTCATTGGCGAGCGGGACAAGTCCGACGCCGGATGGCGGCGCGTCGGGATCCATGAGCTGGGCCTGGTAGATCAGCGCGTCGCTATAGGCCTCGCCCCCCACCATGACCTCGGAGTCGAGGCCAATGTCATGGATCCGCGCCGCATTCAGCTGGGCATTGGAGCCGCTGACCAATTCCACCGGCGCACCCCCGGCCAGGAAATCGTCGAGCATTAGCTGGATCTGGTCGGAATCGCCCAGAAAATTATGCTGCTCGATGATGTTCGCTTTTATCAGGTCGCCCTCGATATACAGAACCTTGAGGTCCGACTTGCCCTCGAAGCGGGCATCTTTTGCGACATCGTGCGATATGGTGTTCGCGCCCTCGGCCATGTCGTCGAGTGCGGTGCGGAAGTTGTCCTGCAGTTCGGTCATCTCGTCCGTGCCGGTCTGTTTCAGCTCGGCGAGGTTGTATTGCAGGTTGTCCCCGGCGTGGTGAATTGCCAGGCTTCCTGGCGCGCCGAGAACCTGGTCGATATCCACAAGCACGTTGATCTGATCGATGACGTTGAGCGTGATGAAGCTGCCGCCAACGAGGATCAGGTCGTAGTGGAACCCCAGTTCTGCAAGGCGGACATCGTTGACGATGACGTTTTCCCCGGTGCCGATATAGGTTGCGGCAGCCGTGATCGTGATCTCGGCGCGGTCGAAATCGGTGGCAAAGACATACTGCTTGACCCAATTGACCGAGATCAGGTCGCCGGAGACCCTGACCACGGTCCAGTCCTCGGGGAACATGCCGGGATGCTCGAGCGGCGGTGGCCCGTCAGGACCGAAGGCGCTTTCGAACTCGATCGACACGGCGTTGAGCAGCTGCGAGGGTAGCGCGGCGGCGCCCCCGAAGGGGGCCGTCGCCCCCACCATCACGTTGACCTGGCTGACAACGTCCAGCCGGATCGCATCACCCGCCACCGCGATCACTGGCGCGTCGACCCAGGCTTGCATGATCATGGTCTCGTTGACCGAGAGATTGGCGCCGGTCACCACCTTGTGGCCGGGGTCAACATCGAACCTGGTATCGCGGGCGGTTATGGTGCCGTCCGGAGGGATTAAGAACGCATCCCACTCATCCTCTTCATCCTCGCCGTCGCGCGCGGCGTGCTTTTCGGCAAGATGCGCGGGCAGCAGGTCGATGAAATCCGGCAGGCTCAGGAACTCTGCAGTGGTGTCTTCATCGTCCGGCGCGTCGATCTCTTCCGTTGCAAAGAACCACTCTTCACCGTTGAGATGCGTGCCCTGCGCCGCCTCGCCGCGCAGCAAGAGCTGCACATCTGCATCGCCATCTTGCGGCGTGAAGGCGGCGATGCGCGAGGCAAGCGCCAAGGCGGCCTCGGTCTGCGGCACGGCCTCGATCTCGGTGCCCGCGTGGCCCAGCACGCTATGGCTGCGCGCCACCTCAATCAGCCGAAGAAAGTCGGCGGTCAGCACCTCGGGGTCTATGAATACGGTCTCACCGGTGACCAGCAGCAGGTCGTTGTCCCATAGCTCCGAGGTCTGGCGGATCGAGACGAGGATCGAGTTCGGCAACGGCACGAATGGCAGCCAGCTGAACTGCCAGCCTGTCATCTGCCAGGGAATGTCCTGGTCGGGCTCGGGCGGGCGCGGCGGTTGAACGGGGCGTAGCGTGATCGAGGCAGACAGGCCTTCCGGCGCAAGAAGATATGCCGGCGGCGCCGCTGGCGGCGGGGGCAGGTAGACCACCCCCGGGTTGAACCCTTTTTCGAAACCGGGAATGGTGATGGCAAGGTCCGGCACCTCGCCGGGGTCGAGTGCGGTATCTTCGCGCTCATGCGCGAAGGCGTCATATTCGAGCCTTAGCCTGTGCCCCTCGACCTCAAGATGAAGGAGGCCGATGAAATGGGCAATCTCTTCGCTTATGCGGTCCAGGGGCATGGTCTGTTCCATTGGTCAGAAGGAACGGGCGGCCTCCGCTTTCGCGATGCCGCCCGCATCCCGGGGCCGGTCAACCGGCCCCGGAACCTACCATGTCTCAGGCGTCGTCGTGCCCGACAAAGGACGAGGTAAGCGAGCCGCCAACCACGGTCATGTCGACCGAGTTGCCCAGCACGTTGGCGCCCATGACGACGTTCATGTTGAACGCCGAAGTGGTGACCTGCGCTGCGGCCGAGGCGAAGGATTCGCCCGTCACATGACCGCTCTCGCCGTTGCCGGAGCCCCAGTGACCCAGGTTGCCGCCGTTGCCGCCATCGCCCGTGCTGGCCGTTCCGCCCGCACCGCCGACACCGGCGCCACCGACAGCATCACCAACACCGGCACCACCGCCCCAGGCCATGCCGCCGTCACCGCCGACAGCATGAGCTACGCTGGCGCCACCGGTGCCGCCATTTGCGGTAGACTGGCCGGTGCCCACGGACGTGTTGTCGGCATCCGCGGACGAGCCGGCACCGCCACCATAGCCCGCAATCGCCTGGGCCATGGAATCTGCCGAGCCGTCAAGTTCCGACTTCGAGAAGATGGAGGACAGCCCGCCATCCCCGCCATCGGCATCAGCATCGGCGTCGCCCGACTGGTCGGACTTGTCGGACTTGTCGGACTTGCCCTTACCCTTGTCGTGCTTACCGCCAGAGTCTTTTCCGCCACTTCCGCCTCCGGCATTGGCATGGGCATGGGCATCGCCGCCCGAACCGCCTTCGCTTTCGACATCATGGTCGGAGTCGAGCTCGACTTCGGCTTCGGATTCAGCATCGGCATCACCGCCGTTGCCGCCGTCGGCTTCACTTTTGGCCTTGGCAGCGCCAAGTCCAAGCCCAAAGCCGGTGCTGTTGGCCGAGGCATCGCCGCCGTCGTCAGACTCGGCATCACCATTGCCACCATCGCCACCGAAAGCCTTGCCACCCATGGCCAGTCCGCCGGTTGCCTTTCCGCCGTCACCGTCGCCGCCATCGGCCGAGGCACTGCCACCGCCGTTGCCGCCGTCGGAGCCTGCGTTGATGCCATCGCCGGACTTGGCGAAACCACCGTTAGCATCACCCTTCTGGATGAACTTGTCGTTGTTCTGAACGACCGGGTTGATCAGCTTGTCATCGTCGCTCAGGTAGTTCGACTGCGACAGCGCAAAGGCAGTGCTGTTGCCGTCGCCGAAGGTGACGTTATCGAGCTTCACATCGTCGCCGGGATCGTATTTCATGTTGCCGTTCGAAGCCACGACGTCGCCCATCGACCCGCCTTTTGAAATGTCGATATCGATGAAGTCGTCATCACGGGGGATCCATTCCCCCTCGCCGAAGTCGATGTTGATCTCGTTGCTGCTGTTACCAGAGTGCTTGATCGACTGGTCCTGATCCTGGCCTTGGCCTTGGTGCTGGCCTTGGCCCTGGTCCTGACCTTGGCCCTGATCCTGGCCCTGGCCCTGTTCGTTGCTGACGCTCTGCTTTTGTTGCTGCTGCTGAGCGTCAACATCGATTTCGGCATTTTTGATCTCGATGTCGGTGTTGAACTCGGCATCGAGATTCTTGATCTTCACATCGTCGAAGACATAGTTGTTGTTGGTGTTCTGGTTTGAACCATGACGTTTAGACATCTTGCATCTCCTGCTGCGACGCAGCGGGGATTGCCAGTCATTTCAAAGGCAACATACCGTTTGCGTCTGTAAGGTTGATTGTTTTACCGCCCGACCGGCCCATTGATGAGCCTTCAGACGGCACGATCCTGCAGTCTTTCGGCATCCCCCCTTTCCAATTCCGGCGCCGGATTGCCCACCAGGTGGTTCTGTTCCGGCGGCCTCAGGTTGACGGTTCAGAAGTCGCTGCAAATACTGCAACCTGAACATGCTCGCATCACAGGGGGGTGCGCTGTAAGCTAGACAAAAGACCATAATCTTTTTCGCGCCTTCAGCTGATTGATCCGGAATGAAAAGTTTCGAAAAAGTTGGTTCTCAGCCGCTGTCAGGCGGACAGAATCAATCAATATGGACTAGTCGGTGGATGTAGCCAGCACGCAGAACACTTTTTGCGGGATTGTGGTGGCGTCCAGATCGCCCTCAGGTTGCCTTAAAAATAATAAATAAAAACAATGTGTTACAGGCTGGATTGATGCGTGTCATCACATTTCAGCCGATATGTAGCCCGTCTACTTAATCGTTTGGCTAGTTACCGCAGAACATAATTTGTGCTATTCTCCACGTTTGAATGAACATCTTTCGGATGGGGGGTGCATTCGAGGATTACACCTTGCGAATTTTTGTAGTGTTGGAAGCCAAAAAAATTTGGGGTGCTTGGATGGTGGGGGATATCAGTTCCAAACAGGGCGAAGATTCAAGGCAGCCGCCGCAGTGCGAAGGTCAGGGATCGATCATATTCTGGGGCGGCCCGATCGCATTTTCAAACTGGGTTCTTCGCATCGCGGAATCCGAATCCAGAGCTAGTGTCGTCAGGGTCGACAACCGGGACGGATTGGACCGGTCAAAGGGCAAGCAGTGCTGCATATTTTTCGATGACACTGTGGCTGACGAAGTCCTTGCCAATCCGGACTTCAATCCCGGCGAGTACGTTGGCGCTCGGTGGATCCTCGCCTACCGAAGTGACAACCTCGCCCGCCGTCTGCTGGCGCTGCGTCGCGAACGCCCTGAGTTGACCGGGATCGGCCTGCTGCCCATGAACCTGTCGGTCGGCCTTTGGACGCTGATGTTTCGGCTGATCCTGTCGGGCGACTTTGTCGTGCCGGGAAAGCTGCTGGACCCAGAGACGGGGCCAGCACCGCCTGACCACAAGGTGTCAGCTGGCAACAGAGCCCTGACCAGGCGCGAAAGCGAAGTGCTGAGAATGGTCGCGAAGGGAATGCGCAACAAGATGATCGCCCACAATCTTGGACTGTCCGAACACACGGTCAAGCTGCATCTGCACAATCTGATCGGCAAGATCGGCGTGAGCAACCGGACACAGGCTGCGCAATGGTATTTCTCGCGCCCGCATGGCGAGGCGGAGTGATGCAAACGCTGCCGCCAGCGGATTTCGACGAAATCATGATTCTGGTCGGGCGGCTGAACTATTCATGGACGAACACCGAGAGCCTGCTGATTCATCTGATCGCCGGGCTGGCGGGCACCAGCAAGGAGACTGCGGTCATCATCTTCCTGACGCTCAACACCACCCGGGCGCGGGTTGATCTGATCGAACGGCTGGCCAAGATGGAAGGGCGCGACCCGATAGAGCAGGCACGCGTGCTGACGCTGACGCGCCAGCTGATCGGGCTTTCGGGGCTGCGCAACCGCTACAACCATTGCATATATTCCTTTGATCCCGATGGCGGTGCGCCGCGCACGATCCAGATGCGGATTGCCGATCGGCGCGACGCGATAAAGATCGGCCAGACCGAGGTGCTTGACGCCGAGGCGCGCGGGGAAATCGACAAGGCGATCGCCCGCTTGGGCGATCTTAACCGGACGATCTGGCAGTTGATCGCAGATTTCGGGTATCCGGCCTGAGTTGGGCCGCAAAGTTTTGCCTTTGGGCGGTGACCTGCCACTGAACTTTCATCCAACCGCGACCGGAGTCCGGTTAGTCGGCGGCCCGGGCTGCGATCACGATCCGCGCATGAGCGCACGGCATCGGTGCAAGCTCAACCGCCAGTTCGCCGTCCGGGCGCTCTGCCCGGCAATCCTGGCTCTGTGTTCGGGGCGGCCCAAAGGCACATCTGAAACGCGCGTGAAATTTCAAAATTGCCTTGAGCCTTTCCAGTTCGTATCAAGGTTTTGGATACGCCCGTCGCGGTGAAGCCCGACGGTCAGGGGCAATGCGTAGCAGAGGAGTTGGCGCAAATGGTTCAAACGACTGAGGCAGGTATACCGGTGTCGCTGGAGGACGCCGCACGCGCTCTGGCCGAAGGGCGGACCACGTCTCGTGCGCTTGTGGAGCAATGTCTTGACCGTATCGTCAGCGGGAATGCTGCTGCCGGCCATCCCTTTTTGCAACTGCGCGAAGACGCTGCGCGCGCCGAGGCCGATCTTGCCGACCGGATGCGGGCACAGGGTATGGTGCCGTCGCGGTTTCTGGGTGTGCCGGTGTCTGTAAAGGATCTTTTCGACATCACAGGCGAGGTGACGGCCGCCGGGTCAAGGGTGCTGGCGGATACACCGCCGGCGACGGACGACGCGACCACCATCGCACGCTTGCGGCGCGCTGGGTTCATCGTGATCGGCCGCACGAACATGACCGAATTCGCGTTCTCGGGGCTGGGCCTGAATCCGCATCACGGCACGCCGCTCTCACCTTGGGACAGGGCAACCGGGCGGATCGCCGGGGGGTCCAGCTCAGGTGGGGCCGTGTCGGTCGCCGAGGGCATGGCACTTGCCGCGCTTGGCACTGACACGGGCGGCTCATGCCGGATTCCGGCGGCGTTTTGCGGCATCACCGGTTACAAGCCCACGGTGGGCCGCTTGCCGAGCGAAGGGGTCGTGCCGCTCTCGCAGTCTCTGGACAGTGCGGGGCCACTGGCGCCCACGGTCGCGTGTTGCGCCGCGCTGGCCTCCATCATGGCGGGTGGCGAGGCTCCCGCGATGCGGCCGGCGCTTGAGCCCGAGGGGCAATTGCGGCTGCGCATCGGGGTGCCGCAGGCCATGGTTCTGGACGATATGGACGCCACAGTTGCAGAGGTTTTTGAGGGCGTGCTTGCTGCGCTTTCGAAGGCAGGTGCGCAGATTGTCGAGACGCCGATGGCCTCCTTCACGAGCATTCCTGATATTCTGGCCGGTGGCGGTCCGGTTGCGGCCGAGGCACATGCATGGCATCGCGGATTGATCGAGCGCCACCGGGCGGCCTATGACCCGCGCGTGGTCGGGCGGATCGAGCGGGGCGCCGGGTTGCTGGCGGCCGATTATATCGACCAGATGGCATTGCGTCGGCGGCTGATCGATGCCTTCTCGGCGGAGGCGGATGAGTTTGATCTTCTGGCCTTTCCCACGGTCTCGATGGTGCCGCCGGCGCTGGCGCCGCTGGAAGAGGATGACGCGCTTTACGGGGCAACGAACCTGCTGGTGCTACGCAATTCCACTACAATCAACCTGGCGGATGGTTGCGCGATCAGCGTGCCCGTGCACCGCTCCGGCGAGGCGCCGGTGGGCTTGACGCTGGCCATGGCGGGGGGCGCGGATTCGCGCCTATTGCAGCGGGCCGCTGCGGTGGAGGCGGTGCTTGACGCCTGGCGCGGCGTGGCGGCGGGATAGGCGCAAGGCACTGAAACGGCATCGAAAAGTCGCGGGGGTGCAGGGGGTCACAAAAAACTTGTGTGAAATACCTTCGTAAGTTAGCTTCGTTGAAAAGCTATATGGAGGTTACATCAATGCCCCCTTCCGTTTCGGTCGATCAGGCCGCGCTGACGGTCAGCCTGCCGGGCCTTTTGCACGAGGGAAGTGACGCGCGGTTCCGCGCGATGCTGCATAACCTGCTGGCCTTTGCAGCACGGCTGGAACAGGTGCGCGGCCGGTTCGGCGCGATGGTGGGGCTGTCGGGCAGCCAGTACACGGTGCTGATCTCGATCCGGCATCTGCAGGTCAAGGCCGGCGGGGTGGGGATCAAGGCGATCGCGGATCATCTGTCGCTGTCGGGCGCGTTCGTGACCTCGGAAACCAACAAGCTGATCAAACTTGAGCTGGTGACGAAACGGCCCAATCCCGAGGACGCGCGCCGCGTGCTGCTGTCGATCACACCCAAGGCGGCGCAGCTGCTCGATGGGCTGGCCCCTGTGCAGCGCGAAATCAACGACGTGCTGTTCGAGCCGCTCGACGGGTTGGACATGGCGCTGGTGTGCCGTCTGGCCGAGGGGCTGCGCCACAGTTCAGAGCGCGCGTTGATGCTGACGGATTACCTTTCGCAAGCCGAGGAGCCGGGGCAATGAGTCTGCACATGCATCCTGTGGCCGATCCGCGTGCTTTTCGTCATGCGCTGGGGCAGTTCCCGACGGGTGTCTGTGTCGTGACCTGTGCGCCGGGGGGCGTGCCGCATGGCATGACGATGAGTTCCTTCAACACACTGTCGATCGACCCGCCGCTGGTGCTGTTCAGCATCGACCGCCGGGCGCTGTCCTTGCCCGAGTGGGAGCGCGCCGACGCCTATGCGATCAACGTTCTGGCCGAGGGGCAGACCGAGCTTTCCAATCGGTTTGCAAATCCGCGCGGCCGAAAATGGGAAGGGGTGGATTACCACCTTGGCCCGCAGGGGGCGCCGGTGCTGCCGGGTGTCGTGGCCTCCTATGAATGTGTGCCCCATGCCTGCCATGACGGCGGTGACCATGTGCTGTTCGTGGTGCGCGTGTCAGGCTATCGCACCCATCCCGAGCGCCGACCACTGGTGTTCTGGCAGGGGCGTTACATGCAGCTCGATCCGGGGCGGCCCGAGCAACCCTCGTGGCCGCTGGATATCCATTATTGACCCCGATCCGATCAGGGCGTGCGCGCATAAGCCGGCCCCTGACGACAAGCCCAGGAGTGATGACCATGATCAAGACAGGTGCCCAGCATACCGAGTCGCTGCGCGACGGTCGCCAAGTCTATATCGACGGTGCGCTGGCCGGCGATGTGACACAGCATCCAGCGTTTCGCCGCAGCATAGAGTCGGTGGCCCGGCTCTACGATTTTCAGTCGGCCGAGGAAAACCGCGAGCTGATGACATTCGAGATCCCCGATGGCGGGGGCGCGCGGGCCAATCGGATCTGGCAGCTGCCGCGCAGCCATGCCGAGATGGTCGAGCGCCGCAAGGGGCTGGAGGCCTGGACCGAGTTGCACGGCGGTTTTCTTGGTCGATCGCCCGATCACGTCGCTTCGTGCATCGCCGGGATGTACATGGGCAGCGAGGTGTTTCACGACTACGACCCCAAACGGGCAAAGGCGCTGGAAGACTATTACCGCTATGCCCGCGACAACGAGCTGTACCTGACCTATGTCATCATCAACCCGCAGGCGGACCGTTCCAAAGGGGCGCATGAGCAAAAGGACCAGTTCCTGGCTGCCGGCGTGGTGGATGAGGACAGCGAGGGGCTGACCATCCGCGGGGCCAAGATGCTGGCGACCGGGGGCATCATGGCCAACGAGGTGTTCGTCACCTGCATCCAGCCCCTGCGCCCGGGCGAGGAACCCTATGCCGTGTCTTTCGCCGTGCCGATGAACACGCCGGGGCTGAAGCTGCTGTCGCGCAAATCCTATGAGGCGGCGGCGCCCAGCGTCTATGACAACCCGATGGCCAGCCGTTTTGATGAGAATGACGCGGTGGTCTATTTCGATGATGTGAAGGTGCCGTGGGACCGGGTGTTCGTGAATCAGGACACGGCCATGTGCATGAAGCAGTTCCAGTCCACGCCTGCCCATGTGCACCAGAACTATCAGGCGCAGATCCGGCTGATGGTGAAGATGCGCTTCCTGATGGGCGTGGCCCGGCGGATCGCCGAGACCAACGGCGTGATCGAATTTCCGCAGGTGCGCGAGACCCTGGGCACGCTGGCGGCGCAAAGCGCGATGGTCGATTCGCTGGTCCATGCGATGGAGATCAAGGGCCAGCAGCGGGGTGAATATTTCATCCCCGATCGCCACACGCTTTATGCCGCGCAGGTGCTCACACAGCAGATGTATGCGCAGGTCATCACCACCTTGCGCGATCTTGCGGGCGGTGGGCTGATCATGCTGCCGTCGTCAGTGTCGGATTTCGCCAACCCTGAGCTGCGCGAGCTGATTGGCAAGACGCAACAATCGCCGACGGCCTCGTCCGAGGGGCGGGTAAAGTTCTTCAAGCTGGCCTGGGATGTGATCGGGTCGGAGTTCGCCTCGCGGCATACGCAATACGAGATGTTCTATGCCGGGGCGAGTTTCGTGACCAAGGGGCATTCCTTCCGCACCTATGACTGGGACAGCTGCACCGGGCTCGTCGATCGGATGCTGGACAGCTACAGCCTGGAAGATGATTTGGCCGCGCTGAACGTGGCAGCCGAGTGAAGAAGGGAAACGGATAATGACGATTGACAAGGAACATCTCGAGTTCTTCCCCGTCGACATGGGCAGTGAGGGCTGGCACACGCCGCCCGGCTATCCTGCGGGGATCGAGCAGAAGATCCTGGCGGGCCATCTCGATGAGGAGGGCAAGATCGGCAATCGCACCCGGCTGTTGCGCTTTGCGCCCGGTGTCTACACCACCGCGCCCTTCGTGCATGATTACTGGGAAGAGGTTTATCTGGTCGAAGGTGACCTGACCGTAGGCAACGATGCCGAGGGCAGGGGGGGCGAATCCTTTGCGCCGCACACCTATGCCTGCCGCCCGCCGGGGGCCTATCACGGGCCATTCAAGTCCGAGGGTGGCTGCGTGTTGCTCGAAATTCATTACTACGACATCTGAATCGCCCGGCATTCGCGCTTTGCCAGCCTATTAGCGGCGTCAGAGCCGGCACCGATGGCGGTGTCGGCCTGTTTGCTGTGCAGAGTTGTTAAAACGGCTTTTATCCAGAAAAAACACGTATTTTCGGCATAGGTCTTCTTGACAGGACGCTGTTCAAATGTTTCTGTGAAATTTCACACAAACTCATCGGGGCGACGCCCAGCGGTGTTGGCCCGGATCAGCCAGAAAGACCAAAAGATCAATAACCAAACGACAGGGGAATCAAATGCAGAATACGTTCAATCGTCGCGCGTTGGCGCGGATCGGCCTGGCAGCCACGGCGGCGCTGGCCATGGGGGGCGCCGCGCTCGCGCAGGAGGCCCCGGCAGAGTTTAACATCGGGGTCTTCACATTCTCGTCCGGTCCTGCCGCAGCCTACGGGATGCCAGGCCGGCAGGGCGCCGAGTTGATGATCGACATGATCAACGAGTCCGGCGGGATAGGCGGCGTGCCGGTGCGTGCGACCTATGTCGACGAGGCCCAGGGCGCCGAGGGGGTGATTTCTGAGTATCGGCGGCTGGCCAACAACCCCGACACGCAGGTGATGATCGCGGCGCTGTCTTCGAGCAACTGTCTGGCTCTCGCGCCGGTGGCCGAGCAGATCGGCATGCCCACGATCAGCTGGAACTGCGATACGCACCAGCTGTTCCTTAATGAAGACCTGCAATACACTTTCCGTCCGAACGGCAATACCATCCCGGAATTCGCGGCCTTTGCCGCCTATCTGATGGAGGTCAAACCCGACGCGCGGCGCATTGCCATCATCAACCCGGACTATGCCTTCGGACATGACGCCGGCGAGATCGTGAAAGCCACGCTCAGCGCCATCGCGCCCGATATCGAGGTCGTGGCCGAGCTGTATCCCAGCCTTGGGTCTTCGACCTTCCAGACCGAGATTTCACGCCTTTCGGCGGCGCGCCCCGATGCGATCTTTTCCAACCTCTGGGGTGCGGACCTGGAGAACTTTGTCCGCCAGGCGCAGCCGCGCGGTCTGTTCAACCAAAGCCAGATGATCCTCGCGCTTGGCGAGACGGTGCTGGAATCGCTCAGCTTGCCGGATGGCGTAATCGTGGGGGTTCTGGGCGATGGCTGGTGGAACACGCCGACCGCCCGCGCCAATGAAATGACTGTGGAATTCACCGAAGCCTATCGCGAACGGTTCGGCGAATATCCGGTGTTCCCGACGATGAAGATGGCGAATGCGTTGCTGTTCATGCAGCAAGCGGTCGAGGATGCCATTGCCGATGCCGACGGGGCCTGGCCCAGCCGCGACGAAATCGCCGCCGCGATGGAAGGGCGCACGTTCGAGTCGCTGACCGGCACCGCCGTGCTGCGCGAGGACAACGACGCACTGGTCGATCAGGTCGTGGGCATGTCGGCGCAGGACGATGAACTGGGCTTTTCGGTCATGACCAACATGGTCCGCTATCCCGGCGAGGCGCTGATGCCGCCGCTGGGCGAGGACCCGATTGCCTGGCTTGGCACCTTGTCGGCCGAGTGGCTTGAAACTCTGCCCAAGCCCGGGTCCTACGAGTAACTGCGCGCGCCCCCGAGCTTGTCCTTCTTGTTCGGGGGCGGCCTGCGCGCCGACCGCAGGATGCCGCAAGGGGCGGCAATCTCAGTCTAATCCCAAGTAACAGGCCGAACGATGCTTTATGCGATCATACCGCTTGTCGTAGACGGTCTGGCCAATGCTGCGCTTATCTTCTTTGTCGCGGTTGGTCTGACCCTCGTCTTCAGCGTCCTGCGCATCCTCAATGTGGCGCATGGCAGTTTTTACTCCATCGGGGCCTATGTGGCCGCCAGCATGGGGCTGTGGTTGATCGGCAGCGGGTTGAACCCCTGGCTGAGCTTTCCGGCGCTATTGCTGTCCGCGGCGCTGGTCGCGGCGCTGATGGGGCCGCTGATCGAACGCACGCTGGTCCACTGGACCTATGGTCGCGGCGAGGCGGTGCAGATCCTTGTCACCTTCGGGCTGTTTTTGATCCTTGAGGATCTGCAGCGTATCGTGTTTGGCGTGCGCTCGATCTATGCCGATACGCCCATGGCACTGCTGGGTGTCTCGGAAATCGGCGGGATCATCTATCTGAATTATCAGCTTCTGCTGATCGGGCTGGCGGTGCTGGTGCTGATCGGGCTGCGCATGTTCATCCGCCACACCCGCTACGGCAAGCTGATCTCGGCCGTGGTCGAGGATCGCGAGGTGTCCGAGGCGCTGGGCATCAACACCCGCCGGATCTTCATGATGGCTTTCACGCTCGGCGTGTTTCTTGCCGCGCTCGGCGGCGCGCTGGCAACGCCCACCACCGGCGTCGCGCCAGGCCTTGGGGCCGAGACGATGGTGCTGGCGTTTGCTGTCGCCGCGATTGCCGGGCTTGGCCAGGTCGAGGGCGCGGCGGTGGCCGCGGTGATCGTCGGGCTCGCGCGGGTGCTGGCGATCTACTATGTGCCCGCGCTCGATGCGGTGGCGCCGTATCTGGTGATGCTTGTGGTCCTGCTGATCTGGCCCTTCGGGCTGTTCGGCTCCACCCAGACACGGAGGATCTGATGCGCACTGCCAATCTCATGTTGCTGCTGGCCGGGGGGGTGCTGGTCATGGCCGCGCTGCCGTTGGTGATGCCCTGGAAGCAGTTCGTCATGACAATCGCCATGGCAAAGGGCTTTGCCGCGCTCGGCGTGGCGCTCTTGCTGCGGGCGGGGATGATCTCGATCGGGCATGCGCTGTTCATCGCGGTCGGGGCCTATTCGGCGGCCTTCATCGCCCGCTACGCCGGCATTACCGACCTTGCGGTGATCCTGGTGGGGACGGTCGCGGTTTCGGCAGTCGTGGGGGCGCTGGTCGGGGCCTTCATGGTGCGCTACCGCGCGATCTTCTTTGCGATGCTGAACCTTGCGGTGTCGATGGTGGTGTTCTCGCTGCTTGCCAAGCTCTACCGTATAACCGGGGGCACTGACGGGCTGCGCGTTCCGGTGCCCAGCATCTTTGGCGTCAGTTTCGACAAGGCGCAGTTCGACGTGATCCTTTACTACCTCACGCTCGTTCTGATCGTGGCGGTGGGGTATCTGCTGCACCGTTATCTGAAAAGCCCGCTGGGCCATGCGCTCGAGGCCGTGCACACCAACGAGGTGCGGCTGGAATATCTGGGCGTGTCGGCCTGGCGCGTGCTGCTGGTCGCCTATACGATTTCGGCCGCGCTGGCGGGGCTGGGCGGGGCGCTGACCGCGGTGGCGGTGGGCCATGTGCTGCCAGAATACGCCTACTGGACCGAGTCTGGCCATCTGGTGCTGACTGCCGTTCTTGGCGGGATCGGTGGCGTCGCGGGGCCGTTCCTTGGCTCGATCTTCCTCGAACTCGTGCACAGCGTTGCGGTGGGCTATGCCGCCGACGCCTGGAACATGATCAACGGGATCGCGCTGCTCTTGGTGATCTTCTTCCTGCCGCGCGGGCTTTACGGGCTGATCGCCAGCCGCCGCGCGGCCAAGGGGCTGACGGACGGGGAGGACAGCCAATGAGCAACGATCAAAGCCTGCTGAGCGTCCGCGGCATCCAGGTGTCCTTTGCCGGGGTCAAGGCAGCCGACAATGTGACGCTGTCGATCCATCAGGGCGATTTCACGGCCATTATCGGGGCGAACGGGTCGGGCAAGACAACCTTCCTGAACATATGCACCGGCTATGTGAAGCCGCAGGCCGGCGCTGTCTATCTGGAGGGGCACGAGATCACCGCCCTGCCGCCGCGCGACATCGCCCGGCAGGGCATCGCGCGGTCATTCCAGATACCGCAGCTGTTTACCGACCAGACGGTGCGCGACAACCTGATGCTGTCGATTGCCGCGCGCGAGGGGGTCTTTCAGGGCTTCACTCCGCTCGACCGGCCCGAGTACCGTGCCGAGGCAGATGAACTGATGGCGTTGGTGGGGCTGGAGCAGGTCGCCGAGAGCCTGACCGGCACCTTGCCCGAGGGGCTGCGCAAGCTGGCCGATGTGACGCTGGCACTGGCGCTCAAGCCGCGGCTCTTGCTGCTGGACGAACCCACCAGCGGCGTCAGCGCGCTGGAACGGTTCGAGATCATGGAAACCTTGATGAACGCCCTGCGTGAGAGCAAGACCACCGCGCTTTTTGTCGAACACGACATGGATGTGGTGCGCCGCTATGCCGACCGTGTGCTGGTCTGGGATACTGGCCAGGTCATCGCCGACGGGTTGCCCGAGACGGTCTTTGCCGATGAACGGGTCATCAAGAGCGTGCTGGGGGCGATGTGATGCTGGAACTCAGGGATGTGAATGTGGCCATCGCCGGGGTGCGTGTTCTGCGGGATGTAAGCCTGTCGCTCAGGCCCGGCATCTGTACGGTGCTGATCGGCCGCAACGGGGCGGGCAAGACAACGACCTTGCGCGCGATCATGGGGCTGGTGCCGATCAAGACAGGGGCGGTCACCCTTGAAGGTCTGCCACTGCACGAGCAGCCCAGCTATGCCCGCGCGGGGCTGGGGCTGGGCTATGCACCCGAGGACCGGCGGCTGATAAGCGGGTTCACGATCGAGGAGAACCTGCTGCTGCCGGCGCTGGCGCTGAATCTCGATGCGGCCGAACGGCAACGGCGGCTGGATGAGGTCTATACCCTGCTGCCGCAGCTGGCCGACATGCGCAAACGGCCAGGCGGGGCGACCTCGGGCGGGCAGGGCAAGATGGTTGCGCTTGGGCGCGCTCTGATGGTGGGGCGCAAGGTTGTGATGCTGGACGAGCCATTTCAGGGCCTCGCGCCGGCGCTGGCGCTCGACTATGCCAAGACGCTGGCCCAGTTGCGCCAGGCGCGCACGGGCCTTGCGCTGCTCATCACGGAATCGAGCCCCAACCTGCTTGACGCCATCGCCGATGAAACGCTGCGCATCGAGCGCGGGGCGATCGAGCCGGCCGAAACCGAGGGCAATCTGGCACGTGATCCGGCGCCGGACCACTGATCGCGGCGCACCCGATGGCACGATTCTTGGCGGGCAGGGGGCATCCATGCCCCTGCGCCCGACCCGACAACCGACTTCAAGGAGACAGGCATCATGCAGATCAAGGCGCGTATCGATAGCGCAAAGGGCAAGGAGGAGCGGGCATTCTCAGTCGATTCGCTGGTGATCGCCGGTTGGGCCGGCCGCGACCGTGAAAAGATGGAGGCTCATATCCGCGAGCTGGAAGAGCTCGGCGTGGCCCGCCCGCGCGCGACGCCCACCTATTACCGCGTCTCGGCGGCGCGGTTGAACCAGAACGCCACCATCCAGCACACCGGCGACACCTCCTCGGGCGAGGCCGAGGCGGTCCTTCTGGCGCAGGACGGGGTGCTTTATGTCGGGCTTGGGTCCGACCACACCGACCGGCGTGTTGAGGGCTATGGAGTCACTGTTTCGAAACAGATGTGCGACAAGCCGATTTCCAGCGATTTCTGGCTTTTTGACGAGGTTGCCGCCCATTGGGACAGCCTGATGCTGCGCGCCTGGGCGGTGATCGACGGGCAGCGTGTGCTCTATCAGGAGGGGCCGCTGGCCGAGCTTTTGCCTCCTGCCGCGCTGATTGAGGGCCACTCAGAAGGCCGGGGCCTGCCGGACGGCACCGCGATGTTGTGTGGCACCATGCCAGCGATTGGTGGAATCCGCCCGGCGGCGCGTTTTGAATGCGAATTGCACGATCCGGTGCTTTCACGAACGATCATGCTGGCTTACAACATTGACGTTCTACCAATCGTGGAGGAACAACCCTGACAGGAGATAACCCGCCGATGCCCGCCACGACGGCCGAAACCGGCAAGTCCCGCCGCAAGGCGCGCACCCGTGCGGATGCACATGTGTCCTTGCGGGACCAGGCCTATGAGGCGCTCAAGACCAAGATCATCAACTGCGAGTTGCGCCCGGGTGAGGCGCTGACCGTCGCAAGTCTGGCCGAGGATCTGGACCTGGGCCGCACGCCGGTGATCCAGGCGGTCGACCGGCTGGTGACGGACGGGCTGGTCGAGGTGATGCCGCGCAAGGGGATCGTCGTCTCGCCCATCAGTCTTAATGAGATTTTCGACATCATCGAGGTGCGTATCCTCAACGAATGTCAGGCGGTGCGATGGGCCGCCGACAAGGCCACCGCGCGTGATATCGCCGCGATGGAGGCCAATCTGACCGCCATGTGCGCTGCCTCGGAGGGGCGCGATATCGAGCGGCTGATCCACCTCGATCGCGAGTTTCATCGCCTGATCAGCGCAGCGGCCGGTAACCCGGTGCTGGCCGAATTCATGAGCAACCTGCATGACCGTTCGGTGCGGTTCTGGTTCGTGTCGCTGCGCGCGCCGGACCACAATGCGCGCGTGTGTGAGCAGCACGCAGCCATAGTTGCCGCGATCAAGGCGCATGATCCCGATCTGGCCGAAGCCGCGATTCGCGCCCATATCTCCGATTTCCAGCACAACATAACCAATCAGGTGCTGCGCAATCGTCCCGCAGGGAGCGTTCGTTCAGCCTGAGATGTGCCGCTCTGCTGGTTTGCGGCTGTGGCGCTTTCGTGAAAATGGTAAGAAGCACCATGCTGCAGGGAAGCCGCCGCGCCATGACCCCGACGAGTTGCGAAGGGTCGTATTCAGACAGGACAATTCCGGGGGCCTGCGGTCAGGGTGTCGCTGGGCCGGATGAAAGGACGCAGCATGTTCCTGTCGGTATTTGATATCTTCAAGGTTGGCATCGGGCCTTCCTCGTCGCATACGATGGGGCCGATGATCGCTGCCGCGCGCTTTCTGGAGCGGCTGCGGAGCAGGCCCTTTTCGGTGCATGGGCTGCGTGCCTCGTTGCATGGGTCGCTGGCCTTTACCGGGCAGGGGCATGCGACCGACCGGGCGGTGATACTCGGGTTTGCGGGGGTCACGCCGGCAGATTACGACGCGGCGGCCGCCGAGGCGGCGCTCAAGGAAATCCGCGAGTCGAAGCTGGTCTCGCCGCCGGGCCTTGGCCGGCTGGCTTTCGACCCTGCGCGCGATCTGGTCTTCGATTACGGCCCGCCGCTGCCTGGCCATGCCAACGGCCTGCGGCTGATGGCGGTCGACGCCCAGGGCGATACGATCGACCAGCAGATCTATTATTCGGTCGGCGGCGGTTTTGTCGTCACCGAGGAGGAACTGGCCGCGCAGCAGGGTGGCTCTGCGCCGGGTCGCGACGTGCCTTACCCTTTCGAAAGCGCCGCCGCGATGCTGGAAATGGCGCGCGAGAGCGGCAAGAGCATCGCCGCGATGAAGCGCGCCAACGAGTTGCAGAGCCGCAGTGCCGCCGAACTGGACAAGGGGCTGGGCCGGATCGCGCAGGTGATGTCGGATTGTCTTGAGCGCGGTCTCGAGGCCGAGGGAACACTTCCCGGCGGCCTGAATGTGCCGCGCCGCGCCGCCGCGATCCGCCGCGCGCTTGAGGCCGAGGCCGGGCGCAACCTGACCGCGCCGCATGTGATCAATGACTGGATCAGCATCTACGCCATGGCCGTCAACGAGGAAAACGCCGCCGGCGGGCAGGTGGTCACGGCACCCACCAACGGCGCCGCGGGCGTAGTGCCGGCGGTGATCCGCTACTGGCTGGGGCATGTGCCGGGTGCCAGCCGCGCCCGTGTGGGGGAGTTCCTGCTGACGGCTGCGGCCGTCGGCGGGCTGATCAAGCACAACGCGTCAATTTCCGGTGCGGAATGCGGCTGCCAGGCCGAGGTGGGCAGCGCGGCGGCCATGGCGGCGGCGGGGCTGGCGGCCGTGCTGGGCGGCACGCCCGCGCAGGTGGAGAACGCCGCCGAGATCGCGCTGGAGCATCATCTGGGCATGACCTGCGATCCGGTGAAAGGGCTGGTGCAGGTGCCCTGCATCGAGCGCAACGGCCTGGGCGCGATCAAGGCAGTTTCGGCCGCGAGCCTCGCGCTGCGCGGCAATGGTGTGCATTTCATGCCGCTCGACAACTGCATCGAGGCGATGCGCCAGACCGGCGCCGACATGAGCGAGAAATACAAGGAAACCGCCCTGGGCGGGCTGGCCGTGAACGTGCCGAACTGCTGAGGTGCTCGCTTTCCCAGTCTCGACAGCTAATCGTGCGTGCGACTGGCTCGCGGCCCTGTTCAGGCGCACTTCGCGCCTGCCTCATGCTCGGCCAGGATGCCGAAGATCTGCTCGTCCGTGAATCTCGCTCGCTTCATTGTCCGTGCTCAGGTTGGGCCGGACTCTAATCGAGCGTGGAGGAAAAATCCCATGGTGCCCTGTGTCAGAAAATGACACCCGCCTCAGCGCCGCCGGGTATGGCGATACCGACCGCCTCCTGCCATTGCTGATCCGGGGCGGCCACTCCGAATTCTCGGTCATATCTCGTGTATGACCGGTGCCGTATCGCAAACTTGCTGTGCGATATCCACGACATGGCGATGGTGTGTGAGGTAGATTGCCTGGCCGCTCCGCCCGATCTGTTCCATGATACGGCACGCGGCACTGGTGCGATCCTCGTCGAAGGTCTCGAAGATGTCGTCGCAGAAAAAGGGCAGGCGGGTACCTTGCGCAACCAGTTGTTCATGGGCGGCGGCGCGAAGGGCCAGGTAAAGCTGGAAACGCGTGCCCTTGGACATTTCGGCCACCCGTTTGGCGGTGCCATCACCATCGACCGCCAGCAAGGTTTCATCAGCGCCATCGGGTTGGGTGGTGAGGCGCGCGTAGGCGCCTCGGGTCAGCGCGGCAAAACAGCGTTCGGTCGCGGCCAACATGCCGCTTCGATGGGTATCCCGGTACCGGCGGATTGCCTCTTCGGCCAGCCTGTGGCCGATTGAGAGTTCCAGATGCTCCAGCGCGGCCTCTTCCAGTTCCAGCCCCAGCGTGGCCTTGCGTTCCGTCAGCGCGGCGATATCCGCATCTCCGGTGACCCGGGACAGGGCCTGACTGGCGGTTACCCGCGCCTCGGTCGCCTCTGTCAGTTGATCCTCCGCTCGTGCCAGATCGGCTTTGACGGCCTCGGCCTCGGCCTCCAGTTCCGCCACCGTGGCGCCTTCGAGCATCTCGCGGGCGAGCGTCATGTTCCCGGCGCTCAGCTCGGAGAGGATCGCGCGCTGCAATCCGGCTTGTTCCTTACGGTCGGCGATGACCTGTTGCGCCTGGGTCGCGGCGCGCCGCAGCGCATCGAGCGTGTCAACCGGCACCTCGTCCGGGAAGAACTGGCCCATGGCCTCAATCTCGCGGCCGATCTCGTCAAGGCGCCTTTGTTTTTCCGTCAGCGCATCCCGGGCTTTTTCGATGGCTGCTGTCAGTTCTTCCGCCTGCGTTTCTGCGGCTTTGGCCGCGTCGGATCGTTTGCGCAGCATGGCGAAAGTTGCGGCGGTGGTGTCGGCCAAAGGCAGATATTGGGCGGCGGCGAGTCCAGCGACGTTTTCGGCAAACTGCGCCTGGTCGGTTTCCATGGTGCCCACGCGCTGTGCGGCGTCCGCGCGCTTTTCATCATGTTCGCGCAGGGTCCGCAAAGGGTCGAGCGATCCAAGCAGGGTCGATGGCGCGACCGCATCACCAAGGACGTCAGAGACCAGGCTGCGCCATGCCGCCTCGGCCCGCTCTGCTTCTTGCTGCGCGGTCTCGTGCTTTTCCACGCGCCGGGTCAGATCGACTTCGAGTGCGGCAAGCGCATCGCGTGCCCTGGTGGTGGCGGCAACCGTCTCGCGCTCGGCCTCGGCCAGAGCGCGTGCGGCGGCGAGCGCGCCGTCGAAATCCGGCGCCTCGAGGTTCAGATGCGGCTCCAGCGCCGCGAGCAGCCGCCTGGCCCGTTCCGTTTCGGGGTGATGGGTATCTCGGGTTTGCGCGAGTTTTCTCGACGCCTCGGCGGCGGCCCCGTGGCGCTGCACCCAGTCCAACCATTCCGCGGGCGATTGCGGGACGGGCAGGCCGACAGCGGCTGCGGCCGCATTTACCGCGTCCTCGAGCGCCGCTTGCTGGTCACGAAGTGTCGTCAGGCGGGTTTGGGCTTGATCGGCACGCGCCTGGGCCTCGGCGCGCGCTTGTTCGATCTGACGCAACTGCCCAAGATCCCGCGCATGGGCCACACGAGCCTGCATCGTCGCATCCAGCGCCTGCATCGCGGTTTCGAACGGGCGCAGGGTCTCTTCGCTCAAGGTCGCCCGATGCGCCTGCCACAGGCGGTCGCGCTCGGCCTTGAGGGCTTCGGCCTCGGCGTCCGGGACAAGGCGGCCACCTGACATCACCTGATCGGCCTGCGCGCGGCGGGCGGCGACATCCACGATATGCTGCGCGAGCGCGTCTTCGGCCTTGTTGATTTTCACGGTGAAGTCGGCGTGACTGCCTGCCCACGCCTGCGCCTTGATCAGGCTGGTGGGACAGTCGGGAAGCGCCCTGAACCGCATTGCTCCGACCGTCAGGGCCTCGAGCGCGTGGCGCACTGCCGTTTCAGCCGCGTCGATGGCCTGCCGGGCCAAGGCCTGCGCAGGGGCAAGACGATCCACATCGTGGCGGGCCAGAATGTCACCGACCCCGTGCCCGGCAGGCGTTCTTGATGCCGTGCTGTCGAAAGCGGCCTTTGCCCTGTCGCGTCGCTCGGTGAGTTCACCCACTTCGTGCGCCTCGGCCTTTACGGCGGCTCTAGCGTTGCGCAACGCCTCGCGCGCGGCGTCCAGCCGCGCAATCTCGGCAGGTGACAGAACGAGGTTTTGCAGATCGGCATTCGCCGCCACCCCAAGGTCGCGCGCCGCGCGGGCCATTGCGGCCTCAGCCTCGCGCACCTGTTCGCGTCTGCGATCGAGGTCCAGCCCGGCGGTCACATCACGACTGCGCAAATCGTCCAGAGCGTCGAGATGCCCGGCCAATGCCACCAGCCCGGGCGCTCGGTCCAGACCATCGCGGGTGGCCGTCAACTCTTCGATTTCTCCGGTCAGGCGCTGGATATCGGCCTTTGCCTGAGTTTCCTCGGCAAGAAGCCTGACGAGGCTTTCGGGGTCGAAATCCAGCCGCTCGGGATAGGCCGCGAATGGCGCGATACGCCCTGCGAGATCGTCGATCCCGGCCAGCATCGGCAGGGCGCGGCGCATGGCGGCGATCTGCGCGGCCCTTTCATGCAACGCATCGCGGGCGGCTCTTGCCGCGCCCTCGGTGGTTCGTGTATCGGCGAGCGCCTTTTTCAGCCCGCGCCAGGCGCTGGCCGAGACATCCCTTTCGCGGATGTCCTTTTCCACCTGTGTCAGTTCACGCTTCAATTCGGCTACGCGCGTCTTGCTGGCCCGCTTGCGCCAGATCGCGTCGGCGTCGTCCCGCACCCCCTCCAGCACGGTGCTCAGATCCGCGACCCCGGCCGCGGCGGAAAACAGCAAACGCCCAATGTCGCCGCGCGCCTGTACGATTTCCTCGCCGCCCCGCTCGATCGTCTCGTCATCAAGGCAGAGCAGCTGTCGGTAATCTTCCTCGGAGAGGCCTGCCAGATGCGCCGAGAGCGCGGTTTCCGGCAAGGCAGTGCCCGCCGCATCCACCAGTGAACCGCTGCGCTTGGGCAGGCGCGTGAACTGGCGCAGCTGCCCGTCGATCTCCAGTTGGCCCGAGACCTGCAGGTTGGCGCGCTGATGCTTGAAGGCATAGCCTTCGCGGTGCGCAAACCCGTAGAAGAGGCGTAACGCAGCCTCCATAATGGTGGTCTTTCCCGCCTCGTTCGGCCCGTAGATGATGTGAAAATCGGGCGTGTCCCCGGCCTTGCCGAAATCGAATTGCCGATCGGTGAAATGGCCAAACCGGTCGAGGGACAGGCTGCGCAACCGCATCAGCTTTCCGATCCCTTCATCCGCGCCAGCACACGCTGTGCGCCGGCTTCGGCCAGGCGCCGGGTCAGCTCTTCGGCCGTGGCCTGGTCGGGCAGAAGGCGTGCCCGGATCGCCGGAGGAAGATCCAGGATCATCTCGTCGACCTCGGCACGCGCGGCGCTGGCAAAGCCCGGCTCACCCCGGATGGCCGCAATGAGTGCGGACAGCTCATTGGTGGCACTGGCGGTGCCATCAGCGACAGCCGGCGCATCGAGGTTGAAGATCACCTTGTCGAGCCAGAGGTTCCCCGTCTCCCGCGCAAGCTCTGCGATTTGCGCGCTCCAGTAATCACGGTCGCGCAGGATATGCCAATGGCGCTCCGGCGCGCCTCTCAGGGTCAGGCGCAAGACCCCGGCGGCGGCCGTCAATGCCTCGGCCGTGGCCCTCAGATGATCGCGCAGCAGGGCGCGCAGGGCGTCGTCACCCTCCGTGCTTGTGATATCAAGCGAGGAGGTGGAGAACTCGACGACCGAGCTTGGCACCTCTTCGACGTGGATATTCCCATCGGCAATGCTCAGCAGGCTTGCCGATCTGGGCCCGACCTCGCCGATGTCTCGCCCTTGCGGCATGCCGGGCATCACCACCCACGGGGCCTTTGCGTGGACCTTGCGTTTGTGGACATGCCCGAGCGCCCAGTAATCGAACCCCATGCCCAGCAGATCGCCCAGGCTGCACGGCGCATAGATGTCATGGCCCGCCGCCCCGGCCAGGGAGGTGTGCAGCATGGCGATATTGACCGCCCCCCCAACCGGCGCCGAAAAGCGCGGCAGAAGGCTTTCGGGCGCATGGCGGTCGGTAAAGCTGACGCCGTGAACCCAGATATCCTCGGCCAGTTGCACCTTGCCGCCGCGCGCGTCGAAAACATGCACATTGTCCGGCAGATCGAGCGTGCCGGTGATCGGGTTTTCCGCGTCGTGGTTGCCCTTGATATAGAAGACCCGGATATCTGCAGCGCGGAGGCGGTCCAGCTGTCCGGTCAGGAACGCGGCGGTGCGTGCGCTGCGCTCCTTGCCGTCAAAAAGATCGCCCGCGATCAGCAGCGCCGCCACGCTTTCCGACAAGGCAATATCGATGATCCGCATAAAAGCTGCGCGCGTGGCTGCTTCGACTGTCGCGCGCAAGTCCTCGTCGCGCAGCGCCAGCGATCTGAGCGGCGCGTCGAGATGGACATCAGCGGTATGCAGGATTCTGATCAATGCGTTACCTTCCGTTGAAAACATGTCATTGGCGCGAGGCTAACTCAAGCGCGACCCGACAATTGCGATCTGCTTTTCCTCACGCCCCTGTAAACGCTATCGGGACCTTCCCGAGCGACGTGGCCGCACCGGGTTGCAGGTGCGCGGGGCAGGCCGGTGTGCCGCGATGGCGCCCGGCCACAAAATCGACCGGCATCCGCACCTTGGCGGTCAAGTGGCGGCTGTGGGGAGATGGATCGCATCGATCATGGGTGAAATGACAGCCACGGCTTACGCTTCACCTGCGCCAACTGTGGTTTTCATCCCTTGCCTGAAAATATACCTGCCCGACCGGATTGAACGCCTGCGCGGAACACCCATGTCGGCGGTGTGGGCGGGTTTCTCTGGCAACATGGTGTTGCGGTGTCGGACCGGTTCGTGCGTGCTGGGTGCTGGCCGCATTGCCGCCCGTGACGAGACAGCGCCCGGCCCTTTTCGGACACGTCATCATGCTGCTGGTATCTTCGCCATCCCGTCCTGCAACCCCTTGTCCTGAAACGTGCATCTCCGCCCTGGTCCGCGAAAGCCGCATATCATGAGCGAACGGCATCGGCGCAGACTCAACCGCCAGTTCGCCGCCCTGACCAGCCGTTCCCCTGGGCTGCGCCGTCTCGTCACGGCCGTTCAGGGCAGGCCGGGTGTCGTTTTGCGCTTGCCGCTGGGCCTCATGCTGATCGCAGGCGGGTTTCTCGCGATTCTGCCGATCTTCGGGCTCTGGATGATCCCGCTGGGGCTGCTCGTGCTGGCCATCGACCTGCCGCTGTTGCGGCCTTCCGTTTCGGCGGCCATCATACGCCTGCGCCGCAAATGGGCGCTCTGGCAGCGTAATTTCCGAAATCGCGACAGACACTGATTTATCGAACAGGATGTCGATTTGGACTGGCTGTTTCTTCTTGGCGGACTCGTGGCGTTGTTTTTCGGCGGCGAGGCGCTGGTGCGCGGCGCGGTTGGCGTCGCCCGCAGGCTGGTCATTCCGCCGCTCCTGATCGGGCTGACGGTGGTGGGGTTCGGCACCTCCACGCCGGAGTTGCTGGTGTCGGTCGATGCGGCCATGCGCGGCGTGCCCGACATCGCCATCGGCAATATCGTCGGCTCGAACATCGGGAACATTATGCTGATCGTGGGCCTGTCGGCGCTGGTCTGGCCGGTCCGCACTCTGGGCGGCACCTTGCAGCGCGACACCGGCGTGATGATGGCCGCCGCGCTGGTGCTGATCCCCGTGTTCTGGCTAGGCGCGATGGGGCGGCTGTCGGGCGCGGTTCTGGTGGCGGGTCTGATCGCCTATCTGGTCTGGGCCTACCTGAAGCCCGGAGCCGAACCGGCCGAGGATGACCCTGCGCCCATGCTGCCGCTCTGGCAGGCGGCGCTGTGGGTGGCGCTCGGCCTTGCCGCCCTGATGGTCGGGGCACGGTTTCTGGTTGACGGGGCGGTCAACATCGCGCGCGGCTACGGGGTGTCCGAGGCCTTCATCGGCCTGACAATCGTCGCGGTGGGCACTTCGTTGCCGGAACTCGCAACCTCGCTGATTGCCGCGTTTCGCCGCCAATCGGAAATCGCCATCGGCAATATCATCGGCTCGAACATCTTCAACGTACTGGGCATTCTCGGCGTGACCGCGCTGATCGCACCGATCCCGGTGGCCGGGCGTTTCCTGATCTTCGACCTGCCGGTGATGATTGCGGCCTCGCTGGTGCTGACGGGCTTGCTGCTCCTGCGGCCCCGGATCGGCCGACTGACGGGCATTGGCCTGCTTCTGGCCTATGCGGCCTATGTCTGGGCGGCGCAAGCATGAGGGCGCGCCGCGCCCGGTCGCCGGGGTGGATGAAACACGGGTTGCACCCCGCCCGCTGAAACGCGCCGGCGCCGGAGGGGACCGGCGCCGGCATTCTTTCAGCAATATCTGCGCCCCATGCGGGCCGCGATCAATCGCCGACGCGGTGAAACAGCGCGCCGTCGCCCGCCGCGCCGCCAAAGGCGATCACCTCATAGGAGGCGTTCGGATCCTCGCCCATGCCCGGCGAGCCGACCGGCATGCCGGGCACCGAGATGCCGGTGACATCGGGGCGCAGGGCAAGCAACTGGTCGATGGCCGCGAACGGCACATGGCCCTCGACGGTATAGCCGCCGATGCTGGCCGTGTGGCACGACCAGAGCGCCTCGGGGACATCGCCTGCCTCCTTCATGGCGACGTAATCCTCGATGACGGTGATCTCGACCTCAAAGCCATGCGCCTCGGCCAGTTCGGCCCAGGCGCCGCAGCAGCCGCAGGTGGGGGTCAGGGTGACATGCAGGACATCGGCGCGCGTATCGATAGCCCCTGCATGGGCCGCCGGCGACAGCGCGATGCCGGCAGCAACCGCCAGCGCGGCCAGGATCGGGCGGTGATGCGTCAGGATGGTCATGGTGTTCTCCGTATTTCAAGAAAGGTGATGCGGATGCCCGGACCGATCCGCGCATCCGGACCAGTTCACGATGCGACGACCAGTTCGGTCATCATGCCGGTGATCAGATGCGGCATGTGGTGACAGTGCAGCATCCAGCGCGCTGCCTCGCCCGCGTCCAGTGCGATGGTGACCATCGACATGGGCGGGATATGCACCGTATCGCGCGCGGCACCGTTGATGCGGCGCGGCGGGCCGATGTTCCGCCCGCCGATGCCGACCACCTGAAACACATGGCCGTGCAGGTGCATCGGATGCGCCATCATCGACATGTTGTGAAAGGTGATCTCCACCCGCTCGCCGCTGGTGGCGTGCAGGGGGGTATGCTCGCCCCATGTGCGGCCGTTGATCGTCCAGACATAGGGCGACATGGTGCCGCCCAGCATGGCATTCTCCTGCCGGGTGGCTTGCCGCGCGGGCAGTGGCGCTAAGGCGCGAAGGCGCAATTCCTGCGCGAGGTCATAGTCGAAGGCCGGGGCGGCGTCGTTGCCCAGATCGGCGATCCGCTCGACCCGCGCGCCGGATGTGGCCAGGATCAGCCCGGTGCGCTCGCGCTCGCCCTCGCGCAGGGCGAGGATGGGCCATGCACCTTCGCCTGCGGGCAGGTCCAACTCGATATCCAGGCGCTGGCCCATGGCGAAGCCGAAGCGGCGGCCGGTGAGGGGCTCGATGTCGTGCCCGTCCACCGCCACCAGCCGGCCCTCAAGCGTGCCGGTGTCGATCCAGAACACTGTGGCCGCGGCGGCGTTGATGATCCGCAGCTTCACCCGGCCGCCGCGTTCGACGCGCATCACCTCGGGGTCGGCGAGGGTGCGGTCATTGGCCAGATAGGCGTCGAAGTCGATGTCGTTGAGATCCATCTCCATGCCCTGCATGCCGGGCATCTGCCCCATGCCCTGCATTCCGCCCATTCCGGGCATGGTGCCGTGATCGCCGTCACCATGACCCATGCCGCCCATCATGCGATCCATCATGTTGCCCATCGCGCCATTGCCATGGTCCGCTGCGCCGCGCCCCATGTCGCCATGACCCATGTCGCCATGATTCATCCCGCCATGACCGCCATCGCCATGCGCGTGCTCGATGTTTTCCATCAGCTCCTCGGGCGAGGTGAAGGAGAAATCCTGAAGGATCATCACCACCTCCTGCCGGTCGGCGGCCACATCGGCGCGCGAGCGCACGATCAGCGGTGCGGCCAGAAGCTGCATCTCCTGCACCGGGAAATGGCTGTGCATCCAGAATGTGCCGGGCAGCGGCTCGAAATCATAGTTCCGCGTCTCGCCCGGTGTCAGCGCGGGCATGGGCGCATCTGGCACGCCGTCCTGCGCGTTGGGCGGGATCTGGCCATGCCAGTGGATGATGGTGTCCTCCTCCAGCCGGTTGGTCAGCGCGACGCGGAAGCGTTCGCCTGGTTCAAGGATCAGCCCCTGACCGCCCGCGGCGTTCTCCAGCCCGAAGGCGGTGGCGGCGCGGCCGTTGATTTCCAGTGTGCGGGTGCCGGCCACAAGGCTGCGCGGCTGCCCCTCGGCCATCACCCAGCGGGGGAGGGATGTGGCCGCGAGGCCCGCCGTGGTGGTCGCCAGAAAGCGGCGACGTGAGAATGAACGTGTCATTGCGATAGCTCCTGAAATCCGGCCTGTGGCCGGGTGTTGACTGCCCGGCCGCGACAGGGCCGGGTTCGATCAGCTCAGGAGCGTGTTCGTGGCGGTCGAAGCGCCGCCTCGGGCGTGGCGCTTCGCAGCGTCCGGTCCGCTTGCGCAAGATGGCGCGTCAAGGGAAGCAGCAATGGCGCCGGCGCCATGGTTGAAAGCGTTGCCTGCAACCCGGCGCAAGACAGCGCGCAAACGGCACAGAAGCCCTCAGATGCGTGCGGCGCGGCGCTCCCAACGGTTTCGCAACACGCGTCATCGGGCAGCGCGTGACGGTCTGCCTGGGCATGTGCTTCGCCATGCGGGCCGGCCGCGTGGTCCATGGCGGCATGGGCGGTCGCCGGCACCAACAGTGCCGCGAGGTGGAGAACCACCGCCATCAACGCCAGCATGTTGCGCAGCTTTGCCATTGGTCCCTTCTATGCCCGAACGCGGGCCACGTCCAACGCGGCCTGATGCCGCGCGCGCAGATTTGATCGCCCGGCAGATCGCAGGAGAAATCTGGCGGCGGGGGCTTGACCTTCCTGTTACTGGAATCCCCACATCTGCGATACATGGTAGCCCGAATGCCGGTTCCGGTGTTTGATCCACGTCATTCCGGATTTGGTGAATTCGGGACAATTGATTAAGATCGTCTTGAGAGGAAACCCCGCTGTTGAAAGCGCCCATCCGGATAACACGGCTTCTGCCCAACGCGTTCGCCATGCTGACGCGGGCCTTCGTGCTGTTCGTGCTTGTCGGCATTTCCAGCGCGTCCACCGCACAGGCGCATCAGGGGGACGCGTTTTCACCCGTCGCCGCGCAGGCCTCCGGGATCGCCTCCCTGAACGAGTGCTGCCATGCGGCGGATCAGAGTGCGCAGCATACCGCCTGCGCCCTGTCGATATGTTGCAGCCTGTCAGTGTTGGCCGAAGTTGGCGCGCACGATGTTCCGCTGGCAACCGCATCAATGAGGCCCCTGATAGGCCCGATGGGGTTCGCGAGCCTGTCTTGCCCCCCGATCCTGCATCCTCCGATCGCCATCTGATCCTGAGGTAACCGGCGCCCCGCGCGGGACGCCAGCACCCGGTCTTCGCCCTTGAAGGCCGGAATCCACCACGGATCGGGAGGAAGCGACATGACCACCGAAGCCAAGACACAGCGCGATGACGCGACCGCTACGCTCACCATTCCCGGCATGGGCAGCGACCATTGCGCGGGGATCGTGCGCACATCGCTCGAGCGGCTGGAGGGGGTGCAGGAGATCCAGACCAATATCGCCGCCCATCGCGCCCGCGTGACGTATCATGCGGGCAGCGTGACCCCGGCCGATCTGAAAGCCGCCGTCGAGCGGGCCGGCTACGAGGTCGATGATGTCGAAGGGGCGGGCGGCCCGCGCGAGGTGCGGCTGACGGTGCCCGGCATGGGCAGCGATCATTGCGCCGGGATCGTGGCGGATTCCATCCGCCGCCTGCCGGGGATAGGGAAGCTCGACACCAATATCGGTAATCACCGGGTGCGCGTGTCCTTTGACGCGGGCCAGACCGATGCGCAGGCCATCCGCGCCGCCATTGAGCGCGCGGGCTACGAGGTGGACACGGCCGAGGAAGGCCAGGCGCCCGATCATGCCCGTGATGCCGCGTCGGAGGATCGTTACCTCGCCCGCGCCTGGAAGCGGCTGTGGATCGCCGCCATCCCGACCACGCTGATCATGGTGCTGATGGGGCCGCACATGTTCTGGCAGCCGATCCCCGGTTATCTGGGCATCATTGCAGTGCTGGCCTTTCCGGTGGTGTTCCTGTTCGGCGGCTGGGCCACGCATGTTTCTGCCTGGCGGTCACTGACCAACCGCACCGCCAACATGGACGTGCTGATCTCCATGGGCAGCCTGCCGCCCTATCTGATCGGGCTGGCGGGGTTCATCTGGCCGATGACCTCGTTCATCGAGATGGCCGCCACGATCATGACCTTCCACCTTGTCGGCCGATACCTTGAGGCCCGCGCCAAGGGGCGGGCCAGCCAGGCGATCAAGCGGCTGATCACCATGGGCGCCAAGACCGCCGCGGTTTTGCGCGACGGCGAGGAGGTCGAGGTGCCGGTGGCCGAGTTGCAGCCCGGCGATGTCATGGTGGTGCGCCCCGGCGCCAAGGTGCCCACCGATGGCGAGATCGTGGAGGGCAACAGCCATCTCGACGAATCCATCGCCACCGGAGAATCGGTGCCGGTGGAAAAGGGGCCGGGCGATGCGGTGATCGGTGCCACCATCAACAAGGAGGGCGTGCTCAAGGTCCGCGCCACCCGCGTCGGCGCCGATACGTTCCTCAGCCAGGTCATCAAGCTGGTGGAGGAGGCGCAGGGCTCGAAAGTGCCGATCCAGGAGCTGGCCGACAAGCTGACCGGGTATTTCGTGCCCGCCGTGCTGGTGATCGCACTGGCGACCTTCGGCGTCTGGCTGGGCTTTGCCGACATCTTCCGCCCGATCCTTCACTGGGGCGCGGGCTTCCTGCCCTGGGTCAACCCCGAAATCTCGCCGCTGATGGGCGCGATCCTTGCGATGATCGCCGTGCTGGTCATCGCCTGCCCCTGCGCGCTGGGTCTGGCCACGCCCACGGCGCTGATGGTGGGCTCCGGCATGGGGGCCGAGCGCGGCGTGCTGATCCGCTCGGGCGAGGCGATCCAGACGCTGAAGGACATCAAGGTCGTGGTGCTCGACAAGACCGGCACCATCACCAAGGGCAAGCCCGCGCTGACCGATGTCCATGCCCTGCCGAGTTTCGATGAGGATGCGGTGCTGCGCGCCGCCGCTGCGGTGGAGGCCGGGTCGGAACACCCGCTGGCGCAGGCCATCGTGATGGGCGCGCGCGAGCGCGGGCTCGATGTGCCCGAGGTGACGCAGTTCAAATCCCTCACCGCACGCGGCGTGCAAGGCGAGCTTGACGGTGAAACCGTGCGCGTGGGCAGCCGGCGCCTGCTGGACGAGATCGGGATCAGCCTGGGCGATCTCGATGAGAAACTGCGCGCGCTGGAAACCGAAGGCAAGACCGCGATGCTGGTTGCCATTGGCGAAAGGGCTGCGGGGCTGGTGGCCGTGGCCGATACGATCAAGGAGGATTCGAAGGCCGCCATCGCCGAGATGCACGCGCTTGGCATCCATGTCGTCATGGTCACCGGCGACAACGAGCGCACCGCGAAATATGTCGCCGCGCAGGTCGGGCTTGACGAAGTCAGGGCCGGGGTGCTGCCGGAAGGCAAGGTCGAGGCCATCCGCGAATTGCAGGCGAAACACGGCCAGCATGTTGCCATGGTCGGCGACGGCATCAACGACGCGCCTGCGCTGAAACAGGCCAATGTCGGCATCGCCATCGGTGCCGGCGCCGATGTGGCGATCGAGGCCGCTGACGTGACGCTGGTCACCGGCGAACTCACGCGCGTGGTCGAGGCGATCCGGCTGTCGAAAGCCACCTTCCGCAAGATCGTGGAGAACCTCTTCTGGGCGTGGTTCTACAACCTCGCCGCCATCCCCATCGCCGCCATCGGCTTGCTGCACCCGATGATCGGCGTCATCGCCATGACGGCAAGCTCGCTCTCGGTCATCGGCAATTCGCTGCTGCTCAAGCGCGCGAGGCTGGAGGTGAAGAAATGACGGAACACCCGCAACTTCCGGCCAGATGCCGGACATGAGAGGAGAAACGACCATGTGGAACGGATGGGAAACGATGCATGGCTGGGGCATGGGCTTTGGTGGGATCTGGTCGATCCTGATCCTCGTGCTCGTGATCCTCGTGATAGCCGCGCTGATCAAGTACTTGATGAAATGAACCAAAAGGAACAGACCATGAGCTATACACATGACCGGATCATCGAAGATGCGTCGATCGACGATGTGGACACGCGGGTTCGTGCGGCCCTTGCCGAGCGGGGCTTCGGTGTGCTGACCGAGATTGACGTCAAGGCGACCCTGAAGGCCAAGATCGGCGCCGAGGTCGATGACTATCGCATCCTCGGTGCCTGCAGCCCTGCCATGGCCTACAAGGCCATCCAGGTCGAGCCACGGGTCGGCGCGATGCTGCCGTGCAACGTGATCCTGCGCGCGGTGGAGGGCGGCGTGGAAATCAGCGCCATTGACCCGGTTGCATCGATGCAGGCCATTGAAAACGCCGAACTCGACAAGATCGCCGCCGAAGTCCGCACCATGCTGGTGGAGGTGGTCGAGGCCGCCTGATCGGACAGGACAGCGAGACAACCGCGCGCGCCTGTCTGTTGGAAATGTGCTTTACTGGCGCCCGGCGACGAGCTTGGGCGCTTACGGGGGGAGTGAACCCGGCAGGCGCCTATCCCTTCCTAGTTTCCGCCGGGCCTGTCCGGGGGGGCGAAAACGCTTGCCCGGATGTGGCAGGGGCGTGTCACAGGGCGTGTGCGGGGTTCAGGCGCGGGTGGGTTTCCTCGCCCCAGATCAGGAGCACCGCCCCGGAGGCGAACATCGACAGCGCCACGAACCAGAAGGCGGCCTCCAGCGCGCCTGTCAGGTGCGCGACGATCCCAAGGCCCAGTGCGCCGACCCCATAGCCGAGGTCGCGCCAGAAACGGTAGATGCCGATCGCCGAACCCCGCCAGGCGGGGGGCGTGATATCGGCCACGGCCGCGCTCAGATTGGGATAGAGCAGTGCCATGCCCAAGCCTGCAATGCCCGCCGAAAACGACCACCAGAGCGCGCCACTGCCCAGCACCACCATCGCCACCCCCGCGCCGCAGGTCCACATCCCCAGCACGTTGGGCCAGAACCGGCCCACATGATCCGACAGCCGCCCGGTGAACAACTGCGACCCGCCCCAGACAAAGCCATAGACCCCGACGATCCAGCCCATCTCGGTCAGGCTTGCGCCCTGCGCCACCAGAAATACCGGAAAGATCACCCAGACCAGCGCATCGACGAATTTCTCGACCAGTCCCGCCTGTGACAGCGCCGCCAGCCGCTTGTCGCGCCAACTCATCAGCGCGAAGACCTCGCGCGTTGAGGGCTGCTCGGGCACGCCTTGCGGATAGCGCGGCGGGAATTTCGGCGCGCTGCGCTTGTGCGCTGCCGTCTCGGCCCTGGCCCAGGGCAGCGTGTCCTTGACCCAGACCACGGTCAGCGCCAGCGCCAGCACCACCACCGCCATGCCGAAAACCAGAAGACCTAGCCGCGCCCCCAGTGCTTCGGCGGCATAGGCCGTGATGATGCCCGCCAGCGCCACGCCGACATAGCCCGAAAATTCGTTCAGGCCCATCGTCAGCCCGCGCTGGTCGGCGCGGGTGATGTCCAGCTTGGCGGTCTGCGTCATCGACCAGCAGAGCCCCTGGTTGACGCCCAACAGGACCGTTGCCGCAACGATCCAGCCCCAGTTCGGCGCGGCCCAGATCATCACCGGAATGGGCAGCGCGATTACCCAGCCCCAGAACAGCACCCGCTGGCGCCCGATGCGTTCCGACAAGCGCCCGGCGATGAAGTTCATCACCGCCTTGACGACGCCAAAGGCCAGGACGAAGGCGGACAGCAGCAGGAACGAGCCACGCGCCACGCCGAACTCGGTCTCGGCCAGCGCCGGGATCACCGTGCGCGTCATGCCGATGGCAAAACCGACCAGCAGCACCTGGATCAGTTGATGCGAGAACTGCGTCAGGTTCTCGCGGATGCCAAGGGCGAGCGTGGTGTCGGGCATGACCGGGGCCTTGCGGAAAGGGGCGGGATCGGAGATATTCAAGTGATCGCTTGAATGATATATCTGCAGGAGCCGCCCAATGTCAATCAGCCCCAAGGCCGCGCTTCTCAAGGAATATGCGCTGATCGCCCGTGCCCTTTCCGCCCCCGCCCGGCTGATGCTGCTGGAGCAGGTTGCGCAGGGTGAGCGCGGGGTTGAAGGCCTGGCAGAAAAGACCGGCCTGACCATCGCCAATGCCTCGCAGCACCTGCAGCAGCTGCGCCGCGCCGGGCTGGTCACCAGCCGTCGTGACGGAAAATCCGTTCTCTACCGGCTCAGCGACGCCGTTACGCTCTCGCTCATGGAACTGCTCGGCAAGGTTGCCGAGCGCAACCTGGATCAGGTCGGGCGCATCTTGCGCGGGCTGTCGGGTGGCACTGATGCGCCCGAAGCCGTCAGCCGGGCGGAACTGGCCGCGCGCATGGCGCAGGGATCGGTCACGATTCTGGATGTTCGCCCGGCAGACGAGTTTGCGATCGGGCATATCCCGGGCGCGCAGAATATCGAGTTGGCTGATCTTGAGCGCCTGGCGTCCAGGTTTGGCCCCGAGGCCGAGATTGTTGCCTATTGCCGCGGCCCCTACTGCATTTTCGCACATCAGGCCGTCGCCACCCTTCGCAAATGTGGGCTCGACGCAAGGCGGCTGGACGGTGGGCTGCCGGAATGGCGTGAAGACGGGCGGCCCGTGCAGGTTCACGCCTCGCCCCGCAAGTCGGCGTAGCCGGCGGGGGAGCGTATCGCGCTGGCGCATCCGCGTTCTAACAGGCTTCTGAAAAAGGAAACCGGGCAGTTCTCGGCGAGGAAACTGTTTCTGTCCCACCATCCGAACGGGGCGAAGAGGGACGCGCCCGACCCTGGGAGGGCGCATTGGAAC
>NZ_QNVJ01000024.1 GCF_003350345.1 Alkalilacustris brevis
GATCGCGAGGCGCGGGCGCTTGTTGACCGGCAGGATCGAGGCCTCGGTCATCAGATCGATCCATCGTCCCTTGGCATCCATCATCTGCCGCGCATAAAGCGGCAGCCCGACCGTGTTGGCGGTCTCCAGGAGATTCGCGGGCCCGCCATAGGTGGTGAAGGTGTCGAACGTGCCCAGCGGGAAGGCGATGCCCTCGCCGGTGGGGATCAGCCGCTCCGATGTGCCGTTCGAAAGCGTGACCGAGCCGTTATACTCCTCGAACAGGATGCCGGCGAAGGGGAAGGCGCGGCGCATGTCCTCGCGCAGTGGCTGGCCACCCGTGGCGGAGAAGAACTTGTAGGCATCCTCGGTCTTGGGGTGGCTGATCAGCTTGTCGAAGAATTCGGAGCTGACCAGCGCATGGGCGGTGGTCATGGTCTCGCCGAGGAGGTTGTCCTCAATGGCGCGCAGGACGTTGCGGACCTTGCCCTGGATATTGGTGCCCGCCGTGCCAAAGACGAAGTCGACCGAGATCTGATCGAGGCCGAATTCGGTGAAATAGTTGTAGAGGGTCGTGCCCGCCCCGTCCTTCACGATGCCGCGCAGCGCGTTCATCTCCATGTACTCGCGGGTCTGGGCATGCTTGCGGCGCATCAGCGTGAGCTTGCGGTTCATCACCTCGACCAGCGGATCGGCCGCGTCGGAGACGCCCAGCGCGGGCATGCCCTGGATGTCGGCGGGCAGGATTACGTCGTCATGCGGGATCCACGGCAGCGCGAAGCTGCGCATCGAGCGCGCCTCGCGGTTGCCGACCGTGGCGGGGGCGCCCAGCGGCACGGAGGGCAGGAGGCTCAGCACCCCCTCGCGCTGTTCGATCACGATGGAGCGCTGGGTGACGCCCTCGAAGCGGAAGAGGCCGATCTGGCCGAGGCGGGTGTAGAGGTTGGGCAGGATGTTGATGGCCTGCGTCATCTCGGCGAGCGAATAGCCGCCCGTGTCGAACGGGTTGCGGGTGATGGTCATGGGGAACTCCGGGGAAAGAGGGGCAGGGGGGAGATGCGCGGGAGCGGATCAGGCGGTTTCGCGCGGGATGATGCCGAGCGCGGCCAGCTGGCCGTGCTTTGTGGCGGTCTTGGGCGCATCATCGACGGTGGCGTCGAAGACGAGGGCGGCCTTCGAGACGATGGCGGGGCCGCGCGCGACCACCACGCCGATCGCGTCGGTGGCGCTGGCATCCACGGCGTAGAGCAGCACGGCGGCGGCGGTCTGCGCGCCGTCCGAGCCGCCCGATGTGGCGAGCTTGTACTTGCCGCTGGCGGTGATCCGGCCCAGCACGGCGCCGACGGGATAGTTGGTGCCCTCGAGCAGGGTGACGGTCTCGCGGGTGTAGTTCGGGTTGACCTCGTATTTGAGGACATCGCCGCTCAAAGCGGGCTGATGAAGGACGGTCATGGCGGGGAGCCTTTCTCAGGAACGCAAAGGATGAACCCCGCCGACGCGGATCGGCGGGGCTATGGTGATGCTGGTGGTTCGCAGTCGTTCTGGCCGGAGACTTCCGGGGAAGTTCAGCCGCGCGGGTTGGCTGCTGTGCGCTTCGCGGCGGCGACGATGGGGCTTTCGGAAACTTTCGGCAGAATCGGCGACGGCGCTGCGGCCACCACGTCGCGCGCGTCAGCTGCGGCACTGGCACGCTCCAGCACCAGGCGGCGCAGGGCCTCGGGGGTGGTGCCCTCGCGAAGCGCTTTCGCCGCGTCGATGGCGATGCCGAGGCGGCCCGCCTGCGCCGCGATCTCGGCGATCTCCGCCGCCGCCTCGCGAAGCTGCGCCGAGAGCTCGGCCAGATTGCCGGGCTGCTCGGATGGCTGTTCCGGCGCCGATGCAGATGACGGGTAAGGAGGTGTTCGTGCCGAGACGGTAGTGGCTGGCGCAGGCGCAGTGACTGAATTGCCGGTATCGGATGGCGTATCTGCAGCGGGCGTGTCGACTGTCCCGTCGGTCGCATCATCCGACTGCACATCACTCCTCTCCTCTTGCTGCGTCTTTTCAGGGTCAGGCGCGTTGGCCATGGGTCTCTCCTTTCGGGGGTGGGTGATGGCTTGGTGACTTTTTGCGGGAGCCGCGCGGGCGAATGCAGCGGACGGCCTTCGTGCGACCATCTGCCGAAATGTGGCAAAGCCTCGCGTCAGATCGCTCACATCGTCGGCGAGGCCTGCGGCGACAGCATCCGCCCCGCGGAAGGTCGCGGCTTCGGAGGCCATGGCGGCCTCCTGGCTGATCTTGCCAGAACGTCCAGCGGCTACAGTTTCCGCGAACAGAAATCGCAGCACATCGATTTCGCGCTGGATGTCGTCGCGCACGGCCTCGGGCAGCGGCTGATACGGATTGCCATCGACCTTGTGCTGGCCGGAATGGATCAGCGTGACGCGCACCCCGTCCTGGTCCAGCTGCCCGCTGAGGTCGGCATGGAGCACCACGACCCCGATGCTGCCCAGCGCGCCGGTGCGTGGCAGCAGGATGCGGTCGGCCTGGCTCGCCAGCGCATAGCCCGCCGAGAAGGCGTGTTCGGCGACAAAGGCCCAGACAGGTTTGCGGGCCCGAATGGCACGAATGCGATCTGCGAGGTCAAAAACACCCGCAACTTCGCCCCCAAAACTGTCGATTTCCAATGCCAGACCGCGCACCGCCGGATCGCTGGCCGCCGCCTCGATCTGGGCGGCGATGCCCTCGTAACTGGTCTGACCCGAGGATTGCCCGATCCAGCCGCCGCGATGGATCAGCACGCCTGCGACCTCGATCACGGCGATGCCATCCACGACCGGGTAGGGCGCATCGCCATGCAGGCGATAGCTGTCCGCAAGGCGACCGGCGAGAATGCCGGCGCGGACGGGCAGGGTGGCCGCTCCATCCGGCGCCTCGACGCCGTCTGCCAGTTCGACCCGCCGCCCCAGGATGCGGGGACCGAGGCCGGACAGGAAGGCCATGGCCTTGGAGGGTTCCACCAGCAGCGGCGTGTTGAAGGCGCGCGCGGCAATGCGGGCATGGAGCATCAGGGCTGGTCCTCGTCTGGGCGCGGGCGATCCTCCGCGTCATCGGTTGTATCGTCTGCGTCAGGCGTCGCTGCGCCTGGGGCGTCGTCTTTACCGGGGACTGCCTGCGCACCTTGTGCGGGCGAGCCGGGGCGACGGAAGTCGAGGCCCAGCGCGCGCTCGCGTTCCCGCTCGGCGGCGATTTCGCGGTCGACCTGCTCGGCGTCGTAGCCGCGCTCGGCGATGGCCTGGGTGCGGGATTTGAGGCCCGCCTCGATCTGGGCGATCTCGGCATTGGCATCCTTCAAGGGGTCAACCCAGTCCCATTTCGTGGGCAGCCAGTCAGCGGTCAGGAGCCGCGCGCGGTTCGCCTCGTAGCCGGGCAGGGTGAGCGCACCGGACAAGACAGCGGCATCCATCCAGCGCGCATAGACCGGGCGGCAGAGCTGCCAGACCATGACCGAATGCTGCCAGGCCGAGACGCGGCGG
>NZ_QNVJ01000023.1 GCF_003350345.1 Alkalilacustris brevis
CAGCCCGCTCTCCGGCTCGAATTCGGTGCCGTCAAAGGCGAGCGTCCGGTCATGATCGGTAAAGCCGAAACTCACGCCGTCGGCGCGGGTGATCCGCCAGCACCAGGCGAGCGTGGTCGTGCCCGCGTCGAGATGCGCCTGTAGCGCAGGGTCGAGCTGCTTCATCGCCGGATCTCCAGCAGGGGAATGGAAGTGATCGAGCCCAGCCGCTCTATGTCGAGCGTGACGTCCAGAGTGTCGGTGTCGAAGCGCACTGGTACGTCGAACTCGAAACCCGCAGTGACCACGACGCCGCTGGCAGGCGCTGTGTCGAAGCTCACCACGCCGGTGGTCGTGTCGATGGACCAGCCGCTGGCCTGTTCCGTGCCATCGAGGGCAATGCGCACCGTGTCCGCGACCGGCTTGGTGATCACCCGCGTCCAGGTCTGGCTGCCCGAGCTGTATCGCTTGACCAGCTGGAACACCGAGGTCGCGCCGTCGCCCTCACCGATCAGCTGATCCTGTGGTCCGGGCGCCTTTGATGGCAGGCCGGACTTGTAATCCGCCCAATCCTTGAAACGGAACCCGTGCAGGCGCCCGTTGCGTGCCTCGAAGAAGGCCACGACAGCGGCCAGATCGTCGGCGCGGCGGATGCCATAGGCCACATCGTAGCGGCGGCGCGAATTGGCCCAGCTGGCATTGCGCTCTTCGTCACCCGAGGCCAGCTCGACGATCTGCGTGCGCCGCTCCGGCCCGCCGCGCGCGCCCCGGCCGATGTTGTCCGGGAACCGGACCTCGTGAAACGCCATCACATGCCTCGCCTGCCGAGATTGACCGCGCGCGCGATATCCGCGGCAACCTGTGTCCTCGACTGGCGAAAGCTCTCGGCGTCGCGCGCCATGATGGTGACATTCACGGTGGTGCCGCCATCAGTGCGCCCACCGTAGCCCGAGGCTTCCCGTCGCGAGAGCACCCGCTCGCCGCGTTGCAGGATCGCGGGGACTTCATCCGGCCTCAGCCCGGCCCAGCCACCGGAGTGCATCCGCGGCGCACCCGCGAAGGCCAGCGCGGGGACCATGCGCGCGGGGGCAGGACCACCCACAACGCCACCCGCGTGCAGGACGGACGCGAACATGCCGCCCGCGCCGCCAAGCACCCCTGACAGCAGCCCCGCCAGCGGGCCGAGGATGAAGCGCCGCGCCGCGAGCCGGGCCAGATCGGCGATCATCGAGGTCACCAGATCGCGGAAGTCGAGCTTGCCCTTGCGCACGAAGTCGGCAACGGCGGTCTCGGCGGACCGGAATGCGCCCACCAGCGCATCCCCGATATCGCTACCGATCTCGCGGGTCCGGGTTGCGTAGTCCGACAGCGCCGCCGTCACTGCCTGCCAGCCGGTCAGCGCCACGGCCGCGCCGCTGCCCGTCTCTTCCCCCGCTCGGCGTCCGGCGGCGCCCGCGCGCCCCGCAGCGGCTTCGGCCTCGTCCAGAGCCTCGGCCACCCGCCGCGCCCCGGCGCTCGCGGCATCGAGCGCATCCTCTGTCTCGTCCCCCGAGCCCTGAACCGCTGCCACCAGCGCGGCGACTGCCTCGCGCAGACCATCGAAGGCCGTGGCGCGGGTTTCTGCGGCGCGCTCGCGGAAGCGGTCGGCGGCGACACCGGCATTGCTGGCGGCATGGTCCAGCATCGAGGCCCAGGACTGCGCTCCGAACCAGTCGATCTGCAGATCCGAGCCGATGCGCTCGGACACCGCATTGAAGGTCGGGCCGATCTGGCCGAGGAAATCGGCCCATTTGCCCGCAAGGAAGGCCATGAGCCGCGTCCAGACGCCCTCGATATCGGCGCGCATGGCGCGGAAGTCCTCAGTGAAGGAGCCGAGATAGCGGCCCATGCCGTCCCAGACCGCGCGCGCCACATCCGCCATCAGCTCGAGCGCATTGCCGAAACCCCCGGCGCCGGAGACGAGCCGCCCGAACTGATAGACCAATTCGCCCGCACCGACGATCAACGCCCCGATGCCCGTCCGGATCAGCGCACCGCGGAGCACCACGAGCGCCGTGGCCAGCCCGCGCACGGACAGCGCGGCGACGGCCAGCCCTGCCACCCAGCGCCCGGCCATGAAGGCAGCAAAGCTCGCGACAATGCTGGCCAGTCGTCCGAGATTGTCGAACAGCCCCCGGATCGCCTGCCCGAGCAGGCCGGTCGTGCGGGCGACAGCCGCCATGGTATCGGCCACGGCCTCCAGCGCCGGGGCTGCAGCAACTGCCAGCTGGTTCGACAGCCCCCGCCAGATCAGCCCCAGCCGGGAGATGGCGTCATTGGTCCGCTCGATCTGCGCGGCGTCCTGCTCTGAGACCACGACGCCGAAATCGCGCACGTCCGCTGTCGCCTGCCGCAGCGTGGCGCTGTCGATGCGCCCGAACACCAGCGCGGCGCGGTCGCCGAAGAGCTGCGAGGCCACCGCCGCGCGCTCGGCCTCGGGCACGAAC
>NZ_QNVJ01000048.1 GCF_003350345.1 Alkalilacustris brevis
GTTCGGCGTAAACAGAAACCGGGCTCCGGTCGCGGCTGGATGAAAGATCAGTGGCAGGTCACACCAGCCATGGAATATTGGCTGAGGAAAGATGAAACCCAACCCGATCAGCAGGTGCAAAGAGTAGCTTAACTTACGCCAGATCCTGTCAAGCGATCGGGGAGTAGCTCAGCCCGTCCGCTTCATCACCGCCGCCACGCTGGTCAGCGCGTTGATGGAAGACCGAGCTGGCGGCACATGAATGCACGCTGCACCGCCTGGTCAGCTTGAGCAAGAGGCCGCCGCCGGCAGATGCCTCCAACAGAGGACGCTCTTCGCCATCAAGCGTCGTCGCTGAACGCCGGCAGATGAAAGGCGGCGGCTTCTTCGACCTCGGCGAAACCACGCTCGCGAACCTCTTCAGGTGTCTCGCCTGCCAGAACGCGCAGCACCGTGTGAACGCTCCGCGAAAGCGACTCAAGCTGATAACCGCCCTCGAGCACAAGCGCCAGGCGGCCCTCGCAGTGCTTGTCGGCGATGTCCTGCACGATCCCGGTCATTGCCGAGAACCCCTCATGTCCGACATTGAGCGCGAAGTCGGCGCGATGGGCATCGAATCCGGCCGATACCAGCACGAAATCAGGCTTGAACCAGTCCGCTGCCGGTTGCAGCACCTCGCGCATTGCCTTCACAAAGGCCGCATCGCCGGCACCCGCGGGCATTGGCACGTTCACCGTGGTGCCCTCGCCAAGCCCGGCGCCGACCTCGCCGATCAGGCCCGAGCCGGGATAAAAGGGCGCCGCGCGGTGAATGTCGAAGAAAAGAACATCGGGACTGGCCCAGAAGATCTCCTGGGTGCCGTTGCCGTGGTGCGCGTCCCAGTCGATGATCAGGATCCGGTTGAACCCGAGTTCGGCCTTTGCATGGGCGGCGGCGACGGCCACGTTGTTGAACAGGCACGAGCCACGCGCACGCACCGACTCGGCATGGTGCCCGGGCGGGCGCACGAGTGCGAAGGCGCTATCTGTGACGCCGCTTGCCACCGCCTCGACCGCCGCGATGGCGGTTCCAGCCGCGATTTCTGCGGCCTCCACGCTTCCGGGCGAGACGGCGGTCGTGTCCACGTCGAGCCAGACGCTTCGCCCGCGCATCTTGTAGATACTGTCGAGATAGCCCGAGGTATGGACCCGCGCCAGTTGTTCTTGGCGCGCGCTGCGGCCGCCGGCATATGCGAGGCCCGCGATGGGCTCGGCGTTCAGAAGATCGCGGATTGCCACCAACCTTTCGGGTCGCTCTGGAAAGTTCCACTTCACTTCCAACCCGTTCAGGATATCTCGCACACGACGCTCCAACCGCCCGGGCAGGAAGGCATCCTCCACCTGCGGGCGGTGCTGCAGCATCCGCTCATCGAACAAGGCCAGAGCGCGGCGGTTTGTCATCAAGTCTCTCCAGTTCTTTTTTAGAAGAGCATGCCGCAGTTGCGGCGAAGATGCCAACAAAGCCTTCGCTCGTAGGTACGCACTCAATCCCGTGTCAGGTCGGCGCATTCGGCCGCCAGGCCGCCCTGCTGCGGGTCCGGCCGGTTCGCCCTTTGGTCCGAGAACATGCCCTGTCCGGCGATTTGCCGTCCATCGATAGTCAGCAGCGGGCCTTCGGGGGTTCCGCCCAGCAGGTCGCGCCAGGCGCCGCCCTGCCTGCGGCTGTGCATGGCGACGTATTCGACAAGTACCTCGCCTGCGCCGTCTATCTGTTGCGCCTCGATCAACTGGTGTTCGCGGTCGGGGAGCGAAACGATGCTGGCCGTAACGGAAAGACGCGCGCCGCCCTCGGGGCCGGCGCGCCCGCGTAGTTCAATCGCCTCACCCATTCCGCCGAGATCATCGCGCGCACATGAGAGGACTTCGAAATCAACCCGTTCGGCGCCGATGGTGAAGCGCCCCGACGGCGCACCCGCGGGATCCGGCGGGGCGGCTGGCACGGTCGCCGCCGTTTCGGCCTGCGGGGCCATGTCCGGGTTCGCCAGAATCCCGGCGCGCAGCGGGGGCGGGCCCGGATCGGGCATGGGCGTGGCGCGGGCGAAGCCATCTGTGGGAACGGGCCGCGCCGGTTGGTGGGTGATGGACGGGTCGAGCCAGACCTCGGCATGCGCCCGGTTCATGCCATCACTCGCCACCAGTCGCAGCAGCGCGGCCTCGCCCGCGACAAGCGCGTTGCGCGGCACGCGCGCATCGGTGCTGCTGATGGGCGCGGCAACCATCATCCAGGGTGCATCCGGGGCGGCACGATAGAGAAGGGTGAAGTCAAGATCATCCCCATCGGGGTCGTCCGCCTGCCAGCTCAGGCGCAGCGTGTCGCCCTCGACCCCGGCCACGCGGAAATCCCGGATCTCGGGCGGATGGGGGGTGCGGGTCAGTGCGGCAAGGCGCGTGTCGCCGTGATGCAGTTCTACCCGGTGCGGGGGCGCCGGGCTTTCGACCAGGGCCACGAAGCCCGCCCCCGGAACCGGCGCGTCCACCGCCCGGCGGGCCAGTACTTCTCCGGCAGCGTCCACAAGCACGAGCCGCACATCGCTGTCGGGCGGCGGCGGCGCGCTCCGGCGCACGATTGGGGAGACACTGTCGATGCGCGCCTGTCCGGCATCGTCCAGCATGCCGGTGACGACATAGAGCCGCGCCTCGGCCGGGTGATACTGGTTGTGTCCCGGATGGGCATTGGCGGCCCTGACCGGCGAGAGCGCCCGCGCCAGTTCGCTGTGCCAGGCGGGGCGCGGCGCGGCCGGCGCCAGCGGCCCGGCATCCGCATGGCGCTGCGCAATCTCGCCCAGCAGGTGAAGGTAATTGTCGCGGCTGATGAAATGGCGCTCATAGAGAAAGGCGCAGGGATACATCAGGGGCATGAGTCCCCAGGTGGTCTCGCCATTGCCTTCCTCATAGGACTTGTTCGCCCCGCCGCTGCCGTCCTGGGCCAGCCGGAACCCCTCGATCCCGCTCCAGTTGCGCCGTTCGGGCACATGCTCGCTGACGCCATCGACCATCACACGACCGCCGCTGCGGCATTCGATGCGGCGGTCATAGGCATACAAGACCCAGGGACGGTGCTCCAGCCCGTAGGCATGGCCGAATTCATGCGTGATGACGGGTTTTTCCACAGCGGCCGGTTTTGTCTCGAGCGCGGTGAGCGGCACGTTGAAGGTAATCAGCTGCGAGGGCCTGTCGGGAGGAAGGACCCGCCGCCCCAGCTCGTGCAGATATGTGGCCGGGGGTTCGGGCTGCAGTGGAACCTCCCAGACAGGTCCGGCGGGATAGCTGGTCCCGCCCCTGAACATGTCCGGCGGGAAGAACGCCACGATCTGATCCGGCCCCCCATGGGTAAGCACGGCGGTCTCCAGCTCATGCATGACGGCGTGGCGTGCGGCAGTGTAGGACTTGTCCTCGTCATCTTCGTCGATCTCCAGCGCGGCGGCATATCTGTCGTGCCAGGCTGGCGGCAGGGTGAACTCCCCGGCGTAGCGGCCATGCACGCCGGTCACCGGGAAGGTCTGCTCGGTGAAGGTTTCGGCATTGGCCACAGTCCGTCTGGCGATGCTGTGCGCCTGCGCCGGAACGCCGTCGCGCCAACTGCCCACGCGCATCATGTAATAGTCGAAGGTGAGCTCCGTCTGCAGATCGGACCAGGCGATTTCGGTGGCGCCGTCCTCTTCGCGCAGAGGGCGTTCGCACGGGTCGAGCGGCTCGATCACGCCGAAGGCCCGGCGGGTCTGGTCCGGCTCGGGCTGCCAGCCGAAGAAGTTGACGGTGTTGAGGGCCAGCCTGCGATCCTCCTGGGTGACCATGTCGCGATGCGGCACCTCGATCTCTTCCTCGACCGGATAGAGGATATTCTCGCGCGTCTCATCGGTGACCCAGGCATTGGCGGGGATGCGCCTGACGTGCCAATCCTCGTGATGGGTCAGGGGGCGCGCCCATTCGACATAGAGGCGGGTGAGGGTCTGCTTGCCGGCGATCAGCGGCGTATCGCGCGCAACCTGAAACAGGCGCGGCTCGATGTCATAGAGATCGGGCGCCGTGGCAAAGGTGAAGCCGAAGGGCCGCGGCAGCCTTGCCCCGTCGCGCCCGCGCGGGCCTGCCGCGCCGCCTGCCACGACGACCCTGTACCACGCGGCGGGCTCCAGGCTCTGCTGTGGGGTGATGAACAATCGCTCGCCGCGTATGCCCAGATCGGTCGCGACGGTGGTGAGCGCGCCGGCACTGTCAAGGTATTCGATACGCGCGACGCTCGCGCCCAGCGCGGACGGGTCGAGCGCGCGATCGAATTCGACCACGAGTCCGGGGTCGTCGCGATCGGCGTTGCGCGCGCCACCCGGCGGGAAATAGCTTTCGACCTGCAGGACCGGGGTGCGCCGGCCGCCCCTTGCCTGCGCCAGCGCGGGGCTTCCCAGCATTGCGACGGAGGGCACGGCGCCATTGGGCGCCTCGAAGCGGGCGGAAATCTGAAGCGGGCCGCGCTGCTCGCGCCGCTCGATCAGCTCTCGGTGCGTTTCGCGCTTCTCGCTTAGCTCGGTGACGGCAACCGTAGGCCCCGAAAGCTGCAGGACGCCGTAAACCCCGGTATCGGTGATTTCCTCGATCAGCACTTCGCCTTCCAGCCGGCCATGGAGCATGGTGTGCTGGAAGTGCGTGGCGGTTTCTTCCCACCAGAAGTAGAAGGCAGGCAGGGTCGGCAGGATGCCTTGCGGTTTGTCGCGCGGGGCCTCGGCCACCGCGTCGTATCGCTCGCCCGGCTCCAGATCCTCGGCCCGGATGCCGGGTAGCTGAACCGCGAACGCCGCCGCCGCTTGTGGCCGCCAGCCGGTGCGGCCGCCATGCGTGACGGGCCCGGCGCGCCCGCCTATGCGATAGGTGGCGGGGCTGGCCAGATGGAAAACCACATCGCGTGTATCCGCGTCCGAGGGGATCAGCGCGTTGAGCCCTTCGAGCCCCCCGATGCCGAATGCTCCGTCCTGCCCGCCACCCATGACCGCGCCGAGCGCGCGTAGCATGTCAACGGGGTTTCCGGCCGCGTCGAGCCCCTGAACCCGCTCGCGCAGCATTTCGGCGCGGCTTTCGACGTCGCCCTTGGCGGTATCGGGATCAATGGCGCCGCTGAGCAGAAGGCTGGAAATGTCCAATTCGGCAAGGGGCTGCGCGCAGGCGGTGCCGGCCTCGGTCACCAGCCCAGACAGGCTGATCTGCGCTTGCCCCGGGCGGCGCCCGCCATCGTCGAAAATCTCGCGCAAGTCGGACATTTGCGCCGCCTGCAACTGCGCGAGCACCGGGATGCGGTCAGTCCCGGCGAGGCGCGCTTCCTCGACAGCGGCAAGGCTGCAACCGATCACCGGAGGCGGGCGCACGGGCTGGCACATCTCGGGCTGGGCCAGCGCCGGAAGCACCGCAAAAATGCAAGCAACCGCTCCAAACAGCGGACATGTGATCGCGCGGACCAGACGCATCGTCTTGTTCTCGCAACCCAGGGAATCTGTCAGCGAGATAGACCTTACCATAACCCAGCCCTGAATTGGAGCCGCGCGTTACCCGCCAAGGGTTCCAAGGTTTTTTGGGGTCCGGAGTTGACCGTTGCGCCGGCTTTGGTACCTAATCGGCGTATCCTGACGCCTCGATGGGCTGACGGCATCATTCGGCTGCCAGGGCCATCCCGAGCGTCCTCGACCGCCTCGACCGGAATGCAGGGGCGAGGCAAAAATGCACGGGAGGGATAGGATCATGTGGGCAATCAGATGGACAGCGCTGGTCGGAGGCGCAGCAGTAGCAGTGGCGCTGACAGGGCATCCCTTGTCGGCGCAAGAGGCCGCCTGCACCGACACCGAGTGTTTTGTAAACGCCGTCGCCGACTGCCGGGCAACGACATTCGAGACCGCCGAACCCGGCGGAATGGATGCAAGGGGGCGGTATCGCGTTCTGGGGCATGAGGGGCCCGCCTGCCGCATCGAGTTCACCTTCCTGGAGAACCCGAACCCCGCCTGGGTGGAGACCCCCTTCACCTTCCTGGTCGATCCCAGCATGTCATCGCCGGAGATGATCCACGGCGCGGTGGAGACCTGCCTGCTCGGCGGTGCGGAGTGGTACCAGTGCGAGGGGCCGCTCATCGAGTTGATCGTGGGGCTTTCGGAGCCGGAGGAGGGGCTCGTCGACGGAACCGGGCCGCTGCCCTGCGGAGAGCCTGTCGGGGAAACCGGCCCGGCGCTCTACCCGATGCCGGAAAACGGCAGGTGGGGATATGTCGATCGCGACGGCGCCTGGCAGATCGAACCGCAATGGCAACGTGCGACGGACTTCAGCGAGGGGCGCGCCGCGGTCGGAGGGCCGTCTGGCTGGGGGATCATTGACCGCGAAGGCAACACCATCCTGCCCCCCCAGTACCAGGGGGCAACCTTCGTCACCATCGGCGGGCAGAACTGGTATGGCTCCCCCTTCTCGACTTATTCCGAGGGATGCACGGTGATGACCCATTTCACCGATATGGAGCAGCCCTCGTTCTTCGTAGATCGGCAGGGGCAGGTCTATTGGCGCGGCGAGAATCTGCCTGAAACGCTCGCCGGTCGTGACATCCGCCGCTTCGGCGTATTCTCGGAAGGGGTGGCCTGGTTCCAGGACGGGTTCGGCGAGGAGGCGCGCTTTGGCTGGGTGGACGCGCAGGGCGAGATCGTGATCGCACCCGAGTTCGTCGCGGCCGGCCGCTTCGCCGAAGGATTGGCTTTCGCAGCGGTGCGCGACGGCCAGGGTGCCTATATCGACCGCGACGGCCAGCCGGTGCTGCCGCGCAAGTGGACGCTGTATGGCGGCGCGCCGTTTTCCGAGGGCATCGCAAAGGTGAATACCGGCGCTTTTGACGTGTCCTACTGGCAGCGCGACAATGCCGTGGCGTTCGAAACGGTCGATTTCGGCGCCGCGCAGGGCGAGCGCCCGGCCAGCGCCGGCATCGGCGATGAGGCGGGCAGCTTCCGCGACGGGCGCGCCCCGATCATCACCGATTTTCTGGACGGTGACGATCTGGTCTATGTCCGCGCTGATGGCACCGTGGCCTTCGAGCCGGACGCGCTTGACGGCATCGCGGTGTGCAACCGCCGCGCGCTGCCGGAGTTCCGCAACGGGCTGGTGCGGCTTCTGGTCGCCGATGACGGCGAGAATTGCGGCGATGAGCCGTTCTATGCGGCAATGGCGCAGTACGATACCGCGCATTACGTCTATCTCGATACCGAAGGCGATGTCGTCCTGCGTCAGGAGAAATAGGGCATGCCTTTCGCGAAGACCGATCGCGCGGCGACTTGTTCAGGACATTGGCGACCTTGTGGACCAACACCGTTGATGCTGCGTGCCCGGGAAGACCTCGTCGAGCGCCTTCCAGAACCCCATCGCCCCGTCGCCAACAGCGACTTCCGGCGGGACGGCAAGGCCGCGAGCCTTGATGTCGACGAGCAGCTCGCGCCAGCTTTGCGCGTTCTCACGCACACCGACCTGGAAGCCGACGATCTCCTTCTTTCCTTCGGGCGTGGCCAGGAGAATGACCAGGATAGACTCGGCTTGAGGCTCCATCAGGGCCTGAAGGTAAACACCGCCCGCCCAGATGTAGACATAGCGCCGGGCCGAGAGATCACGGCGCTGCCAGCGGTCATATTCCTGCTGCCACTCTTCGGTCAGGCGCGAAATCACAATCGGGGCTGTGTCAGCGGTGTGGGGGTGCGTCAGTCGCGCATTCGCGACGCGACATCAGCTGCCTCGACCGAAACCGAAACCCGCCCGTTGCCGGTGGTGGCACTGATATTGCGCATCTCGACACAGCGCGTCCGGCCCGCGTTGGAGTCGAACGTTTCAAACCGCAACGCATTTATCCGCTGATCCGTGTCCAGCCAGGCGTCATGGATCGTGCCCATGACAAAACCGTTGCGGTCGGCCACCGGCATTCCGTTCAGGGCGTTGGTATTGCCGCCTGCGGCACAGCCGCCGCCGGAGCCGAACTGGCGCGGCACCGGGCCGATCGGCGGGGTTGGGTTGCCGTTACCGGGCCCGGTTCCATTCCCGTTCCCGTTGCCGTTCCCATTGCCATTGCCGTTCCCGTTGCCATTCCCATTGCCGTCCCCGTTTCCGGGGCCGTTGTCGTTGCCGCCGATTGACACATCCACACCGACCCCATCTCCACCAATGCCAACGCCGGCATTCACGCCGTCGCTGCCGCCAATACTGGCATTGACGCCAGCACCATCACCGCCGACACCGACCTCGGCGTTTACACCGCTGTCGCCGCCGATGCTGGCATCCACGCCGACACCATCATCGCCAACCCCGACGCCGGCGTTCACGCCGCTATCGCCACCGATGCTGACGCCGATACCATCACCCGAGATGTCCACACCGATACCGTTGTCACCGCCGATGCTGAACGCGCCCGCCGGTATGACCGTGGCGGACGCCGCCGCGAAGGCCAGCCCCAAAACCAGGGGGAACTGCCGAAAACCATTCCTGCGCCCTTCGCGACGCGGATACACTGAAACCTTGCATTGGATATTCATAATCAAACCTCGTTTCACCTTCCCGGATACCCGGCCTGCGCCGGAGAGGCGCAACGCCTCCGAGAAAGGCCGATAACGAGATCGCGTGCGGCTGTTCATCGCCCAAAGGTAGGTTTCGCACCAAGGTCGGATCATCCGTGGCGCGATGGCCGGACGCGGGCCTTTTCCTCCTTTGGTATGAAATGCCGTGCGCCCGACCGAGGTTCGATATCCCTGCGAAAGGCTCCTCTCCTAATGTTGATGCAGGCAGCCGGGCATGACGCCTCAATTCGTCACCACCCGGATAAGGCGCGAGGTTCGGCGGCGCGGCGGATGATACGAGACCAGTCACGCGCCCGTCCCGCTCCCGTGATGTCCGGTTGCCGACCTGTTTGTATGGATCGGAGTCTGACGTATGCCAAGTTTCATCCACGATATTGCCCGCCGGCTCACGCCTGAAGGCGCATTGCAAGGCCCCGGAGCGGCATGGCAGCCCGACCGCGACCCCGAGCGCGCGCATTGCGTGGCCCGTCCGCACAACCCGAAGGGTGCGTCCTGCCTGGAGCGCCACCTCGCCCCGCAGGACATGTCGGGGATCGCGCATGCCAAGGCTTCGTCACGCCCGGCGCACCGTTTCTACCGTAATGCGGCAAATTCGCGGGCCTGTATCCTCGTCGGCATGATGAAGGGTGGCTTTCTCGACCATTTCGAGTTGCTTTGCGAACGTATGCAGGACATCGCCTGCGCCAATGATCTGGCCGAGGCCACGGCGGTGCGCTTCGGTCGCTCGCGCCGCCCCCCACGCCTGCTTCTGGTGGATGTCGACGTGATCAGCCCGTGCCATCGCGTGGTGGAGGATCTGATCGCCTTCCGCCGCGCCGAGCCGGAAACCCCAATCATCATCGGCTCGCGCGAGTTCCGCTGCAACGATTTCAGCATGGAGCGCGCGGCAATCGCCGATGCCTCGCTGCGGCTGCCCGCCGCCGGCACGGAGCTGGGCATGGCGCTTGCGCTCGCCGTCGAGAACAACGGTCAGATGGCGGCATGAACACAGTCGCGCCATGCTCTTGCGGGCCGATGTTGTCGGGGCGCTCCGGCTGCGATAATCAAGGCGGAAACCTGCAATAATCAGGCGGCCCATTTGCGCAAGCCCCGGAACAGAAGGCCGGCGATCCGGCCCGCGGTGTTACTCGCCTGCCTTGTCTTCGGCGGGCTGTCTTGGCTTTCTCCTGCGGCGGTGGCCGATGTCGCGCCGGGCCGCTTCGACGCCGAACAGGTCATGGCCGCCTCGGCCCAGCCGCCCGAACTGCGGCATATCCAGGTGCTCACGGCCCTGGAGGATGCGGGCTACACGCTGGTCGAATTGCGGCGCACCTGGCTTAACCGTATTCTGATACGGGCGCGCAACAGCCGCCACCTGCGCGAGATCGTCATCAGCCGTTCGACCGGCAGCATCCTGCGTGACGTCGTGCTGGAAACCTACGACCCGGACGCCCCGCCCGGCCAGCGCTGGCCCGACGGCATGCCGCCCGAGGATATTTCCCCCGACGACATCGATCCGGAGCTCTTCCCATGAGGGGCAAACGCCGGGCAGGCTCCGCGCACGGGCACATGCCGGGAGCACGGCCATGATCTATGGGCGGCGCCTGATCCTGCTGCTTGTGCCGGTGGTGCTGATCCAGTTGGCAAGTGCGGCTTACTTCATCCTAAAGATTTCGGCCGATCTGTTCCTCTGGCAGGTCCCCGTCATCCCCTGGGAGGCGCTGGAAGTGCTGGAGCTGTTGGCCAGCCTCGGCCTGTTGTCCGGCCTCGCGATCAGCCTGGCGCTGATCCATGTCTCCGCCCGACGGATAAACCGTTTGTCGATGCAGATCGGGGCCGTCGCGGGCGAGTTCCAGAAATACATGGAGCAACAGTTCGACGACTGGCAACTCACCCCGACCGAGAAGAATGTCGCGCTGCTGGTGATCAAGGGCTTCAGTAATGCCGAGATCGCCCGGCTGCGCGGCACCACGGAGTCGACGGTCAAGTCGCAGCTTACATCCATCTTCCGCAAGACGGGGCTGGCCACCCGCCAGCAGCTGACCACCTATCTGATCGAAGACCTGATGGCCGCCGTCGAGCCCGGAGAACGCGGCTGAGCCTGGCGAGACCACCGCCCGCCCCTCTCCCGCCCGGATGCCTTGTTCGCCCGAAAGAATGTTTGGCCGGCGCGCCCCCGTCACTGGCGCGACGGGGGAAGACCGGAACCGACCGTGATGCGAGGGGCGCAAACGATAGCCGGCAGGTCAGCCGTGGTTCAACGCGGCAGCGCGCCAGCCAGCCGGTCCCACGTGACCGGCAGCATCATTGCGCCATTGCCCAGCCGCACATCCGAGGTGCGGATCATCACACAGGCCGAGGCCACCCCATCGCGCGGAATGGTGGCGATGCGCAGGCTTTCGAATCCCAGATCGTGCCCGACCATCGTGTCATGCACGACGCCCAGGGCGCGCCCCTGCGGATCGAAGGCGACAAACCCGTCATAGACCGAGCTGTTACCATCCTTTCGGCAGCGCATCCGCTGCGCGACCGCCAGTTGTTGCGGTGTCACGCCTTCAAGCTCCACGTCGCCGATGGTGTCTGGCGGGCCGCCCTCACCGGGCCCATTGCCACCATCGCCGGGCTCTGTTGGGCTGCTGCCAAGCGAAACCTCGGCCTCGAGCAGCGAGTCGGAACTGCCAATCGTTGCGCCGGCATTGAGGCCGCCTTCGCCACCGACCGAAGCATCCACTCCCGCAACCGACCCGCCGCCCACGGAAGCGCCGGCGTTGACCCCGCTATCACCCCCGACACTTGCGCCTACACTGAGGCCGTCATCGGTCCCGACGCTGATACCGACCCCGCTGTCGCCACCGATGCTGAGGCTCAGGCCGTAAGCAGCGGGCGCGGCGCCAATTGCAAGCGTCAGGCAAAGCGCGATAGCGGTGGAGTGGAAAGGTTTGGCAGACAAGTTCTGTACACGAAGCGTCATGATTCATTCCCTGATTCAAATGCAAAGCGCTGGAAAAGCTCCAATTCCAACAGCATCCAAAAAGATTCTGAAAAAGTTATGGCATAAATGTGCATTATCCTGGGTTGAAATCAACCCTGAATAAGATATCCAAGCGTGTGGCCTGTTTTCAGTGTGGTTACCGGCGCGGAGCGCCCGCATGATGCCCTTGGCTACCAGGCTTCAGCCGGCGACGCGCAAACCCTGGCTACCGCAATCGCCCGCGCGGCACGAGCTTGCTCAACCTGCGCCCGAACGACGCAATCACCGATCTGCCCAAGCCAACTTTTGAGACTCCGTGCGCCCCAATGTGCATTCGGATCGCGGGATCAGATGCGGTAGACCATGAGGGCAGCAATCCTGAGGCCGGACAATGGATTCTGCACAGAACCTTTCGGATATTGCATCTGGCGCACGCGCCGCGGTGGCTCTCAGCCGTGCGGCGAAATCCGAGGCCCTTGCCAGCTTCAGGTTCCTGTTTCTGGCCGAAGCGGCCGCCCCCTCACTGACCTGCGCGCCGGCTTGCGCGACTCTGGTGCCGAAGTCAAGCTGTTCAGCTGTTCAAAAGCCCGCCCCCTTCTTCAACAAGGCTTTGACGCAGGGCGATGCGCAAACGCTATGTGTCGTCAACATCGACGATTTCGGCGGCCTCGGCCCCCTCTACGAGCGGCTGCGCAGGTTTAGCGAGACGGCGCCTTACGTGCCGATCGTTCTTTTGTCGTTCGGCTTTCGCAGTGATGACTTCACGCCAACGCGCCTGCCGGTGATTGGCGATCAGGCCCTTGCCAAGACGTGGCGGCCTATGGCGGGCGCGGCGCTTCACGTGCTGAGGGCTGCCAGTGGAAAATGGCCTGCACAGAAAAGGGGATTCGGTTGCCCTGAATGAAGTTTCGGGGCAGCGCCGCTGTCACGGCAGGTTTGAATGCGAATATCTGAAGATAATATGAAGATTGGTTAAATGGCTGAGATATATATTTTAATTTTTCTTTATTTCGGTGTTCGGTAAGCTCTTCCCATGAATGTCAGTGGAATTGACTTGTTTTTCTAGATTTTATTTTTATCTCGAAATAACAATATCTTACGCATTATGATAAAAAAATAGAACGCAATTTCTCTGGACCGATTGCCAATCTGCGTCATAGACTGAGAGTCGGCATGACCGAGGCGGCGCAATCTGCTCTTTGCAATTCGCGTTAGGCGGGTCTCTGCATTTATTTGAATGCGTCTCCCCGGGAAATGGGCTTTTGGCCCAGGTGCCGTTTGTGCCGAGTTTGCTCCGGCCTGGCTGGAGCATGTTGACAACAGAGGAGGAGTCCAGTGGTAGCTTTCAGACTGAATGGTGAGGACGTCGATCTCGATGTTCCAAACGATTCCACACTGCTTTATGTGCTCGCCTTCGACGCCAATGCACTGGGCCCGAAATACGGATGCGGCAAGTCGCAATGCGGATCCTGCACGGTGCTTATCGATGGCGACCCGGTGCGTTCCTGCGATGTCACCGTTTCGGCCGCTGCCGGCCGTCAGGTGACGACCCTTGCAGGATTGCGTGAAGCCGACGGTGGCCCCGGCCCCCTGCAGCGCGCCATGATCGAAGAGCAGGCCGCACAATGCGGATACTGCACCGCAGGCGCAATCATGCAGGCGCAGGCGCTGCTTGACCGTAACCCCAACCCGACCGAATCCGAGGTGCGTTCGGGGCTGAACGAGATTCTCTGCCGCTGCGGCAGCCATAACCGCATCGTGCGGGCCGTTCTTCGCGCAGCAGAGGAGATATGAGATGAACAAGATGCTTTCACTCAGCCGCCGCGGCTTCCTGAAGAAGACCGGCTGCCTGACAGTCGCCTTCAGCCTGCCGCTGAGCATGAGCGCCGATCTGGCCTTTGCAGAGGACGCGCTTGCCGATGCGCATGGCGATCTGCGCTCCAACCCGATGCTTGATGCCTGGATCCGCATCAATGCAGATGGCACGGTCGATCTGATGATCGGCAAGGTCGAGCTGGGGCAGGGGATCGTCACGGCCTTTGCCCAGGTTGCCGCCGAACATCTGGACGTGGATATCGCGCGGCTCGACATCCTGTCGGGCGATACTTTCTACGCCCCTGACCAGGGCACCACGGCAGGCTCGAACTCCATGCCTGCGGCCTATGGGGCGCTGCGTGTCGTCGCCTCCGAGGTGCGTGCGGTGCTGTTGGATCTGGCCGCTGACGAACTGGGCGTGCCGGTAGATGACCTGTCGGTCGAAGACGGCACCATCACCGGGCCGAACGGCGCCGAAACCACCTATTGGGATCTGGTCGAGGGGGAAACCCTGCATCGCGAGGCCACGGGGCAGGCCCCGCTGAAATCGCCCGAGGATTTCCGCGTCATCGGGCAACGTGTGCCGCGGCTCGACATTCCCGGAATGATGAATGGCGAGACGACCTTCCTGCAGGATCTGCGCCCCGAAGGCATGGTCTTCGGCCAGGTCGTCCGGCCGCCCACATACAGGGCACGGCTTGCCAATGTGGAAACCGCCGCCGCCGAGGCCTTGCCCGGCGTCATGGCCGTCATCCGCAACGGCAGCTTCCTGGGCGTGGTGGCCGAACGTCAGGACCAGGCGCTCAATGCCGCCAATGTGTTGCGCCAGGTGGCCGAATGGGAGGTCGAATCCAACCTGCCCGGCAACGAAAACATGAAGGAGTGGCTGCTTTCGCAGGAAGCCATCGTCAGCAAGAAGAAGGACGAGCCGCGCTCAGGCGGGCCAGAGCCTGCCAAGTGGATGGAGGCCGAATACTACCGGCCCTATCACATGCACGGCTCGCTTGGCACTTCGGCGGCAATCGCGACCTTGGGGGATGATGGCGTGACAACCGTCCAGACCCACAGCCAGAGCGTCTATGCCACGGCGCGTGCGATTGCCGGGATGCTGGGAGTCGAGGAAGATCAGGTGCATCTGCAGCATGTCCAGGGCTCGGGGTGCTACGGGCACAACATGGCCGACGATGCCGCGGCGGATGCCGCGCTTCTGGCACAGGCCGTGCCGGGGCGCCCGGTCTTCATGCAGTACACGCGCGAGGATGAACACCGCTGGGAGCCATACGGCTCGGCCATGGTGCTGAAGACTCGCGCGGGGCTGGACGAGGACGGCAATGTCCTGGACTGGGAGTTCGATGTCTACTCGACCCCCCACGGGATGCGTCCGGGCGGTAATCCAGCACGGCTGATTCCGGCCCAGTATCTTGACCCGCCATTTGACGAGATCGGCATTCCGCAGCAGTCGGGCGGGCCGCCCAACTACAACACGGCCCGCAACGCTATTGCCGATTACGCGTTTCCCGGGCATGTGGTCACCGACCACTATGTGCCGCAGATACCGCTGCGCGTGTCGTCCACCCGTGGGCTCGGCGCCTTTGCCAACATCTTCGCCTGCGAATCCTTCATGGATGAGCTGGCGCATGATGCGGGCGTGGATCCGGTGGAATACCGCCTGCGCCACATGGAGGACGAGCGCGCGCGTGACTGCATCATGGCAGCGGCCGAACGCTTCGGCTGGGACAGCTTTGAAGGCGGGCGCAACCGTGGCCGTGGCTTTGCCTTCGCGCGCTACAAGAACTACGCCGCGATGTCGGCCGTGGCGCTTGAGGTCGAGGTCAACCCCCGCAACGGGCGCATCCGTGTGATCCGGGCGGTGACGGCAAGCGATGCGGGTGAAATCGTCAATCCCGACGGTCTGGAGAACCAGATCGAGGGCGGGCTGATCCAGATGCTGAGTTGGACGCTGAAGGAGGAAGTCCGTTTCGACGATACGCGGGTCATGTCCGATGATTGGGCAAGCTATCCGATCCTGACCTTCAACGAGGTTCCCCCGATCGAGAACGTATTGATCAACCGCCCGGGCGAGCCTTACCTGGGCGCGGGGGAAACCCTGGTCGGCCAGGCCGGGGCTTCGGTGGCAAATGCCGTCTTCGATGCTGTCGGGGTGCGGATGCGTGATCTGCCCCTCACACCCAGCCGCGTGCAGGACGCCTTGCGGGGCTGAGCCCAGCACAGGCAAAACACCAGAAGCGGGCCGGTCAGGGCGATATGCCCGGTCGGCCCGTTTTCCGGAATCACGGGTTTTGCGGCCTTGTGCAACCGGTCGGGCGCATGGGGCTGCAGCAGAATTGAAGCGTAGCGCATGAAAATCAGAACCATACTTTTTGGAACCGCTGCCGTTGTCATGGTCGCGGGGGTGGGCCTTGTCGTCTGGGCCGAGCGTCATCCGGCGCTTGCGCCTGTTGATCCGCCTGATCCGGATACGCTGGACAGTGCACTTGTGGAACAGGGTGAAATGCTCGCAGCGGCCGGCTATTGCAGCAGTTGCCACACCACCAGTTCCGCCGAGCCCTATGCAGGCGGCCGCCCGATGGAGACGCCCTTTGGCATCGTCTATGCCACCAACATTTCCCCCGACCCTGAAACCGGGATCGGCACCTGGTCGGAAGAGGCATTCAAACGCGCCATGCACGAAGGCATCCGCGACGATGGCGCTTATCTGTATCCGGCGTTTCCGTATGACCATTTCACGCAGATCACCGACGAGGACATTTCGGCCCTCTATGCCTATTTCATGGCGCAGGAGCCGATCCGGGCCGAGACACCTGCCAACGAGCTTGGCTTTCCCTTCAACATCCGCACCTTGCTGGCCGGGTGGAATTTGCTCTATTTCACGCCGGGCCGGTTCGCGCCCGACCCCGAGCGCGGCGAAGAATGGAACCGCGGCGCGTATCTGGTCGAGGCGCTTGGCCATTGCGGGGCCTGCCATACGCCGCGCAACGCCTTTGGCGCGCGTGAGACGGCGCGCAAGTTCGAAGGTGCAAGAGTTGATGGCTGGTATGCAACGGGTATCGGGCCGGGGTCGCCCTCGCCGCTGCAATGGTCTGAATGGGCCATGGTCAATTACCTGATCGATGGATGGGACCGTGACCACGGCATCGCCGCGGGCCCGATGACACCGGTTGTCAACAACCTCGCCCATCTGCCCGAGGATGACATTTACGACATGGCCGAGTATCTGCTGTCGTTTCAGGAAGACGACGGTCGCGATCACGAGGCCATCCTCGCGCTCGCTGAGGAGCGGGAATTCGAAAGCCAGACCATCCCCGAGGCCGATCTGCTCGATGACCCGGCCCTGCGGCGCGGGCAGGAGCGCTTTGCCGGTTCCTGTGCCGATTGCCACAGGCGTGTGGCGGATACGACGCCGCTGGCGCTGGTGTCATCGGTGACAGGGCCCGATCCGATCAACCTGATCAATGTCACGATCGACGGTATCCGCCCGCCTGACGGGGTGCCCGACAAATCCATGCCTCGCTTCACCACGATCGGCGACGAGGAATTGCGCGATCTGGTGGCTTTCATCCGCCACCACTTTACCGACCTGCCGGAATGGGAGGACATTGACGAGGCGATTGCGACGGCCCGCCAAACCTTCGGCCGGCGTTCCGACTGATAGTGCAGCCCTACCGCGCCGGCCGGTGGGCCGAGGCGGTGGGACCCTGGCCTTTGCGCGGTCCACGGGACCATGCGGCGCAGGTCACATCATGATCAGGATTTTATCCGCAAGCTGCGTGAAGGCTGTGTAACGGCATGGATTCGCAAAGTGAAGAAACAGCCCAACAAATGCGGATGGGCTGCGCCCCTGCGCTGCTTCGGGGAAATTCGCCCCGATATCCCCGGTCATCTCCCATCGTCACTATCCATGTCGGTGACACCCGGCCCCTCTTCCTGCCTGAAATCCGCCATCGCAAGCTGTCTGAAGTCAGCGCCCATGGGACAATTTAGGCATATTGCGGAACGGAGGGTTTCTGGCT
>NZ_QNVJ01000055.1 GCF_003350345.1 Alkalilacustris brevis
TCGTCGAGCGCAGCCTGTCTGCGCTCGACACCCACGGCAACGCGCTCGGTGTCGCGCCGACCGGTGCCGGCAAGACGATCATGCTTTCCGCTGTCGCAGGCCGCGCCGTTGGCGGCACCGATGCCAAGGCCTGCGTGCTGGCGCATCGTGACGAGCTGACCAGCCAGAACCGGTCCAAGTTCGCGCGGGTCAACCCGGACATCTCGACCTCGGTGGTGGATGCCCGCGAGAAGGCCTGGAACGGCCAGGTCACCTTCGCGATGGTGCCCACGCTGGCGCGCAGCAGCAATCTTGACGCGCTGCCCACGCTCGATCTGCTGGTGATCGACGAGGCCCATCACGCGGCGGCGGAAAGCTACCGGCGGATCATCGATCGCGCGCGGGATCGCAACCCGGATTGCCGGATCTACGGGGTGACGGCCACGCCCAATCGGGGCGATCGCAAGGGGTTGCGCCCGGTCTTTTCCAATGTCGCCGACCAGATCAGGATCGGCGAGTTGATCGCATCCGGCCACCTCGTCCCGCCCCGGACCTTCGTCATCGATGTCGGTGTGCAGCACCAGCTTGGGCAGGTCCGCAAGACCGTCGATGATTTCGACATGGACGCGGTGGACGCGATCATGAACCGCGCGCCCGTCACCGATGCGGTCATCCGCCACTGGCAGGAGAAGGCGGGTGATCGGCAGACCGTGGTGTTCTGCTCCACCGTCGATCACGCGCGCAACGTGGCGGCGGCTTTCGCGGCCGCCGGGGCGCCATCCGGGCTGGTCCATGGCGACATGAGCGCCGGGGAACGGCGCGTAACGCTACGTGCCTATGCGGCCGGCGAGTTGAGGGTCGTGGTGAATGTCGCGGTGCTGACCGAGGGCTGGGATCATCCGCCCACCTCCTGCGTCGTGCTGCTGCGCCCCAGCTCCTACAAGTCAACCATGATCCAGATGATCGGCCGGGGGCTGCGCACCGTGGACCCGGCCGAGCACCCCGGCGTGATCAAGACCGACTGCATCGTTCTGGATTTCGGCACTTCCACGCTGATGCACGGGGCGCTGGAGCAGGATGTCGATCTCGACGGTCGTGAGGCGGCGGGCGAGGCGCCCAGCAAGGAATGCCCCGACTGCGGTGCCGAGGTGCCGATCGCCACCATGGAATGCCCGCTCTGCGGCCATCTCTGGGAGCGCGACGAGGATGCCGGATCCGAGCCGTTGGGCGCCTTCGTGATGTCCGAGATCGATCTGCTGAAGCGCTCCAGCTTTCGCTGGGTGGATCTCTTTGGCGACGATGGCGCGCTGATTGCCAACGGGTTCAGCGCCTGGGGCGGCGTCTTCTTCCTCAATGGCCGCTGGTATGGGGTCGGGGGCCTGCAGCGCGAGCAGCCGCGGCTTCTGGCGGTGGGTGAGCGCACGGTCTGCCTTGCCGCGGCCGATGACTGGCTCAACGAACATGAGAGCGACGAGAGCGCCCACAAGACCCGCCGCTGGCTGAACCAGCCGCCCACGGACAAGCAGCTGGCCTGGCTGCCGGCCGAGTATCGGCAGGATTTCGGGCTCACGCGCTATCAGGCCTCGGCGCTCCTGTCCTTCCGATTCAACCGCGCAGCGATCCGCGCGCTGGTGTTCGGGGCCGAGGGCGCGGCCGCCGATGCAATCGGGAGGGCGGCATGAGCCATGGCGTCATCATCCCGACTTTCCGCCGCGGACCGGCGTCGGCTCTGGCATCCGCGTGGCATGCTCTGTGCTGTCTGTGGGCAACTCCCGCGTGGATTTGGCTGGCGCGATCCGGTGCCATCGAAGCGACCCCGATCCTCGGTCTGGTTCTGCTCGATGGCCTGCCAGAGCTACTGGACGCGCTCGGCGCGCAGGTGTGTCGGCATGGTTGATCTCACCGAGGAAGAGCGCGCCGCCGTCACGGCGACCATGAAACGCGTGGCGCTGCTGATGGACGAGATCGGCTGGGCCACCCCGCTCGCCGATCTGACCGAGGCGCAGGTCCGCGCGCTGATCGAGGAGGCCGTGGAGGGCTTCCGCGAGGCCATGGCCGACCAGGCGCGGGCCAACGAGCCGGAGGTGCCGTTTTGACGCTGGATTTCAACCATCGGCCCGGCATCGCCGAGCGCATCAACGCGGCCGTGGATGCCGCCCTCGAGGCCGAACGCGCGGCAACGCGGCCGCGCGACTACCTCGGCGGCTCGCGGCTGGGCCATCCCTGCGAACGCGCCCTGCAGTTCGAGTTCGTGGGCGCGCCCAAGGACGAGGGCCAGGATTTCACCGGCCAGACGCTGCGCATCTTCGCCATCGGGCATCAGCTCGAGGATCTCGCCATCCGCTGGCTGCGGGCGGCGGGGCTCGATCTCTACACCCGCAAGGGCAATCGCCCCGATGGCGCGCAGTTCGGGTTCAAAGTCGCGGGCGGGCGCATCCGGGGCCATGTCGACGGGATCATCGCCGATGCCCCTGCGGCGCTGGGGCTGCGCATCCCGGCGCTGTGGGAATGCAAGACCATGAACGCGAAGAACTGGCGTGATACAGTCACCAGGGGCGTGAGTGTCGCCAAGCCGGTCTATGCCGCACAGATCGCGCTCTACCAGGCGTATATGGAGGCGACAGTTCCCGGCATTTCCGCCGCGCCGGCGCTCTTCACCGCGATCAACAAGGACACGGCCGAGCTGCACCACGAGCTGGTGCCCTTCGACGCTGAACTGGCGCAGCGCATGTCGGATCGCGGCGTGCGGATCCTGCAGGCGAGCGATGCGGGCGAGTTGCTGCCGCGCATCGCCCGCAGCCCGGATTTCTTCGAGTGCCGCTTATGCCCCTGGTCCGAGCGCTGCTGGAGCCTGCCGGCATGAGCGATGACACGATCATCCATTTCAACCCGTGGCGGGATTTCAACGACGCCGCGCCCACACCGGACGCGTTCGGGGTCGAGCCCGACCCCGCGCAGATCGCGGCATTTCTCGATGTGGTCTTCGGCTATTGCGAGGGGCTCATTCCGGTGCGCGGCTTCGTGGACAAGGGGCAGGGCTTCGACGGGCGCCCGCACAACATCTGGATCCCGGCGGACGGCACGGCGCCCGAGAAGATGGCGACCTTCGCGAATTGGGCCTGGCGGGAGGGCGCCGCCGTCTATGTGATCCCGGGCACGGTGGCCGCACAGGGCGAAGCGCGCGCGGCCGATGTGCAGCAGATGCAGACCGTCGTCGTCGATCTCGATACCGGTGACATCACCGCCAAGCTCGCGCATCTGCGCCACTATTTGGGCCGCCCCACGCTGGTCGTCGAAAGCGGCGGGCGCACGCCCGAGGGACGCGACAAGCTGCATGTCTGGTGGCGCCTGAACGAGCCGGTCGAAGGCGCGGATGTGGCCGAGGTCTGCCGGCTGCGCGGCGAGATTGCCGCCAAGGTGGGCGGCGACACGCATTTCCGCTCGGCGCATCAGCCGATCCGTGTGGCGGGCAGCGTCTATCACAAGGGGGGCTTCCAGCGGATCGTCCGGATCGCCGAGCAGGCCGAACACGAGGTCGATCTGGCCGAATTCGCCGAGGCCGTGGCAGACATGCCGCCGCTCGATGGCATCGTGCAGGCCACATCGCCTTCCGCCGACAAGCCATCCATCGATGCGGTCCTCACCAACCCCGTCCGCGCGGCCGGTGAGGATGACTGGACCCGATTTCAGGGCGCCAGTGCGGCCATCGGCCACTATCTGCGGCTCGTGCACGAGGGGCGCCTGTCGGGGCCCGAGGGCTGGGAGGCGATCTGCGGCTACAACGCCGCCATGCTGCGCCCCAGCTGGCCGCTCGACCGGCTCCAGCGCGAGACTGAGCGGCTCTGGGCCCTGCATGTCGCGCGCAATGGCCCGGCGCAGCCCGCGCGGCAGGCGCTAAGGGTCGAGGCCTTCACGCTGGGCGCGCTGCTTGACGACACAAGCCCCATGCCCGACGACATCATCGCCCCGCGCGTCCTGACGCCGGGCGGGCTGCTGGTGCTGGGCGGGGCGCCCAAGGTCGGCAAGAGCGATTTCCTGATTTCCTGGCTCGTGCACATGGCCGCGGGCGTGCCGTTTCTCGGCTTCACGCCGCCGCGCCCCATGCGCGTGTTCTACCTGCAGGCCGAGATCCAGTATCATTACCTCCGCGAGCGCCTGCAGGCCCTCGGGCTGGAGGCGCATCTGCTGGCGGCGGCGCGCGACGGGTTCGTGGCCACGCCCAAGCTCAAGCTCCTGCTGGACGGCAACGGCCTGCCGAATGTCATCGAGGCGGTGCGCGGCGCCTACGGCGACCCGCCGGTCGACATTCTCTGCATCGACCCGATCCGTAACCTCTTCGATGGCGGGCCGGACGGCGGCGGCGAGAACGACAACGCCGCGATGATGTTCTTCCTGCAGGAGCGCATCGAGCCGCTGCGCGAAGCGGTCAACCCCGACTGCGGCGTGATCCTGGCCCATCACACGCGCAAGCTTGGCAAGACGCAGCTGCGGGAGGATCCGTTTCTGGCCCTCTCCGGCGCCAGCGCGTTGCGCGGGTTCTACACCTCCGGCCTGATCCTGCATCGCCCGGATGAAGAACGCCCCGAGCGCCGCCTGGAAATTGAGCTGCGCAACGGGCCGGCACTGCCCTCGAAGCTGATCGACAAGCGCGCCGGCTGCTGGGTGGAGCTCGATCCCTCTGGCGAACGCATCGTGCGGCGCGATTTCGGCGAGAAGCTCGATGCCGAGCGCATGCGCAAGCGCGACGTGATCCTGCAGCTTCTGCTCGACGAGGCCGGGCGCGGCAAGCTCTACACCGCGCTGCAATTCGCCGAGAGCTACGAGAACAAGGCAGGCCTCGGCGGCAAGGACACGATCCGCGATCGCATCAGCGTGCTCGCCACGAAAGGCGACATCAAGTTCGTCCGCGACGGCCGCCCGTTCGGCCTACCACGCTCCACCTCCAAGTTCGGCTATCTCTGCGTCGAGGGCATGGTGTTCCCGGCCGACAGCGAGCTTGTCGACCCCGAGACCGGCGAGGTCCACCCCGGTGGCATCCCGGTCCTGCCCAGCACCTACAAATGCCCGCAGAGCGGCGCCCCGCTGCCCGTCGAGAACCCCGCCGTCTGGGTCTACCCGGAGGGCGAGTCATGACGCATCGGACCTACGCACAACCGCGCAGATTCAAGTTGGGAGAGTTGGGAAAGGTCTTCCCAACTGGTTGCGCAGGCCCGCGCCGGGCCTCGACGCATCACGCGGATTCAAGTTGGGAAGGGTTTTCCCAACTACCTGCGCACCGCCGCGATGGCGCCCGTCCGGACGCGCGGATTCAAGTTGGGAAAGCTTCGCCCGCGCGTCGCGTTCCCAACTTCGAATTTCTCATGTTTCGCAGTCTCTTACGGCTCATTTCAAGTTGTGGGGGTGAAAGCCACCCCCTTCGGGGGTGGGGAGAACGCCGCAAGGCGGGTTCTCCACTCCCACCCCCGGGGGCGTCGCGCGCGCGTGCTGCTGTCCCTGCCTTTCCACCCACCACACGGGAGACGTTCGCCATGAACCTTTCAGCCACTGCAGAACCCATCACCCATGCCCGTCCGGTCAGGGGCATCGGCGCGGCATCGGGCCGCCCCATCCTGGCCCTCGATCTGGGCACCACCACCGGATGGGCGCTCCGCGACGCGGACGGGCTGATCCTGAGCGGCACGGCCAGCTTCCGCCCCGGGCGCTTCGACGGGGGCGGGATGCGTTTCCTGCGCTTCACCAACTGGCTCACCGAGTTCGACCGGCTGAGCGGGCCGATCGCCGCGATCTGGTTCGAGGAGGTCCGCCGCCACGCCGCGACCGACGCGGCGCATGTCTATGGCGGGCTCATGGCCACACTCACCTCATGGGCCGAGCTGCGGGGCGTGCCCTATCAGGGCGTGCCGGTGGGCACCATCAAGCGCCACGCCACCGGCAAGGGCAATGCGAACAAGGACGCCATGATGGCGGCCGCCCGGGCGCGCGGCTTCAGCCCCGCCGATGACAACGAGGCCGACGCCATCGCGATCCTGCTCTGGGCGATCGAGACCGGCGGGGGGCTGCAATGAGGTGGCATCCCAAGGGCTATGGCGGCCATCGCCGCGATCCCGAACAGGTCAAGCGCGAGGGCTGGCACGAACAGCGCGTGCTTGCCGTCGCGCTCGATGACGAACGCCTGACCTGGCCCGAGCGGGAACTGGTTCGGCAACTCGGCGAGAAGCTCTATGGCAATCCGTCCGCGAGGCAGGGAGGCAGGCATGGATAAATGGACGCCCTCTCTGGTGGAGGCCCGGCTTGCCGAGGCCGCCTATGTCCTCAAGCGCCTGCCCGAACCCCGCCGCCGGGGGTACTTCAGCACCTGGCCGGAGGTCATTCATAGCTTCGGCGACAAGGTCGGGCAGGAGCCAAGGCCCATGCGCGTGCTGCCCTCGCCGCAGGCGATCAGCCGCATGGAGGAGACGCTGACCTGGACCGCCTGCATCGATCCCACCGACGGCAAGATCGTCTGGATGAAAGCCCATGGCGAAAGGTGGAAGACCATCTGCTGGACCGTCGGGCTTGCACGCTCGGCCGCCCATCAGCACTGGCTCTACGGGCTTTGCGTCATCTGCCTGCATCTCAACCGGCGGCGGTTCAATCGCAACCTTTCCAAGCGGCGCGTGATCGAACTGGCCGGTGGCGCGTAATGCTGCGTGCCAGCGGGGAAGATGTGCGGCGGACAGTTTTCGCTGGGACAAAAACTGCTCTCCCGGGCTACAAATCAGGTAAGCTCGGGAGAGGCGCGCGCGGCGCAGCCCCTAGCGAAATCATCCTTTCGTTGGCGAGGGCGTTAACAAAGGAAAGGCGCCGATCCTTTCCTTGTGGCCTGCGCGACGCCGCCTGACAGCCCCCTGCAGCCGAGTTCGCGGTTCCTTCCTGGCGAAATCGTATGCTGGCGGGCTTGGCGCGCAATTTCGCCAGCGACAGGGCCGGATTTCTGGGAAGCCAGCCGGAAGCCGGACACGCGAGAGCCGCGCGACAACCCCAATGAACGCTGGCCTTCGGGCCGGATAGCCCCGGACGCGCCTGGACCCTGCGTGGAGTCCAGCGCGGCATCCGGAGTCCGGAGTCCGGCCGGTATCCACCATCAAGATGGAAGCACGTCGTCGATGACCCTCGCCTTCGCACCGGAGCAGATCGAGCAGTGGCCGCTGGCCAGGCTCCAGCCCTACGCGAAGAACGCGAAGTTGCATGGCGCCGATCAGGTGGCAAAGATCGCGGCCAGCATGGCCGAGTTCGGCTGGACCGTGCCCTGCCTCGTGGCCGAGGACGGGGAGCTGATCGCGGGCCACGGCCGGGTGCTCGCAGCGACGCAGCTCGGGCTGACCGAGGCGCCGGTGATCGTGCTGGGGCATCTGACCGAGGCGCAGCGCCGGGCCTACCGGATCGCGGATAACCGGCTTGCTGAGTCGCCATGGGACGAGGCACTGCTGTCGGCCGAACTGCAGGACCTTCTGGCAGACGACTACGACCTATCGCTGGTTGGCTTTTCGGACGGCGAGCTCGACAAGCTTCTGGCCTTGGATCCGAACGCGGGCAGTGAAGAAGAAGGTGGCGCCGGGGGCTCCGTGCCCCCGGTGACCATCCCCGAGCCGCCGCGCAATCCGGCCTCGCGGACGGGCGATCTGTGGATCCTCGGCGATCACCGGCTGCTCTGCGGCGACAGCACCAACCATGACGATGTCCGCCGCCTGATGAATGGCGAGCGCGCGATCCTGTTCGCGACCGATCCGCCGTATCTCGTCGATTACGACGGCTCGAACCACCCGACGCGCAACAAGGATTGGTCGCAGTCCTACGGCAACACCTGGGACGACAGTTCGCAGGGGGCCGAGCTCTACGACGGCTTCATCGCTGCGGCCGTCGCCGAGGCGATCACGGATGACGCCGCCTGGTATTGCTGGCACGCCTCCCGCCGCCAGGCGATGCTGGAAGCCTGCTGGGAAAATGCCGGCGCCTTCGTCCACCAGCAGATCATCTGGGTGAAGGACCGCGGTGTTCTGACCCGCTCGCACTACCTCTGGAAGCACGAGCCCTGCTTCATGGGCTGGCGTCGCCCGAACCGCCCGCCGAAGGTGGCCGAGCAGACGCTGCCCTCGACCTGGGAGATGCCGTCCTTCGCCAAGGACGAGCGCCCCGACCATCCGACGCCGAAACCGCTCGACGCTTTCGGCATCCCGATGCGCCAGCACGTCGCGCGGGGCGGGCTTTGCTACGAGCCGTTCTGCGGCTCCGGGTCGCAGATCATGGCGGGCGAGGCCAACGGCCGGCGTGTCTTCGCGATGGAAATCAGCCCGGCTTATGTCGATGTCGCCGTGGAGCGCTGGCAAGCCGAGACCGGCAAGGACGCGATCCTCGATGGTGATGGTCGGACCTTTGGCGAGGTGAAGGTCGAGCGGCTGGGCGACGAGGCCGATACGCCGGACACGGACGCCGAACCCCCGCGAAAGCGCAAGACCGCCGCGTGACATGCATGACCTGGCTTTACCTTCCTCCGGGTGTGCTTCCGGAGCCGGAGACGCATGCCTCTTCGGCCTCTCCCTCTGCTCCGGCGCGGGCGGGCTCGATCTCGGGCTTGCCATCGCCATCCCCGGATATCGTGCTGTGGGCCATGTCGAACGGGAAACCTACGCCGCAGCCACTCTCGTGGCGCGGATGGAAGACGCGTCCCTGGATCAGTCTGTTGTCTGGGACGACGTTGGAACCTTCGACGGTCGCCCATGGCGCGGCGCGGTGGACATCGTCACTGCGGGCTATCCGTGCCAGCCGTTCTCCGTCGCGGGCCAGCGCCGGGGCGCGGACGACCCGCGCCACCTCTGGCCGCATGTCGCCCGCATCATCGGCGAGGTCGAACCGCCCTTCGTGTTCCTCGAAAATGTCGCCCATCATCTCCGCCTCGGCTTCCCCGAAGTCGCCAGCGGACTGGTCGGCATGGGCTACCGCCTTGCGGCAGGCCTCTTCACGGCGGCGGAAGTCGGTGCGCCCCATAAGCGCGAACGCCTCTTCATCCTCGCCATCCGCGAGGGGGACGCGCTGGCCGACCCCGCGCGCTTGCTCTGGCACCCGGTCGAGTGGCGGGAACCGGACGGAAATGCTGCGGCTCTGGCCAACGCCGATGGCCAACGACGGATGCAAGCCGAGCGCGGGCAACCGCAAGACGGCCGACTTGACCCATTCGGCGGGGATGTGGATGACGCCGACGGCCCGCGATCACAAGGATGGCGCGACGAGCCTTACCAACACGCCGGTGAACGGCCTGCTTGGCCGCCAGGTCCTCGTGACGCCGATGGCTGGCGACGGTTCTTGCGAAATGCCCCGGACCTTGAACCCGCTGTTTGTCGAGGCGCTGATGGGCTGGCCCACCGGGTGGACCGGCTTCGGCTCGGTGGCAACGGTGTGGTCCCCTTGGTTGCGGCGCATGCGCTCCGAACTCTCGCAGCTCAATTGCTGGCAGATGGATAAGGGCGCTCGATGAAGCAAAGCCGGGCCATGTCGCTGGTCGAGGCCGTCGCCAACGTTGCTGTCGGCTACGGCGTTGCGGTCGTTACGCAGCTCCTGATCTTCCCGGTATTCGGGTTGCACACGACGCTGGCGCAGAACCTGATGATGGGCGCGGTGTTCACGGTGGTGAGCATCGCGCGGTCATATGTCCTGCGGCGGCTGTTCGAACGGCTTCGGCGAAGCATGTAGAATCAAACAGTACCGGTGTTGTGGCCGAAAGCGAATAAGGTGTTATGGTGTGCCAAATTCGAGAGGGACAGCGGCGTGCCACAACTTGAAGTCAAAGGGCTTGATCGAAGCGAATGGGGTAGTTCAATTGTTCGTTTGCATCAATCTCACCGAAGCGGGATTGAGCGATATGACGTTGCTCGCATAACCAACACGTCAGATCGATCAAGGTCATACGATGCGGTTCTTCTCGGCCATGATGACGACAGCGCGATTTACATGGCTTTTGATACGAGGCAGGCGCTTGGAGTTAAAAAGAATGCACAGCTGGATTTTGAACTCAAAGCGCTTGGTTGGTTTGACAAGTTACGCTGGTACCTTCGGACCCCCGATCCTCGGATCTTTATCCCGGCATGGCTCGCGATTTGGTCGGTCGGCCTTGGCGTAGTCGGGATCGTGCTTGGGGTCGTTTCGCTGTTTAAATAGCCTTGCAGACCGCAGCCCCTACGGACTGGCGGTCTGCTTCCGTGGCTGGTCGATCAGACGGCAGGAAGTCTATAGACCCGCCCACGCCCTTCGACTTTCTCAGAGGTCACCTTGAGACCGAGCTTTTTCTTCAGCGCGCCGGACATGGCGCCTCGCGCTGTGTGCGGTTGCCAGTCGAGTGCGGTCACGATCTCGTCGATGGTGGCGCCGCCCTCGGCGCGGAGCATCGCGATCAGCGCTTCCTGTTTGGTGCCGGTGCGGCGGCGGGCGGGCTCCGGCGCGGCTTCGGTCCCGGGCTGGCTGTTCGTTTGCTCCTCCGGAGCATCGGTGATCCCGAGAGTGCTGTAGGCCAGCGGCGTGGCACGAAGGGTGAGCGGGCCGCGCTCCTCGTCGTGCCGCCAGACCGTGTTGAGGTCGGTGGCGGCGACCTCTTCGATCAGCCCGCGCTTCAGCAGGCTCTTGCAGACATTGCCGACTGCGCCGCCCTTGAGGTTGGCGGTGACGGGGAACACCATCCCGTCCTCGCGCGCGCAGGCGGCGGACAAGATGACGGCTTGGGCGTCGGACAGCTGGATCTGGGTCATGGGGTCGTCTCCGTGTCCGGGGCCGCGACCGTCGCGACCCTCCTACGACCCCGAGCCGCGCTGGGCGCGGCAGGAGTTCCGGTTGTGCCGGATGTCAGCGCGCGTGCTCACCCTCGCCGAAGGCGCTGTCGGTGATCTCGCGCAGCTTGGCGCGGTAATGGTTCAGGGTGCCGACGTCGCCCCAGTCGATCTCGTCGGGGTGGGTGTCGAAGTGGTCTGCGCTGAGAGCGGCGAGCCGCTCCAGCATCGCGTCGATCTCGAACTTGGCGGCAAGGAAGGCGTCGATGGCTTTGGAGTTGTCGATGGCGCGGCGGGTCATGGTGGTGGCTCCGTGGTGAGTTGCATCGTCCCTGTGCAATCAGAATCGCTCTGCGGCACCCGAAAGTGTAGGCAATTCAGAGCCATATGATTTCTTTCTGGCTGATCCCGTTCAGATCAGCTGCAGGCTGGCCAGCATGGTGCTGGCGGCGGCAAGCTGGGTGGTCGGCAGCTCGATCTTGATGTGCGAGATCACGTCCGAGGCCTCGGCCGTGATCCCCTCGTCGCGCAGCGCGGCCTCGATCATGCGGGCGGCAGCGTCCGGGCCCTTGAGGTTCAGCGGGTCCGGCAGCGCGGCGTGATCGATGCGGATGGTGGTGATGGCGGTCATGTGCGTTTCCTTTCAGAGCTGGGTTTCGGCGGCGCTTGCGCGGCGCCCGGCCTCATAGGCTTCCGCGAGCGCGTCGCGGATGGCCCAGACGGCGACATCGTGGAAGTCGAGCCGGTCGGAGTTCCGGGTCTCGAGGGTTTCGAGGAAGAAGCGGCGCTGCGCGATCTCCAGGATGAGGGCGTCGCGGGCGGCGGTGGGGTCGGTCTTGCGGCGGGGCATGGCGGGTTCCTCGGGTGCGTTGTATCGTCCTTCTGGAGACACGTTCGCTCTGCCGGCGCGGCTTATCAACTGCATAAGCACATGGTTTTAAATAATAATCGGGGCTGGCGATGCAGGGCATGAGCGAGCGCCAGTACGCCGCCCATGTCGGGCTGTCGCGGGGCGCAATCCAGAAGGCGAAGTCCTCTGGCCGGCTCATCCTGCACGCCGATGGCAGTATCGACGCTGCGGCCTCTGACCGGTTGCGGGCGGAGGCGACCGATCCGTCCAAGACCAGAAGGGCGCCGAAAGCGGCGAAGATGAAGCCCGTGCCAGAGGCAGCGGTCTCTGCCGTCGGCGATACGCTCAAGGAGCAGGGCATGGCCGCGCCGGTCGCGGGCGGCGGCACGACGTTTCTGCAGGCGAAGACGGCGCATGAGGTGCTGAAGGCGCAGGAGCGGCGCATCCGGCTCGCCAAGCTGAAGGGCGAACTTGTCGACCGCGACCGCGCCACGTCGCTGGTCTTTCGGCTCGCGCGCGAGGAACGCGACGCGTGGGTCAACTGGCCGGCGCGGGTGGCTGCGCTGATGGCGGCGGAGTTGACGGCCTCATGTAGCGAAGCGGTAGGCCACGAGGTGACCATCGAGACGGCGGCCATGCAGAAGGTTCTGGAGGCCCATGTCCGCGCCCATCTCGAGGAACTCGCCCAGCCCCGGATTGCCCTCTGACGGCAACGCCTCAAGCAGCGAAGCGGTAGGCGAAACCATCACTGCGTTCGACGGCGCGGAGGCGCTGCTCCGGGCCTGGGGTCGCGGGCTCACGCCCGATCCCTGGCTGACCGTCTCGGAATGGTCGGACACGCATCGTTGGCTGAGCTCGCGCGCGAGCGCCGAGCCCGGCCGGTACCGCACCGAGCGGACGCCTTACATGCGGGCGATCATGGACGCGCTCTCGCCGGGCGACCCCACCCAGCGGGTCGTATTCATGAAGGCAGCGCAGGTCGGCGCCACGGAGGCAGGCAACAACTGGATCGGCTTCGTGATGCACCACGCGCCGGGGCCGATGCTGGCGGTGCAGCCGACGGTGGAGCTGGCCAAGCGCAATTCGCGGCAGCGGATCGATCCGCTGATCGAGGAGAGCCCGGCGCTGAAGGAGCGCGTGCGACCGGCGCGGGCGCGCGACAGCGGCAACACGCAGCTGTCGAAGGACTTCCCCGGCGGCGTGCTGGTGATGACCGGCGCCAACTCGGCGGTCGGTCTGCGCTCGATGCCGGCGCGCTACGTGTTCCTCGACGAGGTCGATGCCTATCCGGCCTCGGCCGATGAAGAAGGCGACCCGGTGGGCCTCGCCGAGGCGCGCTCGCTGACCTTCGCGCATCGGCGCAAGGTGCTGCTGGTCTCGACGCCCACGATCCGCGGCGTCAGCCGGATCGAGCGGGAGTATGAGGCCAGCGATCAGCGCCGCTTCTTCGTGCCGTGCCCGCATTGCGGCCATGCGCAATGGCTGCGTTTCGAGCGGCTGCGCTGGGAGAAAGGCAAACCGGAGACGGCGGCGTATAATTGCGATGCCTGCGAGACACCGATCGAGGAACACCACAAGCCGGCGATGCTGGCTGCGGGCGAATGGCGGGCGACCGCCAAGGCCCGGGATACGCGGACGGTGGGGTTTCATCTCTCGGCGCTCTATTCGCCGCCGGGGTGGAAGAGCTGGGCCGACATCGCGCGGGACAAGGAGGCGGCGGTGGGCTCGGACGAGGCCGAACGGGTGTTCCGCAACACGGTTCTCGGCGACACCTGGATCGAAACCGGCGATGCGCCGGACTGGCAGCGCATCGCCGAGCGGCGCGAGGACTGGCCCGCGGGCACGGTTCCCGCGGGCGGGCTGTTCCTGACCGCCGGCGCCGATGTCCAGAAGGACCGGATCGAGGTCGATGTCTGGGCCTGGGGCCGCGGCCTGGAAAGCTGGCTCGTCGATCACATCGTGATCGAGGGCGGCCCAGCACGGCCCGAGGCGTGGGACGCGCTGACTGATCTGCTCGGCCGTAGCTGGCGGCATGCGGGTGGCGCGGAACTGGCCCTCGCCCGGCTCGCCATCGACACCGGCTACGAGACGGCGGCTGTCTATGGCTGGGCGCGCTCGGTCGGCTTCGCGCAGGTGGCACCGGTCAAGGGGCTCGAGGGCTTCAACCGGGCGAGTCCGGTGTCGGGGCCGACCTATGTGGACGCCACGGCGGGCGGCAAGCGCCTGCGCCGGGGCGCGCGGCTCTGGACGGTGGCGGTATCGACTTTCAAGGCCGAGACCTACCGCTTCCTGCGGCTGGCACGGCCGACAGCGGAAGAACTGCATGATGGCGCGGCGTTCGTGCCCGGCACGGTGCATCTGCCCGGCTGGGCGGACACCGAGTGGATCCGGCAGCTGACGGCTGAGCAGCTGGTGACGGTGCGCAACCGGCGCGGCTTCGCGCGGCTCGAATGGCAGAAACTCCGCGAGCGCAACGAGGCGCTGGACTGCCGGGTCTACGCCCGCGCCGCCGCCTGGATCGCGGGCGCAGACCGCTGGCCCGAGGCGACATGGGCCGATCTCGAAGCGCAGCTCGGCGTCCCCAGCGGCGTGGAAAGCCCCGCCGGCATGATCGGTCGACCCGACACCGGCACGCAAGGCAAGCGCCGCTCCGACTGGCTCGGGCGGCGGGAAGGATGGTTCTGATCATGGTCGACTGGACAGAGGCGGAACTCGCGGCGCTCCGGCGCGCCTATGCGAGCGGGACGACGCGGGTGAGCTACGACGGCAAGACCGTCGAGTATGGCTCCGCCGAGGATCTGCTCGGCCGCATCCGCACCATCGAGCGCCAGATCGCCGGCACAACCCGCAGGCCCATCGCGGGTTTTGCCGGTTTCGGGCGTGGGCACCGCTGATGGTCTCCTGGTTCGACAGGGCCATCGCGAGCGTCGCGCCGCGCGTGGCCACAAGGCGCGTGCTGGCACGACAGGCCTTCGAGGGGCTTGCGCGCTCCTATGAAGGGGCGGCGCGCGGCCGGCGCACCGATGGCTGGCACGCGCCGGGATCTTCGGCGGATGCCGAGATCGGGCGGGCCGGCGCGCTGCTGCGCGACCGGATGCGGGATCTGGTGCGCAACAACCCGCATGCCGCCAAGGCCGTCTCGGTGCTCGTCAACAACATTGTCGGCGCCGGGATCATGCCGCGCGCCGCCAGCGGCGACACCGCGCTCGACAAGGAGGTGGATCGGCTCTTCGAGATCTGGGCGCATGACTGCGATGCCGACGGCCAGCTCGATTTCTACGGGCTGCAGACGCTGGCCTGTCGCGAGATGGTCGAGGCGGGCGAAGTGCTGGTGCGCCGCCGTCCGCGCCGGGCAGGCGACGGCGTCATGCCACCGGTTCAGTTGCAGCTCCTAGAGGCGGACTTCCTCGATGCCACCCGCAACGGGGTGATCGGCTCGGGTCAGGCGGTGCAGGGGATCGAGTTCGACGCGCTTGGCCGGCGCAGGGCCTATTGGCTCTTTGGCGCGCATCCGGGCGATGCCATGCTGAGCCTCACGGGCGGCTTCACCAGCCACGCTGTCCCTGCGACCGAGATCGCCCATGTCTACGAAAAGCAGCGCACGCAGGCGCGCGGCGTGCCTTGGGGCGCGCCGGTGATCCGCAGCCTGCGCGATCTCGACGACTACGAGGTGGCCGAGATCGTGCGCAAGAAGACCGAGGCCTGCGTCACCGCCATCGTCTTCGGCGACGAGGAAGCCCAGCAGGGCATCGCGCCCTCCGTGGTCGATGCCGACGGGAACCGGGTGGAACAGTTCGAGCCGGGGCTGATCGCCTATGCGCGCGGCGGGAAGGACATCCGCTTCAACCAGCCCGCTGCCACCGGTGGCTATGGCGAATACAAGCGCGCCAGCCTGCACACCATCGCGGCCGGCTTCCGGGTGCCTTACGAGCTGCTGACCGGGGACCTGTCCCAAGTCAACTATTCCTCGATCCGTGCCGGGCTCGTGGAGTTCCGCCGGATGATCGACGCCGTGCAGTGGCAGCTCTTCATCCCGATGTTCTGCGCGCCGGTCTGGCGCTGGTTCACGCAAGCCGCATGGGCGGCGGGGCGCATTCCGACGCCGGACGTGCCGGTGGAATGGTCGCCGCCGAAGTTCGAGGCGGTCGATCCGCAGAAGGACGCGATGGCGGACCTGCTGGCCATCCGCTCGGGCACCATGACGCTGGCCGAAGCCATCGCCCGGCAGGGCCGCAACCCCGACGCGGTGCTGGCCGAGATCGCGGCGACGAACGCCAAGCTCGATACGCTGGGGCTCGTGCTCGACACCGACCCGCGCCGCGTCACCAAGACTGGCAGCGCGCAGGCGAATTCGGACGGAGTGTTTTAGCCGTGGTAATTGCCGCTGCGGCCGTCAGTGCGAGGGCTCTTTAGCGTAACGGATGGACTATTCGAAGCTCGACAGTGAAATTCCTTTCGGCATTCAGGGCAGTGATATTCTTCGCGCTCCTCGTGACCTTTCTGGCCGGGAACAGTCACTTCGAATACAGCGCCACAATAATCGCAGGTCTGGTCGAATTGATCGCGTTGATAACCGAACGCCGGTTCAAGCGGACTTGCCATGTTTCCTCCTCAGTTGTCGCTGACTGATCCAAGGTAGCAGTAAATCTCATGGAACACACGATCGAACTGCCGGCGCTGCGCCGGTCGGCGGAGCTTTCGCCAAATACCATCGACCCGGAGACGCGCAGCGTCGAGGTGATCTGGTCGACCGGCGCGCGCGTGCGCCGCGCCGCGCTCTTCGGCGAGCCGCATGACGAGGAGCTCAGCATGGCGCCCGAGCATGTCCGGCTCGAGCGGCTGAACGCGGGCGCGCCCTTCCTGAAAGTGCATGCGGCGCATGATCTCGACGCGGTGATCGGATCGGTCGTGCCCGGCTCGGCGCGGATCGAGAACGGACAGGGCATCGCCCGGATCCGCATCTCCGAGCGCGACGCGGTCGGCGATATCTGGCGCGACATCGAGGCCGGGCACATCCGCGCGGTTTCCATCGGCTACCAGGTCCATCGCTTCGAGGTCTCGAAGCCCGCCAAGGACTCCGGTGGCGCGCGCGAAATCTGGCGGGCGGTGGACTGGACGCCTTTCGAGATTTCCGCCGTCCCCGTCGGCGCCGATGCCGCGGCCGGGTTCCGGGCGAAAGAGCCGATCAATGACTGCGTCCTCCACCGCCGGGACGCCCCCACCAGCCAAGGAGCATCCCAGATGACCGACAGGACAGAGCCCCCGGCCGACACGGCCAAGCAGAACAACGACACGGCAGTGGCCGAGGAGACCCAAATGACCGATGACAAGACTGGCGCTGCCGAGGCACAGGCCCGCGCAGGCGACACGCAGACCCGTGCCGCCGACATGAAGCCCAAGTCGCCGAAGGCAACGCCCGATCCGGCGCCCGAGGACCGCAGCCGCAGCATCGATACCGACGCGCTGGTGACTGAGGCCCGCGCGCAGGAGCGCGAGCGCGTCTCGACCATTCACGGCCTTGCCGACAAGCTGCATCTCGAGCGCAGTTTCGCGGACGACTTGATCAAGCGCGGCGTCTCCATCGACGAGGCGCGCCGGCTTATCCTCGACCAGGTCGCAGCCAAGTCGGACGAGACCCGGACCTTCCCCCATGTCTCTGTCCCGCTCGGCGGGCGCGATGCCACGGTCACGCGGCGCGAGGCGATCTCCAGCGCGCTGCTGCACCGCTACAGCCCGACGCTCTTCCCGCTGGAAGACGCCGCGCGCGAGTATCGCGGCATGACGCTGATGGAGCTTGCCCGCGAAAGCCTCGAGACGGCAGGCGCCAGCACGCGCGGCCTCTCGCGCGACGAGGTGGCGACGCGCGCGCTGCACTCGACCTCGGACTTCCCCGAGATCCTCGCGGCCGTCACCAACAAGACGCTGCGTCAGGCGTATGAGGCCTATCCGCGGACCTTCCCGCTCTTCTGCCGCCAGGTGCTCGCCACCGACTTCAAGGCGATGCACCGCGTCCAGCTGGGTGAGGCGCCGCAGCTCCTGAAGGTCGGCGAAAGCGGCGAGTTCAAGCGCGGCACGCTCGGAGAGAGCAAGGAGAGCTACCGCATCGAGACCTATGGCCGCGTCGTTGCCATTACCCGGCAGGTGCTGATCAACGACGACCTCGACGCCTTCACCCGCATCCCGGCCATGTACGGCAACTCCATCGCCCAGCTGGAAAGCGACGTGGTCTGGGACATCGTCACCTCGAACCCGGCCATGGCCGACGGCACGGCGTTGTTCCACGGTACCCACAAGAACCTCGCCAGTTCCGGCGCGGCGCTCGGGGTGGACAGCGTGGGCCTCGCGCGGGCGGCGATGCGCAAGCAGACCGGGCTCGACAAGAAGACGGTGCTGAACATCCGGCCCGCCTTCCTGATCGTGCCCGCGGCGCTGGAACTCAAGGCCGAGCAGTTGGTCGCCCAGAACCTCGTGCCCGCCCAGAGCGGCAACGTTGTGCCGCAGTCGATCCGGACGCTCGCGCCCATCGCCGAGCCGCGGCTGGACGCGGCGAGCGAGACGGCCTGGTATCTGGCGGCCTCGCCGAACCAGATCGACACCATCGAATACGCCTATCTCGAAGGCCAGCAAGGCGCCTACATCGAGACGCGCAACGGCTTCGACGTCGACGGCGTCGAGATCAAGTGCCGCCTCGACTTCGGCGCCAAGGCCATCGACTGGCGCGGCCTCTACAAGAACCCCGGTGCGTAAGCCGGGCGATCCCCTGACACCTGATCCCTGACGCACGGGCGGCCCTCGCGCCGCCCGTCGTCCTTGCGCGAAAGGAACCCGCGATGAAGAACTACGTCCAGCCCGGCAACACCATCACGCTGACCGCCCCCTACGAGGTCGCATCCGGCGACGGCCTGCTTGTGGGCGCCATCTTCGGGGTGGCCGCGGGCGATGCCGCCAATGGCGCAACGCTCGAGGCCGCCCTCGTCGGCGTCTTCGACCTGAAGAAGACCGCCAGCCAGGCCTGGAGCGCGGGCGCAAAGATCTATTGGGACGACAGCGCAAGGGAATGCACCACGGTCGAGGCCTCGAACACGGCCATCGGCGTGGCGACCGAGGCGGTCGCGGGCGGCGCCGGTGACGTGATCGGGCGCGTGCGGCTCAACGGCAGCTTCTGATGACCGCCTTCGCCGTGGCCACGGATGCACTCTTCGCCGACGCGCATCTGGGCCGGGATGTCGTCTACACCGCCGAGGGCGGCGCGCCGGTGCTCGTGCGCGCCATCCTGCGGCGGCCGGACGATGTCACCGGCTTCGGTGAGGCGCGGGTCTGGTCGGAGACCACGCGGGTCGATCTGCGCGTGGCCGAGGTGCTTGAGCCCCGGCCCGGCGACCGCATCGAGATCGATGGCGACGCGTTTCTCATCCAGGGAGAACCCGTGCGCGACAGTGAACGGCTGATCTGGACTGTGGATCTGCGCCCGGCATGAAGCTCAAACTCGACATCACCCCTGACCTCGTCGCCATGATGGCCGCCGAGATCAAGGCGGGCGAGCGCGCCGTCGGCACCGCCACGCGCGAGGCGGGCAACACCCTCAAGGCGGCCTGGCGCGCGCAGATCGTGGGCGCGGGGCTTGGCCAGCGCCTTGCCCGCTCGATCCGGAGCCAGACCTATCCGCGGGGGCGCCAGAGCCTGAACGCTGCAGCGCTGGTCTGGTCGAAGGCGCCGGCCATTGTCGGTGCGCATGATACCGGGCCGCTGATCCGCTCGCGAAATGGCTTCTGGTTGGCAATCCCGACCGAGGCCGCCGGACGCGGGTTTCGCGGAGGTCGGATCACCCCCGGCGAGTGGGAGCGCCGCCGCGGCATGCGTCTGCGCTTCGTCTACCGTCCGCGCGGGCCCAGCCTGCTGGTGGCCGACCGCGCTCGGATCAATACACGCGGCCAGGCGGTTGCGTCGCGCTCCAAGACCGGCCGTAACCAGGTCACCGCGCCGATCTTCCTGCTGGTGCCGCAGGTGAAGTTGCCCAAGCGGCTGGATCTGGCGCGGGATGCGGAGCGCGCGCATGAGGCGGTGCCGGGGCTGATCGTGGCGAACTGGGTGGATGCGAAGCTATAGGGCCAGCAATGCGGACGGAACGGACCTTGCGGTCGTTCGCGGCGCTTGACCCAATGCCAGCTTTGTGGTGCAGCTAAAAGTGGTAACGTCAGCAATGCGCTTGTGTATGTAGCAGAAGCCCGCCTTTTTTACAGACAGCGCGTAGGAGGATAGAAAATGCCACCGAAGGCTGCAAAATTGAGCGATATGGTCTCTTCGTTCGGAGAAAACACATTGCATTGTCCCGCTTGCGACGGGTTCTACCTGCACCAAGGTCGCACTGAGGTTTTCAATCGGGGTGAGGATGCAAGCGAAGGAACGCATGTCATTGTTGATGGTGACAAAGTCCAGACGGATAGGGATCTAACGGGTAACCCAAGCGGTCGCCGTCAAGGTCTGACTATCCATTTCACCTGCGAAAGCTGTCCTGCCCACGTCCAGATGCACATCTACCAACATAAGGGAAATACGTTCGTAAAAATGGATTATCAGGATGGCGAAGCATGACCAAAGTTTGTCCTGCCGGCGATTGCTCTGGCGGCACTGCTGGTCGTCAGAGCGATATGACCGCTGGTATGCTTGAGCAGCTACCAGAGGCACACAAGAAAGTTGTCGGAATACCGAAACGCTGCTCATATTGTGGGTGCGTCTACGACGGTGTCACCAAACAGATTTTTGATTTCTTTGACAATTATAACCTCGGCAAAGGTTGGACACCCTCCCGCTCAATTTTGGAATTTTAGAAAAGGCAACTGCATCGCGATAGCCGACCTTCGAGCGAGGTGCAGCATTCTGCTTTCTGGGGTCGAAGCGGACCTTTTCTGCACTTGCACAATAGAGTGAAACCATGCCCACCCCCCGCGAAACCATCCTCGCGGCCTTGGCGGACCTGTTGCGCACGGTGCCGCATGTGCCGGTGCTGCGCGGCGAGGTCCTGCCCGAG
>NZ_QNVJ01000037.1 GCF_003350345.1 Alkalilacustris brevis
GTTCGTGCCCGAGGCCGAGCGCGCGGCGGTGGCCTCGCAGCTCTTCGGCGACCGCGCCGCGCTCGTGTTCGGGCGCATCGATACGGATACGCTGCGCCAGGCCACGAGGGACGTGCGCGACTTCGGCGTGGTGGTCTCGGAGCAGGACGCCGCGCAGATCGAACGCACCAATGATGCGATCTCGCGACTGGGGCTGATCTGGCGGGGGCTGTCGAACCAGCTGGCCGTCGCCGCAGCGCCTGCGCTGGAGGCCGTGGCCGACGTCATGGCGGCTGTCGCCCGCACGACCGGCCCGCTCGGGCAGGCCATCCAGGGGCTTTTTGGCAATCTCGGGCGGCTTGCCGGCATCGCCACCAGCTTTGCCGCCTTCATGGCCGGCCGCTGGGTGGCAGGGCTGGCAGCCGCCGCGCTGTCCGTGCGCGGGCTGGCCACAGCGCTCGTGGTTCTGCGCGGGGCGCTGATCCGCACCGGGATCGGTGCGTTGATCGTCGGCGCGGGTGAGCTGGTCTACCAGTTCGGGCGGCTGGTCTCCGGCGCCGGGGGTTTCGGCAATGCGCTCGAGCTGATGGGCGATGTGGCGCGCGCGGTCTGGGACGGCATGGGCCGCTATCTCGGCGCCTTCGCCGACGATTTCCGCGCCATGCGCGCCAATATCGAGGGTATCTGGACGCGACTGATGGCCTTCCTTGCCGGCAAATGGGCCGATTTCTTGGGCCAGATCGGCCCGACCTTCAACGCAGTGTCCGAGCGCATCGGCTCGGATCTGCAGATCGACTGGTTCGGGGCGCAATCCTGGGCCTCGATGTTGGATCATGCGGCCAGCAACGCCGGTGTTGCCGCAGATCGCTTCCGCGAGCGCGCGGCGGAGACCCGCGCCACGGCCTTCGACGGCCTGCGCGAGGCAATGGTCGCGCTGGTGGCGGCGGTTCAGAGTTCGGGAGATGAAACCGAGGACGCGCTCGATGCCGCGAGCGCCGGGGCGCGGCGCGTGGCCGAGGCGCTCAATGATGCCGAAGCCGCCGCGGGGCGCGCCGGTGCCGCCGGACGCCGGGCGGGGGACGAGACCGGCAGCGGTGCGGATACGGCGCTGACCGGCTGGCAGGCGGTGACGGCGGCGCTGTCGGACTATGCGGGCCGCGCCCGCGAGATCGGCAGCGATATCGGGGATGCGCTGGTGGGCGCCTTCCGGTCGGCCGAAACCGCCGTCGCGGACTTCGTGCGCAAGGGCAAGCTCGACTTCCGCGATCTGGTGACCTCGATGATCGCCGATCTCGCAAGGCTCGCGGCGCGGCGCTTCATCCTCGGCCCGCTGGCGGGGCTACTCTCTGGTGTGCTCGGCGGCGCGGGCGGCATGTTCGCGTCCGTGCTGCACGCGGGCGGCACGGTCGGTGCGCCCGGTCCCGGCCGCATGGTCCCCGCGCTGGCCTTCGCGGGTGCGCCGCGGATGCATTCCGGTGGCTGGGCGGGGCTTTGGCCGGACGAAGTGCCCGCTATCCTGCAGCGCGGTGAGCGCGTGCTCTCGCGGCGGGAAGCGGCGGGCTATGGCGCGCGGGGCGATGGCGGAACGACCGTGAACGTCACCATCATGGCGCGTGACGCCGAGAGCTTTCGGCAGTCCAGAACACAGGTTGCCGCAGATATCGCGCGCGCGGTCAATCTCGGGCGGCGAGGCATGTGATGGCGTTTCACGAGGTCCGGTTTCCGGACAATATTGGCCGCGGCGCGCGCGGCGGGCCGGAGCGCCGCACCCAGATCGTGGAGCTGGCGAGCGGCGACGAGGAACGGAACGCCAGTTGGGCTAATTCGCGCCGGCGCTACGACGTGGCCTACGGGATCCGCCGCGCCGATGATCTGGCCGCCGTCGTGGCCTTCTTCGAGGCCCGCAACGGGCGCCTGCACGGGTTCCGGTTCAAGGACTGGGCGGATTACAAGTCCGGCCTGCCGTCACAGGCACCGGGGCCGCAGGATCAGGTCATCGGCGAGGGCGACGGCGCGACCACGGTGTTCCAGCTGGTCAAGCACTATGCCTCGGGCAGCCAGACCTGGACCCGCGCCATCGCCAAGCCGGTCGTGGGAACCGTTCGCATCGCACTCGATGGCGCGGAGCAGGCCAGCGGCTGGTCCATCGATACGACCACCGGTCTGGTGAGTTTCGACACAGCCCCTGCCAGCGGTGTCGCGGTCACTGCAGGCTTCGAGTTCGATGTGCCGGTGCGCTTCGACACCGACACGCTCGATGTGACGCTCGATCTCGAGCGGCTCGGCTCGATCACCTCCATTCCGCTTCTGGAGATCCGGCGATGAAGCAGCTCGATCCTGCACTGCAGGCGCATCTCGATGCCGGAACGACCACGCTCGCCTGGTGCTGGCGCATCACGCGCGCCGATGGCGTGAGTTTCGGTTTTACCGATCATGACCGGACGCTCGCCTTTGACGGCACCGAATTCGAGCCGGAGAGCGGGCTG
>NZ_QNVJ01000013.1 GCF_003350345.1 Alkalilacustris brevis
TGAGCCAGAAACCCTCCGTTCCGCAATATGCCTAAATTGTCCCATGGGCGCTGACTTCAGACAAGCGCGTCGCTCGATCATCGGGGCTGATCAGGGCCTTGTGCCCCCTACTTCGTCACTTCGATTAGGAAATCTAGAAAAGCGCGCACCTTCCGCGGAACGTGACGGTTGGCGGAATAGAGGATCGATATCGGCATCCCCTCGTCGGCGTATTCTTCAAGCACCGGCAACAACGCACCGCTCTCCAGATCCTTGCGAAACAGCCACCACGTGCCTTGAGCCAGGCCAATGCCCGCCGCCGCAGCCTCGCGCAGCGCGTCGCCGCTGTTGATGATGCAACTGCCTGACACGCGCAACGAATGGCGCTGGCCATCTAGACGACGAAAAGTCCATTCGGGGCCGAAACGACCCACGATGCAATCGTGTTCGGCCAGATCATCGGGCGACTTGGGAATTCCCCGACGCGCCAGGTAAGAGGGTGCAGCGACTGTCACCTGCGCGTCGCGGTTCAGTACCCGAGTGTTAAGGCGCGAGTCGCTAAGTTCGCCCGTACGAACGGCGACATCATATCCCTTGGAGATCATGTCTACCGCCTCGTCGCTGAAATCGACCTCAAGCGTGATCTGTGGGTGCCTTTCCAGAAAACGGGGCAACTCCGGCATCACCGTCACCCTCCCGAAGGAGAAGGGAAGCACGACCCTCACTCGCCCAAGCGGTGCTGACGCACCGCTGCGCAATTCGGCTTCGGCATCCTCCAGATCGGCGAGAATCGTCACGCAACGTTCGTAGAACGCCTGCCCGTAATCGGTGATGTTGATACGCCGTGTGGTGCGGGTGAAAAGTTGCGCGCCCAACTCATCCTCCAGGCGCGATACGGACTTGGTAACCGTCGAAACCGAGACACCCAACTTGGTTGCCGCAGCGGTAAACCCGCCTTCTTCGGCCACCCGAGTGAAGATCCTGATCGCGATGAACTTGTTCATCTTGTCCCTTCTGGTGCGGCCGCCGTTGGAGCGGCGAATTTCGGAAAAAAGCTGAATATTGAATTTCGTATTTATGCCCTCGCCAACGGGCAAGCGAAAAAATAGCATTTCCTAAGTACATTGCGTTTCCTGCAGTGGAGTTGCCGATGAATACTACAACCAGAGACATCAATGACCCTGCCCATCGTCATGCGGTTCTATTTCCTGTCGATGCGGGGCACTTTCGCGAGACAATGAGTAAATTCGCGACTGGGGTCGCGGTTGTCACCTCAATCCACGACGGTCAGCCATTCGGCATGACAGTGAATTCTCTGACCTCTGTATCGCTGGCCCCTTGCTTGCTGCTTATTTGCCCCCGCAAAGGCAGCGCCACGGGTGAAGCGATCCGCAAGAGCGGCTTCTTTGCTGTGAATGTCCTTGATGCCAGCCAAGAAGATCTTTGCATGCGCTTTGTGGGCGAAGAGGCTGACCGTTTCGACGGGCTTGACCTGCCGCAGGACAGTCACGGCCTGCCCGTGATCCCTGACTCGCTGGCTCAGATCAGCTGCCGACTCTACGATATCCACCCCGGCGGCGATCACGAAATCATCCTGGGCGAGATCATCCAATGTCAGTGCGCCACCGGCACGCCGCTGATCTATCACGGGGGGCAGTTCTTCAAAGGTACCGCCTGAGCAAGTCCCGAAGGGAGGTAGCACAATGACACCGCATTACCGCATCTCCGGCCCCGAGGGCGGCGCACCGCTTGTTCTGTCGCATGGGCTGGCCACCAATCTTCACATGTGGGAACCGGCCCTGCCTGCGCTGGAGCAAGAGTTTCGCGTCATCCGCTATGATGCCCGCGGGCATGGCGCCACCCCGTCGAAGGGGACGGTCTGCACGCTGCACGACCTGCAATCCGATGTTATCGCGTTGCTCGATCACCTGAATATCGAGCGGGCCCATTTTGCGGGGCTGTCGATGGTGGGCATGGGGCTAGGGCTGGACCACGCGGACAGGCTTTTGAGCCTCGTAGTGTGTGACGCACGCGCAGATGCGCCTGAGGCCTATCGTTCATCCTGGGATGACCGCATCGCCCGGATTGAGGCTGGCGGACTCGACGCCCTGGTGGAGCCCACGCTGGAACGCTGGTTCACCGAGGCGTTCAAATCCGACAACCAGAACATGGACTGGATGCGCGCGATGATGCGCACCACCCGCACAGAGGGCTTTATTTGCTGTGCCCGTGCGCTTCAGGGGCTCGACTACCTGCGCCGACTGAGCGAGATGCGCGTGCCCACGCTGTATCTGGTCGGCGATCAGGACGCGGGCGCACCACCCGACGTCATGCGCAAGATGCACTGCCTGACCCCCGGATCGAAGTTCGTCATGATCGAGGATGCCGGGCATATCTCCGCCGTGGAGCAGCCAGCCACTGTCGCAGCAGAAATCACCCGGTTCATCAGGGCGCGGCAAGACAGGTCGGGCTGAAGGAATCAGGAGTCCGGCATGGCGCACCTCCCAAAGATCACCTGCCGCGAGGGCCTGAGCGACAAGCAGTTAGCCGTCCGTTCCAGTGTAGTTTCCGAGAGCCGAAATGCGGTGAATGTGCCGCATCAGGTGTTGCTAGACAGCGCTGAAATTGCGGCGCCGACCAGAAAGCCAGGTACTTGCCTTCTCCACGATTTCAACATCCCTCTGCGCCTGTGGGAACAGGCAACCCTTGTCCGTCGTCGAATGATTTGGGATAGTCGGCGTGATTTTGGTCTGGAGGGCTCCGGCTCT
>NZ_QNVJ01000009.1 GCF_003350345.1 Alkalilacustris brevis
CCGGATCATGCGCAAGCGGGAAACTGTTCCTTGTCTTTACGTCGTCCTTACGTCGCACCCGGGTGGAGAGGGCTGCGCCCGACCCTGGGTGGGCGCTTCGCGACGTGGGTTCTGCACGGCTCGCTTAAAAGCATAAATGTTGTCAATGCGATACGCGACACCACCAATGCGCCCTCCCGGGGGGAGGTCGGGCGCGGCCCGGGGTAGATCCCGGGCCAGACCTGTTGCGGGCGCGGTGCAGAACAGGTTCCCGCTTCCGCGTTTGCGACCGGCGGGCTGGACGACTTTTTCAGCAGCCTGTCAGGCTGCGACGTTCCGCTTTTCGCGCCTGTCCAGGCAGGCCCCGCCCGGCGCAAGTCGCCCTCCGTTTGTGCCATGACCGCGTGATCCGGGGCCGGCTTGCGATACCCGATCACCGCCGAGGCGCGCGCACTCCGCGCTTGACCCCTGCGCATCGCCATGCTGCAAAAGCGCGATGCAAAGGCCCGCCCGATGATCCGTTCGCTTTATGACTGGACGCTTTCGCTTGCGCGTAGCCCGCACGCGCTCTGGGCGCTGGCATTTGTGGCGTTTCTGGAAAGCTCGGTCTTTCCGGTCCCGCCCGATGTGCTGATGATCCCGATGATCCTGGCGCGGCCCTCGCGTGCCTTCGTCATCGCCGGGGTGGCGACGCTGGCCTCGGTGCTGGGGGGGATGGCGGGGTATTTCATCGGCTACGGCATGTTCGAAAGCCTGGGCCGCCCGGTGCTGGAGTTTTACGGCAAGCAGGCCCATTTCGACGATTTCGCTGTACGCTACAACGATTGGGGCGCCTGGGTGGTGCTGTTTGCCGGGGTTACGCCCTTTCCCTACAAGGTGATCACCATCCTCTCGGGGGTCACGGCGCTGTCGCTGCCGGTGTTCATCGTGGCGTCGATCATCGCGCGAGGCCTGCGCTTTTTCCTTGTCGCGGCGCTGCTGTGGCGCTTTGGCGCACCGATCCGTGATTTCATCGAGCGGCGCCTCGGGCTTATGTTCACCCTGTTCATGGCGCTTCTGATCGGGGGCTTTGTTGCGATGAGGTATCTGTGACCCGTTCCACAGGCATTCTGCTGGCAGCGGCCGGCTCGCTGGGGCTGCTTCTGGCGGCGCTGGTGTTTCAATACGGCTTTGGCATGGCGCCTTGCGCGCTGTGCATCTGGCAGCGCTGGCCGCATCTGGTGGCGGTGGCGCTGGCGGGGCCGGCTGTTGCACTGGCGGGGCCGCTCTGGCCGCTGCTGGGCGGTGCGGCGGCGGCGACCTCGGGCGGCATCGGGGTCTATCACACCGGGGTCGAACGCGGCTGGTGGCAGGGGCCGCAGGCCTGCTCGGCGGGGCCCGACATCGGCGCGCTCAGCCCCGAGGAACTGTTCGCGCAAATCATGGCGGCACCGGTCGTGCGCTGCGACGAGGTGCCCTGGGAAATGCTGGGTCTGTCCATGGCGTCGTGGAACGCGCTGGCCTCGTTCGGGCTGGCCGCGCTATGGGTGGCGGTGCTCTGGTTGCCGCGCGGACAAGGTCGGGGCCGGGTCTGACCGGCGGTCAGTGCAGATGAAATTCGCCCACGACATTGCGCCATTCGCCCGGCGCGATCATCTTGCGATGGGTGAAGCGCACCGAATGCAGCGGCCCTTCGATCTCTTCCTGCCAGAACTCGATGAACTTGAAGAGCCTCGGGTAATCGGGGGCGAGGTCATACTCCTGCCAGATGAAACTGTTGAGCACATGGCGGTAATCCGGCATCCGATAATACATCTCGGCAGTGGTCAGGCCGTAGCCCTTGAGCATCAGCTCGGTCTCGCGCGGGCGGGATTTTTCCATCGCAGTCTCCCTGTGGCGTGGTGATTCCCTTTCGATTTTGCCTAAGGAATATTTCTTTTCAACAAAAACAGCATGTTATCACTCACGCTCGGGGGCTGCTCGTGCTTTCTGCCGGGCGCCATTGCAGGCTGCAAGCGGCTTCGGCTATAGTGCGCCCAACACCGAATTGAAGCGTTCGAGCAGAGGCGAAACCTACGTGAGCGACACGCCGGAAACTCCTGAAGAAACAGAAGAAAAGCCCTACGGCCCGACCATCTCGATTGCTGACGAGATGCGTTCGGCCTATCTCGATTACGCGATGAGCGTGATCGTCAGCCGGGCGATCCCCGATCTGCGCGACGGGCTCAAGCCCGTGCATCGGCGGATTTTGTTCTCGATGCACCAGAACGGCTTCACCCATGACAAGCCTTATCGCAAGTCGGCGCGGGTGGTGGGCGATGTGATCGGCAAGTATCACCCGCACGGCGACTCGGCGGTCTATGACGCGCTGGTGCGGTTGGCGCAGCCGTTTTCGATGTCGCTCAAGCTGCTGGACGGGCAGGGCAACTTTGGTTCCATGGATGGCGATAACGCGGCGGCCATGCGCTATACCGAAGTGCGCATGGACAAGCCCGCCGCCGCGCTGCTGGCCGATATCGGCAAGGAAACCGTCGATTTCCAGGATAACTATGATGGCCAGGACCGCGAGCCCACCGTGCTGCCCGCGCGTTTTCCCAACATGCTGGTCAACGGCGCCGGCGGCATCGCCGTGGGTATGGCGACAAACATTCCGCCGCATAATCTGGGCGAGGTGGCCGCGGCAACGCTGGCGCTGATCGAAAACCCCGACCTGACCAGCGAACAGCTGATGGAATACGTGCCTGCGCCCGATTTCCCCACCGGGGGGCTGATCCTTGGCCGCTCGGGCGCGCGCAAGGCTTACATCGAGGGGCGCGGCTCGGTCATCGTGCGTGCGCGCACCCATATCGAAGAGCCGCGCAAGGACCGGTTTTCCATCGTCATCGACGAGATCCCCTATCAGGTGAACAAGGCCACAATGATCGAGCGCATCGCCGAGGTTGCGCGCGACAAGCGGATCGAGGGCATCGCCCATGTGCAGGACGAATCCGACCGCAGCGGCGTGCGCGTGGTCATCGACCTCAAGCGCGACGCCACCGCCGAGGTGGTGCTCAACCAGCTTTTCCGCTTCACCCCGATGCAGACCTCGTTCGGCTGCAACATGCTGGCGCTTAATGGTGGTCGGCCCGAGCAACTGACCCTGCGCGACTTCCTGCGCCACTTCATCACCTTCCGCGAGGAAGTGGTGGCGCGGCGCACGGCCTTCGAACTGCGCAAGGCGCGCGAGCGCGCGCATGTGCTGTGCGGGCTGGCCGTGGCGGTTTCGAATGTCGATGAGGTGGTGGCGACGATCCGTGCCTCGCGCGATCCGGCCGAAGCCCGCGCCCACCTGATGGAGCGGCGCTGGCCCGCGCACCAGATCGCCGAATACATCCGGCTGATCGACGACCCCGGCCACACTGTCAACGAAGACGGCAGCTACAACCTGTCCGAGGTCCAGGCGCGCGCGATCCTCGATCTGCGGCTTCAGCGCCTGACGGCGATGGGCGTTCAGGAAGTCACCGACGAGTTGCAGGACCTGGCCGAAAAGATCCGCGACTATCTCGACATCCTGCGTTCGCGCGAACGGATCATGGCGATCATTGCCGATGAGTTGACCGAGGTGCGCGACGCCTTCGCCGTGCCGCGCCGCACCGAGATCGTCGACTGGTCGGGCGACATGGACGACGAAGACCTGATCGAGCGCGAAGAGATGGTCGTCACCGTCACCAGCGCGGGCTATATCAAGCGCACGCCTTTGGCCGAATTCCGCGCGCAGCGGCGTGGCGGCAAGGGGCTGGCCGGCATGGCCACCAAGGAAGACGATGTGGTCACCACGCTTTTCGTGGCAAACACCCATACGCAGCTTCTGTTCTTCACCACCGACGGGATGGTCTACAAGCTCAAGTGCTGGCGGCTGCCGCAAGGCGGGCGCAACGCGCGGGGCAAGGCGATCGTCAACATCCTGCCGATCGCGACCGGGGTTTCGATCGCGGCGATCATGCCCGTGGACAAGCCCGAGGAGGAATGGGAAAACCTGCAGATCGTCTTTGCCACCACGGCAGGCGATGTGCGCCGCAACGCGCTGTCGGATTTCACCAATGTCAAATCCAACGGCAAGATCGCGATGAAACTGCCCGAAGACGGCAGCGTGCAGTTGGTCAACGCGCGCATTTGCGAGGAAAGCGACGATGTGATGCTTGTCACCGCGCTGGGGCGGGCGATCCGCTTTCCCACCACCGCTGTGCGAGTGTTCAAGGGGCGCGATTCGACCGGTGTGCGCGGCATCCGCCTGGCGAAGGGCGACCAGGTCGTGTCGATGGCGGTGATCCGCCATTTCGAGGCCACCACCGAAGAGCGTGCCGCCTATCTCAAGATGCGCCGTGCCGTCGAAGGGGCGCTTGATGACGGGGCCGAGACCGATGACGAAGAGGCCGTGGCCGATGTCGCCCTTTCACCCGAGCGTTATGCCGAGATGTCCGCAGCCGAAGATCTTATCCTGACAATCGCTGCCCGTGGCTCGGGCAAGATCTCGTCCAGCCATGATTATCCGGTGCGCGGGCGCGGCGGCCAGGGCGTTGCGGCGATGGACCGCGCCATGCGCGGCGGGCCGCTGGTGGCGGCCTTTCCGGTGGAGCCGGGGGATCAGATCATGCTGGCGACGTCGACAGGGCAGTCAATCCGGGTGCCGGTCGAGGGCATTTCCTTCCGCTCGCGCTCGGCTGGCGGGGTGAAGGTGTTTGCCACCGCGCCCGGTGAGGAAGTTGTCTCGGTCGCGCGCATCGCCGATCAGGGCGATGAGGACGAGCCGGACGCCGCGCCCGAATCGGATGGGGCCACCCCGGACTGAAGCCGGAACACGGCCGCCCCCGGGGCTGTTTGCAGGGCTTCGGCGGCAAGCTCGGACGCAATTTTATACAATGCACGCAAACCCCGCGACACAATCGCGGGTTTTGCAACAATGTGGCGCGGGGGCGGCACTCTTCGTGCATTTCGCAGCAACAAAATCAAGTTTACGACCAAATTGAGCCTGATTTGAGCGGCAATGTTCACGAAAGCAAAACACAGGCAGGCACCCTTACGGGAGTGAGAAGAGTATGCAGGCAACTGTTGTCCCGAAACGGCCGCAACGTCCGAAATCCGTTTCCCGCAACGCGGTGACGGATGCGCCCGAGACCCGTATTCACGAATGGGCGCAGGCCTCGGGGAGGATGCTGGTTGCGACTTTCTTCATCGCTTCGGCGGTGTCGAACATGGGCAACTCGCATTTCGATTTCAGCGCCATCGCGCACGCCGAATCTTCCATCGTGCTCAACGCAATGATCTACAGCATGGCTTTTGCCGTGCTGGTCGGGCGTTATCTTCATGTCACCGCGCTCGTGCTTGCGCTGGCCATGCTGTGGTCCAGCACTCTTCAGGTGACAAGCGGCGAACAGGAACTGGCCAGCTACTGGCAGGATCTCGCGGTGATCGGGGCGCTGTTCTACATGGCCGCCTCGAAAAGCGAGACTGTCGCGCAGCGACTGCCCAGGGCGTGGATGCGCAGCAAGTCCGTGACGCCGCGTCGCGTTCTTCCCGAAGGGCGGGTGATGGTCGATAGTGTCGCGGGGCCGGGGCCGCAGGTGTCGCGAAACCATGTGGCGCGGCCGGTGGCCATGCCGGTGTTCACGTCGCGCCGGCCATCGCGCTGAGAGGCGCGCGCGTATTCCTCTCCTCCTCCGGCGCGTGCCGGTCTTTCCTCTGCCGGGCCGGCGCGCAGGCCCCTTTCGCCCTGACCGGTGAAAGGGGCTCGCGCGCCATCACGCCCGTTGACCCCGTCCCCTGCCGTGGTAAACCCGCCGCGCAGGCAGCCGCAGGCAAAGGATGACAGGGCGATGAATCTCTTTTCCGATCTCCGCGACCTCGTGGTCGAGACCCTGCAGGCGATGGAGAGCGACGGCGCGCTGCCCAAGGGCCTGGATCTTGCCAATGTCACGGTCGAGCCGCCGCGCGACCCCGCGCATGGCGACATGGCGACCAACGCGGCCATGGTGCTGGCCAAGCCCGCGGGCATGAAGCCGCGCGAGATTGCCGAGGCGCTGGCCGCCCGGCTGGATGCCGACGGGCGCATATCCAGTGCCGAGGTTGCCGGGCCGGGCTTCATCAACCTGCGGCTGGCGCCGGCGCTCTGGCACGGGCTGATCCGGGGTGCGCTTGCCGAAGGTGCCATGTTCGGGCGCTCCGATCTGGGGCAGGGGCGGCGCGTGAATGTCGAGTTTGTTTCGGCCAACCCCACGGGGCCAATGCATGTGGGCCACACCCGGGGCGCGGTCTTCGGCGATGCGCTGGCGCGGCTGCTGGAATTTTCCGGCCATGATGTGACGCGCGAATACTACATCAATGATGGTGGCGCGCAGGTCGATGTGCTGGCGCGCTCGGTCTACGAGCGCTACCGCGAGGCCCACGGCCGCGCACCCGAGATCGCCGAGGGGCTGTATCCCGGCGACTACCTCGTGCCGCTGGGCCAGGCGCTCAAGGATCGTTACGGCGATGCGCTGCTCGACCGGCCTGAAGCGGAATGGCTTGAGCCGCTGCGCGATTTCGCCACCAGCGCGATGATGGACAGAATCCGCGACGATCTGGCCGCGCTGGGCGTGAAAATGGATGTCTACTTCTCGGAGAAGTCACTTTATGGCACCGGGCGGATCGAGGCCGCGCTGGACAGCCTGGAAAAGAAGGGCCTGATCTATCGCGGTGTGCTTGAGCCGCCCAAGGGCAAGCTGGCCGAGGATTGGGAAGCCCGCGAACAGACACTGTTTCGCTCCACCGCGCATGGCGACGATGTGGACCGCCCGGTGCGCAAGGCCGATGGCGGATGGACCTATTTTGCCCCTGACATCGCCTATCACCATGACAAGATCGAGCGCGGCTATGACCTGCTGATCGACGTTCTGGGCGCCGATCACGGCGGTTACGTCAAGCGGATGAAGGCGGCGGTGTCGGCCCTGTCGGACGGGCGCGTGCCGCTTGAGGTGAAGCTGGTCCAGCTGGTCAAGCTGTACAAGAACGGCGAGCCCTTCAAGATGTCGAAACGCGCGGGCACCTTCGTGACCTTGCGCGATGTGGTCGAGCAGGTGGGCGCGGATGTCACGCGCTTTGTCATGCTTACGCGCAAGAACGACGCGCCGCTCGATTTCGATTTTGACCGCGTGCTGGAGCAGTCCAAGGACAACCCGGTTTTCTACGTGCAATACGCCCATGCGCGGATCTGTTCGGTGCTGCGCAAGGCGGCCGAGGCAGAGATCGCCTGCGCCGACGCCGAATTGCAGGCCGCAGACCTTGCCGTGCTTGCCCACGAGGCCGAGCTGGCGCTTGCCCGGCGGCTGGCGCAATGGCCGCGTGTCGTCGAGGTGGCCGCCCGCGCCGGAGAGCCGCATCGCATCGCCACCTACCTGTCGGAACTGGCTGCCGAGTTCCATGGGCTGTGGAACCGCGGGCATGACGAACCGGCCCTGCGCTTCATTCAGGAGGGCGATGTAGCAACATCGCAGGCGAAAATTGCCCTTGCCCGTGCCACCGGCGTTGTCATTTCTGCCGGTCTTGGTATCCTTGGCGTCGCTCCGGTCGAGGAAATGCGCTGAAAAATACGGCGCCCGTCCGGAAACGAGCAGGCAAGACGGCCACGCACCCCCCTCAGCCGGGACCGGCAGGGAAGGGCGTGCGGGCAGCGAGGCAGGGCATGACGGACAGGCAGAGTTACGCTTACGCAGATGAGAATGCGACGCGGGTTCCTACCGCTGGCAGCCGGTTGCGCAGTATTGCCAACGGGTTCGGGGCGGTGCTCTCGGTCGCGCTGGTCGCGGGAATGGGGTTCTGGGGGTACAAGTTGGCGGTCCGTGACGTGAGCGGCGTGCCGGTGGTGCGCGCGCTGGAGGGGCCGGCGCGGGTGGCGCCCGAGGATCCCGGCGGAATGCAGGCCGCCTATCAGGGGCTGGCAGTCAATACCATCGCCGCCGAGGGCGAGGCCGCGCCCCTGCCCGAACAGATCGTGCTGGCGCCGCCGCCCCTGGACCTGGACCTTTCCGGGATGGAGAGCGCGCCGGGGGGCGACGCTTCACAGGAGTCCCCCGCGGGCAACCGCCTGGCCGGCCTGACCGAAGTCGCCCTGCGCCCCGATACGGACGCGGCGCAGCCCGCTGAGTCGGGCGCCACGGGCAGCCTGCGGCTGGTGCCCGCCGATGTGCCCGGCGTCGCGCGCTCGCCCCTGCCGCCAGCCAGGCCTGCGGGCGACCTGATGGCCGAGGCCGCCGCCCATGCCGCGATCAGCGCGCTTTCCGGATCGCGCCGCGGCGCCGAGATCGCCCCCGAAAACCTGACGCCCGGCACGCGGCTGGTGCAGCTTGGCGCATTCGACGATGCCGATGCCGCCCGCGCGGAATGGGACAGGCTGAACCGCCGCTACAGCGCCCTGCTCGAGGGCAGGAGCCGGGTGATCCAGTCGGCGGAAAGCGGCGGGCGCACCTTCTACCGGCTGCGCGCGCATGGTTTCTCCGATGAAGACGACGCACGGCGCTTCTGCTCGGTGCTGCTGGCCGAGCAGGCCTCGTGCATTCCGGTCCTGATCCGGTGAGCGCGGCGGGCGCCTGCATCCTGGCCCCCGCCGGGCCGGAGTTGACGGCGCAGGAGCGGGAATTCTTCGCCGATGCCGCGCCCTGGGGCTTCATCCTGTTTGCCCGCAACGTCGAAACCCCCGAACAGCTTCGGCGGCTGACCCATGATTTGCGCGAAGCGGTCGGCCGCGAGGCGCCGGTGCTGATCGATCAGGAAGGCGGACGTGTCGCGCGGCTTGGCCCGCCGCACTGGCGCGCCTGGCTGCCCCCGCTCGAACAGGTGGAACGCGCAGTCGGTGCCGGCGCGCCAGAGCGCGCGGCGCGCGGCATGTGGCTGCGCTATCGGCTGATCGCCAACGAGTTGCGCGCTGTCGGGATCGATGCCAATTGCGCGCCCATTGCCGATATCGCCGAGGGGACCACCCACCCGTTCCTCAAGAACCGCTGTTATGGCACCGATCTCGAAACGGTGGTGCGGATGGCCCGCGCTAGCGCGCAGGGGCTGCTTGCGGGCGGGGTGCTGCCGGTGCTCAAGCATATCCCCGGCCACGGGCGCGCGGCGGTGGACAGCCACCGTGACGTGCCGCTGGTGGGCGCCAGCGCGGCCGACCTGTCGGGGCGCGATTTCGCGGCCTTCCGCGCCCTTGCCGACCTGCCGATGGCCATGACCGCGCATGTGGTCTACGAGGCGATCGACCCCGGCGCGGTGGCGACCTGCTCGCCGCGGATGATCACGCTGATCCGCACGGAAATCGGCTTCGGCAACCTGCTGATGAGCGACGACATCTCGATGCGCGCGCTGGCCGGGCCGCTTGAGGCGCGCTGCCACCTGGCGCTTGCCGCGGGGTGCGATCTGGTGCTGCACTGCAATGGCGACGCAGGCGAGATGCGCGTGGTGGCGGCAGCCTCGGGCCGGCTATCCGCCGATGGCCAGCGCCGCGCCGAAGCCGCGCTGGCCGCGCGCCGCGCGCCCGAAGCTGTTGACATTTCCGCGCTTGAGGCCGAACTTTCCGAGCTTCTGGGCGGGCAGCGGGACATATGAGCGAGGCCTACGGCGACAGCAGCGAATGGGATGGACAGGAGCGCCTCTCGGTCGGCCAGCGGCTGGCGGAAGAGGCGCTGATCGTCGATGTGGACGGGTTCGAGGGTCCGCTCGATCTGCTGCTGACGCTTTCGCGCAGCCAGAAGGTCGATCTGCGGCGCATTTCGGTGCTGCAACTGGCCGAGCAGTATCTGACCTTTGTCGAACGTGCCAAGGCCCTGCGTATCGAACTGGCCGCCGATTACCTGGTGATGGCAGCCTGGCTTGCCTATCTGAAATCGCGCCTGCTGCTGCCGCCCGACCCGACCGAGGAAGGCCCCAGCGGCGAGGAACTCGCCGCGCATCTGGCTTTTCAGCTTGAGCGCCTGCAAGCCATGCGCGAGGCCGCAGCCAGGCTGATGGCGCGCGACCGCAAGGGGCAGGATTTTTTCGTGCGCGGCATTCCCGAAGAGGTCACGCGCACCCGCCGCTACCGCTATGACGCGACGCTCCTCGATCTGATGCAGGCCTATGCGCGGGTGCGCACGCGCGATGAATTCCGCCCCTATGCCTTTGACCGGGCCGATGTCTACGGCCTCGACGAGGCGCTGGCGCGGCTGCGCGCCATGCTGGGCGATCTGCCCGGCTGGGCGCCGCTGAGCGATTTCCTGCCCGAGGGCTGGCGCGGGCAGCCCGCGCGCCGCCGCTCGGCCACCGCCGCCACCTTCGCGGCCAGTCTGGAACTCGCCAAGGCCGGCCAGGTCGAGCTGCGCCAGCCTGACACTTTTGCCACCATCGAGTTGCGGCGCAAACCGTCTTCCGAAAGCTGAGCGCACCATGACCGACACTCCCCCCGTGCCCGACAACGAGGATGCCGCCCCCGCAAACACGGCGACCGAGAGCGGCGAAGCCGAACGCCCGCTCTTTGCCGCGCCCCCGATGGGCGAGCAGGAGCGCATGGTCGAGGCGATCCTATTCGCCAGCGCCGATCCGGTCAGCGTGGCCGATCTGGCGGCGCGGATGCCGCATGGCTGCGACCCGGCCGAGGCGCTGGTGCATCTCGAGCGCCGCTATCAGGGGCGGGGGGTGAACCTGGTGCGGGTCGGCGATGCCTGGGCGATGCGCACCGCGCCCGATCTGGGATTCCTGATGACGCATGAGCGGGTCGAGACGCGCAAGCTGTCGCGCGCGGCGATCGAGACGCTGGCGATCATCGCCTATCACCAGCCTGTCACCCGCGCCGAGATCGAGGAGATTCGCGGTGTCGCGGTCAGCCGTGGCACCATCGACCAGTTGATGGAACTGGACTGGATACGCTTCGGCCGCCGACGCATGACGCCGGGCCGCCCGGTGACCTATCTGGTCACGCAGGAATTCCTGGACCATTTCGGGCTGGAAAGCGCGCGCGACCTGCCGGGGCTGTCCGAGTTGCGCGCCGCCGGGCTTCTGGAAAGCCGCCCCGGTCCGGCAAGTGACATGCCCGGCACAGCCGGTACCGACGAGGACGAGGAGGCCGCCGACGCCCCCGAGCGCGGGCAGAGCGAGCTTTTCGAGGATTGATCGGCAGGGCCGCCCTGTGCGAGGCTGACGCGTGCGCGCCCCGGCGCGCGGTGAAATCAAGCCGAGGTATTGCTGTGAATGCGGCGCGATTGATGACGATGATCCTGCGTATCCTGATGCGGCGCGGCCTGCGCGGCGCGCTGCGCCGGAGAATGCGGGGGGCCGGTGCCGGCAGACTTCCCGGGCGTCGCCCGCCGCGCGGGCGCGGCTGATCCGGCAAGGGCGATGCTTCAAGTGCCTGTCGGGCCTCGCGCTCCTGGCCGGTTGCGGATGCCTCCGGCGGGGATATTTTGACCAAGAAGAAGGCAGGGCGGCGCGGTGCTACGCGGGCGGGTTCAGCCCGCGCGGAAATGCTTGGACAGCTTCAGCCCCTGGCCCTGGTAATGCGAGGCGATGCCCGCGCCATAGAGCGTGTCGGGCCTGTCGGCCATGCGTTCATAGACCAGCCGGCCCACGACCTGGCCGTGTTCGAGCACGAAGGGGGCTTCGTGGCAGCGCACCTCCAGCACCCCGCGCGCGCCCGCGCCGCCCTCGGCCGCGTGGCCGAAGCCGGGGTCGAAGAAGCCGGCGTAATGGACGCGGAACTCGCCCACCATGGCCAGATAGGGCGCCATTTCGGCGGCGTAGTCGGGCGGGATATGCACCGCCTCGCGGCTGACGAGGATGTAGAAGGCGCCGGGGTCGAGCACCAGCCGGCCCTGGCGGCTGCGCAGTTCCTCCCAGTAATCGGCGGGGTCGTAATGGTTTATCCGGTCGAGGTCGATCACGCCGGCATGGGGTTTGGCGCGATAGCCGAGCAGGTCGCCTGCCTCGGGGCGCAGGCCCACGGAAAAGCCCAGCCCCTGCGAGATTACTGCCTCGCCGCTGACCAGGGTGTCGCGCGCGTGCAGCGCGGCGAGTTCGGCATCGTCGAGGACTGCCTTGCCGCGGCGAAAGCGGATCTGGTTGAGCCGCATCCCCGGACGCACCAACACCGAAAACGAGCGCGGGCAGATCTCGGCATAAAGCGGGCCGCGATAGCCGGGCGCGACGCGGTCGAACTCGGTGCCGCCATCGGTGATGACGCGGGTGAGCAGGTCGAGCCGCCCGGTCGAGCTCTTGGCGTTGGCGACGGCCTCGACCCCGTCACCCAGCGCCAGGCTTTCGGCCAGCGGCACGACATAGACGCAGCCCTTTTCCAGCACCGCGCCGGAGCGCAGGTCCATCCGGTGCATTTCGAATTCGGAAAGCCGGTCGGCCACGTTCTTGCCGGCGCCGCTGAGGAACGAGGCGCGCACCCGGTAAGCCACATTGCCCAGCCGCAGATCAAGGCTGGCGGGTTGCACCTGATCGGGCAGGATGGCGGGGGCGGCGGTGATCTGGCCCGCAGCGATCAGGTCTCGCAGGCCTTGTGCCGGGAGAACGCCGATGCCTGTCTGTGCTGCTGTCTGTGCCATTGCGCTGTTTCCCGTTCCCACGCTGTCAGGTCGCGCGATACACAAACGCCCGCGCCGACACGGGGGCCGGGGCGGGCGTGTTGAGAATGGTCGGGCTGGCGAGATTCGAACTCACGACCTTCCGTCCCCCAGACGGACGCGCTAACCAGACTGCGCCACAGCCCGACGCGGCAGAGTGATAACCGATCTGCGCGCAGGGGCAAGGGTGAAATCGCATCTTTTCCGGCTCAGTCTGGGATCGAGGCACAGGCCTTGGCGAGACGGGCGTGCAGGCGGCGCATCCGCTCGAGCGTGGCGTGCAGGGCCTCGCTCCGGGCGCGGGCGGGCAGCGGGCGCATCGCGCGTAGACGGCTGGCGGGCAGGGGGCCAGACGCAGGATCTGACGCGGGCGTGGCGGGCGGTGCTGATGGGGCGGGGGAGAGGCCACCGGATTTGCTGTCGGGCGGCGGCGTGGCGGTTTTCCGGGCGCGGGCCGGCGGCCCGTCAGCGGCCGGAGCAGGGGCCGTGTCGGAGGGCGTGGCGCCGTCGGGGGCCGATGATTCGCCGGAATCCAGTTGCCGTGGGGTAGCGTCGGCTGCTGCACCGGCGCCTGTGGCAGATGCGGCCCCGCCGGGCCGTTCCGGCGTGAAGGGGAACGTCTGCTGCGCTGTCTGTTCGGCGTCCTGCGCGGGCTTTGGGGGCTCGTTGGAGCCAGCGCCAGATTCGGTATCGGCTGCCGGGGTTTGTTCATCGGGCGCGGGGGGCTCGGCGGCGGGGCGGGCGCGCTGCGCCTCGGGCTGCGGCTGTGGCGCGCCGGTGGCCGGAGCTGGCGCGTCGCCGCGTGCGTCGGGCGTGCCTGCCCCTTCGGCGCTGCCTCCGTCCGCGCCCACGGGAAGGGTGCCCAGCGAGGCCACATGCTTTACACCCTGTTCACGCAGGAGTTTTTGCACCCCGCGGATGGTCATGCCATCCTCGTGCAGAAGTTGCTTGATCCCGGCGAGAAGCTCCAGATCCGACGGGCGGTAATAGCGCCGCCCCCCGGCCCGCTTGACCGGCTTGAGCTGGGTGAACTTGCTTTCCCAGAAGCGCAGCACATGCGGGGGGGTCTCGAGGATATCGGAGACTTCCGAGATGGTGCGGAACGCCTCGGGCGCCTTGCTGCCCATGTGGCTCAGCTCCTGTTGCCGCGCGCCACACGCTCCTTCATCAGATGCGAGGGGCGGAAACTCAGCACGCGGCGGGGGTGAATGGGCACCTCTTCGCCGGTCTTCGGATTGCGGCCCACGCGGGGGCCCTTGTCGCGCACGCTGAACGTGCCGAAAGACGAGATCTTCACCGTCTCGCCCGCGACAAGCGCATCCGAGATGTGTTGAAGCACACTCTCGACCAGCTGGGCGGATTCATTGCGCGAAAGGCCTACTTCGCGAAACACCGCTTCGCTCAGATCCATGCGCGTCAGCGTCTTTTCGGCCATCACGTCCCCCTGCATTTTTGCCAAAGCATCGGCGAATTGATTTTCCGAGTCAATATCAGGGTGTTGGAAAGCGGATTTCATGTGCGGTTCTGGCGTGTTTTCGCCTGTGGCGATGCCCGGGCGGGGTGGCTATCACCAGCGCAGCACCACCGCGCCCCAGGCCAGCCCGCCGCCGATTGCCTCGGCCAGAACCAGATCGCCCTGCTTGAGCTTGCCCTCGGCCTTGCCAACCGACATCGCCAGCGGGATCGACGCGGCGGAGGTGTTGCCGTGGTCCTGCACGGTGACCACCACGCGCTCCATCGGCAGGCCCAGCTTGGTGGCGGTGGCGCGGATGATGCGCAGATTGGCCTGATGCGGCACGACCCAGTCGAGATCGGCGCTTTCCAGCCCGGCCTTGGCGAGGGCGCGCTCGGCGGTGGCGGCCAGCTTCTCGACCGCGTGGCGGAAGACCTCCTTGCCCTGCATCCGCAGATGTCCGGCGGTGCCGGTGCGTGACACCCCGCCATCGACATAGAGCGCTTCGCGGTGGCGACCGTCGGAATGGAGGTCGGTCGAAAGTATGCCGCGATCATTGATGTTGCCCGCGCCTTCGGCGGCTTCCAGCACCACCGCCCCGGCCCCGTCGCCGAACAGCACGCAGGTGGAGCGGTCCGACCAGTCCATGATCCGGCTGAAGGTTTCGGCGCCGATCACCAGCACCCGGCGCGACTGCCCCGAGCGGATCAGCGCATCGGCATTGGACAGCGCATAGATGAAGCCCGCGCAAACCGCCTGCACATCGAAGGCGAAACCGCGTGTCATACCCAGCGCGGCCTGAACCTGCGTGGCGACCGAGGGGAAGGTGTAATCGGGGGTCGAGGTGGCGAGGATCAGCGTGTCCAGATCGTCGGCTTCAAGCCCGGCATCGGCCAGGGCACGCTGCGCGGCCTTCAGGGCGAGGTCGGATGTATACTCGCCCTCCGCCGCGAAATGCCGCCGCTCGATCCCGGTGCGGCTGCGGATCCACTCGTCCGAGGTTTCGAGCGTCTTCTCGAATTCGCTGTTGGGAACCACCCGTTCGGGCAGATAGTGCCCGACGCCCCTGACTACGGCGCGTGTAATCATGCCTTGTTACCATCTCCCTGGTCGGGTTCGCCGGATTGCCCGGCATCCTGACCGGGTGCCGCGGCGGATGCAACCCGTGCCGCCAGCCGTTCCTGAAAGCCCGAGCGTGCAAGCTGGAAGGCCAGTTTCAGTGCCGCCGAAACGCCCGTGGCATCGGCCGCGCCATGCGATTTGACCACCGTGCCGTTCAGCCCCAGAAACACCCCGCCATTGACGCGGCGCGGGTCGATCCGCTTTTGCAGCCGCTTGAGCGAGCTGAGCGCCAGCAGTGCCGCGATTCGGCTTAGCGGTGTCTTGCGGAAGGCGTCAGAGAGGAAGGCGCGGATCAGCATTGCTGTGCCTTCGCCTGTCTTGAGCGCGACATTGCCGGTGAAACCGTCGGTAACGACCACATCGACCCGGTCGGAGGGGATGTCGCCGCCCTCGACGAAGCCGACGAAGGTGAAGCCGCCCGCCTCGGCGGCCTGGGCGATCAGTTCGTGCGCGGCCTTCAACTCGGCCCGGCCCTTGTGTTCTTCGGTGCCGACATTGAGCAGGCCCACGCGCGGGCTGGCCAGTTCCAGGCCGTTGCGGGCATAGGCGGCGCCCATCAGCGCGTATTGCAGCAGGTCTTCGGCATCGGCACGCACATCGGCGCCCACATCGAGCATCACGTTGAAGCCCTGGGTGTTGCGCGAGGGCCATAGGCAGGCGATGGCGGGGCGGTTGATCCCCGGCAGCTTGCGCAGCCGGATCATCGAGACCGCCATCAGCGCCCCGGTATTGCCGCATGAGACAGCAACCGTCGCCTCGCCGTCGCGCACCGATTCGAGCGCTGACCACATCGAGGTCGCCTGACCGTTGCGCATCACCTGGGCGGGCTTGTCATCCATCGCCACGATCTCGGCGGCATGACGGATCTCGCAGCGGCCCTTCAGCTCGGCGCGGCGTTCGACCAGCGGGCGCAACACCGCCTCGTCGCCATGCAGGATGAAGGCGATCTCGGGGTTCTTCTGCGCAGAAATGACAAGCCCGGCGACAATCGTCTCCGGGCCCTGGTCGCTTCCCATGGCATCGACCGAAATCACGATGCGCCCGTCGTTCTGGTGTGTGTTGTCGGGGGACGTCATCATGAACCGGGCTGCCTGCTGCTGAGAGTGATCAGGCCGCGTCGTCTTCCAGATCGACCTCGTCGGCCTGCGCCACGACCTCGCGGTTGTCATACCAGCCACAGGAGGGGCAGACGTGATGCGGGCGCTTCAACTCGCCGCAGTTGCCGCATTCGTTGGGGTTGGTGGCCACCAGCGAGTCATGCGCGCGGCGCATGTTGCGGCGGGAGCGGGTTACCTTGTTCTGCTGAACAGCCATGTTCGTGTCCTCGGGGTTGCCTTGCAGGGGCGCGCGGCGGGGCCGCGGCGCGGAGATTCTACTTCGATCGGGCAGGCCTTTACACGCAACCGGCGCGGCATCCAACCCTTGGCATCGAACGAGAGCGCGAAAATACTGCGAAACTGCGCGTATGCAAGGGGTATTCGGTGGCCTTTTCCAATGGGGCAGGGCGCCGCGGCGGGCGCAGCCGGTCACTCGCCCTGTCCGTCCTTGTCGCCGCTCAGCTTGTCACGCAGTTGCGCAAGGCCCGCCAGGGGGCGGGTATCCTCGTCGCGCAGGGGGGGCTTGCCCGGCTTGGTGAAGACCGCCTCGCCCAGTTCGGCACCCTCGGCGCGCGGAAAGGGGGGCAGTGCCAGCGCCAGCGCCTCGATCATCACCGCGCCGGGGTCGATCACCTCGGCAAGGGGTTCGGCATCGGCATCCTCGGGCATTTCCGACTCACCCTCTTCGACGGTGGGCATGTCGCGCAGATAGCGGCGCACCACCTCTTCCTCGATGCGAGTCGTCACCTGCGCCAGCGTCACGCTGCAGGGCTGCACCACGGTCGCCCCGAGATGGGCGTGCAATTCCCAGCTTCCGCCGGGGGCGGGGGTGATCTGCCCCGCGAAACGCAGCTTGCGCAGCTTGTCGATGCCGAGAAACCCGGCCAGCACGGCGCAATCCTCGGCACCCGGCGCGATCTCGAACGGGGTAGGGGCGTTGCGCGGCAGGCGCACCACGCGCAGTGGTTTCGCGCCCGGCACCAGCGCGGGGCTGTGGGCGCTCTTGTCCTCGGTCATTGGCGGAGCCTCCTGTGCGGACGTTCCTTTCTTGAACAGTCGCCATTCCTTCTGTAAGCCGGATACGTGGCTTGATGCGGCAAGACAAGGGGTCGGTATGGGGGGCGGCATGGCAAAACGCGTGGCCAGTCATGGCAGCGATCGGGCTGGGCGGCTCGTTCTCGGGCTGCGTGCGGGGCTGGCGGCACTGCTGATGGTGGCCCTTGCGGGGTGTGCCACGCAGGTGCGTCACCACGGCTACGCCCCCGATGATCGGGCCCTTGCCGAAGTCGACGTTGGCCGCCACAGCCGCGACGATGTCGCCGACCTCGTGGGCCGCCCCGGTTCGACCGGGCTGATGCGCGACAGCGGCTGGTATTACGTGGCCTCTAAGCGCGAACATTTCGCCTATCGCGCCCCGGTCGAGACTGACCGCGAAGTGGTTGCCATCAGCTTCGACCAGGGCGGGCGCGTCAGCAATATCGAGCGTTTCGGCCTGGAGAACGGCGAGGTGGTCGCCCTGTCGCGCCGCGTCACCGACAGCCAGATCACCGGCACCACGCTGATCGCGCAGATCTTCCGCAACATCGGCAACTTCACCGCCGGTCAGTTCTTCTGATCCGGGCGCGCCTTGCGCGCGACCGTGGCCGCGCGCGCGGTGCTTTCAGCGCTCCGCCGCTGGCTCGAATTCCAGTGCCACGCCGTTGATGCAGTAGCGCAGCCCGGTGGGTTTCGGCCCGTCGGGAAAGACATGGCCGAGATGCGCCTTGCAACGCGCGCAATGCACTTCGGTGCGGCGCTGGAACAGGCTGTCATCCGTCTGCTCTCCCACGGCCCGCGCGTCGATCGGCGCATGGAACGAGGGCCAGCCGCTGCCCGAGTCGTATTTCGTGGCCTTGTCGAACAGCGCGGCGCCGCAGCATATGCAGCGAAACACGCCCGGCCCGGCAGGAAATCCGGGGTGGCTGAAGGCGCGTTCGGTGGCGTGGCAGCGGGTCACGCGATAGGTCTCTGCGGGCAGGATCTGCTGCCACTCCTCATCGCTGCGCGCGGCGGGGTCCGAGGGGGTGGGGCGGGTGTTCATCGGGCTGACTCCGTCATACTTGTGTCATCTCTTGGGTGCAGTCTTGCGTGCCCGTCTTGCGTGCCGGGGGCTTGCCAAGCATACTTATGCCGTTGCGACCCACCGCCAAGCCCCTAAGGGAGGTTGCAGATGCCCAGCCTGAGCATGGGGCGTTACCGTGCCCGTTTCGGCACCAGCGCGCAAGACATCGACACGGCGCGCAGATTGCGTCACGCGGCGTTCATCGCGGCGCGCTCAGGGGGCGCGGAGGGCGCCGCCGCCGGGCGCGATGGCGACGCGCTCGATTCGCGCTGCCGTCATGTGCTGGTCGAAGAGGCCGCAACCGGCGCGCTGGTCTGCTGCTTTCGCGTGCTGGACCTGCCGCGGGGCACGGCAATCGGATCCAGCTATTCGGCACAATTCTACGATCTGTCGCGGCTTGGCGCCTATCCGGGCCGCATTCTCGAGATCGGCCGCTTCTGTATCGACCCGGCCCGAACCGACCCCGACATCCTGCGCATGGCCTGGGCCTTTCTGACCCGTCTGGTCGATGCGCAGGGCATAGAGCTTCTGATCGGCTGTTCCTCGTTCGAGGGCACCGACCCGGCGCGCTATGCGGCGGCCTTCGGGCTGCTGCGCGCCCGGCACCTGGCGCCGCCGCGCTGGCGCCCGGCTGGGCGGGCACCCGAGCGGGTGCGGTTCGATGCGCTGCCCGGCGCCGATGATCCGCCCGACACCCGCCGCGCCCTGCGCGAGCTGCCGCCCTTGCTGCGCAGTTATCTAACGCTGGGCGGCTGGGTTTCGGACCATGCGGTGATCGACCGGCAGCTTGATACGCTGCATGTCTTCACCGGGCTTGAAATCCGCGCCATTCCGCCCGCGCGTGCCCGGCTGATGCGCGCCGTGGCCCGGAGCGGGCGCGCAGTGGTGCCCGTCTCGCCGTAACCGGCGCTTGACCTCCGGGCGCGCCGGGGATAGCCCGCCGCCATGGCGCGCGCACCTCTTCTTCAGCTTTCCGGCATCGGCCTCGGCTTCGGCGGGGAACCGCTTTTCTCGGGCCTTGACCTCGTGGTGCAGCAGGGCGACCGGGTCGCGCTGGTGGGGCGCAACGGTTCGGGCAAGTCCACGCTGATGAAGGTGATGGCCGGGCTGGTGGAGCCCGATGCCGGCGCGCGCAGCCTCGCGCCCGGCACCACCGTGGGCTACATGGAGCAGGAGCCGGATCTTACCGGCTTTGCGACGCTGGGCGATTACGCCGCCGCCGGGCTTGACCCGTCCGAGGCCTGGCGCACCGAAATGGCGGCCGAGGGGCTGGGCTTCGATGCCGCGCTTGACCCGGCCACCGCCTCGGGGGGCGAGCGGCGGCGCGCGGCGCTGGCGCGGCTTCTGGCCGAGGCGCCGGAACTCATGCTGCTCGACGAGCCGACGAACCATCTCGACATCCAGGCGATCCGCTGGCTCGAGGCGCGGCTGGCCGAGACCCGCGCGGCCTTCGTGCTGATCAGCCACGACCGCGCGCTGCTTAACACCCTCACCCGTGCCACGCTCTGGGTCGATCGCGGCCAGGTGCGGCGCCGCGAAGAGGGTTTCAAGGGCTTCGAGGAATGGCGCGACAAGATCTGGGCCGAAGAAGACGAAGCCCGTCACAAGCTCGACCGCAAGATCAAGGCCGAGGCCCGCTGGGCCGTCGAAGGCATCAGCGCGCGGCGCAAGCGCAATCAGGGGCGGCTGCGCGCGCTGGCCGGACTGCGCGCCGAACGTGCCGGGCAGATCCGGCGGCAGGGCACGGCGGCGATGGCGCTCGAGTCTGGCGCGCAGTCGGGCAAGCTGGTGATCGATGCGCGCAACATCTCGAAAAGCTACGGCGACAAGGTGATCGTGCATGACTTCTCGCTCAGGGTGCTGCGCGGCGACCGGCTGGCGCTGGTGGGGCCGAATGGCGCGGGCAAGACGACGCTCTTGCGCCTGCTCACCGGCGAAGAGGCGCCCGACAGCGGCAGCCTGCGCCTGGGCACCAAGCTGGACATCGCGGTGTTCGACCAGACCCGCGCCCGGCTGGACCCCGACGCCTCGCTTTGGGAGAACCTCACCGGCGACCCCTTGATGCGGGTCTCCGGCCAGGCCGATCAGGTTATGGTGCGTGGTCGGCCCAAGCATGTGGTCGGCTATCTCAAGGAATTCCTGTTCGACGAGGGCCAGGCGCGCGCCCCGGTGCGATCGCTGTCGGGGGGCGAGCGGGCGCGGCTTCTGCTGGCGCGGATCATGGCGCGGGAATCGAACCTGCTGGTGCTCGACGAGCCTACAAACGACCTCGATGTCGAAACGCTCGACCTTCTGCAGGACCTGCTGGGCGAGTATGACGGCACGGTGCTGCTGGTCAGCCATGACCGCGATTTCATCGACCGGATCGCCCAGACTACGATCCTGCTGGAGGGCGAAGGCCGCGCCACTGTCTATGCCGGGGGCTGGAGCGACGTGCTGGCCCAGCGCGGCGGCGATGACCCGTTTGCGGTGACGCAGCCGCAGGCTGCGCCGCGCAAGGCCGCGCCGCCCGCCGGCGTGCAGGACGGGCCACGGGGCGGCACCACCGCCGCGCCGCGCAAGCCCGCGCGCGCCAGCCCGCTCAGCTTCACTGAGCGGCACCGGCTGGAAAAGCTGCCCGAGGATATCGCGCGGTTTGAAGCCGAGATCGCGAAGCTTGAACAGTTGCTCGCCGACCCCGAGCTTTTCACGCGCGCGCCCGAGAAATTCGCCAAGGCGACCGAGGCGCTCGCCATCCGCCAAAAGGCCCTGCAACAGGCCGAGGAGGACTGGCTCGCCCTGGCCGCGCGTGACGAGGACGCCGGCTGAAAGGCTTTGCGCCGCTGCCCGCAGGCCGGGCAATTCGTGACCTTTCTGCAACGCCCCGTCGCCCATCATGCCGATTTTCGCCAGCGGGGCGCCGCCTTCGGCGGCCAGACGCCGATTTCCTGGCGCTTTCGGTCACTCTGGCGTGAGGGGGGGGTCGTATTTGCGGCCGCGTTACTTACTTCAGGTCATATGGCGCGTCTTCGGAACACCGACGGCGTCTCCAAAGTTGAGTATCTGCTAGCGGCGTCGCGGCGTGCGACAAAGGCGCAGCGGCGTAACGATTCAAAGGAGGATAGTGATGAAGAAACTCTATGTAGCACTTCTGGCAAGTGCAATCGCAGCTCCGGCTTTCGCCGGCAGCCCCACGGCCCCGCTGTCTGAGCCGGTGATCCAGCCGGCCGCCCCCGCGCCTGTCGCCCGCGCGCGCGACTGGACCGGCTTCTACGGCGGTGCGCAGCTTGGCTATGGGAATGTCAAAAGCCCCAATGGCAGCGGCGCGATCGGCGGTGTGCACCTTGGCTACCTGCATGATTTCGGCGGGTTCGCCGCGGGTGCCGAGCTTGACCTGAACGCCGCGCGCCTTTCGCTTGACCAGGGCGGGCGCCTTGATGAGCTGCACCGGCTGAAGCTGCGTGGCGGTGCCACCTTTGACAACGTGTTCGTCTACGGTGTTGCCGGCTACGCCTATGCCAGCACCGACAGCACGGCCGCTCTGGGCAGCGATAACGGCTGGCTGGGCGGCATTGGTGCCGAGGTCGCGCTGGATAACAACTGGCGCGTCGGCGGCGAGATCCTGCACCATCGCCTGCGCGATTTCAACGGCGGCACCGAAAACCTGAGCACCACCACGGCGCAGGTGCGCACCTCGTTCCGCTTCTGATCCAGGCAGCGGAATACCAGACTATGAAGGGCGGGCCTGCGGGTCCGCCCTTTTCATGCCTGCCGCCCCGATCCTGGGCATGGCGGCCTCAGCGCGGCAGGATGATCTCGGCCTTCAGCCCGCCCAGCCGCGTGCTTTCGCCAAGGGTCAGCCGCCCCCCATGCCCGCGCACCGCATCGGCCACAATCGCCAGCCCCAGCCCCACCCCGGCGCCGCTGTTCTGGTTGCGCGCGCTATCGAGCCGGATGAAGGGCTTCAGCGCGTCGCCCCGCTGCCCTTCGGGGATGCCGGGGCCGTCATCCTCGACCGTGATGTGCAGCGCATCGGGCAACAGCGCCACGCCGATCTCGGCGCGGCTGCCGTAGCGGGTGGCGTTGCCGATCAGATTGTCGAGCGCGCGCGCCAGCAACTGCGGGCGCATCGGCATCTCGGCCCCTTCGCCGCGCACATCCACCAGCCGCACCTCCTGCCCGGCGCGGTGCGCGGTCTCAACCGCGCCGCGCACCAGCGCGACCGGGTCCGCCAGTACCGGATCGGCCACCGCATCGCCGCGCGCATAGGCCAGGAACATGTCGACAAGGCGCTCCATCTCGTCGATATCGGCCAGCATCGCTTTGGCCTCCGGATCGCCCGGTTGCAGGGCCAGCCCCAGCCTGAGCCGGGTCAGCGGCGTGCGCAGATCGTGGCTGACCGCCGACAGCATCAGCGTGCGCTGCTCGATCTGCCGCTCAAGCCGCCCGCGCATTTCCAGAAAGGCCTGGCCCGCGGCGCGTACCTCGCGCGCGCCCTGCGGTCGGTAATCCACCGAACGGCCCTTGCCGAAGGCCTCGGCCGCATCGGCAAGCCGCTTGATCGGGCGCAACTGGTTGCGCAGGAAGAGAAAGGCGATCAGCGTCATCAGCGTGCCGGTGAAGATCACGATCACCAGAAGTTGGTGCGGATTGCGCACCGTCAGGCGGGTGCGGTCCAGATAGAGGATCATCATGCCATGCCGGGTCTCGACCCAGACATGCGCCTCGTTGCGCCCGCTGATCATGTCGATGCCGCGCACGCCGGGCAATTCCGCCCTCAACGTCAGGGCAATGACGCGCCCGGTCAGGTCGACCGCTTCGCGCAGATCCCGGGGCGGGGGCGGCGCCCCGGCGGGCAATTCGGTCTGGAGGTCAAGCGGCCCCTGCAGTGCCACGATCTCGGCCTGTGCCGCGGCGACCGTCTCGGCCTCGTCCACCGCATCGAGCAGATAGCGCAGCCCGACCGCGATATTGCTGGTCATGCGTTCGGTGACGCCCTCGTAATGGCGCTGGATGAACAGGACCGAGACCACAAGCTGCATCGTGACGATCGGCAGGATCAGGATCAGCGCCGCCCGCCCGTAAAGCCCCGTGGGCATGAATCGCTTGAGCCACCGGAATACCATGCGCCCAACCTATGCCATCGCGCGCCACAGGGGGAGCGGGTTTTTTTAACGCTCCCTGCGCCAGCCCTTCTTCTTGGCCCAAATATCCAGTCTGTTTTTTCTTGTGCAAGGATGTGTGCGGGCGGGGCCCAGTGCCCCGCCGGCGCCCTACTTGGCTGCGCCGCCTTGCTGCCGTTCGCGCGCCTCGATCTTTTCACGTTCGGTCTTGAGGTAGGCGCGCCCGATCATGTGCGCGGCAATCGGCGCGGTCAGCATCAAGAACAGCACGGCCGCGATGGTCTTGGTGGTGGTCGGTGTTGCGGCGAAATGCAGCGCCAGCGCCGCCAGCACCAGCATCGCGCCCAAGGTGCCCGCCTTGGTCGAGGCGTGCATCCGTGTCAGCAGGTCGGGAAGGCGCAAGATGCCGATCGCCGCGACAAGGGTGAACCCGGCACCGCCCAGAACCAGCAGTCCTGCGATGATCTCGATCATTTGCCCGACTCCTCGCTGTCATAGCCCTGCTTGTCGCGCAGGAAGCGGCGTTCGGCATAGCGCGCCAGCGCCACGGTGGCCAGAAAGCCCACCAACGCCAGCACGATCGCCACGTCCAGGAAGGACGGATCATCCACAAGCAGCGCGTAAAGCCCGCAAAAGGCGATGATGGTGACGTTCATCATGTCCAGTGCGACCACGCGATCGGCCAGGCTGGGCCCCTTGGCGAGGCGAATGAAGGCGATGCCAAGCGCGGCGGCGACCATAAGGAAGCCGAGACGCACTGACAGGTCCAGGAATTCGACAGGGGTCATTTCTCGAACACCTCCTTCACCATGCGCTCCATGCCGTTCTTGAGGCTTGCGATCTCGGCCTCGGGGTCATCGGCGAACATCGCGTGGACATAGAGCGTCTTGCGGTCGGGCGTGACATCGATGCTGAGCGTGCCGGGCGTGAGCGAAATCAGGTTGGTGACTAGCAGGATCTCGATATCGCTCTGCACGTCCAGCGGCACTTCGATGATCTTCGGGTTGCGCGTCGGGAAGGGACGCAGAACGTCCCAGGCCACGCGGATCGACGACAGCAACAGTTCCCACAGGAAATACAAGGCCAGCCGGGTCGCCCGGAACACCCGGATGAAATAGAGCCGGTCCACCCCGATCAGCGGTGCCGATATCCACAGCGCGGCAAAGCCCAGCACCAGCCCGGTAAAGAGCGACCCCAGCGTGAAGCTGCCGGTGATCGCCGCCCAGCAGAAGGCAAGAACAAGGTTGTAGACGAATGCGTTCATGGCCGCACCCCCAGCACCGTTGTCACATAGGCGTCGGGCTCGAGCAATTGCATTGCGGCGATCTCGGCGAACTGCACGAAGGGTTCGGGCATCAGGCCGATCACCACGGTCATGATTGCCAGCCCGATGATCGGGATCATCATCGGCCAGTAGACGGCGGGCGAGATGCGGGCGGGCTCCGGGTCGATGCCGTCGGGGTGCGGCTTCCAGAAGGCCATGCCCCAGATCTTGGTCATCGAGAAGATGGTCAGCAGGCCCACCACCAGCGCGACGAAGGCGATGAACCAAGCGTCGATCTCCAGCGCGGCCTTGACGATCAGGTATTTCGCCCAGAAGCCCGACAGCGGCGGAAAGCCTGCCAGCGAAAAGGCCGGAATGATGAACAGCGCGGCCAGGAAGGGCGAGGATTTGTAAAGCCCGCCGATGCGGTTCAGGTCGGTGCTGCCGGTCAGCTTCTTGGCCACGCCCGACACCAGAAACAGGTTGGCCTTCACGATGATGTGGTGCACCAGATAGAACACCCCCCCCATCAGCGCCAGCGGCGTATAGAGCGCCAGCCCCAGCACCATGTAGCCGATCTGGCTGATGATGTGGAACGACAGGATCTTGCGGAAATCGGTCTGCGCCGCTGCGCCCAGAACCCCCGTCACCATGGTCAGTGCCGAGACCCAGATCAGGATCTCATGGGTAAACGCGACATCGCCCACGAAAACCAGCGTGAACATGCGCATCAGGGCATAGACGCCGACCTTGGTCAGCAGCCCGGCAAACACCGCCGACACCGCAAAGCTGGGCGTGTGATACGAGGCCGGCAGCCAGAAGAAGAGCGGGAACACCGCCGCCTTCACGCCAAAGCCGATCATGAACAGGATCGCGATCACGGTGATCAGGTTCTGGTTCTCGGCCTGGGCCACGGCCTCGCTCAGGTCGGCCATGTTCAGTGTGCCGGTGACCCCGTAAAGCAGCCCGATCCCGGCCAGGAACACGATGGTCGAGACCAGGTTGAGCGCCACATAGCGGATGCCCGCGTCAAGCTGCGCGCGCGAGCCGCCCAGCACCAGCAGCCCGAAGGAGGCGATCAGCATCACCTCGAACCAGACATAGAGGTTGAAGAGGTCGCCTGTCAGGAAGGCGCCCGTGACCCCTGCGATCAGGGTCTGGAATAGCGCGTGATAGCCCAGTTTTTCCAGCCGCTCGCTGATTTCGCCGAAGGCATAGATCGCGGTGGCAAGCCCGGTGATCGCGGTGATCACCACCATCACGGCGGAAAGGTAGTCCGACACCAGCGTGATGCCGAAAGGGGCGTCCCAGCTCGACATCTGCGCGGCGATCACGCCTTCGCGCAGTACACCGACCATCAGCGCAGACGAGGCGAGCAGAGATGCGACGGAGCCGCCAAGCGAGATCCAGCGCCCGGCCGCGCTGGCGCGGGCGAGGTAGGCAAAAACGGCTGTGGCGAAGGGAATTGCGATGGGCAGGACGAGCAGCCAGCTCATTTGGCGTCCTCCCGCGGTTCGGCATCGTTCATTTTATCGGTATCGAGCGTTCTGAGGCGCCGGTAGGCCTCGAAGGCCAGCGCCAGGGTGAAGGCCAGCAGGCCAAAGCCGATGACGATCGCGGTCAGCACCAGCGCCTGCGGCAGCGCATTGCCGACCACGCCGTCGGGGGTGTCCATGCCGTAGGGCACCAGCGCCGGCGCGCCCAGCGTCATGCGGCCGCTGGCAAAGATCACCAGGTTGGCCGCGTTCGACAGCAGGATCAGCCCGAACAGGAAGCGCAGGAAATTGCGCGCCAGCATCAGGTAGACGGATGCCGCCACGAGAACGCCGACAAGAAGGGCGGTAAGCGCCTCCATCTTACGTCTCCTCCTCGAAAGCAAAGGTCAGCGAAAGGATCCCGCCCAGCACGACGAGATAGACTCCGATGTCGAACACCAGCACCGAGTTGACCGAGAAAGCCGCGGTTTCATAGCTGTCTCCGCCCACCCAGTACCATTGCCCGGTGAAGAACGGATCGCCGAAGAAGACCGAGACGAGCCCGGCGGCCAGCGCGATGCCCAGCCCCACCATCGCCAGCGCCTCGGGCGAGCAGCGCAGCGCCGCCTTGGCCTCCTTTGGGCCGCAAGCCAGCGAGTAGACGATAAAGCCCACCGCGCCCAGAAGCCCGCCGATGAAGCCGCCCCCAGGCAGGTTGTGCCCGCGCAGCAGCATGAACACCGAAAAGACCAGCAAGAGCGCCACCAGAAGCCGTGCGGCGGCCGTGAAGATGATCGAATTCATTGGCCTTCGTCCTTCTTCGTGGCTGCCCGCGCACCCTTGAGCAGCGCATAGGCCCCCAGCGCCGCGACCAGCACCACGGCGATCTCGCCGAAGGTGTCGAGCGTGCGGAAGTCAACCAGGATGACATTGACGATGTTGCGCCCGAAGGCTTCGGGGAAGCTGGCGGCCTCGAAGAAATCGGTCAGGCGCCGATCAAATGGCGTATCGACCACATAGAGCAGCACCAGCGTTGTCATTGCCCCGACTGACGCTGCCAGCACGGCATCCCAGGGCCGGTGGCGCTGCTTTCCGGTGGGGTCCAGGTGCGGCATCTTCAGTGCCGCCACCGCGAACAGCACCACGACCAGCAGCTCCACCAGAAGCTGGGTGATTGCCACGTCAGGCGCCGAATAGACGATAAAGATCAGCGCCACGGCGATACCCACGACGCCAAGCCCCACGATGGCGGCAATGCGCGACGAGGTCAGCACGACCACCCCGGTACCGGCCAGCGCAAGGCCCGCGATCGCCCATTCGCGCACCGACAGCCCGCCCAGCGACAGGCTGACCGATCCGGGCGAGCGCAGCACCATCGTGGCCGCCACAGCAACGACCAGCACCGTGAAGGTGGCGAACAGATAGTGCCGCAACACCCCGGTCTGGATCACCCGGGTCTGCCCCTTGGCCATGGCCATGAAATGATCGAGCAGCCTGTCCCAGCCGGCATCAAAATCGGGGCCTTTCGCCTCGATCCGCGCCAGCGCCGCGCGCAGCTGCTGGTGCTTCCAGTACATCAGCGCGCCCAGCGCGAAGGTTGCGAGGCTCAGCATCAGCGGCAGGTTCACCCCGTGCCACAGCACCAGCCGTCCGCCGGTATCGGGCGCGCCCATCACGGCCGCCACGGCGGGTTCGATCAGCGCTTCGGCCACCAGCCAGGGCATCAGGCCGAATAGCAGCCCGAGCACGCCCAGGATCACCGGCCCCGCCAGCATCGGCCAGGGGCCTTCATGCGGCTTGTGCGGCAGTTTGCCCTGGGGGCCGTAAAAGGGCTTCCACGCGACGATGCCGGCCACCGCAAACATCAGCGCATTGGCAATGATCGCCATCGGGATCACGAAGGCCGAAAGCGTCATCTCCAGCCCGCCGGCATAGGCCAGCTCCTTGGCGATGAAACCGATGAAGGGCGGAAGCCCCGCCATCGACAGGGCAGCCAGCGCCGCCACGGTTGCGGTGATCGGCATGGCGCGGGCCAGCCCGCCCAGCAGATCGGCATCGCGCGTGCCGGTGCCGTGATCGACCACCCCGATGGTCAGGAAGAGCGCGGCCTTGTAAAGCGAATGCACGAACAGGAATGTCATTGCCGCGGTGATCGCATAGCCGGTCGAGCCGGCCAGGAACATGGTCAGCGTGCCCAGCGCCATCAGCGTGGTATAGGCCAGCGTCTGCTTCAGGTCGGTCTGGCGCAGCGCCATGAAGCTGGCGAACACCGCCGTCACCCCGCCGAAGATCGTCAGCGACCAGACCCAGGCATCCGAGCCCGACAGCGACGGGTGCATACGCGCCATCAGATAAACACCGCCCTTCACCATGGTGGCCGAGTGCAGATAGGCCGAAACCGGCGTCGGCGCGGCCATCGCATTGGGCAGCCAGAAATGGAACGGCACCTGCGCCGATTTGGTGAAGGCCCCGATCAGCACCAGGATCAGGATCGGCAGATACATCGCATGTTCGGCCATCGACCCGGCGGCATTGAGTTCCGACAGCTCGAACGTGCCCTGCGTCACCCCGATCAGGATGAAACCCGCCAGCATCGCCAGGCCCCCGGCCGCCGTCAGCAGCAGCGCCTGCAGCGCGTTGCGGCGCGATTTCGGATCGACATGCAGATAGCCGATCAGCAGGTAGGAGGTGAAGGTCGTCAACTCCCAGAACACGAACAGCGTGATCAGGTTGTCGGCCAGCACCAGCCCCAGCATCGAAAGCATGAAGGAGAAGAGGTAGAGGGCGAAGCGCGGGAATTGCGGCTGCCCGGCCAGGTATTTGGCCGCATAGAGCATCACCAGCGTGCCGATCCCGGTGATCAGCAGCGCGAACATCAGGCTGAGGCCGTCCAGCCAGAAGGTCAGCGCGATATCCAGGCTGGGGATCCAGTCCCATGCCCAGCGCACCGGCGCATAGGCCGCGATCTGGGGGATGTAGCCCAGAAAGAACACGAACAGCGCCCCGGTGACGAGCACCGGCAACATGCCTGCCGTCGTGACCCAGGGGGCGTTCGGGTCGCTATCTCCTGCCATATTCCTCACCCTCCCTTGCGGCCAGTCGCGCTGGCCTTGGGGCCAAGTCTTTTTTCCTCTCGCCTGCCGGCCAACCCGGACGCGACCGGGCACGGCGATGTCCGCAGCCGCCTTCCGGCGGGGTTGCGCCCGGCTGGCGCCCGACCCTTTTGCATCTCGCGCCGTCCTGCGCAAGGATTCCTGCTCCAAGCCTTGTGCCATGCAGGCTGCGGCGGGGCGGTTTGCACGAATCCCGGGCATCGCGCGGCAAGTGGCCGAAAATCCGGTTGCGCTTTCCTATGGGTGTCAGGCTGATTGTTGAAATCGAAATTGCATGGTGTTTCAATAGATAGAATCTATCAGGAGGCCCGCCATGCCCACCTTGCAGCAGATGCGCTATCTTGCCGCACTGGCCGAGACGCTGCATTTCCGCCGGGCGGCGGAACTGGCCCATGTGACCCAGCCGACGCTTTCGACCCAGCTGCGCGAGCTTGAGTTGCGCCTTGGCGTGCAGTTGGTCGAGCGCTCGCGCAGCCGGGTGATCCTGACGCCCGTGGGCGAGGAAATCGCTCGTCGCGCCCGCGCGGTGCTGCGCGATGTCGAAGAAATCCGCGCCGTCGCACGGTTCGCGCGCCAGCCGCTGCACGGCACTATGAAGGTGGGCGTGGTGCAGACGCTGGGGTCGTATCTGCTGCCGCTGATCGTGCCCGACCTGCATCGCAGCCACCCCGAGCTGGGTTTTTATGTGCGCGAGGGGCTGCCCGAGGCGCTGCTGGGCCGACTGGAACAGGGCGGGCTGGAGTTGCTGTTTTGCGCCTTGCCGGTCAACCGTGCCGATCTGGTGGCGACGCCGCTGTTTCACGAGCCGCTCATGCTTGTCGCGCCCGAGGAGCACCCGTTGGCCCGTCACGAGGTGGTGGATGCCAGCGCGCTGAAGGACCAGACGATCCTGACCCTTGAGCCCGGCCACCGGATGCATGACCAGATCGGCGATTTCTGCCGCGATGTGGGGGCGCGCATCTCGCCCGATTACGAGGGCACCAGCCTCGACACGCTGCGCCAGATGGTGGCCATGGGCATGGGGCTTTCGCTGCTGCCCGCGCTTTACGTGCGCTCCGAGGTTGCGCGCGAGCGGCTGGTGGTGGCCCGCCCCCTGCGCGCGCCCGCCCCGGCGCGGCAGATCGGCATGGTCTGGCGCAAGGGCAGCGCGCGCGCCGGCGAGTTCAGCGACCTTGCCGGAATCATCCGTGATATCCTGCGTACCCGCGCGCCCGAAATTTCGGTGCCGGAAGACGAAGCGGCGGCGTGACACCGCTGTCTTGTGTTTTGGCGCGGCGGGCCTGCGGCCCTTGCCTCCGCGCCAATGCCTTCGGCGAGGATATTTTTGCCAAGAAGAAGGGGCCGCGCTTTCGAGGCGCGCGCGCCTTCAGGGGGTCCAGCGCAGGAAATTGGCGATCAGCCGCAGCCCGGTGGCCTGGCTTTTCTCGGGGTGGAACTGGGTGCCGATCATGGTGTCGCGCCCGACGATGGCGGTAAGCGGCGCGCCATACTCCACATGCGCGAGCCGTTCGGAGCCGCGGTCCACCCGGAAGTGATAGGAATGCACGAAATAGGCGTGATCGCCGGTGCTGATCCCGTCCAGCACCGGGTGGGCATGGTCGATCACCAGATCGTTCCAGCCCATATGCGGCACTTTAAGGGCCGGGTCGTCCGGCGCGATGGCGACCACCTCGCCGCCGATCCAGTTCAGCCCGGCGACATCCTCGTATTCGCGCCCCCATGTGGCCATCATCTGCATACCCACGCAGATGCCCAGAAACGGCACCGCGCGGTGCTCGACCGCCTCGCGCAGCGCCTGTGTCAGCCCTGGCACCGCGTCGAGCGCGCGGCGACACGCCGGAAAGGCCCCGTCGCCGGGCAGCACGATGCGATCGGCGCGGGCCACATCCTCGGCCCGGGCCGAGACCAGCACCTCGCCGCCGCCCACCTCGGCCGCCATGCGCTGAAATGCCTTCTCGGCCGAGTGCAGGTTGCCGCTCTCGTAATCGACCAGAACCGTCAGCATGGCCTCACAGCGCCCCTTTGGTCGAGGGGATGGCATCGCCCGCGCGCGGGTCGGGCTCCACCGCGTCGCGCAGGGCGCGGGCCACGGCCTTGAAGGCGGCCTCGGCGATGTGGTGGCTGTTCGCGCCATCGAGCGTGGCCACATTCAGCGTGATCCCGCCATGGGTGCTGAAGGCCTGGAAGAACTCGCGCACAAGCTCGGTGTCGAATGTGCCGATCTTCGGGGTGGGAAAGCCCACGTTCCACACCAGAAAGGGCCGGCCCGACAGGTCGAGCGCGGCGCGCACCAGCGCGTCATCCATCGGCAAGAGGCAGGCGCCATAGCGGCGGATGCCGCGCTTGTCGCCAAGCGCCTGTGCCAGTGCCTGGCCCAGCGCGATGCCGCAATCCTCGACCGTGTGGTGATCGTCGATATGCAGATCGCCCTTGGCGCGCAGTGTGATGTCGATCAGCGAATGCCGCGCCAGCTGGTCCAACATGTGGTCGAAAAAGCCCACGCCGGTGGCGTTCTCGCCCTTGCCGGTGCCGTCCAGATCGACGCGGACGGTGATTTCCGTCTCGGTGGTGTTGCGGGTGATTTCGCCTGCGCGCATCACGGGGCCTCCATGTGTTCGAGCCCCGCTTATAGGCAGGCCGGGGCGTGCTGAAAAGACCGGATGGCCCGGGCCCGCGCGCGCAGGCCGGAGTGTTGGCAGGAAAGCACCAACTCACATGCCGGGTCCGCAGTGCCGCGCGCGCCCGCAGCGGGGCCGCGCGGCGGCAAAGCCGGGCCGCAAGGGTCGCACCCCAGGCCCGCGTGATCTGCTCGCGCCGCGCCCTCCGGCCATTGACAGGCGCCGCGCTGCCGGCCAAGTCGGCCGCACCGCCGCTGCAAGCAAAAGGCCAAGCGCATGACCCCAGCCGCCCGCCTCCAGGCCGCAATCGAGGTGCTCGACCGCATCACCGCTGGCGCGCCGACCGAACAGGCGCTGCTTAACTGGGCGCGGTCCAGCCGCTTTGCCGGCTCGAAAGACCGCGCGGCGGTGCGCGATCATGTGTTCGATGTGCTGCGCTGCTGGCGCTCCTGCGCGGCGCTGGGCGGGGGCGAGAGCGGCCGGGCGCTGATCATCGGCGCGTTGCGCGCTGCGGGGCAGGATGTGGCGGAACAGTTCAGCGGCGCGCGTCATGCGCCGCCGCCGCTGACCTCGCAGGAGGCCGCGCTGCTGGCGCACCAGCCGGACCTGCCCGAGAACGTGGCGCTCGATTGCCCCGACTGGCTTGCGCCGCGATTGCGCGCGGCCCTGGGGGCGCGGTTCGCGCCAGTGATGGAAGCCCTGCGCCACCGTGCGCCCGTCTTTCTGCGGGCCAATCTGGCCCGTGCCAGCCGCGAGGCGGCCCGCGCGGCTCTTGCCGAAGAAGGGGTTGAGACCCGGCCATCCGCGATTGCTGACACCGCGCTCGAGGTCACGGCGAACGCCCGCCGCGTACAGCATACACAGGCCTATCTGACCGGGCTGGTGGAGTTGCAGGACGCCGCCTCGCAGGCCGTGGTTGCGGCGCTGCCGCTGCGCGCCGGGCAGCGGGTGCTCGATTATTGCGCCGGGGGTGGCGGCAAGGCTCTGGCAATGGCTGCGCGGGCCGGGGGGGCGATCCTTGCGCATGACGCGGACCCGGCCCGCATGGCCGATCTGCCCGCACGCGCGGCACGGGCCGGGGCGGCGATCACGCCGCTTGCGGGCGATGCGCTGCGCGCCGCGGGGCCATTCGACCTGGTGCTGCTGGATGTGCCCTGTTCCGGCTCGGGCAGCTGGCGGCGCGCGCCTGAGGCCAAGTGGCGCTTCACCGAGGCGCGGCTGCATCAACTGGAGGCCACGCAGGCGCAGATACTGCAAGAGGGCGCAGGCCTTATCGCGCCGCGTGGCTTGCTGGCCTATGTGACCTGCTCGCTGCTGCGCGAAGAGAACGAGGCCGCCGTGGCGCGTTTTCTCGCCGGGGCGCCGGAATGGCGCTGCACACTGCAACGGCGCTGGCTGCCCTGCGACGGGGCGGACGGGTTCTTTCTTGCACTCTTGACGAGAGATTGAGCGAGGTATACGCAATCATGGGTTGTGGCGCGCTGCTGTTAATCAGGGTTTAAGGTTTTGTGTCCGGAATGGAGCGCGACGAATCCTGATCTTGGGGGGCACTCAGGTGTCGCAAACGGCGCTCGAACCGCATTCGATGGGGCGCATGGCCCTGTCGCTCTCGGCTTCGGTCTGGCCGCTGATGATCGCGGCCGCCGGGGCAGGGGCCACGGCCTGGCTGGTGGCCGAGCCGATGGTCAGCCTGGTGCTGGCATCGGTGGCGGCCACGCTGTTCTGCCTCGGGCTGTTGATCCTGTGGCTGGCGCGGCGGCATCTGCGCGCGCAGGGCGCTCTGGCCGAGCAGCTGGACGAACTGGTCGGGCAGGACGCGGCGCCGGCCTTCTGCACCGATGCCGACGGCTGCATCGGCTATCAGAACGCCGCGGCGGCGGAACGCTTCGGCGAACATGACGGGCGCACGCTGCTACGCGCGCTGGGCAACAGTTTCGCCAACCCCGCGGCGGTGCTCTTCCGCCTGCAGAACCGGGCCAGCGCGCTGGGCGCCGCGCGCGAGGATGTTGTCACCCGGCAGGGGCATGTGCGGCTTTCGGTCCACCGCATGGGCGCGCAGGATTTCTTCTGGCGGCTCGAGGAAATGGCCGAGCGCAGCAGCAGCGGCGGCCGCGGCGCCGAGGGGCTGAGTCTGCCGATGCTCACTGCCTCGAAGAACGGCACGATCCTTTTCATGAACGATGCGCTGCGCCGGATTGTCGGCGGGCGCATGCGTTCGATCGACCGGGTCTTTCCCTATCTGCCGCTGCGCTCGGGCGAGGTGACGGAGGTTTCGGGCGCCGAAGGCACGCTGCGCGCCCTGGTCGCCGAGGTCGAGGGGGCGAGCGGCCGGCGCGAGATTTACCTGCTGCCGATGCCCGAGGGAGAGCAAGGCGCGCTCCCCGCGCGCGGCGATTTCGAGGATCTGCCGGTGGCGCTGATCAAGGCCGCGCCCGACGGCGCGCTGATCGAAGCCAATCGCATGGCGCGCGACCTGGTGGGCCTGCCGCCCCGCCTCGAAGACATGCCGGACCTGGCCCTGGGCGACCTGATCGAGGGGCCGGGCCGGCCGATCCGCGACTGGCTTGCCGACGTGATGGCCGGCCATGCCGAGAACCGTCCGCAGACGGTGCGCGCGCGCCGCCGCGACGATGAGACCCATGTGCAGGTGGTGCTGCGCCGCATCGCGGGCGAGGGGCGCCCCGGCCTCGTCGCCGTGTTGCAGGACGCGACCGAACTGCGCTCGCTTGAGGCGCAATTCACCCAGAGCCAGAAGATGCAGGCCATCGGACAGCTCGCCGGGGGCGTCGCGCATGATTTCAACAACCTGCTGACGGCGATCTCGGGCCATTGTGACCTGCTCTTGCTGCGCCACGACAAGGACGATGCCGATTACGCCGACCTCGTGCAGATCCATCAGAACGCCAATCGCGCGGGCAGCCTGGTGGGGCAGTTGCTGGCATTCTCGCGCAAGCAGACGCTCAAGCCCGCGGTCTTCGACCTGCGTGACACGCTCTCCGACCTGACCCACCTGCTCAACCGGCTGGTGGGCGAAAAGGTGACATTCACGCTTTCGCATGACTCCGAGCTGCACATGGTCAGGGCCGACCGGCGGCAGATGGAACAGGTGCTGGTGAACCTCGTGGTGAACGCGCGCGACGCGATGCCGCAGGGGGGCGAGATCCGCCTCTCGACCGCGAACCGCACCTTGCGCGAAGACCTTGAGCGCGACCGCGCCCGCGTGCCGGCGGGCGATTACGTGGTGATCGAGGTCAGCGACCAGGGCGAGGGCATCGCGCCCGACAAGATCGACAAGGTGTTCGAGCCGTTCTTCACGACCAAGCGCGCTGGCGAAGGCACAGGGCTGGGCCTGTCCACCGCCTACGGGATCATCAAGCAGACGGGTGGGTTCATCTTTGCCGACAGCGTCGCGGGGCAGGGGGCCACGTTCAGCATCTACCTGCCGGCCTGCGATTTCGTACCCGAGCCTGCGCCGCCGCGCCCGGCGCCCTCGGCCCGGCCGGTCGGCGCGGGCGAAGGGGTCATCCTGCTGGTCGAGGACGAAGCGCCGGTGCGCGCCTTCGCCTCGCGCGCGCTCAGGATGCGCGGCTACACGGTGATCGAGGCCGACAGCGCCGAGCGCGCACTGGAAACCCTGCGCGACCCCGCGCTGAAGGTCGATCTGTTCCTCACCGATGTCATCATGCCCGGCAAGGATGGGCCAAGCTGGGTGCGCGAGGCGCTGTCGGACCGCCCCGGGGCCAAGGTGATCTTCGTTTCGGGTTATGCCGAGGATGCGCTTTCCGGCGGTGCGGCGCAGATACCGAATTCGGCCTTCTTGCCGAAGCCCTTCTCGCTCAATGAGCTGGCCGAAATGGTGGAGCGGCAGATTCATTGACGACGTCAGGCATTGACAGCGACAGGCATTGACGGGGGTTGGTATCGGCGGCGCCTGGCATTGACGGCTTCAGGCATCTGCGGGGCCCGTCAGCGGCGGTCGCGCCGCGTCCTTCGCTTCACGAAGGCGCGAGGTTGCCCTTCTTCTTGGCGAAAGTATCCCCGCCGGAGGCACCGGCGCGGAATAAAGGGCCGGCAGGCCCGCCGCGCCATCTGGCCAGGCCGCCCTCGCGGCCTGGCGATTGCTCGATGTCTGCGCCTCGCTCGCATCTCACGCGGGTTTGGCCCGCAAGAGGCGCTGCTGTTCCGCTGCCGGGTTCAACAGCCCGTGGCCTGCCACTGGCGCGGCCTTGCACCCAAGGCAGGCCGGCCGCGTCCGCGCCCCGGCGCGGCCTGCAGGGCCGGACAGGACGGCGGCGGCTTGCTCACGGCTGCGTTTGTTCACACTATGTTCACATTTTCCGGTTGGAGACTCGGTCGCCCTGGCCTATGTCTGTGAGGATCGTGACGAGGGGCAGCCAATGGCCGAACAGAAATTCATCTCGGTGCGCGGCGCGCGCGAGCACAACCTCAAGGGTGTCGATGTCGATATCCCGCGCGACCGACTGGTGGTGATCACCGGCCTCAGCGGCTCGGGCAAGTCCAGCCTGGCCTTCGACACGGTCTATGCCGAAGGGCAGCGCCGCTATGTCGAAAGCCTCAGCGCCTATGCGCGTCAGTTCCTCGACATGATGCAAAAGCCCGATGTCGACCACATCTCGGGCCTCAGCCCCGCGATCTCCATCGAGCAGAAGACCACCAGCAAGAACCCGCGCTCGACCGTGGGCACAGTGACGGAAATCCACGACTACCTGCGGCTGCTGTTCGCGCGCGCGGGCACCCCCTACAGCCCCGCGACCGGCCTGCCGATCGAGGCGCAGCAGGTGCAGGATATGGTCGACCGCGTCATGGCGATGGAGGAGGGCACCCGCGCCTATCTGCTGGCCCCCGTCGTGCGCGACCGCAAGGGCGAATACCGCAAGGAATTCCTGGAGTTGCGCAAGCAGGGGTTCCAGCGCGTCAAGGTCGACGGCGCCTTTCACGATCTCGAAGAACCGCCCGTGCTGGACAAGAAATACCGCCACGACATCGACGTGGTGGTCGACCGGATCGTGGTGCGCGAGGGGCTGGAGACCCGACTGGCCGACAGCCTGCGCACCGCGCTCGATCTGGCCTCGGGCATCGCGGTGCTGGAAACCGCCCCGCGCGAGGACGAGGGGGAGCCAGAGCGCCTCACCTTCAGCGAGAATTTCGCCTGCCCGGTCTCGGGCTTCACCATCCCCGAGATCGAGCCGCGGCTGTTTTCCTTCAATGCCCCGTTCGGTGCCTGCCCGGATTGCGACGGGCTGGGGGTGGAGCTGTTCTTCGACGAGCGCCTGATCGTCCCCGACGCGGCGCTGCGACTGGCCGACGGCGCCATCGCGCCCTGGCGCAAGGGCAAGTCGCCCTATTTTCTGCAAACCATCGAGGCGCTGGCCCGGCATTACGAATTCGACGCGCGCGCGCCCTGGCGCGACCTTGCCCCGCATGTGCAGCAGGTGTTGCTGCATGGTTCGAACGGCGAGGAGATCGAGTTTCGCTATGACGAGGGCGGGCGCGTCTACAAGGTCACGCGCCCTTTCGAGGGGGTGATCCCCAACATGGAACGCCGTTGGCGCGAGACCGACAGCGCCTGGGTGCGCGAGGAGTTCGAGCGCTATCAGAACAAGCGCGACTGCGGCACCTGCGGCGGCTTCCGGCTGCGCCCCGAGGCTCTGGCAGTCCGGATCGGCGGGCTGCATGTCGGGCAGGTCAGCAACATGTCGATTCGCGAGGCGCTGGACTGGGCCGAGGCGGTGCCGGCCCAATTGACCGAGCAAAAGCGCGCCATCGCCGGGGCGATCCTGAAAGAGATTCGCGAGCGGCTGGGCTTCCTGGTCAATGTGGGCCTCGATTACCTGACGTTGTCACGCGGGGCGGGCACGCTTTCGGGCGGCGAAAGCCAGCGCATCCGGCTGGCCAGCCAGATCGGCAGCGGGCTGACGGGCGTGCTTTATGTGCTCGACGAGCCTTCGATCGGGCTGCACCAGCGCGACAATGACCGGCTGTTGCAGACGCTCAAGAACCTGCGCGACCAGGGCAACACGGTGATCGTGGTCGAGCATGACGAAGAGGCCATTCGCGCGGCCGATCATGTGTTCGACATCGGCCCCGGCGCGGGGGTCCATGGCGGGCGCGTGGTGGCGCAGGGCACGCCCGACGAGATCGCCGCCGATCCGGCCTCGGTCACCGGGCAGTATCTGGCCGGCACCCGCCGCATCCCGGTGCCCGCCACACGGCGCGCGGGCAATGGCAAGACGCTCACGGTGGTCAAGGCCAGCGGCAACAACCTGCGCGATGTGACGGCGGAGTTCCCGCTGGGCAAGCTGGTCTGCGTGACCGGCGTTTCCGGCGGGGGCAAATCGACCCTGACCATCGAGACCCTGTTCAAGACCGCGAGCGCCCGGCTGAACGGCGCGCGCCAGACCCCCGCGCCTTGCGAGACGATCAAGGGGCTGGAGCATCTCGACAAGGTGATCGACATCGACCAGCGCCCGATCGGCCGCACGCCGCGCTCGAACCCGGCGACCTACACGGGCGCCTTCACCCCGATCCGCGACTGGTTCGCCGGCCTGCCCGAGGCCCGCGCGCGCGGCTACAAGCCCGGGCGCTTCAGCTTCAACGTCAAGGGCGGGCGCTGCGAGGCCTGCCAGGGCGACGGCCTGATCCGCATCGAGATGCATTTCCTGCCTGACGTCTATGTGGAATGCGAGACCTGCAAGGGCGCGCGCTACAACCGCGAAACCCTGGAGATCAGGTTCAAGGGCAAGAGCATCGCCGATGTGCTCGACATGACGGTCGAGGATGCGCAGGCGTTTTTCCAGGCCGTGCCGTCGATCCGCGAAAAGATGGATGCGCTGATGCGGGTGGGCCTGGGCTATATCAAGGTGGGCCAGCAGGCGACCACGCTTTCGGGCGGCGAGGCGCAGCGCGTGAAGCTTTCGAAGGAGCTGGCGCGGCGGGCTACGGGCCGCACGCTCTATATCCTGGACGAGCCGACAACGGGGCTGCATTTCGAGGATGTGCGCAAGCTCTTGGAGGTGCTGCACGAACTGGTCGATCAGGGCAACACGGTGGTGGTGATCGAGCATAACCTCGATGTCATCAAGACCGCCGACTGGATCATCGACATCGGCCCCGAGGGCGGCGACGGCGGCGGCAAGATCGTGGCCACCGGAACGCCCGAAGATGTGGCCGCCGCCGAGGCCAGCCATACCGGGCGCTATATTGCGCAGATGCTGCGCCCGCGCGGCTTGGCGGCCGAATAGCGCCTCTCGCCTTCTTGTCTGGCGCCGATGCGATGGCGGCAGAAGTCCTGCGCGCAATGGTCCCGGGATTGCACGGGGTCACCGCCTTGTGAATGTGGCCTCATGGCTGTATGACCCCCGCCACGGCAGGGGTGCCGCCACCAGGGACCACGCAGCGGAGGAAGATCATTGCGTATAGGTTGTCCATCCGAGATTTTCGAGGGAGAGCGCCGCGTTGCGCTCACGCCTGAAAGCGCGGGCCAGCTTGCGAAGCTTGGCCATGAATGTCTGATCGAAAGCGGCGCGGGCGAAGGTGCCGGGTTTTCGGATGCGGATTACAAGGCCGCCGGGGTCGAGGTCGTCAAGACCGCCGCGGCGCTGTGGAAGGCCGCCGACATCGTCATCAAGGTGCGCGAGCCCAACGAGACCGAAGCCAAGCGCCTGCGCAAGGGCCAGACGCTGATTTCGTTCTTCTGGCCGGCGCAGAACGAGGCGCTGCTTGAGCAGTGCCGCGCCAAGGGTGCCACGGTCATCGCCATGGACATGGTGCCGCGCATCTCGCGCGCGCAGAAGATGGATGCGCTGTCGTCCATGGCCAACATTGCCGGCTATCGCGCGGTGATCGAGGCGGGCAACAATTTCGGCCGTTTCTTCACCGGGCAGGTGACGGCGGCGGGCAAGGTGCCGCCGGCCAAGGTGCTGGTGGTGGGCGCCGGTGTGGCCGGGCTGGCCGCCATCGGCACCAGCGTCGCGCTGGGCGCGGTGACGCACGCTTTCGACGTACGCCCCGAAGTGGCCGAACAGGTCGAATCGATGGGCGCCGAGTTTGTCTATCTCGACTTTGCCGAATCCACCCAGGACGGTGCGGCCACGGGCGGCTATGCCGCGCCGTCGAGCCCCGAGTTCCGCGAGGCGCAGCTTGCCAAGTTCCGCGAACTGGCGCCCGAAATGGACATCGTCATCACCACCGCGCTGATCCCGGGCCGCCCCGCGCCCAAGCTCTGGACCGAGGACATGGTCGCGGCGATGAAGCCCGGCTCGGTCGTCGTGGACCTTGCGGCGGAAAAGGGCGGCAACTGTGATCTGACCCGCGCGGATGAAAAGGTCGTCAGCGACAATGGCGTGACGGTCATCGGCTACACCGATTTCCCCAGCCGGATGGCGACCCAGTCCTCGACGCTTTACGCCACGAACATTCGCCACATGCTGACCGACCTGACGCCCGAGAAGGACGGTGTCGTCGTCCATGACATGGAAGACGACGTGATTCGCGGCGCGACCGTGACCCATGCGGGCGAAATCACCTTCCCGCCGCCGCCGCCCAAGGTCGCGGCGATCGCGGCGGCCAAGCCCAAGGAAAAGAAGCCCGAGCCGACAGCGGCCGAGAAGCGTGCCGCCGAGGCGGCGGCGTTTCAGGCGCAGACCAAGGCGCAGGTGACGTTGCTGGCGGTCGGGGGCGGGCTCATGCTGCTTCTTGGGCAGATTGCGCCGGCCTCGTTCATGCAGCATTTCATCGTCTTCGTGCTGGCCTGTTTCGTGGGCTTCCAGGTGATCTGGGGGGTGAGCCACAGTCTGCACACGCCGCTGATGGCGGTGACCAACGCGATTTCGGGCATCATCGTGCTGGGGGCGATCCTTCAGATCGGCTCGGGCAACTGGATCATCGTCGTGCTGGCGGCGATTTCCGTGCTGATCGCCACGATCAACATCGTGGGGGGCTTTGTCGTGACGCGGCGGATGCTCGCCATGTTCCAGAAATCCTGAGGCCGGGAGAGAGCGGATGCTAAGTCAAGGATTTGTCTCGGCCGCGGCGATTGCGGCAAGTGTGCTCTTCATCCTCTCGCTGGGGGGGTTGAGCAATCAGGAGAAAGCCAAGCGCGCGGTCTGGTACGGGATCGTGGGCATGGCGGTGGCGGTGTTCTTCACCACTTTTGGCCCCGGTATCGGCGGCTACTGGTGGATGATCCCGATGATGGTGATCGGGTCGGTGATCGGCTGGCGCGTGGCCAAGCGCGTCGAGATGACCGAAATGCCCCAACTGGTGGCGGCGCTGCACAGCTTTGTCGGCCTCGCCGCCGTTTTCGTGGCCTGGAACGCCGATCTGGAGCGTATCCGGGTGCTGGGCGATCGGGCCGCCGGGCTGACCGACATGCAGTATTCGGCCTTCGCCGCGCTGGTGGCGACCAAGGATCAGGCCGAGCTGACCTTCCTGCAGCTTGAGATCATCTTCGCGATCTTCATCGGGGCGGTCACCTTCACGGGCTCGATCATCGCCTATGGCAAGCTGGCCGGTTCGGTCGATGGCAAGCCCAGGCAACTGCCCGGCGGGCACATGCTCAACGCAGCCGCGGCGGCGCTGTCGCTGGTCATGGCGATCGCCTACATGAACGATGCGGGATTCTGGACCCTGCTGGTGCTGGCCGCGCTGGCCTTCTTCATCGGTTATCACCTGATCATGGGGATCGGCGGGGCGGACATGCCGGTGGTGGTGTCGATGCTCAACTCCTATTCGGGCTGGGCGGCGGCGGCCATCGGCTTCACGCTGTCGAATGATTTGCTGATCGTCACCGGCGCGCTGGTGGGCTCTTCGGGCGCGATCCTGAGCTACATCATGTGCAAGGCGATGAACCGCAAGTTCCTCAACGTGATCCTGGGCGGCTTCGGCGGCCCGCAGGGCGCGGCGGCCGAGATCGAGGGCGAGCAGGTCGCCATCGATGCTGGCGGCGTCGCTGCGGCGCTGAACGAGGCCGACAGCGTGGTTATCGTGCCGGGCTATGGCCTGGCGGTGGCGCAGGCGCAAGGTGCCGTGTCGGAGCTGACGCGTAAGCTGCGCGCCAAGGGCAAGGAGGTGCGTTTCGCCATCCACCCGGTGGCGGGCCGCCTGCCCGGGCACATGAACGTGCTGCTGGCCGAGGCCAAGGTGCCCTATGACATCGTGCTCGAGATGGACGAGATCAACGACGACTTCCCCAGCACGGATGTGGTGATCGTGATCGGCTCGAACGACATCGTGAACCCCGCCGCGCAGGACGACCCCAACAGCCCCATCGCCGGGATGCCGGTGCTGGAGGTCTGGAAAGCCAAGCAGGTGTTTGTTTCCAAGCGCGGGCAGGGCACTGGCTACTCGGGGATCGAGAACCCGCTGTTCTTCAAGGAGAACACGCGCATGTTCTACGGCGATGCCAAGGACAGCCTGAACGCATTGCTGCCGCTGGTCGACTGAGCGGAAGGGCCAAAGGCTATTCTCCAGGGCCGCTGCGGCCCCGGACACGGCAGGCGGGAAAACCCGGCCTGCCGTTTTTCGTTCCGGCCCGGGCCTGTCTGCCTCTCACAGTGGCAGGTGGGCGGAAAACCCGGCATCCAACGGAGATGACCCGCAAGGCGCGCCCGGCGGAACTTGCCATGTGCTGCAAATCCTGCAACCCTTGCCATGACGGCCATCATGCCCGGCCAGTGGCACTGACAGACGGAGGATGACATGCCCGCGCCCGACCCGAAAATCGTGCTCGACTTCTGGCAGAACGAAGTTGGCCCCGAAGGCTGGTATAGCGGCGGCGAGAAACTCGATGCCGTGATCCGCGAAAGGTTCCTGGACCTTTGGGAGCGGGGGCGCTGCGGCGGGCTGGAGCAATGGCAGACCAGCCCCGAGGGGATGCTGGCCTATATCATCCTGCTCGACCAGTTCCCGCGCAACATGTTCCGCGACGATGCCCGCGCCTATGCCACCGATCAGCTGGCGCGGCAGGTCGCGGAAAAGGCGATCCATCACCGCTGGGATATGCGGCTGCCCGAACCCGTGCGGCAATTCTTCTACCTGCCGCTCATGCATTCCGAGAACCGCACCGACCAGGACCGCTGCGTGCGCCTGATTCTCACGCGGCTGCCCGAAACGGGGGCCGACAACCTGCTGCACGCCCGGGCGCATCGCGCGGTGATCCGGCAGTTCGGGCGCTTTCCCCATCGCAATGCGGTGCTGCGGCGGCGAAGCACCCGCGACGAGCAGGCCTATCTTGCCCAGGGCGGTTACGCCGCCACGGTGAAGGAACTGCGCGAGGCCGCCTGACACAAGGCAGAGCCCCCGCGCCGCCGCCGGTGCGGCCCTTGGGGCGGGCCACCACGCCCGCCCGCCGGTTGGGGAATGGCTTGCGCTCACTCGGTCCGGGGAATAGTTTAATATCAAACCATCCTGACAGGAGGGCCCGTAATGTCGGCCAAATCATTCGACGTGATCGTCATCGGCGCCGGCCCCGGCGGCTATGTGGCGGCCATCCGCGCCGCGCAACTGGGCAAATCGGTCGCCATCGTCGAACGCGAAAATCTGGGCGGCATCTGCCTCAACTGGGGCTGCATCCCGACCAAAGCGCTGCTGCGCTCGGCCGAGGTGTTCCACCTGATGCACCGCGCCAAGGAATACGGGCTGAGCGCCGAGAAGGTGGGCTTCGACCTCGACGCGGTGGTCAAGCGCTCGCGCAAGGTCGCCGGTCAGCTTTCGGGCGGGATCGGCCACCTGATGAAGAAGAACAAGATCACCGTGATCATGGGCGAGGCCACGCTGCCCGCAAAGGGCAAGGTCACGGTCAAGACCGACAAGGGCACCGAGGATCTGACCGCCCCCGCCATCGTGCTGGCCACCGGCGCCCGCGCGCGCGAATTGCCGGGGCTGGAGGCTGACGGAGATCTGGTCTGGACCTACCGCCACGCGTTGCAGGCCGACCGGATGCCGAAAAAGCTGCTGGTCATCGGCTCGGGCGCCATCGGTATCGAGTTCGCCAGCTTCTTCAACACACTGGGCGCCGACACCACGGTTGTCGAGGTGATGGATCGCATCCTGCCGGTGGAGGACGAGGAAATCTCGGCCTTCGCGCGCAAGGCGTTCGAGAAACAGGGCATGAAGATCATGTCCAAGGCCATGGTCAAGAAGCTCGACCGCGCCAAGGGCAAGGTCACGGCCCATATCGAAACCGGCGGCAAGACCGAAACCCATGATTTCGACACCGTGATTTCGGCTGTGGGCATCATCGCCAATACCGAAAACCTCGGGCTTGAGAAACTGGGCGTGAAGGTCGAGCGCGGCTTTGTCGTCACCGACGAATACTGCCGCACCGGGGTCGAGGGGCTTTATGCCATCGGCGATCTGACCAACGGGCCGTGGCTTGCCCACAAGGCCAGCCACGAGGGCGTGATGGTGGCCGAACACATTGCCGGCGGCCACCCGCATGCCGTGGATCCCGACGCCATCGCCGGCTGCACCTATTGCCACCCGCAAGTGGCCAGCGTGGGCCTGACCGAGGCGCAGGCCAAGGAAAAGGGCCTCAAGGTGAAGGTTGGGCGCTTCCCCTTCATCGGCAACGGCAAGGCCATCGCCTTGGGTGAACCCGAGGGGATGATCAAGACCATCTTCGATGAAAAATCCGGTGAACTGCTGGGCGCGCATATGGTCGGCGCCGAGGTGACCGAACTGATCCAGGGCTATGTGATCGGCCGCACGCTCGAAACGACCGAAGCCGAGCTGATGAACACGGTGTTCCCGCACCCGACGCTGTCGGAAATGATGCATGAATCGGTGCTCGACGCCTACGGGCGCGCGCTGCATTTCTGAGGGCGCGATTGCCCGGGGCCCGCACGCACGGCCCCAGGCCGCCACGAAATTGCCCCGCCACCGGCATCGCCGCGCCCGGTTCTTCCCGTTTCATGGCCTCTCGGGGGAACTGGCAAGGCGGCGCTGTCCACGCCGCGGCAATGGAGGGTTGGCATGACACGCCCCATCCCGCAGAAGGCCCGTATCCCCGGCAAGGCCCGCATCCGGCTGCGCCCGCAGCCCGCGGCCACGCGGCCGTTTCCCGGTGCGGCGCCCGGCCAGCGCGGCCCGCGCGATGCCGCAGGCCGGCTGATCTTCACCGACTGGGCCGCGATCTGAGCAGAGAGCCGCGCTGCCCCGGCGCAGCCGCAACTCGAAGGCGCGGCACCTGTCTTCTTCTTGGCAAAAATATCCCCGCCGGAGGCACCGGCGCGGGGCAAGGGCCGCAGGCCCGCCGCGCCGTCCGGCCACTTCCGGCTGCGGCCTGCGCACAGGCTCTGGACCGTGCTGCACACCCGTCCTATACAGCGCCCCATGACACAGCATCGCATCCGGCCCCTGCGAATTACCGGCCCGGCGCTCTGAGCCTCAGAGCCGCCGGGATAAATGGCGCAGCCCCTGCGCGCCGCTTTCGCAACCAGCCCAGACCGACCGGACCCGCCAAAGGACATTCCCTGATGTGTGCCGACCAGCCCGACTATAAAGCCACGCTTTCCCTGCCCGAAACCGAATTCCCCATGCGCGCGGGCCTGCCCGGCCGCGAACCCGCCTGGCTGGAGAAATGGGCGCGCATCGGTATCTACGATCGGCTGCGCGACAAGGCCGCGCGCGGAGCGCGGCCGCTTGGCCCCTTCACGCTGCATGACGGCCCGCCCTATGCCAACGGGCACCTGCATATCGGCCACGCGCTCAACAAGGTGCTGAAAGACATGGTGGTGCGCTCGCGCCAGATGATGGGGCATGACGCGCGCTATGTGCCGGGCTGGGACTGCCACGGCCTGCCCATCGAATGGAAGATCGAGGAACAATACCGCGCCAAGGGGCTCGACAAGGACAAGGTTGACCTCATTGATTTCCGGCAGGAATGCCGCCGCTTCGCCGAAGGCTGGATCGATGTGCAGCGCGACGAGTTCAAGCGCCTGGGCGTCACCGGCAACTGGGAAAACCCCTATCTGACCATGGATTTCCACGCCGAGGCGGTGATCGCCGGGGAGTTCATGAAATTCCTCATGAACGGCACGCTTTACCAGGGCTCGAAGCCCGTGATGTGGTCGCCGGTGGAAAAGACCGCGCTGGCCGAAGCCGAGGTGGAATACCACGACCGCCAGACCGAAGCGGTGTGGGTGAAGTTTCCGGTGGTTGGTTTGACGCTTTCAGGAAGTGAGTCTGAGGCGGTTGATATGCGCCGCAAAGAAATGGAGGAGCTTCCGAGCGCTTTTGTCCTCATCTGGACCACCACGCCTTGGACGATCCCGCAGAACCGCGCCATCGCCTTCAACCCCGATATTGCCTACGCGCTCTACCGCGTCACCGACGCGCCCGAGGAAAACTGGGCAAAGACGGGCGAGACTTTCCTCATGGCCGAGAAACTGGCCGAGGATGTTTTCGGTGCCGCACGGGTCGAAGCGTTCGAGAAATTGCGCACGGTTAGCGCCGACGAACTGGCCGCGCTGACCTGCGCGCACCCGCTGCGCGGCCTCGACGGCGCGCAGCGAGAATGGGATTACGATGTTCCGCTCCTGCCCGGTGAGCATGTGACCGACGATGCCGGCACCGGCTTTGTCCACACCGCGCCCAGCCACGGCGATGATGACTATGCGTTGGGGCGCGCGCATGGGCTGGAGATGACCCATAACATCCTCGACGATTCCTCCTTCCGCGCCGATCTGCCGTTCTTCGGGGGCGAGCGGGTGGTGCGCGAAAACGGCAAGCCCGGCGGCGCCAACAAGGCGGTGATCGAGAAGCTGAAGGAGGCCGGCGCGCTGATCGCCATGAAGCGCCTCACCATCTCGGACGCGCATAGCTGGCGCTCCAAGGCGCCGGTGATCCGGCTCAATCGCCCGCAATGGTTCGCGGCCATCGACCGCGAGCTCGACGACGGGCTGGACGGCCCGACCGGCCAGCGCACCATCCGCACCCGCGCGCTGACCTCGATCGACAAGCTGGTGCAATGGACGCCGCAAACCGGCCGCAACCGGCTTTACAGCATGATCGAGGCGCGTCCCGACTGGGTGCTTTCGCGCCAGCGCGCCTGGGGTGTGCCGCTCACCTGTTTTGTAAAGAAAGAGGCGCAACCCACTGATTCCGATTTCCTTCTCAAGGACGAGCGAGTCAACGAACGAATCGCCGAGGCGTTCGAGGCGGGCGGCGCCGATGTCTGGTACAAGCCCGATTTCAAGGCCGAGGTGCTCGATGGGCTGCACGACCCTGACGCCTATGAGCAGGTTTTTGATATCCTTGATGTGTGGTTCGATTCCGGCTCCACCCACGCCTTCGTGCTGCGCGACCGCGCAGACGGCACCGAGGACGGCATTGCCGATCTCTACCTCGAGGGCACCGACCAGCATCGCGGCTGGTTCCATTCTTCGATGTTGCAGGCCTGCGCGACCAAGGGGCGCGCGCCCTATCGCGGCGTGCTGACCCATGGCTTCACGCTCGACGAAAAGGGCATGAAGATGTCCAAATCGCTGGGCAACACGGTCGCGCCCGAGGATGTGACCAAACAGTATGGCGCCGATATCCTGCGGCTCTGGGTGGCGCAGTCCGATTACACGGCCGATCTGCGCATCGGCCCCGAGATCCTGAAAGGCGTGGCCGACAGCTATCGCCGGCTGCGCAACACGCTGCGCTTCATGCTGGGCAATCTGGCCGGGTTTGATGAGGCCGAGCGTGTCGCGCCCGCCGATATGCCCGAGCTGGAGCGCTGGGTGCTGCACCGGCTGGCCGAACTGGACGCGGAAGTGCGCAAGGGCTATGCGGCCTATGATTTCCAGGGCGTGTTCCAGAAGCTCTTTCACTTCTGCACAGGCGATCTTTCGGCCTTCTATTTCGATATCCGCAAGGACGCGCTTTACTGCGATGCGCCGGACAGCCAGCGCCGCCGCGCCGCGCGCACCGTGCTTGACCTGCTGTTCCATCGGCTGACCACCTGGCTCGCGCCGGTGCTGGTCTTCACCATGGAAGATGTGTGGGAGGCGCGCTTCCCCGACCCGGACGACTCGGTGCACCTGCACGACATGCCCGAAACGCCGGACGAATGGCGCGCCCCCGAGCTTGCGTCGAAATGGGCTGATATCCGGAAGGCGCGCCGCGTGGTGACCGCCGCGCTCGAAGTGCAGCGCCGCGACAAGGTGATCGGCGCCAGCCTGGAGGCCGCGCCGCGCGTGCATTTGGCCGATGCGGCGGTGCTGGCCGCGCTGGAAACGGTCGATTTCGCCGATCTCTGCATCACGTCGGGCGTGACGCTCAGCGGTGACCCCGCTCCGAAGGACGCCTTCGAACTGGCTGAAATCACGGGCGTCGCCGTGGTGTTCGACCGCGCAAGGGGCGAGAAATGCCAACGCTGCTGGAAGATCCTGCCCGATGTAGGCCAACACAGCCACCCGGCGACCTGCGCACGCTGCAGCAGCGCCCTGGGCTGAGAGCCACCCGGCCCGCGCGCCAGAGGTTCGTGCGCGGGGTTCCCGTGGCCGGCGGCGCATGCCTTCGGCGAGGATATTTTCGCCAAAGAGAAGGGGCTGGGGCGGCAACAGGCGGGCGGCGGGATCGCCTGCGCGCGCCTGTTCATTCTTCTTGGAAATAAATATCCATACACGGCTTCAGCCGGTGTGCCGGTCAGATGCCGGGCGCGGCGGTTGCCGGGGGCGCGGGCCAGAGCCGTGAGGCGGCTTGCCCGGGGCGGGTGATGCCCATCTGTTTCATGTTGGTGATCAGGTCCTCGCGCAGCACATGCACCAGATGCGGGGCGCCCCTCGGCCCCATCGCCCCCAGCGCGTAATGCCAGCCGCGCCCGAGCATGACGTAATCGGCCCCCAGCGCGAAGGCGCGGAGCATGTCGAGGCCCGTCTCGAGCCCGCCGTCGAAGATCAGCGGGTAATCGGGCCCGACCGCGGCGCGGATGCCCGCCAGCACGTCGATCGACCCCGGCGCGCCGTCGAACTGGCGCCCTGCATGGTTGGAGACCCATACGGCATCGATCCCTTCTCGGCGGGCGCGGGTGGCGACATCGGCCTCCATGACCCCCTTGATGACGAGCGGGCCGTCCCATTCCTCGCGCACGCGGGCCAGATAATCCCAGTCGGGCGCGTCGCGCAGCAAGTAGCCCACATGCGCGGTCGAGGAGGTCGGTCCCTCGGCCTTCATGTAGCTTTCCATCATCTTAAGGCGGGGGCGGCCCACGCGCAGCGTGCCCAGCGCCCAGGCCGGGCAGCGCGCGATCTGCAGCAGCATCCCCGGGGTCAGCCGTGGCGGCAGGGTGAGTTTAGCGCGCAACTGTCGCTCGCGCCGGCTGGGGCCGGGCAGATCGACGGTGACAACCAGCGTGTGAAACCCGGCCGCACGCGCGCGGCGAAGGATGTCGCGGCGGATATCGCCACTCTTGGGGGTGTAGAGCTGGAACCAGCCCTGTGCGCCCACATGGGGCCCGACATCCTCGGGCGTGCGGGTGGCCACGTTGGAGAGGCAATAGACCATGCCCGCTTCGCTGGCGGCTTCTGCCAGGGCGATCTCGGCGCCGGGCCACATCAGCCCCGACATGCCCACCGGCGCCACGCCGAAGGGCAGGGCATGGTCCTGGCCCAGCAGCCTTGTGCCCAGATCCGGAGTGATCGGCCCGCGCAGGGCGGCGGGCAGGAACATGAGCCGCTCAAGCGCCTCGCGGTTGCGGTGCTTGGTGGTCTCATTGCCGGTGGCGCTATCGACATATTCCCACACGAAATACGGGATGCGCCGCTTGCAGGCGGCTTTCATGTCGCTCAGGGCGGGGAAGGTAAGGTCAAGATCCATGGCGCTGTTATAAGCGATGCAGCGGGTTGGGGAAGGGGGGGCGCGCCGCGGCGTCAGTCTTTTGCAAGACAGAGATGCGCGCCCGTTACCGAAGGGGCGGGTGGCGCGGGCTGATCGCCCGAGCTTCACGGGACATGGCGGGAGCAAGGCTCTGGCCCCTGGCCGGACACGCTGTGCAAGGCCGCGCGCCCATGGCTGGCGGGGGCCTGCGGCGCGGATATTTTCATCACAGTGAAGGTGTGGGGACGCCACGGCGCGGGCGGATTGCCCGGAGGCTGGCCGTCTTGCCGCCGGGGCGTGCGCGGGGGCGGTGGTGCGCTTCGCCGCGCGGGGGTGGCCTTGACCTTGCCGGAATGCGCGCCCACTGTGGCGGCGAATCCCGCTTGCCGGAGGCTTCGCGATGCCTGCGCCCCTGACTGCCCGTGAAATTCTCGAAAAGCTGGTGGCTTTTCCCACGGTCAGCCGCGACAGCAACCTGGCGCTGATCGACTGGGTGGAGGGGTATCTGGACGATCTTGGCGTGCAGGCCCGCCGCGTGCCCAATGCCCGGGGCGACAAGGCCAGTCTTTATGCGCATGTCGGGCCCGAGGCCGAAGGGGGCGTGGTGCTTTCGGGCCATACCGATGTGGTGCCGGTAGATGGGCAGGCGTGGACGACCGACCCCTGGCGGCTGAGCGAACGCGGCGGGCGGCTTTACGGGCGCGGCAGTTGCGACATGAAGGGCTTTGTCGCACTGGCGCTGGCGGCGGTGCCGCAGGCGCTGCAGGTGCGGCTGAATCGTCCGCTGCAACTGGCGCTCAGCCATGACGAGGAAATCGGCTGTGTCGCGGTGAAAGACCTGATCGCGGAAATGACCGCCAAGCTGCCGCGCGCCGATGCGGTGATCGTGGGCGAGCCGTCGATGATGCAGGTGGTGTCGGGGCACAAGGGGGGCACCGGCTATCAGGTGCATGTGCGCGGGGTTGAGGTGCATTCGTCGATCCTGCACCGGGGAGTGAGCGCGGTGATGCAGGCCGCGCGGCTGATCGACTGGGCCAACCGGCAGAATGCCGCCGGGGCCGCGCGCGCGCCGGGGCCGCTGACTGCGCCCTTCGACCCGCCCTGGACCACGCTGCATGTGGGCACCATCGCCGGCGGCACCGCGGGCAACATCACCGCCGGCGCGTGCCGTTTCACCATCGAGTTCCGCGTCGTGCCCGGCGAGTCGGTCGAGGACTGGACCACCGCCTTCGAGGCCCGCGTGGCCGAGATCGAGGCCGAGATGCAGGCCATCCATCCCGCCGCCCGCATCGTGCTTGAACGCTATTACGCGCTGCCGCCCCTGGAGCCCGAGCCGGCTGGGGCCGCCGAGGCGCTGGCGCGCAGGCTGACGGGTGACAACGCCGCCCGTGCGGTCAGCTACGGCACCGAGGGCGGGCAGTTTCAGCGGCACGGGTTTTCGACCGTAATCTGTGGCCCCGGTGATATTGCCCAGGCCCATCAGGCCGATGAATATATCAGCCTCGCCCAGTTCGATGCCGGGCAGGCATTCATGGGCCGCCTTGTGGAGTCGCTGCGCGCGTGAGTGTGTTTCCCTTTTCCAGCAAGCTGCCGGTCAGCCACCCTGGCCCGCCACCCACGCAGGCCGACGTGGTGGTGATCGGTGCTGGCATCATCGGGGTGATGACCGCCTGGTATCTTGCCCGGCGCGGTTTCAGCGTGGTGATCTGCGAGAAAGGGCGCGTGGCGGCTGAGCAATCTTCGCGCAACTGGGGCTGGATTCGCCAGCAGGGCCGCGATCCGCATGAATTGCCGATCATGATGGAAGCCACCCGACTGTGGCCGGAGCTCGAGGCCGAATGCGGCGAAGACATCGGATACCGCCGCTGCGGGGTGCTTTACCTGGCCGGCAGCGAAAGCGAGATGGCGGCTTACGAGCACTGGCTCGAAACGGCACAGGCCCATGATCTGGAGACACGGCTTGTGGGCCGGGCAGAGATTGCCCGGATGATGCCGCAGGCCGCCGCGCTGTGGAAAGGGGGGCTTCACACTCCCGGCGACGCCTGCGCCGAACCCTGGCTTGCCGTGCCCGCGCTGGCGCGAGCTGCGGCGCGGCGCGGTGTGCCGATCGTCGAGAATTGCGCGGTGCGCGGGCTCGACCTGCGCGCCGGGCGTGTGGCGGCCGTGGTGACCGAGCAGGGGCGTATCGCCTGCGATCATGTGGTGCTGGCGGGGGGGGCGTGGTCGGCGCTGTTTTTGCGCAACCTCGGGGTCATGCTGCCGCAGCTTTCGGTGCTGGCCACGGCGGCCGCTACCGCGGCGCTGCCGCGCGTGTTCGATGGCGCCGCGGCCGAGGCCCGCTTTGCCCTGCGGCGCCGGCAGGATGGCGGCTATACCATCGCGCCGGGCGGGGTGCATGATCTGCTTCTGGGGCCGGATGCCTTCCGCCATTTCACCCGCTACATGCCGCAGTTGCGCAGCGATCCCCTGGCGACACGGCTCAAGCCCTTCGCGCCGCGCGGCTATCCCGACGGCTGGCGCACGCCGCGGGGCTGGAACCTGGATGCGCGCAGCCCATTCGAGGACATGCGCGTGCTCAACCCCGACCCGAACCGCCGCAGCCTCGCCCGGATTGTCGAGCGCTTCGCTGAGGTCTTCCCGACCCTGGGGCGCCCGGGGTTACGCATGGCCTGGGGCGGCATGATCGACACCATGCCCGACCTGCTGCCGGTGATCGACCGTGTGCATCAGGTGCCGGGGCTGGTTGTCGCCACCGGGATGAGCGGCCACGGTTTCGGCATCGGCCCGGCTATCGGCCGCGTGGTGGCCGAGATGGTGGCTGGCAACCCGGTGGGCCATGACCTGCACCGCTTTCGCCTGTCGCGCTTCTTCGACGGCTCGCGCATCGTGCCCAGCCCCGCGATCTGACCGGCGCGCCGGCTGAAGCCGCGCATGGATATTTATTTCCAAGAAGAAGGAACAGCCGTGCGCAGACGATCCCGCCGCCCGCCTGTTTCCGCCATGCCCTTCACTGTGACGAAAATATCCTCGCCGAAGGCATCGACAGGCCTCTCCGCCGGCCTGTCGATATGACGGATGCAGGCGCGTCGCTCAAAGGTTGCAGGGGCCTGGTCCGAATAAGGCGCACCGCTTCGCACTCCGGTTCGTCGGCCCGGCGGCTCAGAAAGGCACGTCGCCTGCGCGTTCTGCCGCCACCAGATACTGCGCGATCACATGCTTCTCGCCCGCCTTGTCGAAGGCGACCCGCAGCTTGTCGCCATCCACCCCGGTGACATGCCCGTAGCCGAACTTCGCGTGAAAGACGCGCTCGCCCTCGCCGAAGGCCGACGGTTCCTCGGCACTGCGGGCGCGGGCCGGGCGGGCGGCCGAGGCCGGAGCGACCCGCGCGCCGCCATGGGCCTGCAGGCGTTTCCAGCCGGGCGAGTTGTAGACATCGGCGCGCGCCGCGCGGGTTTCCAGCGTGCCGCTATCGGGCTCTTCCGTGCCGTTGCGGCCGGCAAAACCGCTCACCCGGCCGCCAAGCCCGCCATAAAGCCCCGGCGGGGTTAGCACCTCGACATGCCTGACGGGCAATTCATCGACAAAGCGCGACGGCAGCTGCGATTGCCATTGCCCGTAGACTCGCCGGTTCGCGGCAAACGAGATCGTGCAGATTTCCTCCGCCCGGGTGATGCCGACATAGGCGAGGCGCCGCTCTTCCTCCAGCCCCTTGAGCCCGCTTTCATCCATCGAGCGCTGCGAGGGGAACAGCCCATCCTCCCAGCCGGGCAGGAAAACGACGGGAAATTCAAGCCCCTTGGCCCCGTGCAGCGTCATGATCGAGACTTTCTCACCCGCGGCGTCGGTCTCGTTATCCATGATCAGCGCGACATGTTCCAGGAAACCCTGAAGATTGTCGAACTGTTCCAGTGCCTTGACCAGTTCCTTGAGGTTTTCCAGCCGGCCCGGCGCGTCGGGGGATTTGTCATTTTGCCAATGCGCGGTATAGCCGGATTCGTCGAGAATGCGCTCGGCCAGCTCGATATGGTTGCGCGGGGCTCCGCCGCCAGTGCCCGCAGCCTCGGGGGCGATGATCTCGATCAGGTCGTCGTCGTCCGGTGTCCCGGGTGTGGTCAGACCTCCCGGACCCAGCCCGGCCATGGCGCGCACAGACTCGTGCCAGCGGGTGATCCCGTCGATCAGGGTGCGCAACTCGCGCGCGGCCTTGCCGCTCAGCCCGCCCGAATCGAGCAGCCGGCGCGCGCCTTCGGTCAGCGGCACATCGGCCGCGCGCGCGGCAGTCTGGATCTTTTGCTGCGCCTTGTCGCCCAAGCCCCGTTTGGGCGTGTTCACCACCCGCTCGAAGGCAAGGTCATCGCCCGGGCTGACGGCAAGGCGGAAATAAGCCATGGCGTCGCGGATCTCCATCCGCTCATAGAAGCGCGGCCCGCCGATCACGCGGTAGGGCAGGCCGATCGACAGGAAACGATCCTCGAAGGCGCGCATCTGGTGGCTGGCGCGCACCAGAATGGCCATCTGGTCCAGCCCGAAGGGCGTGTGCCCGCGCGTGCCCCGTTGCAGCGCCTCGATCTCTTCGCCGATCCAGCGGGCTTCTTCCTCGCCGTCCCAATGGCCGACCAGGCGCACGCGCTCGCCGCCTTCGGCCTCGGTCCAGAGCGTCTTGCCCAGCCGCCCCGCGTTGGCGGCGATCAGGCTGCCGGCGGCGGCCAGGATATGCGGGGTGGAGCGGTAATTCTGTTCCAGCCGCACCACCTGCGCGCCGGGAAAATCCTGCTCGAACCGCAGGATGTTGCCCACCTCGGCCCCGCGCCAGCCATAGATCGACTGGTCGTCATCGCCCACGCAGCAGATGTTGCGATGCGCCCCGGCCAGCAGCCGTAGCCACAGATATTGCGCGACATTGGTGTCCTGGTATTCGTCTACCAGGATATGGCGAAAGCGGCGCTGATACTGCTCCAGCACGTCGGGGTGGGTCTGGAAGATCGTCACCACATGCAGCAGCAGGTCGCCGAAATCCACCGCGTTGAGCGCCCTGAGCCGCGCCTGATAGGCCGCATACAGCGCCGGACCCCGCCCGTCGAAGGCGTCGGCCTCGCCGGCGGGCAGGGTCTCGGGCCGCCAGGCGCGGTTCTTCCAGTTGTCGATTATTCCGGCCAGGTGGCGGGCGGGCCAGCGCTTTTCGTCGATGCCGGCGGCGCTGATCTCCTGCTTGAGCAGTCGGATCTGGTCATCGGTGTCGAGAATGGTGAACCCTGGCTGCAGCCCGGCCAGCTCGGCATGGCGGCGCAGCAGCTTCACCCCGATGGCGTGGAACGTGCCCAGCCAAGGCAGCCCCTCCACCGATTGGCCCAGAAGCTGCGCGACGCGCTCCTTCATCTCGCGCGCGGCCTTGTTGGTGAAGGTCACGGCCAGAATCTCGTGCGGCCGCGCCCGCCCCATGTTGAGCAGATGCGCGATCCGGCAGGTCAGCGCCCTTGTCTTGCCGGTGCCCGCGCCCGCCAGCATCAGCACCGGGCCGTCCAGCGCCTCGACCGCGGCGCGCTGCGCGGGGTTCAGCCCGTCCAGATAGGGCGCCGGGCGCGCCGCCATCGCCTGTTGCGAAAGCGGCAGCGCGGCGGCGTCAAAGGCGTCGTGATCGTCGAATTCGTTCATGCGTGCACCCTAGCCCGGACAGGGGCAGGAGAAAAGGGTTGTTCGCAGAATGTTCCTGCGCGCGCAAGCGGTCATGCGCCGGCCGCATCGCGGGCAGGTTCAGGGCGGTAACAGGCGCGTTTCGAAAAATGAGCGCGACCCCGACACCTTGCGGGGCGGGGGGCGATTGGCCGCGCGTCAGCGCGGCCCGATCATCATCACCATCTGCCGGCCTTCTAGCTTGGGCATGTTCTCGACCTTGCCGATCTCGGCCACGTCATCGGCTACACGGTTGAGCAGCTCGAGCCCCAGCTTCTGGTGCGCCATCTCGCGGCCGCGAAAACGCAGCGTGACCTTGACCTTGTCGCCGCCTTCCAGAAAGCGGATCACATTGCGCATCTTGACGTCATAGTCATGGACATCGGTCCCGGGGCGGAACTTGACTTCCTTGACCTCGATGGTCTTCTGCTTCTTGCGGGCTTCGGCCTCACGCTTCTGCTGTTCGTACTTGAACTTGCCGAAGTCCATGATCTTGCAGACCGGCGGCGTGGCGTTTGGCGAGATCTCGACCAGGTCGAGCCCGATTTCAACAGCCATTGCGAGCGCGTCTTCCGGAGTGCGCACGCCAAGGTTTTCCCCTTCGGCGCCAATCAGGCGGATCTCGGGGGCACGGATTCGATCGTTCACGCGGGGGCCAGTGTCACGGGTTGGCGGCGCGTTATGAGGTCTGCGGGCTATGGGAGCGGTTCCTTCTGCAATGACAGGTATTTGTCGGCGGAGGTGACGATAGACGGGCCGCCGGGGCGTTTCAAGGTGATTCAGGGCGCGCGGCGGGGCAATCGGCAGTGTTAGGTGCCCGCCGGGGGCGCCCGGGGTGGCAAGGATCGGCCAGGACGGCGCATTTGCGGGGCAATGGGTTGCCTGCCGGTTGAAACCTGTCAGAAGGGGGCCAACCTTGTAGGATGAAAAGAAAACGCGAGATTTGGCATGAACAGAAATCTGACGGTTGTAGTCGTGGTGGTCCTTCTGGCGGCAGGGGGGTATCTGCTGCTGGCCGACCGTTCCGGGGTTGAGGTGGACACGCTCGATCCCGCCGCGGTCGAGACCCCCGAGCCGCTTGACCCCGAGGAAACGCCCGAACCGCTGGATCTTGGTCCGGATCAGGATGCCGAGCCAGCCCCCGAAGACACCCAAGGCACCGGGGAAGATGAGGCCACTGCTCCCGGCGGCCTGGCCGAAGAGGTGGTGCGCGAGGCGCTGGAAAGTGACGGTGCCGAAACCCCTGATGCCCTGTCGGATCAAGCTGCAGACGTGATCGACGAGGTGCTCGAATCGGGCGATGCCGCAGGTGACGCGGCAACCGAGGCTGCCGAAAGGGCGATCCGCGAAGCGATGGAATCCGCCGAAGACGGCGTGAGCGACACCGAAGCCGCCGCGCGCGAGGCGATCGCCGATATTGCCCGCGATTCCGGCGTCGCCCCCGTGGACGATCCGGAGGCCCAGGAACAGGCCGCGGGCCTTGTCCGGGACGAGGCCGATATGGCCCATGCCGCCCGGCAGCAGACTGATGAGGCCTCCGAACAGGCCGTGCTTGCCGCCGCCGAGGCTGTGCAGGCTGCGCTTGAGGGCGATGCCGAGGCCGCCGAACGTGCCGCCGACACCTCCGCAAACGCCGCCGCCGAGGCCGCGCGCGCGGCCTCCGATAGCGCCGAGGCGGCCGAACGTGCCATGACCAATGCCGGGGTCGCCGGGGATGAGGAAGCGCAGGCGCGCGCCCAAGCGGCCCTGCGCGCCGCCGAAGAGGCCGCAGCCGCCGCTGACAGCGCGATGCAATGGTCGTCGATTGCTGCCGGCGCGGTGGCCGATGCCATTCTGGGCGCCGCGCCGGATCAGGCCATCGTCGACGAGTTGCTCACGCAGGGCCGCATCCGCCTGCCGCAGGAGAACGAGTAGAAATTTCCCGACGGGCATGACCAGGGCTGGGCCGCAGACAGGCCGCAGACAGGCCGTTGCCGGGCGGCAGCCTGGCTTGCAATCGCGTCAGGGCACAGCCCCTTCACTGTGAGGGAAATATCCTCGGGGGGTCCGGGGGGCAGACAGCCCCCCGGCTTTCCCGCGGCGCGCACGCGGCGCATCCATCCGGTTTCTTGCTAAAGCGCCGGCCTGGTGCAGTGCCCTGTCCCGGCGCGATTTTCGGGCCGTCGGGCAGCTTGGCCCGGCTTGACATTGCCCGGCCGTTCAGCCGCGCGCGGTCTGGCCTTCTTCGCAGAACATGTCGTAGAGCAGTTCGATCACCCGGCGCGACTTCGTGTCGCTCAGTGAGTAATAGATCGCCTTGCCCTCGCGCCGTGTCTCCACCAGCCCTTCCAGCCGCAACCGCGCAAGCTGCTGGCTGACGGCGGCCTGCCGCGCGCCAAGGAGTTGCTCGAGTTCGGTCACCGATTTCTCGCCCGACGCCAGGTGGCACAGAATCATCAGCCGCCCTTCATGCGCCAGCGCCTTGAGAAAGGCGCAGGCCGTCTCGGCGTTTTGCGACATTTCGTCGAAGGGCACGGATGGTTCGTGCTTCTCCATCAGTTCATCAGCGTTGAGCGCCATGATCCGACCTTTCCTGACAGTGCCGGGCCGTGGGCGAAACCAGCCCCCCGGTCACGGGTAAAGCGCCTGCGGGCGCCGGTGCCGCCATGCCACGGCGGAAAATCACATTCCGTTAGTTTAATGTGTTTCATGCGATATTCAAGGCCCGCCTTGCTCTTCCCCGTGCCGTTTCCGGTGCCGGTCTTCACATCGCCGCCGAAACCTGGCCGTAATCACCGCCCGAAAAGACCAGCGGTGCACCGTTTCGCTGGCTGGCCCGCAGCACCCGACCGACCACGATGGCATGATCTCCACCATCATAGGTTGAGTAAAGCGCGCAGTCAAAGCGGGCGAGGACATCGGGCAGCACGGGCACCCCTTCCGGCGTATGCTCGGGCGAAAGGTCGTCGAACAGCCCCGCGCCACGGGCAAAGCGGTGCGACAGCGCGCGCTGCTCGGCCGCCAGCACGTGGATGGCGAAATGCGCGGCCCCGGCAAACAGCGCGAAGCGCCCCGACGCCCGCGCCGGGCACCACAGCACCAAGGGCGGATCGAGCGACACCGAGGTGAAGCTGTTGACGGTGATGCCCACCGGCCCCGCGGGCGCCGCCGTAGTCACGACCGTCACGCCGGTGACAAAGCGCCCCAGCGCCTGGCGGAACAGTCGGGCGTTTTCTGCATCCGGGGCAAAGCTATGCACGTTGTCTTCCTTGTGTCTTCCTTGTGTCTTGCGATGCGCGGGGCGTCAGCCTTCCATGCGCTCCAGTTCGTCGATCATGTCCGAGATCATGTTCAACCCCTTGTCCCAGAAGGCCGGGTCCGAAGCATCGAGTCCGAAGGGCGCAAGCAGCTCCTTGTGATGTTTCGATCCCCCCGCGCGCAGCATCTCGAAGTATTTTTCCTGAAAGCCCGCGCCGCTTTCCTCGTAGACCGCATAAAGGGCGTTCACCAGCCCGTCGCCGAAGGCATAGGCATAGACATAGAAGGGCGAATGCACGAAATGCGGGATATAGGCCCAGAAGCTTTCATACCCGTCCATGAAGTTGAACACCGGACCGAGGCTTTCGGCCTGCACGCTCATCCACAGCGCGTTGATGTCGTCGGGCGTCAATTCGCCTTCCCGCCGCGCGGCATGCAGCTTGCACTCGAAATCGTAAAACGCGATCTGGCGCACCACGGTGTTGATCATGTCCTCGACCTTGCCGGCCAGCAGGGTCTTGCGCTCGGCATCGGATTTCGCATTGGCCAGCAGCCGGCGGAAGGTCAGCATCTCGCCGAACACGCTGGCGGTTTCAGCCAGCGTCAGCGGGGTGGAGCTGAGCAACTCGCCCTGTCCTGCGGCCAGCACCTGATGCACGCCGTGGCCCAGCTCATGCGCCAGCGTCATCACGTCGCGCGGTTTGCCCATGTAGTTTAGCATGATGTAGGGGTGCACCTCGGTCACCGTGGGGTGGGCGAAGGCGCCCGGCGCCTTGCCGGGCTTGACGCCCGCGTCGATCCAGCCGCGTTCGAAAAAGGGCGTGGCGATCTCGGCCAACTTCGGGTCGAACTCGGCATAGGCGTTCATCACCGTTTCGCGCGCCTCGTCCCACTGGATGGTGCGCGGCGGCTCGATCGGCAGCGGCGCGTTGCGGTCCCAGACTTCCAGCTTCTCCAGCCCCATCCAGCGCGCCTTGAGCGCATAGTAGCGGTGCGAAAGCTTTGGATAGGCGGCGACCACCGCATCGCGTAACGCCTGCACCACCTCGGGTTCGACATGGTTGGCGATGTGGCGCGCGGTCTGCGGTGTGGGCATCGTGCGCCAGCGGTCCTCGATCTCCTTTTCCTTGGCCAGCGTGTTGTGGACACGGGCGAAAAGGCGGATATTGGCGCCGAACACCCGCGCCAGCGCCTGCGCGCCGGCTTCGCGGCGGTCGCGCATGGGGTCGGTCAGCAGATTGAGCGTGGCTTCCAGGCCGAATGGCTCTTCCTCGCCGTCGATGTCGAATTCCAGCCCCGCCATGGTCTCGTCGAAGAGCCGGTTCCAGGCCGCCGCGCCCACGGTGGACTGATCGTGCAGGAATTTCTCCAACTCGTCCGACAGCTGATAAGGCCGCATCGCGCGCATCCGGTCAAAGATGGGCTTGTAACGTGCCAGATCGGCACTGGCGTCGAAATGCTCCGCGAGCACCTCGTCGGGGAGGCGGTTCACCTCAAGCTGGAAGAACACCAGGGGCGTGGTGTAACCCGTGATCCTGTCCTGCATGTCGGCCATGAACTTGGCGCGCGCGGCATCAGTGGTGTTCTGGTAATAGCGCAGCCCGGCATAGGACATCAGCCGCCCCAGCAGTGTCTCGATCGCCTCGTAACGGCGCACGCAGTCCAGCATCCCCGCGGCATCGAGCGTGGCAAGCCGGCCTTCGTAATCGGCAGCGAAGGCGGCGCAATCGGCTTCGGCCCGTTGCAGATCCTGCGCGATCTGCGGCGCGTCCGGCGCAGGGTAGAGATCGCTCAGATCCCAATCGGGCAGGTCGCCATAGGCGCCACCGCGGCGCTCGGCATCGAAGACGGGGCGGGGAAGCATGGGCATGCGCGGTCCTTCCTGAATGTGGTGTTGTCTCACATATGCCCCGCGCGGGGGGCGAGGCAAGGCATTGCCGGGTTTCCCGTGGCGCCCGGTTTCAGAGCTGGCTGCCGGATAAGCCCCGAAGCCGCTTTTTCGCCCCTGCAAAGCAGGGAAATTGTTTCATACTGCGCCAGTCAGGCCTTGGCCCGGGCGGCTGGAGTATGTCGCGTTCAATCGAACTTGCGTCGAGCTTCGAACAGAGGGCATGCGCCCGCCCGAAGGGCGCGTGGATGCGCCCGCCGGATGATAACCGGCATGCGCCTCAGGTCAGGAATATTCCGGCCACCACCATGATGAGCCCCAGCGCCGAAACCGCCAGCGCGCCGAGGTTGATCGCCACGGCCCGTTGCAACCGTGCGCGCAATTCGTCATCGCCCAGCCCGGCGCTGCGGGCTTTCAGCGCATAGACGACACACCAGCCCAGCCCGGCCACGCCGCAAAGCGTCAGCAACGCCCCTGCCCAGATCAGCCATTCCATCGCTTGCCGCGTCCTTCATCCGCCTTCTGCCCGTCCGGGCAGGTATCCATCTTGTGCCCGTCCGGGCACGGACCTAATCCAGCCCACCCCCGCTGACAAGCGCAAGCCTGCCAAAGCGGCCTTGAACAGCCCCTCCGGGCCGAGTAGCAGAAGCAAAACCCTATCACACGAGAGGCCCAGATGAGCGACCCCGTCAGCGACGCCGCCTATAACGTGACCGCCGAGGAACTGCGCCAGTTCATCGAGCGTTACGAATCCCTCGAAGCCGAAAAGAAAGACATCGCCGACCAGCAGAAGGAAGTCATGGCCGAGGCCAAGGGGCGCGGCTATGACACCAAGGTCATGCGCAAGGTGATCGCGCTGCGCAAACGCCAGCCCGACGAGATTGCCGAGGAAGAGGCCGTGCTGGAAATGTACAAGAGCGCCCTGGGCATGAGCTGAGCGCGCCGGTCGGGGCAGAGGCAGCGCAGGGGCAGGGGCAGGGGCCTGGCGCGGGCTTCAGCCCAGGAAGGTCACGCCTTCGGTCCCTGCGATGACCGCGCAATCCGCCTCGTAGGCTTCGCTCAGCGCGGTGACATGCTCTTCCGACCAGCCGGGCAGGTCCAGTTCGACCTCAAGCTCGTCTTCGTGGGCGAACTTGTCGAGAAAGGCGGCGACGATGCGCTGCCGCTGCCCGGCCGTCACCGGCGGGTTGGCGTCCAGGTATGCCTTCAGCCGTTTCTCGCCCTCGGGGCGCATCAGCCCGTGCAGCCGGTCATGCTCGCCCGTCAGGGGCGGCGCATCGGCCTCGAGCCCCGCCACCGCCTGCATCACCTCGGGCCAGATCAGGGGCGTGTCCTCGTCACACCAGACGGTCAGCGGGATTCCCGGATTGGCCTCGCGCAGCCGCGCCACCAGATCCGACCAGCGCAGCTGCATCGGATCGGTGCCTTGCATCATGCCTTCATAGGTCTCGGCACCGACCCGCGCACGCACCGCGGGCAGGAAGGCAGCCGGATTGCGAATGCCCAGGAAGAAGGCGCAGTCCGCCTCGGGAAACAGCCGTGCGAAAAGTGGCGTCTTGCGCGCCGCGCGCGGATAGATCAGGCCGTTGCCGAACACCGCATTGGTTGCGCCAAGAAAGGTCTCGCTCGACAGGACGATCCGTCGGGGCGCGTCATGGTCGGTGATCGCATCGAGAAGCGTCTGCTGCATCTCCGGCGGGGCATCCGCGCCCTGAAGGTTGCGCAGCGTCTCGCCCAGGATCGGGCGATAGCGCCCCGGCGCGGGCACGATGATCCCCTCGCCGGCCAGCCGGTCATGGTTCTTGCGCAGCGATCTGACAAGCTGGTCCTCGTCGGTGCACAAGGCCCCCATGTGAAACGCCAGTTGCATCCGTATCGTCCCCCGCTGCGCGAGGTCGTCCCGCCCCGCCTGCTACGCAGCCTAAGCCCTTGCCCCCGCGCGGGCAACCCGGCCCGCGCCACCAAGCCCCCGCGCGGGCAATCCGGTCCGCGACGCCGCACCGCTTGTCCGTCTTGACGGTGAAGGGCGAACGCGGATAAGGGAGGGCGTTCTTCGCGCACGGCCTGTCGGCCCCCTTCGGCCAGACCGGCCCGGCCCGCGAACTGCCGGATTAGCTCAGCTGGTAGAGCAGCGGTTTTGTAAACCGAAGGTCGGGGGTTCGAGTCCCTCATCCGGCACCATTCCTGCGCCCTTGGCCGCGCGCGCCTGTCCAACGCCTTGCACCGCCCCCGCCCGCCGCCTAGAGTTGTTTGGCAATTGCGATGCCGCGGCGTGCCGGCCGGCCTGCCACAAGGCAGGTATCCGCCGCGCGGGATCGTACAGAGGCAAGGCCGGATCGCACAGGCAGGACAAGGCAGCATGAGTGGCAAGACAACGCCCGAACAGACATCGCCCGCGCGCCTGACCTTCGGCGAGAAATTCCGCCTGCAGACCTGGCTGATGGGGATCATCGCCTTCGGCATCATGCTCTACATGCTGATGCAGGCGAAGTTCGTGCTGATCTCGCTGGCCATCGCGATAATCCTGTTCAGCCTTACGGCCGATGCGATCAACTCGATCGCGCGGATGCGGATCGGCTCCTTCCGGGTGACGAACTGGCTGGCCAGCGTGTTCGCGGTGCTTCTGATCTCGTCGCTGCTGCTGGCGCTTTCGGCGCTGGTGCTGTCGCAGCTCAACACGGTGCTCAGCACCACGGTCAATTATGCCGAGCAGGCGCAGTTCGCGATCGCCGAGCTGTTCAGCTTCATGGGCGAGGATGTCGAACAGGCGGTCCTTGCCACCGTGCGCTCGATCGAGATCACCGGCTATCTGCGCACCGCGGCGGGGCAGGCGGGCAACCTGCTTTCGGCGGTGGTGCTGATCATCCTGTTCGTGGCTTTCCTGTTCGCCGAACGGGTGTGGTTCTCGACCAAGCTGGTCAACCTTCTGGGCGACTCGCGCCAGGCCGACCGGGTGGGGCGGATCATCGGCTCGATCGTGCGCAACGTGAACTACTACCTGCTGGTCAAGACCTTCGTGAGCGCGGTGACGGGCCTGATGGTCTTTTTCGTCTGCTCGCTCTTTTCGCTCGAGTTTGCCGGGGCGATGGGCATACTGACCTTCATGCTCAACTATATTCCCAACCTCGGGTCGATCATCGCCACGGTGGTGGTGGCGCTGGTGGCCTTCGTGCAGGAGGCCGATCCGTCGCTGGCGCTGCTGGTCTTTGTCTCGGTGGGGGTGCTGCAATTTCTGGTCGGCAACGTGATCGACCCGATGCTGATGGGCCGTGCGCTGCGGCTGTCCTCGTTCGGGATCATCATTTCGCTGGCATTCTGGGGGCTGGTCTGGGGCGTGCCAGGTATGTTCCTGGCGGTGCCGATCATGGTGGGGTTGATGATCGTCTGCTCGCACATCCCGCAACTGCGGCCGGTGGCGATCCTGCTTTCGCGCGAGGGGCTGCCCGAGACCGAAATGTTCGTCCCGCAGGAGCCCGAGCCACCGCAGAACATTTCCGCGCCGCGGCAGAGGGCGCCCCGCGCGCCCGATGCTGCGGGCGACACGGGGGGCGATACCCGCGCCTGAGCCGCGCGCGCGGCTCAGGCGCTTGACGCTGCCGCCGTGCCATGCAGCATGTGCCCATGAACCAGCCCGGCCAGCCTCCCCAACCCGAATTGCCCGCCTCGATCGACGCCGTTGCCGGGATGCTCGCCGCGCAGGGCTATGTCAGCGACCGCGCGCTTGCCACTGTGGTCTTTCTGGCGCTGCGTCTGGGCCGGCCGCTGTTTCTGGAAGGCGAGGCCGGCACCGGCAAGACCGAGATCGCCAAGACCATCGCCGCCGCGCTGGGCCGGCGGCTGATCCGTCTGCAATGCTACGAGGGGCTCGATTCGGCCAGCGCCGTCTATGAATGGAACTTCGCCGAGCAGATGATCGCCATCCGCACCGCCGAAGCTGCGGGCGGCGCCGACCGCGACAGCCTGCGCAAGGAACTCTTCAGCGAGGAATTCCTGATCTCGCGCCCCCTGCTCGAAGCGATGCGTCCGCAACCCGGCGGCCCCCCGGTTCTGCTGATCGACGAGGTCGATCGCACCGACGAGCCGTTCGAGGCCTTCCTGCTCGAGGCGCTCTCCGATTTCCAGGTGACGATTCCCGAGCTTGGCCCCGAACAAAGCCCGGTGCGCGCGCCGGCGCCGCCGATCGTCATCCTGACCTCGAACCGCACCCGCGAAGTGCATGACGCGCTCAAGCGGCGCTGCCTGTATCACTGGGTCGATTACCCCGATTTCGAACGCGAGATGGCGATCCTGCGCGCCCGCGTGCCCGAGGCGCCCATGCGGCTTTCGCGCGAGGTGGTGGCCTTCGTGCAGCGGCTGCGCGACGAGGACCTGTTCAAGAAACCCGGCGTCGCCGAAAGCATCGACTGGGCGAAATGCCTGCTGGCGCTGGATTCCGTCGCGCTCAGCCCTGAGGTGATCGCCGACACGCTGGGCGCGGTGCTCAAGTATCAGGATGACCTCCGCAGGCTGGAAGGCCCCGAGGCCGCGCGCCTGCTGGACGCGGTGCGGCGCGATCTGGACGGGGCGTGAGAATGCCGCTTCTTCTTGGCCCAAATATCCATTCGACCGCGCGGCCGGGTGCAAGGTCAGGTGTTGCTCGTGATCTGTTTCATTCCGCCCGGGCCGCAAGCGGCCCGGGCATGCGCCCGCCCGCCCCACAGGCGGGCGCATTCGCGCCCACCTCGGGCGGTCGCATGCCCTCGGTTCGGGGCGAAAAGATTTCGACTGCACGCGGCGCGCTGTAACAGCAGGGAGGTGCTGTGATGCGGTTCCTAGGTGAAGAGGCCATATCCGCCCCAACACGGACAACCGCACGCTCCGTCCTCAGCGTTAGCGGCGTGCTCGCAATGATCCTCATGGGCTGGATCAATCTTGATGAGTTCGCAGCCTTCGGGGTGACAATTCAAGGAGAGCGCGTCGAGTCAGTGGTCAGCGCTGTGTTGCTGTTTCTGGTCGTTTCGCATGTCATCCAGTGGCGCGGGGATTACCTGAGCTATCGCGGCTGGAATGTGATCGGCCGACAGCCCGCGTCGATGAGGTCTATTGAAGGCACCAAGGAGCAGACGAAGCTTGATGCGATAGCAGAGGACAGCAGAGAAGTCGCCGAAAAAGACGCCGTGACGAAGGCAGGTCTGGTGCAGATGCAAAGTTATCTGGACCGCATGAGACGCGAAATGACGGCTTTTGCGAGCTTCGCCTGGTTCTACGTCTGGATCTGGTATCTTGCCTTTCCGCTGGTCGCTGCGGTTGGCGTGCTGGTCTGGTGGCTTTATGCCTGACCAAGTCACGCCCGACCTGCCCGAAGAGGGCAGGCTTATGGCGAACATCGCCCATTTTGCCCGCGCCCTGCGCCGGGCCGGGCTGGGGGTGGGGCCGGACCGGGTGCAAAAGGCGGTCGAGGCGGTGGCGCTGGCGGGGTTCACGGCGCGGGCCGATTTCTACTGGGTGCTGCACGCCTGCTTCGTCTCGCGGCCCGAGGAGCGTGAAACCTTCGATCAGGTGTTCGGGATGTTCTGGCGTGACCCGCGCTTTCTGGAGCAGATGATGCCGCCCGGGCCGCCAGCAATGCACGGGCCGCAGGAGCGGGCCGCCGCCCGTCCCGCCGAGCGCCGCGCCGCCGAGGCGCTGCTGGGCAACCTGCCGCCCGCGGCGGCGGGCGAGGAAGAGTTGGAACTGGAAATCGAGGCCGATGCCAGCGGCACGACCTCGGGGCAGGAGCGATTGCGCCGGCTGGATTTCGCGGCGATGAGCGCGCGGGAGTTGGCCGAGGCGCGCGCGGCCCTCGCGCGCCTGACGCTGCCGGTGCGGCCCTTGCCCTCGCGGCGCCTTGCGCCCGATCCGCTGGGCCGCCGCGCCGACTGGAGCCGCACCCTGCGTCTGGCGATGCGCCGCGGCGGCGAGGTTGCGCGGCTGGAGAGGCGCAAACCTCGCCCCCGCTGGCCCGACCTGGTGGTGCTGTGCGATATCTCCGGCTCCATGTCGGCCTATAGCCGGGTGATCCTGCATTTCCTGCATGTGCTGAGCAACCGCGCCGTGCGCGCGGGCAGCAAGCGCACCGGCTGGCGGCGGGTGCACGGCTTCACCTTCGGCACAAGGCTGACCAACATCACCCGGCACATGCGCGCGCGCGATGTCGATGCCGCGCTGGCCGCCGCCGGGGCCGAGGTGCAGGACTGGGAAGGCGGCACCAGGATCGGGGCCTGCCTGCGCAGCTTCAACCGCGACTGGTCGCGCAGGGTGCTGGGGCCGGGGGCGGTGGTGATCCTGATCACCGACGGGCTGGAACGCGACCCGCCCGCGCGCCTGGCCGCCGAGATGGAGCGGCTGCACCTGTCGGCGCGGCGCGTGATCTGGGTCAACCCGCTTCTGCGCTGGGAGGGCTTCGCCCCGCGCGCCGCCGGTATTCGCGCGATGCTGCCGCATGTGGACAGCTTCCGCGCCGGCCATAACATCGATTCGCTGGCGGCGCTGGCCGGGGTGATCGCCAGCAGCCGCGACACGGGCGAGAAACCGCGCCTGATGCGACTGCTTGCAGGGAAAGGTAGCTGACGGCGCGCCGGGGGGCTGTCTGCCCCCCGGACCCCCCGAGGATATTTCTTTCACAGTGAAGGGGCGGTCCGGGCCGGGCGGATAAGCTGGCCGATGCGCGGGCGGCGAGCCGGCAAGCCGGGAAGGGGTTGCCGCGGGCTGCATTTGGCTTTCTTCTGTGCAAAGGGTGGCTGCCGGTGGGTGACGGGAGAAGGGGACGCAATGGCCTTTCACGATGAAATTGCAGAGCAGGCGCTAGAATGGCATCGCGCGGGGCGCGCGGCGGCGCTGGCCACGGTGGTGGAGACCTGGGGCAGCGCGCCGCGCCCGGTGGGCAGCCAGCTTTCCGTCTCGGGGCAGGGCGAGATCATGGGCTCGGTCTCGGGCGGCTGTGTGGAAGGTGCGGTGGTGGTCGAGGCGCTCGAGTCGCTGGAGGATGGAAAGCCGCGGATTCTGAGTTTCGGGGTCAGCGATGACGAGGCCTTTGCCGTGGGGCTTGCCTGCGGCGGCACAATCCGGGTGCTGGTGGAGCCGGTGGCGGCTGGGAGTGCAGGCCCTGCGCTGCCCGTGGCGCTTCTGGCCGAACTTGTGGAGGCGCGGGCGGCACGCCGGGCCGTGGCCGTGCTGACCCATCTGGAAACATGGGAGCGGCGGCTGGTTGCCGAGGACGATGCGCCGGCGATCGGCCAGGCGCTGGGTCTTGGCGATGATGCGCTTGCCGCGCGCTTTCGTTCCGACAAGTCTGGCGTGGAGGAGGGTTGGTTCGCGGCCATTCACAACCCGCCGCTGCGGATGGTGGTGGTGGGGGCCGTGCATATCGCGCAGCCGCTGGTGGCCATGGCCCGGCTGTGCGGATACGCGCCCTGTCTGGTGGACCCGCGCGAGACCTTTGGCGCCGCGCACCGATTTCCCGGCGAGGAAATCAGCCATGACTGGCCGGACGAGGCGCTGGCCGCGCATGGGCTGGACGCGCGCACGGCTGTCGTCACCCTGACTCATGATCCCAAGATCGACGACCCGGCGATCATCGCGGCGCTGCGCTCGCCGGTGTTCTATCTGGGCTGTCTCGGTTCGGTTCGCACCCATGCCAGGCGGGTGGAGCGGCTGCGTGCCGAGGGGGTGAGCGAGGCGCAGATCGCCCGCATTCATGCGCCTGTTGGGCTGGATATCGGCGCGAAGTCGCCCGCCGAGATTGCCGTTGCGGTGATGGCCGAGATCACCCAGAGCCTGCGGACGCGCCGCTGATGGAGTTCGGCCCGGTTCCTCTGGCGCAGGCGGAGGGCGCGCGGTTGGCGCACTCGCTGCTGCTGGAAGATGGCGGCGCGCGGCTGCGCAAGGGGCGGGTGCTGACGGCTGAGGACTTGGCGCGGATGGCGCAGGCAGGGCTTGCCGAAGTGGTCGTGGCGCGGCTCGGGCCGGCGGATCTGGACGAGGACAGCGCCGCCCAGCGGCTTGCGCGCGCGCTGGTGCCTGACGAGGCGGCGGCCGGGCTGCGCCTGAGCGGCGCTTTCACCGGCCGGGTCAACCTGCACGCGCGCGCGCCGGGGCTGTTTGTGCCCGATGTGGCAGCGGTGAATGCCTTCAACCGGGTCGATCCGGCGATCACCCTGGCAACCTTGCCGCCCCATGCCCGCGTGGCGCGGGGCACGCTGGCGGCCACGGTGAAGATCATCCCCTACGGGGTGCCCGCGCGGGCGGTGGACGCGGCCTGTGCCGCCGCCGCCGGCGCGGTTTCGCTGCAGCCGGTCGTGCTGCGCCGGGCGGGGCTGGTGCAGAGCCTTGTGCCCGGCCAGCCCGAGAAGCTGAACCAGAAGGGGTTGCGTGCGGTGCGGCGGCGCCTTGCGGCGCTGGGAATGGACCTGACCGCGCATCGCGAGGTGCCGCATGAAGTGGCGGCGATCGCTGGGGCATTGAGCGAGCTTGAAGGCGACGTGTTGCTGGTGCTCACCGGCTCGGCCACCTCGGACAGCTGCGACACCGCCCCGCGCGCGCTTGTCGCGGCGGGGGGGCGGCTGATCCGGTTCGGAATGCCTGTCGACCCCGGCAACCTGCTCTTTCTGGGCGAGCTTGGCGACTGCCCGGTGATCGGGCTGCCGGGGAGCGCGCGCTCGAAGGTGGCGCACGGGGTCGACTGGGTGCTGGAGCGTATCGCCTGCGGCATTCCCGTCGGCAGCGATGATATCGCGCTGATGGGGGTGGGCGGGCTTCTCAAGGAGATTCCCACCCGCCCGCAGCCACGCGAGCAGCGCCGGGGCTGAGGGAGCGGATCGCACGGGGGCTGGGCCGTGCACCGAGGCCCGGGGCGGCGAACGGACGCCCCTGCCGCACCCGCGCCTCCGGCGTGCCGGGAATACGGTTTTCGGTGCGGCTGCGCCGCACCGATGCCTCCGGCGGGGATATTTTCCTCACAGTGAATATCCAGGCGCGGCGCCATCCCTTCACTGTGAGAAAAATATCCGCGCCGCAGGCCCCCATCAGCCAAAGGCGCGCGGGCGGCTTTTCCTGCGTGAAGTCCCGGCGACGATTTTCCGAAGCTACGCTACTGTGGAGGTTCCAGCCGGGTTATCCCTACTGCGCCGGCGCGGGCAAGCCCGGGGTCGAGTGACATCGGGATATATTCACCGCGCCGCCAGCGTTCGCCGAGATCGTCATAGTGGCGGCTGAGCGGGTGGCCGGACTGCCCTGTGGCGATGATGAAGACCGAGCTGTCGGGATCGGCGAAATCATAGACCCCGCGATACCCCGCCCCGTGCACGTTCTGGTAAGGCTCCGGCCCGGTGCCTGCGGTCATGCCGCGCATCAGCGTGTGGTCGCCGCCGCTGGTCGACTGGGTGATATTGACGAAATAGCGCAGCACCCGCATCTCGCCGAGCGTTGGATGGGCATGCACCGCCTGATGCGCATCGCCCCAGCGCCAGCTGTCAGGGTTGGGTCCAAAGCGTTCGCTCAGCCAGATCAGCGCGTCATCGAGCGCCAGCCTTGCCATGTCGGTGCAGGTTTCGCGCACCGAGGATTGCACCACGTTGCACCATTCCGAGGCGCCGTCGATATCGCGATAGACGCGTTCGATGAACAGTGGCTCCACATGGGTGAAGGCGGCCGACAGGGGGCCGAGTTCGTCGCGGACAAGCCGGTCTTGCAGGTGGCGCAGCCAGGCGGCGTAGATCAGCGGCTCGGGCAGGTGCTCGTTCATCTCGCCATTCCAGTCGGCCAGGAGTTGCAGCGCGCGCTGGCGCAGCCGCTCGGGCGTGCCTTCGGGGGCGGCCTCGCCGGTGAACCACAGATCGGCCCCGATCAGCGGCAGCAGCGCGCGGGCCGAGGGGCTGACAGTGTCGAGCTGTGCCTCGATGAAGCTGTCGCGGGTATGCACCTCGCGGTCGCCCATCAGCCGCAGCCAGCGCTGGATGCGCTGGGTGTCGCCCCAGTCGTGGCTGACATGCAGCGGGAAAGGGCGCGACAGCGGCTTGTTGTTGGTGTTGCCCAGAATGCCGCTCGAGGGGGTCTCGAAGCGCGGGTTGGCCGAGTGGGGCAGGCGCCCCTGCCAGCGGTTCTGCGCGATCCAGCCCGGCGCGGGCATCCGGCCCTCGGTCTGGTGGGCGGCATCGCGCCGCGGCATGGCGCCGATCATCTGCATGGCGATGCGGTCGCGGTCGGCCAGCATCAGGTTCTGCGCCGGCGCCACGTGATGGGCGCTGGCCACGATCGCCTCTGAAACCGATTGCGCCCGCATCAGGCGCATGGCTGCGGTCATCGAGGTGTCGGCGGGGTCGAGCAGCGTCCAGCCCAGGCTGGTGACATGGCCGGGCGGGGTGATCGTGCCGATGTCGAAGTGATGCCCGGGCAGGACCGGGCCGTTCTCGGTCCAGCGCAGGGTGATCGTGACCGGATCGGCGCCGCGCACCCGGATGATCGAGCGCCGCGTCTCGAAACCGGCCCAGCCCCCGGGGGCGCGGTATTCTTCGGGATTGGCCGGGTTGAGCTGTTCGATGAACAGATCCTGATCATCCATGTAGGACGAGGTCAGCCCCCAGCCCAGCGCATCGCTGCGTCCGCTCAGCACCGCCGGAATGCCGGGAATGGTGCCGCCGATCACGCCGCCGCCTTCAAGCTCGATCCGCGCCAGATACCACAGCGAGGGCGCGGAAAAGCCCAGATGCGGATCATTGGCCAGTAGCGTGCCCCCCGAGGCCGAGCGCGACGGCGCCGCTGCCCAGGCGTTCGAAGCGGCGGCAAGCTGCCTGGGCGCGAAGGGCGAGAATGGCGCGGCGGGCTGCTGTGCCGCCGCCTGTGCGCTGCGCATGTGTTCAGGCAGCCCGCCGGGAAAGAGCGCCGCGTAATCGGGCAGGTCGGCCAGCCCCGCATCGGGCGCATCTGGCATCAGGTCGCGCACCCGCGCGTCATCCTCCAGCAGCAGCGAAAGCCGCGCGCGCAACACCTCGTTTTGCAGATGCGATGACATCTGCAGCCCCATCAGCTTGATCAGGGCGATCGAGTCGGCGGGCTGCCAGTAGGCGATTTCCGAGGGGAAGAGAAAGAATTCCGGCGCGCCGCGGCCGCGGGCCTGGGCATTGACGATGCGCACCCATTCGTTGACGCCGCGTGCATAGGCCTCGAGCGCGGCACGGGTGCGCGCGTCCTGCGCAGAGACCGACCGCACGGCCAACCCGTGCAGATCGAGCCTGCGCATCAACTCGTCGGTGCGCAGGCTGCGCGCGCCGAACACCTCGGAAAGCCGCCCCTGCGCTGTGCGCCGCAACATGGTCATTTGCCAAAGCCGGTCCTGCGCATGGGCGAAGCCGAGGCCGAAGAACACATCTTCGTCAGTGTCGCCGAAGATATGCGGCACATTGGCATTGTCGCGCACGATCTCGACCGGCGCGCCGAGCGCCGCGATCTCGTAGCTGGCCGAGTAATCGGGGATCGAGCGCGCGGTGAAATAGTAAAGCACCACAAGCGCGAGCGCGGCCAGCGCGACAAGCCCCAGAAACACGCGGATTGTCCAGCGCAGAAGGGTCAGCATCTCTTGCCTGTTGTTGTGCCCGGTCTGTCCGGCTAGGTACTGGGTTGGCAGGCGACATGCAATCGCCGCGCAACGGGAGAGGGGAAAGAGACATGACAAGGATCGCATTTCTCGGGCTGGGAGTGATGGGCGCGCCGATGGCGGGGCACCTGCTGCGGGCCGGACATGAGGTGACAGTCTACAATCGCACCGCCGCCAAGGCGGAGGCCTGGGTTGCTGCTTATGGCGGCGGGCGCGCTGCGGCGACCCCGCGCGCGGCGGCCAAGGGGGCGGAATGCGTCATGGCCTGTGTCGGAAATGATGACGATCTGCGCGCTGTATGCCTGGGCGATGACGGCGCCTTTGCCGGCATGCGCGAGGGCGGGCTCTTCATCGATCACACCACCGTGTCGGCACAGGTCACGCGAGAGCTGGAAGCAGCGGCCCGCGCGCGCGGCGCAGGCTTTGTCGATGCGCCGGTTTCAGGCGGCCAGGCCGGCGCCGAAAATGGCGCGCTGTCGATCATGTGCGGCGGCACGCAGGCCGATTATGAGCGGGCCGAACCGCTGATGGCGCCCTATGCCCGCATCTGCCGCCGGCTGGGCGAAAGCGGTTCGGGGCAACTGGCCAAGATGATGAACCAGATCGCCATCGCCGGGTTGGTGCAGGGCCTGTCCGAGGCGCTGCGCTTCGGTGAGAAGGCCGGGCTGGACGGCCGCGCAGTGGTCGAGGTGATCGCCCAGGGCGCGGCCGGGTCATGGCAGATGGAAAACCGCCACGCCACGATGCTTGACGGCGAATTCAATCACGGTTTCGCCGTGGACTGGATGCGCAAGGACCTGGGCATCTGCCTGGCCACCGCCGACGAGATCGGCGCGCCGCTGCCGGTGACCGCGCTGGTCGATCAGTTCTACAAGGATGTGCAGGCGATGGACGGCGGGCGCTGGGATACCTCGAGCCTGATCGAGCGGCTGCGCAAACTGTCCTGAAGGCACAGGCGGCCATGATACCAAGGCAATGTCGCCACCGCGCCCCTGGCCGGCGGGGACCTGCGGCGCGGATATTTTCTTCACAGTGAAGGGGCGCGGCGCGCCTGGATATTCACTGTGGCGAAATATCCCCGCCGGAGGCATCGGTGCGGCGCAGCCGCGCCGAAAATCGGCAGTCTCGATTTCACCGCCGTGGCGGCCAGGCCGTGCCCCTTCGTGCGGCCCGGTCACTTTCTGTCCTCAAATCCGCGTCAGGCCGGCGCCTGTCGGTTCAGGGGATGATCCGGGTGTATTTGGTCCCGGCCAGCGAAGCCCCCGCGATCAGGCCCGATTGCGCGAAGACGACCGCGATCACCGGCGAAAGCTGGGTGGTGGTGTCGACGCCCAGCGCGCCGCCGCGGTCGGGCAGGGCGTAGCGCATGTCGGCCCCCGCTGCCCATCCGTCGGATGAGCGGAAGTCGCGCAGCGCTTCGCTGGTCATGAAGAACAGCGCATGGGCATATTGTTGCGCCCCGAACTGAAGCCCGAACGAGGCCCGCGCGGCTGAATAGTAGTCGACCGACACATCGTTGATCCTCAGCGCGCCCTGTCCATAGCCGCCGCCCACGAAAAAGCCGCCCTCCGTCACCAGCGGCATCCACAGGATGCCGTGCGACTTGTCGGAAAGCTCGCGCGTGCCCGGGTAACGGTCAAAGAGGAAATCGCGGGTGGCATCGACCCGCGCGTCCAGGATTGCCGCGCCATCGCCGCCCACCGGGTTGCCGCAGGCCGCCAGGCCCAGCGTGGCGCCGAATCCGGCCAAGGCGCCCCGTCTTGTCATGCTGCTCGTCATGCTCTGCCTCTCGTCTGGTACAGGATATTGTTGCCGCGCACCGTTTCGCGCGCTTGCGTCGCAGTATACGGGGTTTGCACGGGCCTGTCATGCCCTCCGCTGGGGCATGAGCCTGCTTTCGCCGGGGGGCTGCCTTCAAAGGGTGCTCAGCCGCCGAGAATCACCGTCACATAGCTTGCCGTTTCGGCATAGGGCGGCACGCCGCCGTGGCGCTCCACCGCCTCGGGCCCGGCATTGTAGGCGGCAAGCGCGAGACGCCAGTCGCCGAAGCGGTCATACATCATCCGCAGGTAGCGGGCACCGCCCTCGAGGTTTTCGGCCGGCTGGTCGATATCGACGGCAAGCAGCATGGCGGTTTCGGGCATGAGCTGCGCCAGGCCCCGCGCGCCCTTGTGCGAGACCGCGAAAGGGTTCCAGCCCGATTCCTGCTGGACGAGGCGCAGAAACAGGTCTTCGGGCACCTGGTGGCGGCTGGCGGCGGCGCGTGCCATGTCGAGATACGGCCCGCGGTAGCGGCCGGTATAGGCAGGGATCTCGGGGTCGGTCCTGACCGATGGGGGCTTGAGCCGGTAGGCGGTGGAATATTGCTGCGAAAGCCGCCCGTCGAGCAGCCGCTTTTGCGATTCGAAGACGTCGGCGGGGTTGCGGGAAGAGGCCGTCAGGTCCAGCCCCTGGGCCTGCACGCCGCCCGCATGTCCGGCGGTGAGCGCCACGAGCAGCGCGGCAGTGGCGGCCACCCGCGGCAGCGCCACCCCCCGCAGCAGGACCGGCCCGGCCGGCGCGGCGCGGGGCATGTGGCTGTCCCTTGCGGCAGGCATGCCTGGTCGCGGCTGCTGCATGGCTGGCGTTTTCCTTCGGCTGTTCCCCCGCTGCGCGGCCCTGGCCACGCGAATGATCAAGATAACCGACCGGGCCGAAAAATCCAGCATTTCGCGCATCGGGCGCGGCATGGACGATAACGGTTTGGCAACCAACCTGTAGTGGTCTAAACCGGCAAGGAACCAACACGGCGACAGGGAGGCACGCAAATGGCGGGCTCGGTGAACAAGGTGATCCTGATTGGAAATCTGGGGCGCGACCCCGAGGTGCGGACCTTCCAGAATGGCGGCAAGGTCTGCAATCTGCGAATCGCCACTTCGGACCGCTGGCGCGACAAGACCACCGGCGAGACGCGCGAACGCACCGAATGGCATTCGGTCGCGATCTTTTCCGAGCCGCTGGTGCGCATTGCCGAACAATATCTGCGCAAGGGCTCAAAGGTCTATGTCGAGGGCCAGTTGGAGACCCGCAAATGGCAGGACCAGTCCGGCCAGGACCGCTATAGCACCGAGGTGGTGCTGCGCCCCTTCAGCAGCACCCTGACCATGCTGGATGGCCGCGGCGGCGAGGGTGGCGGCAGCAGCGGCGGCGGCACGGGCGGCGAGCGTGGTGGCGCCCCCGCGGGCGGCGGCTACGACCAGGATGCCGGGCGCGGGCCATCGGGCGGCTTCGGCGGCAGTGACATGGATGACGACATCCCGTTCTAGCGCCCAGCCACGCAGATCGACGATTTCGGGCAGGAAAGCCCTTTGTCATCAGTGTGGCAAGGGGCTTTTTCTGTCTGGGTTGGCGCTACAGCCATTCGGGTTTTCGCGCGCGAGCGGGTCATCTTCTCCACGGCGTCGCTGTCGAACTCCGTGCAACCGTGGGCCAGGAAAACCTGCGGCCCTCCAGCCCCGCGCGACCTGGCCAAAGCCATTCACGCTTCGGTGGAGCCGTTTGAAGCACGCATTGATGCGCGGTGGTGCCAGAACCATGCCCCGGCCAGCAGCACGCCTGCCACCTCGAGCCAGATCGCATGGGTGGCCGCTTCGGCAGGAACCAGGACGAACATGCCCGCCAGCCCCAGCCACAGGCGGCTTCCCGGTGTGATTTGGGCCTTGAAATACCCCACGATCGCGATCGAGACGAGCCAGACCCCGGCAATCGCGGTTATCGCGGCCAGCAGCACATCGTTCCAATCCCCCTGCATCAGCAGCGATGGCGAGAAGACGAACAGGAATGGCACAATGAATGCGGTCCACCCCACCCTGACCGAGGTGAGCGCCGTGGCCATCGCGGTGGAGCCCGCAATGCTGGACGCAGCGAAGGCGGCAACCGCGACGGGCGGCGAGATCATCGACATCATTCCGAAGTAGAAGATGAAGAAATGCGCGGCGATCGGATTGACATCGAGTTGCAGCAAGGGCGGCGCGGCCAGTGTTGCTACCAGGAGATATATCCCTGTCGTCGGCATTCCCATTCCCAGCAGGATGCAGACAACCGCAGTGGCCAGCAGCAATGCGAACAGGCTGTGCTGCCCGAGTCCGACAAGAAGGTAGGTCAGGCCAAATCCCAGGCCGGATGTCTGAAGCACGCCGATCACCAGGCCGGCAATGGCGCCGATCAGGACAATCTCGAATGATCCGCGCCCCGCTCTCAGCACCGCCTCCCACAGCTTCGCGGGCGAGATGCGCTCGCCCTTGTAGCCAAAGATCGCGTTGAAAACCAGGATGGTGGCGATCGCCCAGAGCGCGGCCTCGGCGGGCGAACGGTTGAGCGAGAAGAGAACCCAGATCAGGACTGCAAAAGGCAGCGGGAAATACCAGCCTGCACGCAGGACATCCCGCAGGGGAGGGATGAGGTGCTCGGGCACTGCGGGGATCTTCTTCACGCCCGCTTCGAGATCAGCCTGGATAAGAACGGCGAGGAAGAAAAGCAGTGAGGGGATGATCGCCGCGACCACGATCGTGGCGTATGACGTCTGCAGCAACTCGGCCATCAGGAACGCGGCCGCTCCCATGACCGGTGGCATCATCTGTCCGCCTGTCGAAGCCACAGCCTCGAAGCTTGCCGCCATCCGTTTGCTGTAGCCGCCGCGCTTCATCAGCGGAATGGTGATCACACCCGTGGAGGCGACATTGGCCACGGCGCTGCCCGAAATGGAACCGAACAGCGCCGAGGACACGATCGCCATCTTGGCGGCGCCGCCGCGGCTGCGGCCGACAAGCACTGTCGCCAGATCGGTGAACCAGTTGGAGCCCCCGGTCGCCAGAAGCATCGCCCCGAACAGGATGTAGACGACGACGATATTCACGACAATCTTGATCGGAGAGCCGAGCATCGCGGTGGAGTCCACCGCCAGATATCCCAACAGCTCGTCAATCGGGCTGGCCCGTCCCCCAAGCACGCCCGGCACCCGGTCGGCGATCAGCGCGTAGACAAGAAATACCAGCACGACCGCGACGAGGCTGAAACCGGATTTGCGCCGCAATGCTTCCAGAAGCAGTGGCACAAGTATGATTCCGATCCAGGTGATTTCCTGCTCGTGGCGGAAGAAGTTCACGGCTATCTGAGGATAGCGCCAGGACATCCACAGGCATACGCAGAGCGATGCCCCCGCCAGCAGATAGTCCAGCCATGCCGGGCCGATCCTGCGATCCGTGGCCATGATGAAGGCCAGCGCCATCGACAGGCCAAGCACCACGAGCACCAGTTGTTCCGGAAAAATGGAAATGCCCAGTCGCCGTGGGATATTACCGGCCATGAACAGGGCCGAAGCCGTCACCCCAAATGCCAGAACGGCAGTCAGAAAGGGGCGGAGGACCGGAGAACTTGCCATGTGCCGCATTCCCGTAATGGCGTCTGCATTATTGGCCCGGCCCTGGAAATGCAGGGCCGGACCAGACGTGGATCATCTTTGCCGCTACCTTGGCCTTGTCGCAATTTTCAGGTCGTCAGGCGTTCCCGCCTGACTTGAAATTGCTTCGCGGCGGCTGGTCTCATTCCGACCAGAGGTTGTGCTCATCGTAGTAGCGCGCGGCGCCGGGATGATAGTCAAGGCCATGATCCATGGCGATCATCGCGGTGGAATATTCAGACCAGAGCGGCCCGGAATCCATAAGGGCCTGTTCCCCTTGCACCAGCGCATCAACCACCGCGTAAACGACGTCATCCGGCACCCCGGCATGGGCGAAAAGCACCGTCTCGTAGACATGAAGCCCCGTCGGTTCCGGAATGCCGTCAAGCCCTTCGGCGGGTTCGACGATCTCGATCCGGGTTTTCGGAAGGGCGGCAAGCATGTCTTCGTCGGGTTGCAGGGGAATGTAACGCACCCCGCCCGAGATGGTGGCATCCATCTCGCGCACCGCGGCTGACCCGGATGCAGCTATAACCGCATCCACATCGCCTTGCCGGAAGGCTTCCCAGCTATTGGGAAGCGAAGTCACCGGCACCTCCTCGATCATCGAGCGATCAAGGCCTTCGCTGGCGAGAAACGCATCCCAGAAATACTCGAACAATGGCGATGCACTATACCCGGACGGGATGCGCTTGCCTTCGAGTTCGGCGACTGACGTGATGCCGGACTCATTGGTAACGATCACGCCCTGGATGAAGGGCGCGATGGTCGCCACGACCCGCAGGTTTTCATGCGGGTCGCCTTCCGAAAGCATCGTTCCCGTGTGGCCCATGTAATACTGCATCACGTTCGAGATGCCGAAGTCGATGCGCCCCAGATCGACGCCGGTCATGTATTGCTGCGTGCCTGCCATGGCCTGCGGGCGCATCTGGTATCCGGAGTGATCCGACACGACGTTGGAGATTGCGGCACCAAGCTGGGCAACCGCGCCCCCTTCGGTGGTGCCCACACTGAGAACCTGCGCGCTGGCAAGAGATGTGGTCGCAAGGGTTATCCCCGCTACCAGTGTTCCGATCTTGTGCATCTTTTCCTCCCTTGATGCGGTGAATGTGAGACGTGAATCGGGCGCTCAGTCTCTCTTCAGGCCAAAGAAATCCTGCGCGTTTCGGTAGGAGATCTTCTCTCGCTCCGCTTGCGGCATGTCGATGGATTCAAGCACCTTGATCGTATCACGGATATACCCCGGCCCCCGTTCGGGGTCGAAGGGGCTGTCAGAGGCGAAAAGAACCTTGTCGGCTCCGTAGAAATCCAGGCCGCAGACAGTCGCTGCGCGCGAACCGAAGACCGCCGTATCGGCGTAGAAATCCTTGAAATAGTCAAACGGCCGTTTCTTGAGCCGCTTGAGCACTTCCCCCAGGTCCTCGTCGGTGGTTCGCTTGCCGAGCTGATCCATGCCGGGGCCTACACGGCCCTCGAAATACGGCACCATCGCGCCAAGATGGTGGGCCAGAACCTTGAGGTCGGGCAGCCGGTCCATCATCCCCGAAAACACCAGCCGGGCCATTGCCGCGCTGGTCTCATAGGGCCAGCCGAAGGTCCACCAGATCTCGTAATGCGACTTTTCCTCGTCGGCGTAGTCGGGCATCGATGCGCCACGCGACGGATGCAGTAGCACCGGCTTTCCGTAGCGTTCCGCCATCTCGAAGACAGGGAAGAAGTCGGGATGATCGAGCGCCCGGCCATTCACATTGGTGTGGATCTGAAGGCCGTTCGCCCCAAGGTTCTTGAAGGCGCGCTCGGCCTCGGCCGCGGCGTTGTCCGAGTTCATCGGCAAGGACGCGATGAAGCCCGCGAAACGATCGGGATGCTTCGCCACAAGCTCGGCCATGCCGTCATTCCCGAGGCGGGCGTATTCTTCCGTTTCGGCAGGGGCGCCGAGGCTTTCTAGCGGCGGCATCCCGAGCGAAAGCACCTGCGTGTAGTCACCGAACTGGTCCATCACCCGGAACCGCTCGTCCAGGTCGTAAATGCAAGGAATGCCCCGCATCCGGTGCCCGATGTCCTTCGCCGCTCCGTCTGCCTGCAGCATCTTGTCCCACAGTTGTTTGGGAAAGAAGTGGTTAAATGCGTCGATGTAGCGCAACTTGGATCCTCCTCGGATTTTCATGGGTTGCCAGATATTACCGAGCAGGTCTGGGCGGCACAAAGACCGTTTGCCTTACCATGCTACAAGAAATATCTATATCATGTCGCCAATCGGAGCCGCACCATGAACCTGCGACAGTTATCCTATTTCATGAAGATCGCCGAGTGTGGCAGCCAGACCGCAGCGAGCCGTCAGCTCAATGTCTCGCAGCCAGCCCTGGGGTTTCAGATTCGCGAGCTGGAGAATGAACTTGCGGTGGAACTGTTTCGAAGGCGCAGCCGGGGCATGGAACTGACCGAGGCCGGCAAGGAACTCGTTCGGCACGCCGAGGGCATCTTCCAGCGCATGGACGCAGCGCGGGACGCCATGCGCAGCTACAGCGCAGCCGACAAGAAAACACTTTCCCTGGGGGCCCCCCCGACGCCGGGAAAGCTGCTTATTCCCGGCCTGATGCGGACAGTCGCCTCGTCGGGGAGGGTTTCGATCCGGGTGCGCGAAGGGCTGTCTTCGGATCTCGCCGAACAGGTCAGGCAGGGGGAGCTGGACCTTGCACTTTGCTACGACCCGATTGCAAACAAGGACTTGCACATCAGACCCTTGTTGCATGACGACCTCGTACTCATCAGCCCGCCGGGTCAGATCGGGCCGGCACCGACCCCGATCGATTTTCACGCCCTGGGCCGCTATCCCCTTATCCTTGACAGCCCGGACCAGATTACCCGCAAGCTCATTGACAGACAGGCCATCCGCGAGAAGGTCACGCTCAACATCGTGATCGAGGTGGAGTCCGTCAATCTGAAGCGCGAACTGCTGCTTTCGCAGGGGTGTTGCTCGATTGTGCCGCTCGGTCTTTTCAACGATGCCATTGATCGAGGGCAGTTCGAGTGGGCGCCGATCGTTTCGCCCTCAATCACCAGAACGCTGTGCCTGGTCAGTCGCCGGATCTTGCCGAAGTCCGACTTCGACTACATCCACACCCGGATCGAGCCGATCATTGCCGACCACATCCACGAGGGAAAGGTCAATTGGCAGGCTCTCGCTTGAGACACGCAGCCCGGCGAGCGGGAGGAGGTCACCCTGGCCGCTTGCGGCCAAAGCAACCCCCGACCACCGGAAGCCGGTGCCTTCATGACCCGAGTCGTGAAGCGGATGCGTCACTCACAAGGGTCCGTGATGGCGCGCCATGCCATCGACCGGATGCCCCGTCGCCACCGCGGCGAGCTTCTGCGGATCCCGCGGCAACGCGTTGCCGCGCCAGACGATGTGCAGATCAGGACGCACAAGGAAATAGTCGCATCCATAAAGTTCGCGAAGCCGGCTGTCGGGGAAGTCCATCACCCTCACGGGGGCGCCGATCTTCTTCAGGGCATTGACAAGCGCGTCAACCGGTTCGGAGTTCTGGCCGAAGCGGAGTATCGCATAGGTCTGGCCGATCGTGTCATTGATGGACTCGCCCGGCTTCAGCCAGACATGCGGCAGCCGCACGCCGGTCCAGGCTGTCGGGTCATAAACCCGGAACAGCTGCTCGGGGCCGCCGGGCTCGTCCCAGATCACCGGGCTCGACACGTAGCGATAGCCAAGCTCTGCGCCGATCATCTCGTTGGTCTTGCGCTGCTCCGCATCTGCAACGCGGGCCAGATTGGCGCGCAAGCGCTCCCCTTCCGCCGTGTCATCGTTGAAACCCGGAGCCCATTGCGACCGCCACTTTCGCCGGCCCTGCGATGCATAACGCGAGGCGCCGACATTCCGGTCGCCTACCTGGCGGCGCTCGGCCTCGTAGGACGCCAGCAGGTTGGGGCCGGCCCACCCATTCAGCGTGGCGGCCAGCTTCCAGGACAGATCAATCGCGTCGCCGACACCGGTGTTCATTCCCAGCCCGCCCGTGGGGATGACGAGGTGAGCCGCATCGCCCGCAAGAAACACGCGCCCCTCGCCATAGCGATCAGCCAGCAGCAGATTCTGCTTCCATTCGCCGACATAGAGCATCTCGTAATCGACATCAGCGCCGACGACCTTCTCGAACTGGGCTGCCATGGCCTCGTCGCTTTCGACGACGGCGTGCAGCGTCCAGTGCTTGGTCGAATCCTGCATGATCAGGAATGACGCCTGATCATCGGCAACGTGGTAATGGCGGCCCCGCCCCGGGCCGTCACCCAGCGGGATGCGATCAAACAGATCCTCGCTGCGGTAAAGCGCCTGGCGCAGTTTCAGCAGATTGCCCTCGCCACGCAGGGAGATGCCAAGCCGCTTGCGCACCCCGCTGGCGCCGCCATCGCACCCGGCCATGTAGGACGACCGGATTGACAGTTCTTCTCCGTCGAGGCGGCGGACACGCGTCGTAACGCCCTGGTCATCCTGTTCGAAATCAAGAAATTCCGTGCCATACATCACGGTCACCGAAGGCAGGCTTTCCGCGACGGACTTAAGCAGCGGCTCCAAAGTATATTGTGAAATCAGTTGATACGGTTCCGCCGGTTGTGACGTATCCGGCGTCGCCTCGATCTCGCGCCGGGCGTCGTTGACCGAAGGATATTCGAGCTGCAGCAACGGCGGCTCCGTCATCTTCGTTACGACGAAGACATCCATTGGAACGTCGCTGTTCAGCCCGGCCTCGCGGATCTTGCCGGCAAGGCCCATCCGCCTGTAGATTTCCATCGTGCGCGCATTACAGCGCTCCATCTTGGGCAGAAACTCCGGCGCCGCCTTCTTCTCAACGAGCACACAACGCACGCCCTGTTTGCCGAGGTCAACCGCAAGCGTGAGGCCGACTGGCCCTGCTCCGACAATCAGAACCTGCGTATCCATCTCAGATATACTCCTCTAGTGTCCGGGTTGGCGGGAAGCTAGAGCGTGAGGATCATGCGGTCAAATACTATCTTTATGATTCCTGTTATGTGGGATTTTTTGCGATACGGGTGGCTGTACGCTACCTCCGTGGGGTGGCGCCGCGCCCTCCGGGCACCGTCGCCGGGCCGCCACAGGCGGCAGTTGAGCCGGAACTGGAAACTTCAGTGCCGGTTGTTTACCGTCTGCGTCGGACGGATGGTCGGCGCACAGGGCGGTATCAAGCCGATGCGGCAGGAAGTGAGACATCGAATTGCTTAGTAACGAAAGAATGCTCAGCATTCTCGACCTTTTCGACGCACACAACCCTGAGTGGACCTTCGAGGACATGCATGAGCGCCTCGGGTTTGCGCGCTCGACATTGTATCGCTACCTCAAGCTCCTTACCGACGCCGAGCTGCTGAGCTCCCTGCCGGGCAGGGGGTATACCCTGGGCCCGAGAATCATCGAGCTCGACTACCAGATCATGGCCACGGACCCACTGATCCATTTCGCGCGCCCGATGATGAGCGAACTGGTCGCGAGCCATTCTTGCGTCAGTCTGCTTTGCCGTCGCTACAAGCACAGGGTTCTGTGTGTCCACCAGGAAGCGAGCACGACGACATTCCGAAGCACCTACGAGCGGGGAAAGGCCCGGCCCCTGTTGCGCGGCGCGGCCTCGCTGGCGATTCTGGCTTATTTCTCGGTTTATCAGCTGACCAAGCTCTATGAAGAGCAGCCGGAGGATTTCCGGCACGCGGGCCTAGGGGAATCGCTTCAGGAGGTGCGCGAGGCGCTCAAGCTCATTCGGCAGAAAGGCTGGGTCCATACCCATGGCCAGGTCACGCCCGGTGTGACGGGGATCGCCGCGCCGATATTCGACGCAAGGCACGACATAACCGCAAGCGTGAGCCTGACGCTTCCTGAGCCCCGCATGAGCGAGGATCGCCTGGCGTCGATCGGCAAGCAGGTGGAGTTCTGCGCCCGGGTGATAACCAAATCGCTCCGGTGATCGGGCGGCTCTGACCTCATCAATCTGAATCCATTGGCAAGATTCCCACCCCAATCGCGGCGGGTGGTGTCCCGCAATCGTCGATTGGTGGTGGCTGGGAAATCAGTCCTTGTCCCGTAATATAAGAATTTCCCACATATTTGTTGACAGCCTAGGTTGCTCCGCTAGGCTGCACCCGTTCGACGCGCGCTGGGCGCCGCCCCGCCGGACACGGGAGTTCGCAAACTGGAGGATACATTTGTGAGTGCAGCGGACCGACTTCTTGACGACCTGGTCGTGGCCAACCGGATTTTGGCTTCCGAAGGAATCTGTGACGCATTCGGGCATGTTAGCGTGCGCCACCCTGATCGCCCGGACCGATACCTGCTGTCTCGTGCGCTGTCGCCCGAGCTGATCGTCCGCGACGACATCATGGAGTTTGAACTTGACGGCACCCCGGTCGGGGGAGACGGGCGCAAGCCGTATCTTGAACGCTTCATCCATGGCAGCATCTACGAAAAGCGCCCCGACGTTCACTCCGTCATTCACAGTCACAGCCGCAGTGTGGTTCCCTTTTCGATCACGGAGCAGCCCCTGCGGCCAGTGGTCCACAGTTGTGCCACCATCGGCCATGACGTGCCGGTCTGGGACGCGCAGGATAGTTTCGGCGACACCAATCTCCTGATCTCGAGCATGGAGATGGGGCGTGACTTCGCAAATGTTCTTGCCGAGGGGCGCAGCGCCTTGATGCGGGGGCATGGCTCCACGGTGATCGGTCGCAGTCTTCGAGAGGCCGTCTATACAGCCGTCTATCTAGAAGTGAACGCGCTACTCCAGTTGCAGGCGAATTCGCTCGGTCCGATCAAGTTTCTGTCGAAAGGCGAAGTCGACAAGATCCAGTCACGGCTTGCGGATTCCCTGCCGGGCGAAGGGTATGATCGCTCGTGGGAGTACTGGAGCCGCCGGGCAGGGATAGATCCCTCCAACCCGAAAGCGACACTTCAGGAGCGGTGATTTGGGAAGCGATGCTCGGGTATCGGCGGCCAATGGCATGGTGGAGGTGCCGGAAAGTCCGGACACTGGCCAGGCGGGCATCGTCCGGCACGCGGTTGCACAGGGGCTTCTGGATGTCGGGCAGCCATCTTTCGCGGCCAATCCGGATGCGGGCTTTCCCGGGCGGTGGGGCAGTCTGACCGGATACCTGGGAAACGTGCGCCCCTCCAAAGCCGGCCGCGCGGCCAAGCCCGCCTCGGGCCGTCCAATGTGAGGTAACGCACCTGTGCCATGGCTGGCGCCGCTTTCAGACCGGATCAGCCGCGCCGCCGACAACAGTTTGATTCACGGTCGGTGGTCTTGTGCCGCGACCAAAAAGCAGCAGTAACGGGAGGAAAAAATGCTTGCAGCAATCCAGAACCGCGTCAGGGGAAGGCAGAGATGCCTGATCGCGGCAACAATCGTCGCAGCTGGCGCCGCAACATCGCTTGCGGCCACGTCGGCCCTGGCGGATGGGGTCGAGGAATTCTACAGCGGCAAGACGATTACGATCTATGTCGGTTTCGGACCCGGCGGCGGTTATGATCTCTATGGCCGGCTGGCAGCCGATTTTCTTGGCGATCACATCCCGGGTAATCCCAACGTGATCGTCGAAAACATGCCCGGTGCAGGCGGCCGGATGGCCGCGCAGTATCTGTATTCTGTAGCGCCCCAGGACGGAACTGCCCTGAGTGTCATCGTTCAGTCGGTCGCAATGGATAGCGCGTTGGGAACGATTCCCGGTGACGTGGACGCATCGCAGTTCTCGGGCATTGGGCGGCTGACGGCCAACTACGAGCTGGGTCTGGCCTGGCACGAAGCCCCTGCAAAGACGTTCGAAGACGCCAAGAACGTCGACGTTCCGTTCGCTTCGACCGGGGCCGGTTCGGCGTCGCATTTCGTCCCGCGAATGCTCAACGACATCGAGGGAACACGGTTCCAGGTGATTGCGGGTTACGAGGGAACGGCAGCGGCGAGCATCGCGCTTGAACAGGGCGAGGTCGATGCGATGATGATCGGTATTGCCGGTCTTCGCGCTTCGCGCCCCTCCTGGATCGAGAACAACCTGTTTAACGTCCTCTGGCAGCTTTCCAACACACCGCACCCGGATTTCGCGGATGTGCCGGCAGTGGGGCAGCTGGGCGAGACCGAGGAAGAAAAGCAGATGTTGCGCCTGGTTGCCGGCGCTGCAGATGTGGGTCGGTCGCTGGTTGCGCCGCCCAACGTCCCGGAAGAGCGCATCGAAGCCCTGCGTCGCGCGTTCGATGCGATGGTCGCGGATCCTGAGTTCATCGCCACGGCGACAGAACGGAACCAGGAACTGGATACCATCTCCGGCGAAGAACTTCAGGCGGTGATCGAAGGCCAGATGAATGTGTCCGGTGATGCGGTCGAAAGGGTCCGGTCCTATGTGACCGCGGACTGACACCACGCGTAACGCTGCACGGCGTCCCTGCGGGCCGCCGTGCAGGCCCGGCAGGAGAAGGTTGCGACCCCAGTAGAGATTGCTCGGGGCAATGGCGAAACGTGTCCGGAGGAAGGGGCACGGCAACCGTCCCGCGCCCTGGTCATTTGCAAACGAGCTCGCTCGGCAAGCGAGGTCCGAACGGCCGGACGGTGCTGAATCAACCACCATGGGAGGAGACCCGAAAATGCAACAGAAGATACTGAAAGGCGCGACACTTGCTGCCGTGTTTGGCCTTGGCTGGAGCGCCGCCCCGGCACAGGCCGATGAGGCCGTCGCCGAGTTCTACAGCGGCAAATCGATCGAGATGATCATCGGATATTCTGCCGGCGGCGGGTATGACCAGTACGCGCGGCTGGTTGCGCGTCATCTCCCAAAACACCTTCCCGGGAATCCCGACATCATTCCGCGCAACATGCCCGGCGCGTCAAGCCGTCTTGCAGCCGAGTACGTCTATAACGTGGCGCCGCAGGATGGCACGGTTCTGGCCACCGCGGATCAGTCGCTTTCAGTGGCGCAGGCGATGGGTGACGCGAGCCTGACGCTGGACGCGAGCCAGTTCGGCTATGTCGGAAGCCCGGTGATGCAGAACAACGTGCTGATCACCTGGCATACCTCGGGTATCGAAACCGTCGAGGATGCCAAGGCCAATCCGGCTCCTATCGGCGCAACCGGCGGGTCGACGTCATCGCAGTACCCAACGCTGATGAACGAACTTATCGGCACGCAGTTCGACATCATTACCGGCTATCCCGGCGGGAATGACATCAACTTTGCCATGGAAGCCGGCGAAGTCGATGGCCGCGGCAGCGTGAACTGGGCTTCGCTGGTGCCGCTGGGGTGGTACGAGGAGGGGCTGATCAATGTGCTTGTCCAGATCGGCCTACAGCGTGAGCCCGACCTGCCCGACGTTCCGTTGCTGATGGAGCTTGCAGAATCTGACGAGGATGAACGGCTGCTGCGGCTTATCTCCTCGCCGACAACTGTCGGCAGGCCTGTCTTCACGACCCCGAACGTTCCCCCCGAGCGTCTCGAAGCCCTGCGGGCCGCCTTTGACGCTATGGTCGAAGACCCGGAGTTTCTGGAAGCGGCGGCTAACGAAGGGCTTGCCATCCAGCCGGTTTCGGGTGCCGAACTCCAGCAGATCGTCGATGACATCATCGCGACACCGCCCGCGATCGCGGCGCGCCTGGGCGAACTCATCGGGGTCGCCGACTGACGACGGCTTCCAAGGACCAGAAAGCAAAAAACCAATCGGGCGCCGCGGCTTGCGTGGCGCCCCAACCAGACAGAACGGAGAAGCCAGGATGTGCGCCACAAAGAATCCGCCCGTTGACGAGCTTGGGGCCTACGCGCAACACATTGCCGCCGCGACCCGAATGCTTGTGATGGAGGAAATCCTCGACTACAGCGGCCACGTCGCGGCACGCCTGCCGGGTGGCGACACTTTCATGGTCCAGAATGCAACGGATTCGCGCGCAGAGCTTGACCCCGATCGCCTGCTGGTGATCGACCTTGATGGAAAGGTCGTGCGCGGCGACACACAGCCCCCCCTCGAAACGGTGCTGCATAGTGAAATCTTCCGCGCCCGGCCAGATGTTCAGGCGGTGCTGCACTGCCATCTGGAACTCGCGATCGCTTTCACCCTGATGAAAGACGTCGAACTCAAGCCGATGCGCGCGCGCGCGGTGCGCTGGAAGAGCGGCGTCCCGACCCACCCCGATCCCAGACTCATTCGCCGGCATGAACAGGGTGTCGCGCTCGCCGAGACACTGGGGCCGCATAATGCCGCGCTGATACGCTCGCATGGCATGGTTCTTGTCGCGGAATCGGTGCCTGCCCTGTTCATCGACGCGCTGCACTTCAAGGCAAATGCCCGGGCACTGATGACAGTGTTGCAGGCCGGAAAGGAACCCGTGCCGATGAACGAAGAGGAAATCGCGATGATCGACAGTCCGCGTGAATTTCACGTGGCGAAGCTGTGGAATTTCTACATACGCAAGGGAAAGTCTGCGGGTATCATCCCCGAAGACTGGAGCACCGGCATCTGAGCGACCCGGCCGGAAAGAGCGGCACACCTGCCCTTGACAGAGGCCATGACCTGAAAACGGGGACGGAACGGAATGGACGCAAGCATACTTGGCGCAGCTGGCGAGGCGTTCTCGCTTCTCCTGGACCCGTTTCGCCTGATGATGCTCGGGGCGGGCGTGCTGATGGGGTTGTTCCTGGGCCTTGTGCCGGGTATCGGCGGGCTCGCGGGGATGGCGCTCCTGTTGCCGTTCACGTTCACCATGGACCCGTACACGGCGTTCGCGATGCTGCTCGGCATGGCCGCTGTCGTGGGCACGAGCGACACCATCCCTGCCGTCATGTTCGGTGTGCCCGGAACCGCCGGGGCGCAAGCAACCATCATGGACGGCAACCCGATGGCCAAGCGGGGCGAGGCGGGCCGGGCCCTGAGCGCGGCCTTCACCGCATCGCTCATCGGTGGGCTGGTCGGGGCGCTGATCCTGGCGCTTACGATCCCCATCCTGCGGCCATTGATGCTGCATATCGGTTCGCCCGAGTTGCTGGCTTTCTCGGTTCTGGGCATCACGATGGTTGCGGTCCTGTCGGGAAGCGCCCCGATGCGGGGCATCGTGGCCGCGGGCCTTGGCGTCATGCTGTCCATGATCGGGGCAGACCCGCAGACCGGAACCCTGCGCTGGACGATGGGAACCTTCTATCTGTGGGATGGCTTGCCGATCGTGCCGATGGTGCTCGGGCTTTTCGCCCTTCCCGAACTTGCCGACCTGGCTATCCGGCGCCGCTCCATCGCCGGCGACAGCAATATCGACACGCGTTCGGGAATGTGGACCGGCTTCAAGGATGTCATCGCCAACAAGTGGCTGACCGTGCGCTGCGGCGCCCTCGGTGCCGGGCTGGGCGCCATTCCCGGTATGGGCTCGGCAGTGGTTGACTGGATCGCCTATGGCCATGCCCTGCAATCGGTCAAGGGTGCCGGCAAGACCTTCGGGAAAGGCGACGTGCGTGGGGTGATCGCTCCGGAATCGGCCAACAATTCCATTACCGCCGGCGCATTGGTACCAACGATCGCCTTCGGGGTGCCCGGTTCCGCGGCGATGGCAATCCTGCTCAGTGTGTTTCTGATCCACGGGCTCGTTCCGGGGCCGGAGATGCTCAACGACAATCTCAGCGTGACCTACACGATGGTCTGGTCGATCGCGATTGCCAACATCCTGGGCGCGGGCATCTGCTTTCTGTTCAGCGGGCAACTCGCCAAGATTGCGATCCTGCGATACACGCTGATCCTGCCTGCAGTGCTGACCTTCGTCTATATCGGCGCCTTTCAGGCATCGCGCAACTGGGGCGATCTCTATGCGCTTCTGGCCTTTGGCGTCCTGGGTTGGACGATGAAGCAACTGCGCTGGCCGCGTCCCCCGCTCATACTTGGCTTCGTGCTGGGGGCGCTGATCGAGCGATATCTCTTCATCTCGGTTACGCGTTACGGCCTGGACTGGCTGGCGCGCCCCATGGTGATGATCCTGCTGTTTGCCGGGTTCCTCGTGCTTGCCGGTCCAGTGCTGCGCCACCTTCGCGACCACGGATGGTTCCACGGGATTGCGCGAAAGATCGGGATGCCCCGCTTCAGGGCCCGCGATCTGTTCTATGTCCTGGTCTTCGGTCTCATCGCGTACATGATGAGCATTGCGGCGGGCTGGTCTTGGGGGGCCCGTGTCGGGCCGCTGACGGTGGGGTGGGTTACGTTGACCGTTTGCGCCCTCAGCTTTGCCAACCAGACCTTGACGCGTGGATTCTCTGAGACACAAAGCAAGGACGGGGAACTGCCGGCCGAACTGCACATGGACACGACCACCGATTACAGCGACTTGCCGCTTGGTGTCGTGCTGCAGCGGGCGCTTGCCTTCATAGGCTATCTTTTCGGCTTCATGGCGTCGATGGCAGTGATCGGCTTGATCCCGACGGTTCCGTTGTTCATCGCCGTCTTCATGTGGTTCGAGGGGCGGGAAAACTGGAAGCTGATTCTCGGGCAGGCGCTCGTGCTCACCGTTGCGGTCTATGTCGTGTTCGACCGGCTTCTGGGCATCCCCTGGCCACGGACCCTTCTGGGACAATGGTTTCCGCACTTGTCGTTCCTGCCGTCGGTCTGAACGGCGCTGCCGGACAGCTCGGACGGTCGCGCCCCCGTCTTGCAAACGCCAAGCGGCCTGACTGAATCCGACAGACGGCAACTCGTCCTAATGCGTGCGGCGTTTGACTGGATTTGGCCAGAGGACATACGGCCCGGGCGGGATGAAGCCGATCAAGCGCAACATGCCTTGGCACCTACCAATCGGGATCATCATTTGATTTCTGACTTCCCTTCAGTGGTCGTGTCTCAGTGTGCAATCAGATGACGGCTCCGGGCCGGGGCAGGGTATGGCACGATCGGGTGCACTTGCGTCCATTGCAGCCTCAACGCCCTGCATATGGCCGCCGAAGCGACCGGGGCAGAAGTGAACGTCAGCGCAGCGCCGGATCCGGCATCGGAGGAGAGGCCGCACCGATGGCCGGAAGATCAATCGCGGGGCAGTGTTGTCGCCCGTCCGACTCGGACAGAGGCGAACCGTCGGACGCCCGCCCGCCCGTCAAAACTCTACAGTGTTGTCTTTATAGGATTTTTGGCTCCGGCGGTAGGATTCGAACCTACGACCAATTGATTAACAGTCAACTGCTCTACCACTGAGCTACGCCGGAACACGGGGCTGCAATAGCAAGGCTTTTCCGGGGCGTCCAGACCATTTGCGCAGAAATCTTCGGCCTGCGCGGCGATTGCCCGCCTCAGGCGGGCGGGGTGCGGAAGCGGGTGTCGGGGCCGGGCGGGCCCAGCGGTTGGGCCAGGCCGCGCGCTGTCAGGTCGAGCAGATGCGCCAGCACGTTGCGTCGGGCCGCGCGCAGCAGCTTCGGCGAAACATCGCGGTAGATCCCGGCGGCGATCTCGCCGATGCCGCGTGGCTCGGGGCCGAGGGCGGCGAGGATCTGTGCCTCGCGGCTGCGGCGGTGCGCGGCCAGCTCCGCGATACGCGCGGCCGGGGCGTCGATCGGGTCGCCATGCGCCGAAAACATCCGCCGGGCGCCCAGCCTGGCCAGCTTTTCCAGCGAGCGCATGTAGGCGCCCATGTCGCCATCGGGCGGCGAGACCAGCGACGAGGCCCAGCCCATCACGTGATCGCCGGTAAACACCAGGTCACCCCATTGAAAACACATGTGGTTGCCCATATGGCCCGGCGTCCAGCGGGCGCGCAGCTGCCAGGTCTCGGCGGCGACCGTTTCGCCATCGGCCAGGCAGCGGTCGGGGCGGAAATCTGCGTCCACTCCTTCGCCGCCGCCGATTTCGCCCGCGCGCGCCAGGGCCTCCATCGCCGGGCTGCGGCCCGCATCGGCCGCCCCGAAGGCCAGCACCGGCGCGCCCCAGCGTGCGCCCAGCACGTCCGCCAGCGGTGAATGATCGCGATGCGCATGGGTGACGAAGATCTGCGCGATGCGCTCGCCCGGCGCCAGCGCGGCCTCCAGCGCGGCGAGGTGTTCGGGCAGGTCGGGGCCGGGGTCGATCAGCGCCACCGCGCCATGCCCCAGAATGTAGCTGTTGGTGCCGTGCAGCGTCATGGGCGAGGGGTTGGGCGCCAGCACCATGCGCAGCCCCGCTGCGGGCCGCTGCACTTGCCCCGGCTCAGGCGCGATCATTGTCGAGCGACTCGTAAAGCGCGAAATCCTCGGCCGCGAAGCGCCGCAGCGCGGCTTCGGTCTCGGGGGAAATCTCGAGGCTGCCGGAGGGCGAGACATTCAGCTTGGGCAGCGTGATTTCGCATCCCAGCCGGTCTTCGAGGAAATGGATGAGCACGCCGATATTCTCGTAGCGAAACAGCCGGTCCACCGCCAGCCCGTCGGGGCCGTTCAGAAACCGCGCCTGCGCGCCGACATCGGCATGCGGCGGGCGGGGGCTGGCCATGTAGTCGCGCACAAACTGGTCGAAGCTGAGCTTTGCTGTGCTGTTGGGCTGATCGAGGATCTCCTCGCGCCGGCGGTAGCGATACCAGCTTCCCAGCCAGTCCAGCGGCTCGCGCATCATTGCGACCACTGTGAAATCGTCCCCCCCCGAAGCCGCCTTCAGGTAAGGCCCGATGAAGCGGCGGAATCGGTAAGCCGGCGTGTGCTTGAGCACTGGCGGGCGTTGCACGACCATGCTGGCCAGAGGCTCCAGCGCGGCCTCGATGGCGGTCGATCCGGTCTTGGGGGTGGCCAGAATGGCGAGTCGGTGCTCCCAGAAAACAAGCATTATCGCGGGAAATCCTTTTTCGTTCTTCAGCTTGGAGCCGTAAACTAAACCTTAACCATTCCGGGAAAAAGCTGAATTTCTGAAAAATGCAGTTGAAATGTTCTCGTTTTGATCGCATAAGGCATGGAACAAGGCGCGAACAAACCCACGATTGCTGCCCGTCGCCGAACATGGAATAAGGGATCGAACTCATGGCAATGGCGAACCTTCTCGACATGACCGACAAGCGGACACAGGAACGGCAAAAGGCGCTCGATTCGGCGCTGGCTCAGATCGAACGGCAGTTCGGCAAGGGCTCCATCATGAAGCTCGGCGGCGACAACCCGATCAAGGATATCGAGTCGACCTCGACCGGCTCGCTGGGGCTCGACATCGCGCTTGGCATCGGCGGGCTGCCCAAGGGCCGCGTCATCGAGATCTACGGCCCCGAATCCTCGGGCAAGACGACGCTGACACTGCATGTGGTTGCTGAAGAACAGAAAAAAGGCGGCGTCTGCGCCTTTGTCGATGCCGAACACGCGCTCGATCCGCAATATGCGCGCAAGCTGGGCGTGGACCTCGACGAATTGCTGATCAGCCAGCCCGACACCGGCGAGCAGGCGCTCGAGATCGTCGATACGCTGGTGCGTTCGGGCGCGGTCAGCCTTGTGGTGGTCGACTCGGTGGCAGCGCTGACGCCGAAATCCGAGCTTGAGGGCGACATGGGTGATTCCAGCGTCGGCGTGCATGCCCGGCTGATGAGCCAGGCGATGCGCAAGCTCACCTCGTCGATCTCGCGGTCGAACTGCATGGTGATCTTCATCAACCAGATCCGCATGAAGATCGGCGTGATGTTCGGCAGCCCCGAGACGACGACGGGCGGCAACGCGCTGAAATTCTACTCCTCGGTCCGGCTCGATATCCGTCGCATCGGGTCGATCAAGGACCGTGACGAGGTGGTGGGCAACGCCACGCGCGTGAAAGTGGTCAAGAACAAGGTGGCGCCGCCGTTCAAACAGGTTGAGTTCGACATCATGTATGGCGAGGGCATCTCCAAGCGGGGCGAGCTGATTGATCTGGGTGTCAAGGCCGGCGTGGTCGAGAAATCGGGCGCCTGGTATTCCTATGGCGACGAACGCATCGGCCAGGGCCGCGAGAACGCCAAGACTTTCCTCAAGGATAACCCGCAGGTCGCGCTTGCGATCGAAGACAAGATTCGCGCCGCGCATGGCCTCGATTTCGCCATGCACGAGGGGGATGACGGCGACGACGTGGTGGAAGGCTGAGCCACGCCACGCCACGACACGCCGCGAACCGCGCGCGCGGTCGCGGATATCTGCGCAAGGCTGATCACATGGCGCGGGCCTGACAGGGTGTTGCACCCGCCTTGGCGGGCCGCGTCGAACAGCCGGGCAGGGCGGTCGCGGCCTTGACGCTGTGGACAGGACTGCGACGCGCGGCTAAAGGGGGGCAAAGCCCGTTAATGGTGCCCTCCGAGCCGAAGGACCGTGATGCCCAGCCTCAACGATATCCGCAGCACCTTTCTGGATTATTTCGCCCGCAACGATCACCAGGTCGTCGAGTCCTCGCCGCTTGTGCCGCGCAACGATCCGACGCTGATGTTTGTCAATTCGGGCATGGTGCAGTTCAAGAATGTCTTCACCGGGGTGGAGCATCGCGATTACAAGCGCGCCGTGACCAGCCAGAAATGCGTGCGCGCCGGCGGCAAGCATAATGATCTCGACAATGTCGGCTACACCGCGCGGCATCACACCTTCTTCGAGATGCTGGGTAACTTCAGCTTCGGCGATTATTTCAAGGAGGCCGCAATTCCTTTCGCCTGGGAGTTGCTGACCCGCGAATACGGCATTTCGAAAGACCGGCTGCTTGTCACCGTCTATCACACCGATGACGAGGCCGCCGCGATCTGGAAAAAGGTGGCCGGGCTGCCCGATGACCGGATCATCCGCATCCCCACCAATGACAATTTCTGGATGATGGGCCCGACCGGCCCCTGCGGCCCCTGCACTGAGATATTCTACGATCACGGCGACCACATCCCCGGCGGCCCGCCGGGCAGCCCCGATGAGGATGGCGACCGTTTCATCGAAATCTGGAACCTCGTCTTCATGCAGTTCGAGCAGTTCGAGGACGGCGCGCGCAAGGATCTGGCAGCGCAATCCATCGACACCGGGATGGGGCTGGAACGGATCGGCGCGCTCTTGCAGGGCAAGCACGACAATTATGACACCGACCTGATGCGCGCGCTCATCGAGGCCTCGGCCAATGCCACCAGCGCCGATCCGGACGGCCCCGGCCGCATCCATCACCGGGTGATCGCCGATCACCTGCGTTCCACCGCGTTCCTGATCGCCGATGGGGTGATGCCATCGAATGAGGGGCGCGGCTATGTGCTGCGCCGGATCATGCGGCGTGCGATGCGCCATGCGCACCAGCTGGGCGCCGACGAGCCGCTGATGTATCGCCTGGTACATGCGCTGGTGCGCAAGATGGGCGGGCATTACCCCGAGCTGGTCCGCGCCGAGGCGCTGGTGACGGAAACCCTGAAGCTGGAAGAAACCCGCTTCCGCCAGACGCTTGATCGCGGGCTGCGACTGCTCGATGACGAACTCGCGCGCCTGCCCGACGGTGCGACCCTGCCCGGCGATGCCGCTTTCCGGCTATACGATACCTATGGCTTCCCGCTCGACCTGACCCAAGACGCCCTGCGCGAGAAGGGCCGCGCAGTGGATGTGGCCGGGTTCGAGGCCGCCATGGCCGAACAGAAGGCCAAGGCCCGCGCCGCCTGGGCCGGTTCGGGCGAAACGAAAGAGGCCGCGATCTGGTTCGACCTGGCCGAGAAACACGGTGCGACCGAGTTTCTGGGCTATGACACTGACAGCGCCGAGGGGCAGGTGCTGGCACTGGTGCGTGACGGTGCCGCGATCAAGCGCGCCGAGGCGGGCGAGAGCGTGCAGATCATCGTCAACCAGACGCCCTTTTATGGCGAGGCCGGCGGCCAGGTGGGCGATACCGGCACCATCCGCACCGAACACGGGCAGGCGCGCGTCACCGACACGCTGCGCGCGCAGGGGCTGTTCATCCATGTCGCGGAAGTGACCGAGGGGCATATCACCCTCGGCGCGGCGGCCGAACTGGCGGTTGACCGTGACAGGCGCGCGCGCATCAAGGCCAACCACTCGGCCACGCACCTGCTGCACGAGGCGCTGCGGCAGGCCCTGGGTGATCACGTCGCGCAACGTGGCAGCCTGAACGCGCCGGACCGGCTGCGCTTCGATTTCAGCCACGGCGCGCCGCTGAGCGCGGCCGAGCGCGCCGCCGTGCAGCAGGAGGTCAACGCCTATATCCGCCAGAACGCGCCGGTCGTGACCCGGATCATGACCCCGGATGACGCCCGTGGCGTTGGCGCGCAGGCGCTTTTTGGCGAGAAATACGGCGACGAGGTGCGCGTGGTGTCGATGGGCCGCGCGCCCGGCTCGGGCAAGGGGCTGGACAAGGCGACCTACTCGATAGAGCTGTGCGGCGGCACCCATGTCAGGCGCACAGGCGAGATCGGCGCCATGGTAATCGTGGCCGATCAGGCCTCGTCGGCCGGGGTGCGGCGGATCGAGGCGCTGACCGGCCAGGCCGCCATCGACTGGCTGGAGGCGCAGGCCGAACAGTTGCACGGCCTGATGGGGCAGTTGAAATCGCCCACCTTCGAGGACGCGCAGAAGAAGCTGTCCGCACTGCAGGCCGAGAACCGCGCGCTGCAAAACGAACTGGCGCAGCTTCGGCGCGAACTGGCCATGGGCGGCGGCGGTGCGGCCAGCGGCCCCGAGTCGCGCGATCTTGGCGGCGTGAAGTTCCTCGCGCAGGTGCTCAAGGGCGTGACGGGCAAGGAACTTCCCGGCCTGATTGACGAGGCCAAGGCGCGGCTGGGCAGCGGCGCGGTGCTGCTGGTGGCCGATGCGGGCGGCAAGGCTGCCGTGGCCGCAGGCGTCACCGCGGATCTGACCGAACGGCTTTCGGCGGTGGACATGGTGCGCGCCGCGGCGGCGGAACTGGGCGGCAAGGGCGGCGGCGGACGGCCCGACATGGCGCAGGCCGGGGGCTCGGACCCGTCGCGCGCCGATGCGGCCATTGCCGCAGTAGAGAAACTGATTGGAGGGTAAGCCGATGGGTGCGTTCTGGATTGCACATGTCGACGTGACGGATGAAGAGGCCTATGGCCGTTACGCCGCCATCGCCACCGAGGCCATCGCCGCCCATGGCGGGCGGTTTCTGGCGCGCGGCGGGCGCTACCGGCAGATGGAGGGGCGCGACCGCCCGCGCAATGTGGTGGCGCATTTCCCCAGCTTCGAGGCGGCCGTGGAATGCTATGAATCGCCGCGCTACCAGGAGGCGCTGAGCCATGCGCGCGGTGCCTCGGAACGCGATCTGGTGATCGTCGAGGAGAACGTGCCCGGCTGAGGCCCGGCGGGCCCCCACCGCCTGCACGATGATCGGAGCCGCTGTGCTTGCAGCAGGCGGCGGATGCCTTCGGCGAGGATATTTTTCCCAAGAAGAAGGCGCGGTTTCGCGCAATTTCCCCGGTGCGGGCGCGCGCCCGACGGGTCCCGGGGCCGGGCACGAGCGGCCTTCGCAAACCCCGCGTGCTTTGTGCCAAGGGGGCAATGGGGCGGGCGCAGGCCGTGCCGCCGGCCCGCTTCCCGCTGGTGTCACGCCTCCGTCTGTTTGCCGCGCAGGAGCGACTGCACCACATAGACCAGCACCGCCAGCCCCACCGCGCCCAGTGCCGCGACCCCCAGCAACACGATCCAGTCGATCGGGCCGCCCATATCGCCAAGGCGCGAATTCGTGATCCACAGGACGAACCAGACCGCCGCGATGGCACCGAATGGCATGGACAATTGCGCAATCAGATACTTGCGAAACGACAGCGCGCGGTCGCGCACCAGCACATAGACCCAGGTCGCCGTGATCACCACGGCTAGCGCCACAAGCCCCCAGAACAGCCAGCGTCCGAACATTTCCTCGAACACGGCGATCAGGGTGCTGAGTGTCATCTCTTCCATGGTTGTTCCCTCCTCAGGCGCGGCCGCGCAGCATGGCGTTATAGGTGGCCTTGAGCGCGACTTCCTTCATCAGCCATGAGATCCACAGCTCTTCGAGCGGAGCGATCACGCCGGGGAAGGACGGCACCAGGTTGTCGTTGTAGTCGAACTCGATCAGCATCGCGCGGCCGACCCGGGTGATCAGCGGGCAGGAGGTGTAGCCGTCGAAGCGGCGGGTGCCCTCGCGCCCGGCCAGTTCCGAGACCAGGTGATCCTCGACCACCGGCAGGTGCCACTTGACGCTTGCGGCGGTCTTGCCCTTGGGCACGCCGTTGATGTCGCCGATGCCGAAGACATTGGGATAGCGCGCGTGGCGCAGGGTGTGCATGTCGACCTCGATCCAGCCCTGATCGGTCCAGCGGTCGGCCCAGCTGAGGCCCGAGTCGCGCACCACCTGGGGCGCCCGCTGCGGCGGGATCACGTTGATGAAGTCGTAGCCCAACTCGACCGGCCCGCCGGGCGTGTCATAGGTGGCGATCTTGCGCTCGGCGTCGAGCGCGCGCAGCACATGCGAATAGCGCACGTCGATGCCGCGATCGTCAAACAGCATGCGCACTTTCTCGTTGACGATGGGCACCCCGAAGAGCGAGCCCGCATGTGCCGCATAGATGATCTGGCAATCGCCCCGCGTGCCCTTGCTGCGCGCCCGGTCATCGGTGAGGAACGCGTATTTCAGGGGGGCGCCTGCGCATTTCATCTCTGTCGCGGGGCGGCCGATATGGGCGACGCCGCCGCGATCGGTGTAGCGATCCATCTCGCGCCAGGTGGCGGCTGCGGCCTCGGGGCTGGCGTAATGGGCGCCGATGCCGTCCTGCCCGACCATGTCGAGCGAGAACCCCTCGATCGCGTCCCAGTCAAGCGTGAGCCCGGTGGCGACGATCAGGTAATCATAGTCGAGCCGCGTGCCGCCGGTGGTGGTGACGCGCTGGGCTTCAGGGTCGATCTCGGCGGCGTATTCGGCGATCCACTCGATCGAACGGGGCAACCATTCGCCGGTGCTGCTTGCCGAATAGGAGGCCGGGCGCAGCCCCGACGCGATCAGGGTGAAGCCGGGCTGATACCAGTGCTGCTGGCGACCGTCCACGATGGTGATGCGCGCGCCCTCGATGCGCGCCGCCAGCCGGTTGGCGATGGCCGCGCCACCAGCCCCCGCACCCAGGATCACGATGCGGGCCGAGCTGCGCACGGTTTGCGCCGGCGCGGGCGCGGTCAGTGCCGCAGTGGCAAGCCCCCCGGCGGCCAGCCCCAGAAACCCCCGACGCGAAGTGGCGAGGTCGCGAAGTTCGTTCATGTGAGTGCTCCTCTATATATATTTTGAATATTGCATATGTAATCGTCTGCAATCCTTGATGCAAATCAATATTGGTGCAGGCAGGGCACCTCATTGCCGCCGGGGGCAGCGCCTGGCCACCAGGATGGCCCCTGCGAGCGGGCGCGCGAATTTGATCTTTGTCAAGGCAGCGATCCTGAAAGTCTGCAAATCTGATACCTGTTTTGGCAAACAGGAGGCTCTCATGCGATTGACGCAACGTACCAATCTGGCGCTGCGGGCGCTGATGTTCTGCGCCGTCAATGATGGCCGGATCGTGCGCAAGCAGGATGTCGCAGAGCGCTGCAATGTCTCGGAAAACCACCTGGCGCAGGTTATAAACGGGCTGGCGCGCACGGGCTTCATAACCACCTTGCGTGGTCGCCATGGCGGTTTTCGGCTGTCGCGCCCGATGGAGCAGATCAATATCGGTCATGTCGCGCGCGAGTTCGAGGGCGGCGTGCCGCTGGCGGAGTGTTTCGCGGCCGGACGCAACGAGTGCCCGCTTGCCTCGGCCTGCCGTCTGCGCGATGCGCTGGCCCGTGCGGTCGCGGCGTTTTATGCCACGCTCGATGAACTCACCCTTGCGGATATGGTGGAGTGCAACGAGGGGCTGGAGCAGATCCTCGCCCTGCCGGAGGCCCTTCCGCGCTGCAATCGCGCGCTTGCGGCGGCCGGGTAGGGCTGCAGCAATTCGGCTTTCGGTCGAAACGTCGGGTTTGTGTAACCTGTTGTTTCAAGGCGATCCCGCCTGACTGGCAATTTCTCTAGCGGGTCAGGAGCAGGCGGTCGCGCTCGATCTCGATCCGGGCAAATCGCTGAAGATAGCTCATGCCCAGCAGCGACAGGCCCAGTTCGCCCTCGTTGACCCAGGCGGTGACGTTGCGATCGACGATGCCGCCCAGCGACACGCGGTCAAGCGTGACTCGCGCGGTGCGCACCACGCCATTGGCCGTCTGTGCCCGCCCGGTGTAGGAGAGCGTGTCGGGGTCAAGGCCGATCCGCCGTGCATCGTCATGCGAGATCACCATGTCGGTGGCCCCGGTATCGACGACAAAGCGCACCGGTTCGCCCTCGATTTCAAGGGTGATGTAATAGTGCCCGTCAGGCGCGCGCGGCACCTCGACCCGGCCTTCGCTGACATTGACCGCCTGGCTGGGCATGACGCTGTGGCGGATATCGCCCCACAGCCCGTAGGCCGCGATGGCCCCCAGAAAGATCAACCCCCACAGCAGCGCCTGGCGCAACACCACACCCAGCCGGTCGCGGTTGGCGATCAGCATGTAGGTCAGCAGCACCGCCCCAAGCAGCGCAAGATAGCCAAGCCGGCCAATATCGTCGGTGGTCATGTCGTCATCCGCTCCAGCCAACATACCTAGACCGCCAGACGCCCGCTGTCAGCGCCCTCAAAGGCCGAAAAGCCCGATTGCCCGCATCCCGTCGATCACAAACTGGACAGAAAGCGCCGCCAGCAGCATCCCCAGAAGCCGCGTGACCACCAGTGTGCCGATCCGGCCCAGCCCGCGCTCGATCAGCCCGGCGGCCAGAAACAACGAGAAAACCACCATCAGCACCACGAGCATCATCAGATGCACGGTCAGCACGCCCAGCCAGTCGCCCCGCGTCTGCCCGACCAGCAGGATCATCGAGGCCATCGCGCCGGGGCCGGCAATCAGCGGCATCGCCAGCGGAAAGACCGAAGGGTCATCCTGCGGATGCGCGTGCTGTTCTTCGTCAGCGCGGCTTTCGCGGCGGCGCGAGCGCCGGTCGAACAGCATGTCGAGCGCGGTCAGGAACAGCAATATGCCGCCGGCGATCTGAAAGGCGGGCATCGAGATGCCGATGAAGCCCAGCAGCACCTCGCCCGCCAGTCCGAACACCAGCAATAGCCCCGCCGCCACGAGACAGGCGCGCAACGCCACTGCGCGGCGCGCCTGCGGCGCCATGCCCTGGGTCAGCGCCACGAAAACCGGCGTCAGCCCGATCGGGTCGACAATGACGAAAAGCGTCACGAATGCCGTGACGACAAAGGCCGGATCCATCACCTCGCCCCCTCACACGTGGCCGCTGCCGCGGGCCCTTGGCTTATCCGCCCGCCTCTTCCAGCCGGGTCTGGGCAGTGAGCCACAGCGCTTCGGCGCGGTCGATCCCCTCCATGACTTCGGCGTATTTCTTTTGCCATGTCGCGGCCTGATGCGCCATATCGGGCGCGTAGAGTTCGGGGTCGGCCAGCTTGCCGGCCAGCTTGTCGCGCATCCCGTTCAGTTTTTCGAGCCGGGCCTCGCATTTGCGCACCTCGGCGCGCAGTTCGAGAATTTTCTCGCGCGGGGCACGCGTGGCGGCGGCGGCGCCGGTGCGGGGGGATGGCGGCTGCGCACCCGCCTTCTGCGCCGGCTTCTTTGCGCCATTGGCGGCCCCGTTGCCATCGCCCGCCAGCAGCATCTTGCGATAGGCATCGAGGTCGCCATCGTAAGGCGCGACGCGGCCACCCTGCACCAGCCAGAGCCTGTCAACCACCAGGCTGAGCAGGTGCATGTCATGGCTGACGATGATCACCGCGCCGGCATAGGCATTGAGCGCCTCGACCAGCGCCTCGCGGCTTTCAATGTCCAGGTGGTTGGTCGGTTCGTCCAGGATCAGAAGCTGCGGCGCGTCGATGGTCGCCAGAAGCAGCGACAGCCGCGCCTTCTGCCCGCCCGAAAGCCGCTCGACGGGGGTTTCCGCCTGGGCCTCGAACAGGCCAAAACCGGCAAGCCGGGCGCGCAGTCGCGCGGGGGCCTCGCTAGGGCGCAGGCGGCGGACATGGGCAAGCGGCGTGTCGCCTGGCTCAAGCTCTTCGATCTGGTGCTGGGCGAAATAGCCCACCCGCAGTTTCGACGCGCGGGTGATCTGCCCCGCGCAGGGCGTGAGCCGGCCCGAGAGCAGCTTGGCAAGGGTCGATTTGCCCTCGCCATTGCGACCCAAGAGCGCGATGCGGTCGTCCTGGTCGATACGCAGGTCAAGCTTGTGCAGCACCGGCGGGCCGTCATAGCCCACGGCCACATCCTCCAGCGCCAGGATGGGGGGCGAAAGCTCCTCGGGCGAGGGAAAGCTGAACGCCTGTTTCGCGGCTTCCTCCGGCGCGGTGATCGGGGTCATGCGTTCAAGCATCTTGATGCGCGACTGGGCCTGGCGGGCCTTGTTGGCCTGGGCGCGGAAGCGATCCACGAATTTCTGCATATGGGCGCGCCGCGCTTCCTGCTTGCGGGCCTCGGCGGCCTGCACGGCGCGCTGTTCGGCACGCATCCGCACGAAGGTGTCGTAAGGCCCCTGGTAGAGGGTGAGCTTGCGGTCCTCCAGATGCAGTATCGCGCCCACCGCCCGGTTCAGCAGGCCCCGGTCGTGGCTGATGATGATCACCGTGTGCGGGTAGCGCTGCAGATAACTTTCCAGCCAGAGCGCGCCTTCGAGGTCGAGATAGTTCGTCGGCTCATCCAGAAGCAGCAGGTCGGGCCGGGCAAACAGCACGCCCGCCAGTGCCACGCGCATCCGCCAGCCGCCCGAGAAATCCGAACACGGCCTGCGCTGGGCGGCATCGTCAAAGCCCAGCCCCTTGAGGATCGCGCTGGCGCGGGCTTCGGCTGACCAGGCATCGATATCGGCCAGCCGCGTCTGCACTTCGGCGATGCGCGCCGGGTCTGTGGTGCGCTCGGCCTCGGCCATCAGGGCGGCGCGCTCCTCGTCGGCGGCCAGCACGGTGTCGAGCAAGCTGGTGGCGGATGATGGCACCTCCTGCGCGACGCCGCCGATGCGCGCGCGCGGCGGCAGGGTGATTTCGCCGCCTTCCAGTGCCAACTCGCCCCGGATCAGGCGGAAAAGCGTGGTCTTGCCGGTGCCGTTGCGCCCCACCAGCCCGATCTTGTGGCCGTCGGGCACCATGGCGGAGGCCCCCTCGAACAGCGGGCGCCCTTCGACCGAATAGGAGATGTCGGAAATTTTCAGCATGCCTTCCCCTGCCTCATCGTTGCGGCAGGGTCAATCGGCAGATGACTGCGGCAGCAGGGCAGGGCGGTCTTGCGTGGTGCTTTCCTTCCCCGTCAGCGCGTGCTAGCAGGACGCCGCAATTCCCGGGGTGCGCGCGGGCCGGAACTGTGGCCGCGCGTGCCCCTTCTCAACAAGAGGCAACGACCCAAATGGCAACCGAACGCACGCTTTCCATCATCAAGCCCGACGCAACCGCGCGTAACCTGACCGGCCAGATCAACGCCAAATTCGAAGAGGCCGGGCTGCGCATCGTTGCGCAGAAGCGCATCCGCCTGACCAAGGATCAAGCCGGCGAGTTCTACGCCGTGCACAGTGAGCGCCCCTTCTATGACGAGCTGTGCGAATTCATGGCCTCGGCGCCTGTCGTCGTGCAGGTTCTGGAGGGCGAGAACGCCATCGCGAAAAACCGTGAAGTGATGGGCGCGACCAACCCCGCCGATGCGGCGCCGGGCACCATCCGTGCCGAATTCGCGCAATCGGTTGGCGAAAACTCGGTGCACGGCTCGGACGCGCCGGAAACCGCCGCGCAGGAGATCGCCTATTTCTTCTCGGGGCTGGAACTGGTGGGCTGAACGGGCTCAGCCGCGGCCCGGCGTCACCCGCCGGACCGGCACCACACCAAGCGCATCGAGGGCCGCTTCCAGATCGGAGCGGCCCTTTTCCTTGGCGCTCCTGCCGCCTGCGGCCTGCGCGACCAGCGCATCGAAACGCTTGCGCAGCGCGGCCTTCTCAGTGCCCTGGCAATCGTTCCACGGGCGGCCCTGCAACCCCATGACGATCACGTAATAGGCGATGAAATGCGGCCGGTGCCGCCCGCCTTGCAGCAGCCGCAGATAGGCCGCGTCTGCACCCATCTCGCGCAGCTCCTCGGCCGAGTGGATGCCGACATTGGCGAGGGCCTGTTGCATCGCCGGGCCGATATTGCGGATGCTGGAGGGTGGGGTGCTCATGGGGTCCGTGGGGGGCTGCGTCAGGCGCGTGATTCGGGCGCTGTGGAAAGATTACGCGCAGTGGCCGCAAATGCAAAAGGCGCAGCCGGTGGCTGCGCCTTCAGTTATTCCTGCGGGGCCGGGCGCGCGCGTCGGGGGCGCGGCGCGTTCAGCCCTTTTCGCCTGGTTTGGCAGCGGCGGCCTGCGGCTGCTGCGGTGCAGCCGGCTTCGCGCCGCCTTGCTGGGGCGCCGAACCCGCGGCGGGGCGGGGCTGCTGCGCGCCATTGCTGGCGGCGGCGTTGCGGTTCTGCTGGTTGCCATTGCCCGCAAGTGGGTCTTCCTGGCGCTGAACCGAACCCTCGAAATGCGCGCCCGATTCGATGGCGATAGTCTTGTGGATGATGTCGCCTTCCACCCGCGCGCTGGACGAAAGCCGCACCTTCAGCCCGCGCACGCGCCCGATGATGCGGCCGTTGATGACCACATCGTCGGCGACGATTTCGCCGCGGACGGTGGCGCCTTCGCCCACGGTCAGCAGGTGTGCGCGGATGTCGCCGTCCACATTGCCTTCCACGACGATGTCGCCGGTGGTGCGCAGGTTGCCGGTGATGCTGAGATCGGCCGAAAGGGTCGAGGCCGGCGGCTTCACCTTGGGTGTGCTTGGCGCATCACCAGGGGCGCGGCTCGGCGCGGCCTCGGTTGCAGCGCGTGCAGAGGGTTCCTCGTCCTGAACCTTCTTCGGCCCCGGATCATTGATTCTGCTCTTAGAAAACATTTCTGGCAGCCCTTATGTATGTCATCGGATTGACGGGGTTCCCGCCGATGCGCACCTCGTAGTGCAGATGCACCCCGGTGGATTGACCTGTGGTGCCCATACCACCGATCCGGTCCCCGCGCGAGACTCTTTGCCCCTCCTTCACGTCCACGCGAGACAGATGTGCATAGAGCGTTTCGATCCCGAAGGCGTGCTGGATCACCACCGCGTTGCCATAGCCGCCATACCAGCCCGCGCGCTTCACCACCCCATCCGAGGTGGCCAGGATTGGCGTGCCACTGGATCCGGCGAAATCTACGCCGCTGTGCATCGCTGTGCGGCCCGTTACCGGATTGCGCCGCTGGCCAAAGCCCGAGGTGAAGCGCACCGCGGCCCGGACCGGCTGCGCAAAGGGTGCCTTTTCAGCGGCAATGCGATAGAGGTTGATCCGGTCGAGCCCGGCGAGGATCTCGTTGACGCGGGTTTCCTCGTCGTCCTCGAAAAGCGTGCCGCGGGTCGAGATCGACACCGAGGTCAGGCGCTCTTCGGGCGGGGCGTAGCCGCGGCGCACCTGCTCAAGGATCTGCTGCGGCGGCAGCCCGGCATCGCGGAACACCTTTTCCAGCGGTTCCATCGAAACCGTGACGGCGCGTTCAAGCTGAGTGAAGATCAGGTTGTTGCGATCCTCCAGCAGCCGCTTTTCCAGGGCGACATGATCGGCCTCGCGGCGCAGTTGCATGGCGATTCCGGCGATTCCGTCGCGCTCCTGCGCGGTACGTTCAAGCGCCTCGGTGAGGAAAGCCAGCGTCGCCTCATTGTCGCGCCTGCGGTCGATGGCGGCCTCGGCGCGGGCCTCGGTGCTGGTCATCCCGGTCAGTTCGGCGCGGGCGGCATCGCGTTCGCGCATGGTGCGGCGCAGGGTGGCCTGGATCACCTCGATCCCGGTCTCCATTTCCTTGCGGCGCTCTTCCGAGGCCAGCAGGGCCGATTGCATTTCCGAGATGCGATCAAGCGCGACGTTGAACCGCTCCTGCGCGGTGCGCGCCTCTTCGGCGCGGCGGTCGCGCTCGGCGGCCACGGCGTTCAGCCGGGCCTCATACATGAATTGTTCGCGCTTGGCTTGCTCGCGCAGGGTGCCTGCGCCGATACTGTCCATCAGCAGGATGGCGGTGGCGATGATGGTCCATCCCAGCACCAGTGCTGATCCTGAAAGCCCCACCACCTGCGTGAGAGGGGAAAGCCGGATGAAACGTGTTTCCTTGTCTGACCTGATGAAAAGTCGTCGATCCGGGAAACGACGCTCAAGCGTCGCGTTCAGGTAATCCAGCAACTTCGGCAATGGCTCTGTCCCGTCTTGTGTCTGTGCCCCAGTCGATCCGCCCGTTGATCGGGCGTGATCCCACATGTCTGTGTGCTTAGCGCCACGGGGTGCCTGCCGCAAGCTTTGAGATCCCTGAAGACAGCTTGACACTGTAAAATGCCGCTTTTGAGCGAAATTCTGCCGATTCGCGTGGTTCGTGGGTGGTTTCCGCTTACAGGTTCCGGGCCGTTTCCAGGACTTCGTCGGCGTGGCCCGGCACCTTGACCTTGCGCCAGACGCGCGCGATTTGCCCGGTTTCGTCGATCAGGAAGGTGCTGCGCTCGATGCCCATATGGGTCTTGCCGTACATCTTTTTCTCGACCCACACGCCATAGCGTTCGCAGACGTCGCTTTCCGCGTCCGAGGCCAGAATCACCCCCAGCCCGTGTTTTGCGACGAACTTGTCATGTTTGGCGACGCTGTCCTTCGAGATGCCGATCACGACGCAGCCGGCCGCCTCGAACGCGGGCGCCAGCGCGGTGAAATCCTGCGCCTCGCGGGTGCATCCCGAGGTATCGTCGCGCGGATAGAAATAAAGTACGACCTTGCGCGGGCGGAGCGCCGAAAGCGTGACCTCCTTGCCGCCGTCGCGCGGGAGGGTGAAGTCGGGCGCGGGCTGACCGGTTTCTGGCATTGGGGAGTCTCCTCGTTGCTGTTCTTGCCTCCGGGATTCTAGAGCAACTCCGGAGCAGGTTGATAGGTTTTTTCGGCCAGGAGCTGTGCAAGATCAAGGCTCTGCAGGGTTTCGATTGTTTCAGCGAAAAACCGAAAACTCATAGGAACCTTCTGCCTCGCGAGAGGCCGCCCCGCAGGCAAAAGTGTCGAACTGCGTGCGCATGGGCGCCTGCCCGCGCCGCGCGCTACGGGCACAGGGCGCGGGACAACCACAACCACGCGATAACGGCGCGCGGGCGGCCCGGCACAGGCAGGTTGCCGCGAAAGCGCAGCGGCCGGACGGGGAAATCAGGAACGCCGGTTGCCTCGCACGAACAAGCCCGCGTCTTCGGCGGCGCGGCGCAGGGCGCGCGATTTGTTGACGGTCTCCTGCCATTCGGCTTCCGGGTCGGAATCAAAGACCACGCCGCCGCCCGATTGGATATAAAGTGTCTCGTCCTTGATGACGGCGGTGCGCAGGGCGATGCACATGTCCATCTCGCCATTGGCGGCGAAATAGCCCACGCCGCCACCGTAGACGCCGCGCTTTTCCGGCTCCAGCTCGTCGATGATCTCCATCGCGCGCACCTTGGGCGCGCCCGAGACCGTGCCCGCGGGCAGCCCGGCCAGCAGGGCCGAAAGCGCATCTTCGCCCTCGCGCAGCTCGCCCACCACGTTCGAGACGATGTGCATCACATGGCTGTAGCGTTCGATGATGAATTCCTCGGTCGGGCGCACGGTGCCGATCTTCGCCACGCGCCCCACGTCGTTGCGCCCGAGGTCGAGCAACATCAGGTGCTCGGCGCGCTCTTTCTCGTCGGCCAGAAGTTCGGCCTCGAGCGCGCGGTCCTCCTCGGGCGTGGCGCCGCGCGGGCGGGTGCCGGCGATCGGGCGGATCGTGACCTGGCCCTCGCGCAGCCGCACCAGAATTTCGGGGCTGGCGCCGACCACCTGGAAGCCGCCGAAATTGAAGAAGAACATGAAGGGCGACGGATTGGTGCGTCTGAGCGAGCGGTAAAGCGCGAAGGGCGGCAGCGGGAAGGGCTGCTTCCAGCGCTGGCTGGGCACCACCTGAAAGATGTCGCCCGCGCGGATATATTCCTTCGCCTTCTCCACCGCGGCGATATAGCTTGCATGGGTGAAGTTCGACACCGGCTCGGGCGCATCGGCGCTGTCGCCCAGGCTGCGGCTTTCTCCCGAAACCTGCCGGTCGAGATCGCGCAGAGCGTCCATCACCCGTTCGGCGGCCTGCGCATAGGCCGCGCGCGCTGACAGCCCCGAGCCGGCCCAGGCCGGCGCGACCACCGTCACCTCGCCCTTCACACCGTCGAGCACCGCCACCACCGAAGGGCGCATCAGCACCGCATCGGGCAGGTTCAGCGGATCGGGGTTCACATCGGGCAGGCGCTCGACCAGGCGGATCATGTCATAGCCCAGATAGCCGAACAGCCCCGCGGCGATGGCGGGCAGGTCGCCGGGCATCTCTTCGATGCGCGACTCGGCGATCAGCGCGCGCAGGGTGTCCAGCGGGTGGCCTGCAAGCGCTTCCCAGGCGTCGGGGTCGAAGCGGGCCTGCCGGTTGATCCGGCTTTTCTGCCCGTGACATTGCCAGATCAGGTCGGGCTTCATGCCGACCACCGAATAGCGGCCGCGGACTTCGCCGCCAGTCACCGATTCCAGCATGAAGCTGTCGGGCTGGGCCTCGGCCAGCTTGAGCATGAGCGACACCGGCGTGTCCAGATCGGCGGCAAGGCGGGCCGCGACGATCTGGTTCCTGCCCGCCTCCCAGCCCTTGGCGAAGTCATCGAAATCGGGGAAAAGTTCGGCCATCGGCGCGGCGCTCAGCGGAAGTTCTGATGCACGGCCTGGATCGCGGCATCGTTGAGCTGGATGCCCGCCTCTGCCTGGAGCCGCTGTGCATAATAGGTGAACAGATCCTGCGCGATTGCCTGGCGCAATTGTTCGGTGATCGCCTCGCGCAGCTGTTCGGTCTCGGGCGTGGCGGCATCCGGCGGCAGGATTTCATCGAGCCGGACCAGATAGACCTGCCCATCCGCGGTTGCCACGCGGGTTTCCCCCTCGGTGCGCAGCGCGAAGGCCTCGGCGATCAGCGGTCGGGGCAGCCCCTGGACAAAGCCGTTGCGGGTGATCGCCTCGATCTGGTCAACCGTCAGGCCGAGATCGTCAAAGCTTTCGCCGGCGGCCAGCCGGGCGGCGAGTTGCTCGGCGCGTTCGCTCAGGCGGCGGCGGATTTCGGCAGCTTCCCAGCCTTCGATCACCTGCACGACGACATCGTCGAAATCGCGCAGCCGGGCGGGCACCTCTTCATCGAGGCGCAGGGCAAAGACGCCGCCATCCTCCAGCCCCATGATCTCGGGGAAATCGCCGTCGGTCAGCGCATCGGCGGCATCGCGGAAGGCCTCGTAGCCCGCGATTCCCTCGCGGCTGTCGCCGCGGTAGTCGATCTGCCCGCTCTGCATCTCGGTTTCCCGCGCCAGGTCTTCCAGTGTGGCGCCGCCGGCAAGCAGGTCTTCGTAATCGTCATAGCGGTCGGCGATCAGCCGGCGCGCCCGGTCGCGGGCCAGATCGACGCGCAGGTCGTCGCGCACCTCTTCAAAGCCGATGGTCTGCGCGGCCAGGATGGCGTTCACCCGAAACAGCGCGGGGCCGAAGGGTGTGTCGAACGGCCCCGCGATGCCGGGGCCATCCAGCGCGAAGACCCCGTCGCGCGCGGCGGGAGTAAGATCGTCGCGCGTGACATCGCCCATATCGGCATCATCCAGCGAGAGTCCGCGCTCGGCGACGATATCGGCGAAATCGGCAGCACCGCTCTCGATCCGGGCGAGGGCGTCCTGCGCCTCGGTGGTCGTGGGAAAGATCAGCCGCTCGACCAGCCGGCGTTCGGGGCGGTCGAATTCATCGCTACGCTGCTCGTAGAGGTCGCGCAAGAGCGCCTCGTCAACCTCGACCTCGTCGTAAAGCTGCTCGGGCGTGACCCAGGCATAAGAGATGCGGCGAAAGCCGGGTTCGGTGAAATCCTGGGGGTTTTCCTCGTAATGGGCCTGAAGTTCGGCATCGGTGGGCGCGGGCACCGGGGCATCCAGCTGGCTCTGGTCCAGTTGCGCCACGCTGAAGCTGCGCTGCTCGGCGATATAGGTGGTGAGCGTCTCAGTATAGGTGGCCGGCGCCGGCACGCCCGAGGTCAGTGCCGCCTGAAGAATGCCGCGCGCGGTCTCGATGCGGATCTGATCCTCGAATTCGGATTCCGACAGCCCCTCGTTCTGCAAGGCAAAGCGATAGGCTTCGCGGTTGAAACCGTCGTCGAATCCCCGGAAAGCAGGGATCGCGAGGATCTCTTCCGCCACCACGTCATCGCCCACCGAAATGCCCAGTTTCAGGGTTTCGTTTTCCAGCGCGGCGGTGGTCACGAGGCGGGCGCGCACCGCCTGGTCAAGCCCCATCTGCTGCACTTCGCCAAAGCTGATCGCACCGCCCGCCTCGGCCTCGGCGGCGCGGATTTCCTGCTGCAGGGCGCGGAAATAGTCGTTGACGCGGATTTCACGCTCGCCAACCGACCCGATCGAGCGGACCGAGCCGCCAAAGCCGTCCACCCCGAAGCCCGCAAGCCCGATGATCAGAAGCCCCAGGATGATCCAGACGAATATGTTCGCCGTCTTGCCTTTTGCCTTGGCCATGCAGTGACGCGCCTTTCGTTCAGGGTGCCGTTTCGGCGCCCATCTCTAAGCGCTGGGCCGGGGCGGGGCAAGCGTTTGTGCCCGGGTGCGTGGGCGCGCGCGGGCGGCTGTCCGTGCCCGGCCCGCGGCTTGCGGCGCTTTCCTGCTCTGGAACTTTGCCGGGGAAATGCGCTAACCATCCCCCAACCGCCTCGATGACACCACCTTGACCGCCGAAAGCTTCAGGAAACCCGCCGATGCTCAACCCCGCCGATGCGGCTTTTGCCGAAAACCTCGCGCAGCAACTGCCCGCAGGAACCCTGCGCGCCCCCGAACAGCGCCACCTGGAAGAGCCGCGCGGGCGCTGGCAGGGCGCGGGCGGCATCCTCGCGCTGCCGCGCACAGTCGAGGAGGTGGCGATTGTCGTGCGTGCCGCGGCTCGGGCGCGCGTGGGCGTGGTGCCCTATGGCGGCGGTACCGGGCTGGTGGGCGGGCAGGTCGCGCCCGACGGCCCCGCGCCACTGATCCTGTCGCTCGAGCGGATGCGCGCAATCCGCGCCGTCTACCCGCAGGAAAACGTGCTGATCGCCGAGGCCGGCGCGGTGCTGGCCGATGTGCAGGCCGCCGCAGCGCAGGCAGGGCGGCTCTTTCCGCTGTCGCTGGGCTCGGAAGGCACGGCGCGCATCGGCGGGCTGCTGGCCACCAACGCGGGCGGCATCAACGTGCTGCGCTATGGCAACGCGCGCGAGCTGTGCCTGGGGCTCGAGGCGGTGCTGCCCGATGGCAGCATCTGGCACGGGCTCAAGCGCCTGCGCAAGGACAACACCGGCTATGATCTGCGCGGGCTTCTGGTGGGGGCCGAGGGCACCCTCGGGGTGATCACGGCGGCCAGTTTGCGGCTGTTTGCCCAGCCCGCCGCGACCGGCTCGGCGGTGATGGCGGTGGAAAGCCCCGAAGCCGCGCTTGATCTGCTGGCGCGCGCACAGGCGCGGCTGGCCGAGGGGATATCCGCCTTTGAACTGATTAGCCGCACCGGCCCCGATTTTCAGGCCGAGGTCATGCCCGAGGTCCGCCAGCCGCTTTCGCCCGCGCCCGACTGGATGGTGCTGATCGAGGTCGGCCTGCCCAAGGGGCTGAACCCCGCCGAGGCGCTGGAAGATCTGTTTGCCGAGGGGTTCGAGGCCGGGCTGGTGACCGACGGCGTGATCGCCCAGTCCGAGGCCCAGCGCGCCGAGTTCCGCCACATGCGCGAATCCATCCCCGAGGCCAACCGCCTGATCGGGGCGATCTCCAGCCATGACATTTCGGTGCCGCTGGGCGCGGTGCCCGAATTCATCCGCCGCGCCGGGCCGGCGCTTGCCGAAATCGGCGATTTCCGCATCAACTGCTTCGGCCATCTGGGCGACGGCAACCTGCATTACAATGTCTTCCCCCAGCCCGGCCGCAGCCGCGCCGATCACGAAGACCAGCGCGACGCGATCAAACGCTGCGTGCATGACCTGGTGCATGAACTGGGCGGATCGGTCAGTGCCGAGCATGGCATCGGGCGGTTCAAGGTGGCCGATCTGGAACGCTATGGCGACCCCGCGCGGCTGGCGGCGATGCGGGCGATCAAGGCCGCGCTCGACCCGACGGGCATCATGAACCCCGGCGCGGTCCTGCGCGCGCAGGGCTGAGGGCGGCGCGCGCGGTCTTCCCTCGGCGCGGTTTCGCGCGCTCTCCGATCGCGCGGGCCTGCCCTTCACTGTGAGAAAAATATCCCCGCCGGAGGCACTGGCGCGGAGCACGGGCCGAAGGCCCGCCGCGCCATCTATCCGGTCCGGCGTCCGGCTCAGCTTTCGGGGTAACGCGCCTCGCAGGTGGCCAGTTCGGCACGGACCTGCGGCAGCAACTCGGCGCGGCGTTCGGTCAGGCTGGCCAGCTTGCGGCGCTCCTCCGCGCGGTCGATCGCGACGGGGCGTTCACGCACGATGGGTTCATCGACCGAGCAGAAGGTGAAAGGCTCTTCCGGCGGGTTGTAGCAAAAGACCAGCCGCGTGCGCACATCCGGCTCGCGGATGATGGCATAGCCGCGCTCGATATTGGTGCGGGTCTCGGCGATCAGCGCGTCGATGGTGCGCAACTCTTGCGTGGCGTCACTGATGCAGCGCTCGCGCGGGGTGGCGCAGGCGGCAAGGGCCAGCGCGCAGATGCCGAGCAGCAAGGGGGTGAGGCGCATGAAATCATCTCCGCGAATGTCTCGGGCGCGATGATAGGCCGCGCCCGGCCATCTGCCAAGCACGGTGCCCGCCATCTGGTGCAGCGCGCGCAGAATTGATAGGCCTGCACCGTCCCTCGTAACCCTGCAAGAGCATCGGCACCATGAACGAGATTGAGCAGAACAAGACCCGCGCGGCCCAGTGGTTCCGCACCCTGCGTGACGAGATCGTCGCAGCTTTCGAGGCGCTGGAAGACAGCCATGCCACGGGCCCCGACGCCGACCTGCCCGCCGGGCGGTTCGAACTGCGCGAAACCCGCCGCGCGGCCCCCGATGGCGGTGACGCGGGTGGCGGGCTGATGAGCGTGATGCGCGGCGGCCGGGTATTCGAGAAGGTCGGCGTCAATGTCTCGACGGTCTACGGCCAGCTTGGCGAACGGGCGCAGCGCGCCATGGCCGCGCGCAAGGATATTCCCGGCCTCGCTGACGCCCCGCGCTTCTGGGCCTCGGGCATCAGCCTTGTGGCGCATATGCGCAATCCGCATGTGCCGGCGGTGCACATGAACACGCGCATGTTCTGGACGCCTGGCGCCTGGTGGTTCGGCGGCGGGGCCGACCTCAACCCCTGCCTGGAATACCCCGAGGACACGGCGCATTTCCATGCCGTGCTCAAGGCCCATTGCGATTCGCACGGGGCCGATCTCTACCCGCGTTTCAAGGCATGGGCGGATGAGTATTTCTTCATCCCACACCGCAAGCGCGCCCGTGGCGTGGGCGGGATCTTCTATGACGATCTCAACAGCGGCGACTGGCAGGCCGATTTCGCCTTCACGCAGGATGTGGGGCGCGCGTTTCTGCCCGCTTTCGTGCCGCTGGTGGAGAAACGTCGCGGCACCGGCTGGGGCGAGGCCGAGCGCGAGGCGCAGCTTGTCCATCGCGGGCTCTATGCCGAATACAACCTGGTCTATGACCGGGGCACCAGGTTCGGGCTGGAAACCGGCCACGACCCCGACGCCGTGCTGATGAGTCTGCCGCCGCTGGCCAAGTGGGTCTGAGCCGAAGACCCCGCGTGCAGCGCGGCACTCAGCTGCCCGCGCGGATCAGCTCGCCCCGGCTGGGCAGGAAGATGGTGAGCAGCCCCAGAATCGGCAGGAAGCTGCACATCAGATAGACCCATTCGATCCCCCGGGCATCGGCCATGAAGCCCAGGATCACCGCCGAAAGCCCGCCCAGGCCAAAGGAAAAGCCGAAGAAGATGCCGCCGATCAGCCCGACCCGGCCCGGCACCAGTTCCTGCGCGTAGACCAGCATCGCCGGAAAGGCGGCGGCCATCAGCAGCCCGATGATCAGCGACAGCACCACCGTGGCCACCAGCCCGACATGCGGCAGCGCCAGCGTGAAGGGCAGCACCCCGAGGATCGAGATCCAGATCACCGTGAGCGTGCCGAACCGGTCGCCGAACGGCCCGCCCAGCGCCACGCCCAGCGCCATGGCGCCCAGAAAGACGAACAGCAATATCTGCGACTGCTGCATCGTCACGCCGAAACGCTCCATCAGGAAGAAGGTGTAGTAGCTGGTGATGCCAGCCGTGTAGGCGGCCTTGACGAACATCAGAAAGGCCAGCACGACAATTGACAGCACCACCCGGTTGCGCGCCAGCGGCAGCGCGCGGCTGACCGGCGGGCGGGCGCGGTTGGCCACCTGCCAGCGCCCGTACCAGGCGCTGACCTGCCACAGGATCACCATGCCCAGCAGCGCCGCGAGCGAGAACCACAGCAGGCTGGGCCGGCCCAGCGGCACCACGATGAAGGCGGCCAGAAGCGGCCCCGCGGCGGTGCCGACATTGCCCCCCACCTGAAAGATCGACTGCGCCGTTCCATAGCGCCCGCCCGAGGCCAGGCGCGCGACCCGGCTTGCCTCGGGGTGGAACACCGCCGAGCCAAGCCCGATCAGGCAGGCGCCGGTCAGCAGCAGCGCGTAACTGTCGGCCGTGCCCAGCAACACCAGCCCCGCCAGCGTCGAGCCCATGCCGATGGGCAGCGAATTCGGGAAGGGGTGCTTGTCGGTCACAAGGCCGATAATTGGCTGAAACATCGAGGCCGTGACCTGAAAGGCCAGCGTCATCAGGCCGATCTGCCAGAAGCTGAGCGCGAATTCGTCCCGCAGCAGCGGGTAGATCGCCGCCAGCAGCGATTGCATCACGTCGTTGAGGAAATGGCAGATGCTGACCCCGAGAATGACCAGATAGACGGTTTTTTCGTCACGGGGCTGAACATGCGCCATAAATAACCTCCTCGCGGATGCGCCGCGGGCCTTGCTGAAATCCCAGCGGCAATGAGACGCCGGGGCGGCGGAATGTCAAGCGCGTGTCCGGCAGGCCGGAGCTATTGCATTTGGATCTGAGCACCTCGAAAGGAGGTCGAAGGCTTCTGCCTGACACGGCACCTTGCTAGACGGCTCGCCCGGCGGCACCGCCGGGCAGCGCCTGCCATTCCGGGGACTTACGCCGCCCCACCGGGACGACGGTCCCCCTCCATCCCGGCAGGCGCTTCAGACGCCTCACATCTTGTAACGTAGCAGGCTGCTGAAAAAGTGTCGCGCCAAACCGTTTCCAAACTCGGCACCGGGAAACTGTTCCACATCACGCCCGCCACAGGTTCCGCCCGGGCGACCAGCCCGGGCCGCGCCCGACCTTCCCCCCGGGAGGGCGCATTGCGACGTTGCAAATAGCA
>NZ_QNVJ01000004.1 GCF_003350345.1 Alkalilacustris brevis
GCTCATCAAATGGGTGATCATTCCCATGGCCGCCATGCTCTGGGTCCATAACCAGAAGATCGGTGCCCATGAGAAAGACGTGCTGCGCATCATGACGCTGCTGTCCGAGCGCAAGGACCAGCGCGACGAGGATCGCGCCGAGCTGAAGGAGGCGCTGCGCGATCTGCGCGCCGCCATCCTGCGCCTCGATCAGCGGCTCGCAGATTTTACCCTCGCGCAAGGCGCAGCCGGGCGCACCGACAGCGCCGCCTCGAGCCGTCGCGGCGAAGACTGAGGCCGGGCAAGGCCCGACCGCGCGGCGCGTCAGGGACTGAGGCATCCAGGCCCAGCGCGCAGCATCCAACTGACCCCGTCACCCCACCCGTGCCGGTCGCACCCGCGGCGGGTTCATTTTTAGGTATGAGAGGACCATCCCCATGGCAGACCCAATTCGCACCTATCGGCATTTCCGGGAGGTGCCAGACCACATCTGGCGCTGGCCGAACTTCTCGCCGGCCGAGATCGCCTGTCGTGGGACAGGGCAGCTCAAGCTGCACGCGCAAGCGCTCGACAGGCTGCAGGCGCTGCGCGATCGGCTGGGCAAGCCGCTGATCGTCCGTTCCGCCTATCGCTCGCCCGCGCACAACCGAAATGTCGGCGGCACGCCGGCATCAAAACACATGGAGGGCACGGCCTTTGATATCGCCATGGCGAACCATGATCCGGAGGTGTTTGAGGCGGCAGCGCGCGAGGTCGGGTTCCTCGGCTTCGGCTTCTATCCCCGCTCGGGATTCATGCATATCGATCTTGGGCCCGCGCGGGACTGGGGGGAGAGGTTTCCGGCGCGCGCGGTGGCATTTGCGACCGAGACCCCACCGGCGCGCGAGGCGCTGGCGCAGAGCCGGACGCTCAAGGGAACCGGGGCGGCCGGAGTGGCGACGGTGGGGGCCGCGGGTGTCGAGGGCGTGAGGGAGGTCGTCGCCGAGGCGCAGGACGCGCTCCTGCCGCTGGTGCCGTATCTCGACACCCTGCGCTGGCTGTTCATTGCGCTGGCGCTTGCGGGCATCGCCGTGGCGATCTGGGCGCGGGTCGATGACTGGCGCAAGGGGCTGAGGTGATGTGGGCCAGCTTCGTGGTCGGGATTCTGGCCCGGCCTTGGGCGCGGCGGGTGGTGGGGGTGGCCCTCGTCGCGCTCACCATCACCCTGTTTCTGATCAACCTCCGCCGCCAGGGCGAGCGCGCCGGACGCGCCGCCGAGCGGCTGGAAACTCTGGAGAGGATAAATGACATACAGCGCAGGATGCTGGAAGGCGCCAGTCGCAGGCCTCGCAATCGCGACGATCTTCTTGAGCGGTTGCGCAGGGGTGGGTTCTGAGGGCGGGACTGGGAGCTGCCCGCCGGTGGTGGAGTACAGCAGGGCCGAGCAAGCGCGCGTGGCGGAGGAGGTGACGGCGCTGCTGGAGGGGGCGGTGATCGGGGAGTGGCTGGCGGATTATGCGGTTCTGCGGGAGCAAGTGAGAGCCTGCAGCATCCTTGATAGGACATTGACGCACCGAGCGTGAGCACAGCGGACTCTTGATCTTCTCAAATAACAATGGCGGCCTTGGCCGCATGTGCTGAATTCGGCAAACCGAGATCAAGGAGCCCAAGATGCTCGATCCGCTTGCCAACCGCCCTCCGTCGAACTCGGGGGGCCGGACCAGCGGCGACGCGGAGGTGACGGCAGAGGCCGCATTCACCGCCCCGCGCCCGGAACAGCCCTACCCCTCGTGGGAATGAAACGGCAGCGCGTGGACCGCCCCGGTGCGGCGAAGGCTGGCAATGGGACGAGGATGCGGGGGCGTGGTTGGAAAGCAGTTGGCCGTCAGGCCGCAGAGGCACCCTGTCCCGCACCCTGCGGCAAGCGTTCCAGATAGGCGGCGATGACGATGGCTTCGTCAAAGGCAGCCTCGGCGCGGGCGCGGGCCACCTGCCCCATGGCTGCGCGTGCATCACTCGACAGATCGATGAAACGCGCCATCGCCTCTGCGAGCGCCCGGGCATCGCGCGGCGGGCAGAG
>NZ_QNVJ01000059.1 GCF_003350345.1 Alkalilacustris brevis
CGGCGGCCTTCGGCCTCGATTCCGCGCAGGGCGCGTGTCAGCGAAAAGCTCCAGGATGTTGGGTCCGCGTCCGATACCAAACTTTCATCGGATATCTTATGTCGGGCGGGGAACACTAGCGCAACGCCTTTGCCCCGACCGGCCCCGGTCGAGGCGCAAGGCCTGTGCCGGTGCAAGGCTCTGCCGGTGCGCGCCGCAACCGCCCGCGGGCATAAGCGAAGCGAGCGTCGAAGCGCCTGTCGTCGTGCCGCAGGCACGCCTCCTGGCAAGGTGGGCCGCAGGCACGCCTCCGGGCAAGGTTGGCCGCAGGCACGCCGCCGGGCAAAGTTGGCCGCAGGCACGCCGCCGGACGGGGTGGTCACAGACCGCTTTCGGCGCGAAGGTAGCGCGCCCCGGTTGAAAACACCGTCTGCGCGCTGACCGGGCAACCACGGCCATGTCAGGCGCTGCGGAGCCGCACGAAGAACTCATCGACCTTGCCGCGCAGCGAGACCGAGGAATGCGAGAGGTCATTGGCCGCCTGAAGCACCTCGCTCGAAGAGACATCCACATCGGAGATCGCGTTGCTCATCGCCTCGATGTTGCGGGCCATCTGGCCGGTTCCGTCGGCGGTCGCCTCGGCATTTGCAGCAATCTCGCCCGTGGCGCTGCGCTGCTGGGCAATCGCCGCGTCGACAGAGCGGGCGATCTCGCCATTGCGTTCGACGGTTTCGCTGATCCCCCGGATGGCGGTCACGGCGGCGCCGGTTTGCTGTTGCATCTGCTCGATCTGCTTGCGGATGTCTTCCGTGGCCTCGGCGGTGTTGGTCGAAAGTTGCTTGACCTCATGCGCCACGACGGCAAAGCCCTTGCCGGCGTCGCCCGCCCGCGCCGCCTCGACCGTGGCATTGAGTGCCAGCAGGTTGGTTTGCGAGGCAATGTCGGAAATCACATCGACCACCGTGCCGATCCGTTCGCCCGCAGAGCGCAGGTTGTTCACCATCTCGTCGGTGTGGCGTGCCTGTTCGACCGCCTGGGTCGAGATTTGCAAGGCTTCGCGCATCTGCCCCGCTATCTGACCGATGGAGGCGGAAAGCTCCTCGGCGGCGGAAGAGACCGACGCGACATTTCCGGCGGCTTCTTCGGCGGCCGCCGCCGCGCCCTGGGCCTGCCGGGTGGAATCGGCGGCGCGCTGTGACATGGCCTGTGCGGCCGTGGCCAGTTCGGTCGAAGCGGCGGACACCGCGTCGACGATATGCCCGACATCGGTATCCAGCGTCTGCGCGAAGCCTTCGAGCCGTGTGGTGAATGCGCCTTTCTGCGCATCGTGAAAGGCGCTGACGGCGATTTCGATATCCAGCGCGGTGGCTCGCAGAACGGCATCGAGCATCGCGAGCGCGCTGCCGTTGTCACCGCGCCTGAAGCGCGGCTGCCGGGCAGACAGGATCATCGTGGCCAGATCCGCCACCAGCCCGGCATAGGCTGCCAGGTACACCCCCAGCGGCAGCTCGATACGGAAATGCACCTCGCCGATCCGCTGCGCGGATTGGTAATAATCCTCGTCGAACCGGGCCGAGAACAGTTTCTGCCAGTGCCGCCGCTGCGCCGTGCGCGCCTTGTCGATCATCGCATCGCCGTTGAAATGCGCGGCAAGCTCCTGATCCGCCATCACCCGCGCATAGAAGCGGCCAAGTACATCGTCGATCCGCGGCAGGATGATCTGCGCGGCCGTACTCAGCGCGGCGAGGGCCTCGCCCTCCAGCCCGAAGGCCTTCAGTCTTTGCTCCAGGGTCGGCTTCGTCGTGGTCTGTCCGGTCATTTCGCGCTCCTTCGCCGGTGCGATTCGCGTTGCAGCCGATTTCAGGTATCGGGGGAAAAGGTGAACAATCCATTGATCGCCGCGCCCCGGCCCGATCCGCGCAAGGCAGTCTGCATTTACCGAATCATAAGGCGTCAGACGCCAGATTGGGGGCATTCCTGCGCGGCGGCGCCGGGCGGCGCAGTCGGAAAGGGGCGCGACAGGTGAGACCAGGGATATTGCTGCTCGATCAGAACACGGCGCGGCGCGTGGGGCTTGCCCGCCACCTTGGGGGGCTGGGCACTGTCGTGCTGGGCGGGCAGGCCGGCTCGGTCGAGGAGGCTGCGCGCCTGCCCCTGCCGCCGGCGGGCGGGATTCTCGCCATGGCGCCGGACCTGGCCGCGCAACAGGGGTTCGCCGCGCTCGCCGCGCGATGCAAGGCACGGGGCCTGCGGATCATGCCCTATCCCGACCTGCCGGGCGATGGCGGCGCGGCGCCAGAGGGGCGGTTGCGCCGTCTGGCGCAGGCGCTTGCCCGTGCCGCGGCACCACAGGCGGCGGCGAAGGCAATGGCGACAGCGGCGGCGCCCGGCCCGAAGGTGACGCAGCGGCTGCCTGTGGTCTGTATCGGGGCTTCGACCGGTGGGGTGCCGGTGCTTCAGGAAATCCTGGGGGCTTTGCCCGAAGATGCGCCGCCCATCGTGATCGTGCAGCACATTCGCGGAAGCTTTTCCGCCAGCATGGCCGACCGGCTCGACCGGCATTGCCGGATCACCGTCATGGAGGCCCATGGCGGCGCGGCGCTGCGGCGGGGCCATGCCTATGTCGCGCCGGGCGACCAACTTCATCTTGAGCTGGGCGGGCGTGCCGTGCCGGTCTGCCGCCTGGTGCCGGGGCCGCCCTGCACCGGGCACCGCCCTTCGGTTGACCGGCTGTTCGTCTCGGCCGCCGGGCTGAAAGGCGCGGCGCCGATCGGCGTGTTGCTGACGGGAATGGGCCGCGACGGGGCCGAGGGCCTGTTCGCGATCCGGCGCTGCGGTGGTGGCACGATCGTGCAGGATAGTGCGACCTCGACGGTCTACGGAATGCCCCGGGCCGCTGTCGAACTGGGTGCGGCACAGTATGTGCTGCCCGCGCCGATGATCGCGGGGGCCATTCTGAAGCTCGCGGCGCGCATGGAACCGGCCCGGACGGGAGGGGTATCGTGACACCGGCGGGGCGGCCGGGCACGGCGCGCGGGCCGGGGCCGACCTGGGTGAGCGTGCCGGTGCTCCAGGGGGAGTTTCGTGTCTCGGCCGGGGCCGATGTGGTGTTCACGACCGTGCTCGGATCCTGCATCGCCACCTGCCTCTACGACCGCGAGCGTGGGGTCGGGGGCATGAATCATTTCCTGCTCGCCGGCGACGAACGCAGCGATCGCGCAAGCCTGCGCTATGGCATCAACGCGATGGAGCTGCTGGTGAACGAACTGCTGAAGAAGGGCGCCCGCCGCGACCGGCTCGAGGCGAAACTGTTCGGCGGCGGACAGATGCTTGGCGGGGGGCACGGCATCGGTGCGGGGAATGCCCGCTTTGCCCTCTGGTTTCTCGAGAATGAGGGCATCCGCTGCGTCGGGCAGAGCCTGGGGGGCACACGGCCGCGCAAACTGCGATTCTGGCCGAGGAACGGGCAGGCACAACAGCAATTCGTCGCCGAGACAGCGGCGGCCCTGCCCGCCGCAACGCCTGCGCCCGAGTTGCCCGTGAGCGCACCGGGCGGGATCACCCTTTTCTGAGCCAGGGGCCGGGGGCCGCGGTCGCATGTGGCGCCAGTTGCGTGCGTTATGCCGGGGCGGCAGCCCGGCAAGATGCCGCAAGGATGTTCGCATCATCCGGCGCGAGCAGCGGGCGCGGGATCAGGCCCAGGATCGCGCCCAGGATCGCGCGCGGGAGAATTGTTCCCCGCATGTTCCCGGCGGCCATGGTGCGGAAGGCCACGGCCAGACCTGCAGGGCGCATCATATCGAGCCGGGGGCGTGGATCGGTTCGCGTCCCCAGGGCGGAACGCGCGTGAAAGCAGGGCGCCCTGCAATGCCTCGGATTTCTCGCTGCAACATCTGGTCGCTGCAACTTTCTGCCGTGTCGTGATTTTCGGGTTGTCAGCGGCTCTCGACCGCGCTGAAGCCGCACCGGATACCGCACAGTCGACCGCCCCGGATTCCGCCGCTTCGGTCACCTGCAGGCATCCGGTGCCTTGTACGGGAGTGCGGTTGCCCGATCGCGCCTGCGCTTAGAAGAAATCGGCTTCGCCGCTTTGTTGCGGTGCCGCGGGATGGGCGGCACTTCCGGATGGTGCAACCCGGTCCGCCAGCGCACCCAGCGTCATGGCTTGTGCCGGGGCGGCGGTGTCGACCGCCACCTCTTCGGGCAGTGCGCGGGCCAGCGCCTCCATGAAACGGGCCAGATCACGCAGGCTCTGACGGTGCAGATCGAGCTGCTGCCAGAGCGGGGCGTGCGGCAGGGCGGTGGCGCCGGCAAGCGCCAGCGCGCCATAGGCCTCGTCGAAACGGGCGGCCATGTCGGCCTGACGGTGCGCCTCCTGCGCACAGCGCAGCATCACTCCGGCGAGGGGTTGCCGTGGCATCCGGGTCTTCCTTTTCGCGTCGGCTCAGAGCGGGCCGAAGACCTGCTCGATGCAGGTTTTCAGATCGCTGGCACCGAATGGTTTCTTGAGAAAGTTGTTCATGGCAAGCTGGCGGCCCCTTTCGATCAGGTCCTGATCGGCGCGCCCGGTGACAAGGATGAAGCCGATGCGCTGGGTAAGCTGGTTGCGCCGCAGGGCTTCCAGCAACTGCAACCCGTCGAGACCGGGCATGTTGTAATCGGAGATCACCAGATGTGCGGGGCGCGCCGAAAGCCTGGCGATGGCCTGCTGCCCGTCATCGGCGACATCATAATTCGCCACCCCGATCACATCGAGCGCCTGGGTAATCAGCCCGCGGCTGGTGGCCATGTCATCCACCACCAGAACCTGTAATGTTTCCTTCAGACCCATCCTCGTGTTCTCCCGGATTCTGGCAGGCCCGGGGCCGTGCCAGGGGTTGCGGCCGGGCTGCGCACGCCGGGGGGCGCGGGGTCGCAACGCTGGTAACAGGTAACGCCGGCGTTTTGAAACTGCGGCTGAGCCGCCGGGGAAAGCCGCTCTGAATGCCCGATGAAGAGATGTCCGCCGGGAACGAGAACCCCGGCAAAGCGCTGCCAGAGGGTGTCCTGGGTGACGGCATCGAAATAGATCACCACATTGCGGCAGAAGATGATGTCGAAGCGCCCCTGAAACGGCCAGCGCTCCAGCAGGTTCAACTGGCGAAAGGTCACGAGGCCGCGGGCGGCGGCGCCGATCTCGATGGATGCCCCGTCGCTGCCCTTCAGGAACCCGTCGAGAAGCCGCGCGGGCACCGCTGCCGCCGCCTGGGGCGGGTAGCGGCCCTGCTGCGCCTTTTCCAGCACATCGGGGTCGATGTCGCTGGCCAGAATGCGCAAATCGAGCCGGGGCGCCTCAGGGCAAAGATCAAGCAGGGTGAGCGCGATGCTGTAGGGTTCCTCGCCGCTGGAGCAGCCCGCCGACCACAGGCGCACGCGACCGCCCGCGCGGGCCCGCGCCACGAGGGGTGGCAGCACGGATTCGCCCAGCTGCCGGAAGTGATGCTCCTCGCGGAAGAAGCGGGTCACATTGGTGGTCAGCGAAGAAATCATGCGCTGGCGTTCCCCGGCCCCGTCAGGGGCCTCGACCAGGTTGCAATACTGCTCGAAACCGCCAAGCCCGAGGCTGCGCAGCCGGCGCGAGAGCCGCGACACCACCAGCGATTGCTTGGCCTCGGTCAGGCGGATGCCGGAGTCCGCCTGCACGATCCGGGCCAGCCGGCGGAATGCCGCGGGGCTGAGCGCATAGCCCTGTGGTGGCGCAGGCACGCCGCCCGCCTGGGGCGCGGCTGTCACGGCTCGCCTCTTTCGTGGTCGGGAAAGACGCGGCCCAGGTCGATCAGGCGGATCAGCCGCTCGTCGATGGCCAGCACCCCTTCGACCAGGGTCTTTGCCGGGCCCGCGGCGACATCGGGTGTCGGTTTGATCTCCTCGCCATTCACGGTCAGGATGTCCGAGACCGCATCGACCAGCAGGCCCGCGGTCATCTCCTCGATCATGACGATGATGATGACATGGCGCGGGCTGGGCTCGGTCGGGCCGAGACCCAGCCGGGCGGACAGATCGACCACCGGCAAGACCGCGCCGCGCAGGTTCATCACGCCGGTGACATAGGGCGGCGCATGGGGCAGGACGGTGGTCGGCGTCCAGCCGCGAATCTCGCGGACCGAGCCTATGTCGATGCAGAAATCCTGATTGGCGACCCGGAACGAGACGATCTCGCGCCGGGAAACCGGGTGCTGTTCGGCGGCATCTGTCATGGTCATGCTCCTGCGGCTGTTGCGAGGGCGGGCCGGGGGGCGGCGGCACCGGGGCCGGGCGCCGGGGCGGCCGAGATTTCGTCAGGGTCAATGATGAGTGCGATCCGGCCATTGCCGAGAATCGTGGCGGCGGCGATGCCGGGCACGTGGCCATAGTTGTTTTCCAGGCCCTTGATGACCACTTCGCGCTGATCGAGCACCCGGTCGACCGCCAGCGCGGCGCGGCGGCCGCTGCCGCTCTCGATCAGCAGCAACACGCGGCCGACGAACCCTTCCGGCCCCGGCTGAAAGCCGAGTTCGGCGCCGAGATCGACGATGGGCACGAAGCCGCCGCGAATCGCGATGAACCAGCCATGCGCGCCGATGCGCTGCACATCCGCGGCCGCGGCCTTGAGGGTTTCGCGCAGCGCCGTGGTCGGCACGACAAGGGTTTCGCCGGCAACCTCGACAACCATGCCTTCCAGCACCGCGAGCGTGAGCGGCAGGCTGATGGTGACGGTGGTGCCCCGGCCCGGCATTGACGCGAGCGTGACCCTGCCGCCGAGGCGCTGGATCTCGCTCTTGACGACATCCATGCCGACACCTCGGCCGGACAGCGCCGAAACCTCTGGCGATGTCGAGAAGCCCGGCATGAAGAGAAGGTTGTCGATTTCCTCGTCGCTGAGGTCTTTCTCGGGCGCGATCAGCCCGCGGGCGACGGCGGTTTCATGCACGCGGGCGCGGTTGATCCCCGCGCCGTCATCGCTGAGCTCGATCACCACGCGGCCCGATCGGTGCCCGGCGCTGAGCCGGATGATGCCTTCGGGCGGCTTGCCGGCCTGCTTGCGGGCCTCGGGGCTTTCCAGCCCGTGGTCGATCGCGTTGCGGATCATGTGTGTGAGCGGGTCGGCAAGCCGCTCGATCACGGTCTTGTCCACCTCGGTCGCCTCGCCGGATGTAACCAGCCGCGCAAGCTTGGCCGAGGCATGGCCGGCCTCGCGCACGATGCGCGACATGCGCTGGAACAGCGGCTTTACCGGCTGGGCGCGAATGGCCATGACGCGCTCCTGCAACTCGCTGGAGAGCTGGCGAAGCTGGCCCATCGCCGAGTCGACGCCATTGCCCGAGGGCAGGTTCGCCTCGTCGATGGATTGCGAGAGCATCGCCTGGTTGATCACCAACTCGCCCACGAGGTTGATCAGCCGGTCCACCCGTTCGAGATCGACACGGATTGTCGCGCGGGCCGGGGCGCCCTGACCGGGCCGCGCGGCAGGCTCATCGGTGGCGACGGTGTCGGGCGCGGGAGAGGGCGTTGCCGGCGCCGGAGCGGCAGCGGCGTCGGCCGCCGTGCCGCCGGGTGCTCCGGCCGGACCTGGCTGCGGGCCGGCGAGCGTAGCCGCGTCGAGGCGGCGGATGTCGAGATTGCAGGCACCCTCGACAAAGTCGAAGACCTCGCGCAGCCTGTCTTCGCCGGCCCTGGTGTGCAGTGTCAGGTTCCAGATGATATAGCCTTCGTCCCAGGCCATTTCGAGCAGGGGGGGAACGCGCGACAGATCGGCCTTGACCGAGAGATCGCCCATCGCGGCCAGCGCGCGAAACAGCAGCGCCGGCTCGTTGCCGGTGGCATAGGTCTCCCGCGAGGGGGCAAAGCGGATGCAATAGTGCGACATCCCCCCAGCGGCATCTGGCGCGGCGGCAGGTGCGCCCCCCTTTTTTGCGGGCAGATCGAAGGAGACCGGCGCGCTGAGCGGGGTAAATGCCGGCGCGACAGCCTCGTCCGCCGGGGGGGCAGGGGCCGCAGGGGGGGCGTCGGACGGTGCCCCGAGCAACCTGTCCAGCCCGGCGATCAGAGTCGCGCTTGCGGCGCTGTCCGATGGCTGGTCCGCGCGGGCGTCGGCCACCAGATCGGCCAGCCGGTCGGCCGCGCGAAAGCAGAGCGCAAGCGCTTCGCCCTGGAGCGTCAGCCTGTCCGCGCGTGCCGCGTCGAGCACGTTCTCGAATGCATGCGAGAATTCGACCAGCGCCTCGAGCCCGAAGGCCGCCGCCCCGCCCTTGATCGAATGCACCGCCCGGAAGATCGCATTGAGCGTATCGCTGTCGGCGTTCCCGGCGTCGATCACAGCCATGCCGTCGGAGAGTGCCTCGAGCAGGTCTTCGCATTCCTGAAAGAAGCCTTCGCGCAATTCATTCATGCTCATGGCCGCCTCACACCGTCGCCACGCGTTCGATCGCGACGGCAAGCTTGCCCTCGTCGAAGGGTTTGACGATCCAGCCGGTGGCGCCCGCATTGCGCGCGCGAGCCTTCAGCTCAGGCGCGCTTTCGGTGGTCAGAACGAGGATCGGCAACCCGCGATAGCGCCGTTCGGCGCGCACCGCCTCGATGAAGCCGAAGCCATCCATCCGGGGCATGTTGATGTCGGTGATGATGATATCGGGCATCTCTTCGTTCAGGCGTTCAAGCCCCTCGATGCCGTCTTCGGCAAGCCGCACCTCGAAGCCGGCATCGCGCAGGGCGGCATCGAGCATCCCGCGCATGGTGCGGGAATCATCAACCGCAAGAACCCGAAGCTTCATCTTCACCCTCCTCAAAGATGGTTGCCGATACGCCCAGCCGCGCCATGCCGGAAAGCAGGGCCTCCGACGGGTCGATCAGATGAAAGGCGACCTCGTCGCGCTGCCATTGCAGCCGTGCGGCCAGCAGCACCTGGAGGCAGAGCGCGCCCACATGGCTGACGCCCGAGGCCACCACCTCAAGCGGCGTGTCGCGCAGGTGTTCGAAAGCCTCGGCCAGTTCGTCAGCGGCGAGCAGATCGAGGCGTGCGGGCAGTTCCAGTCGGCGCATCGGAAATTCCATTTGATCCCGTTCCTCTCAGGCATAGGTGCGGAAACTTAACAGCCGATTGATGGCAAAGGCCCGGCCCGTTTCAGCCCCGTCGCCCGCGCCCTGGAAATTAGTGACGTTTTGTCAGCATGTTGGCGTAAATGGCCTCGCCTCGGCCTAGCCGAAAATGAAATCGCCATTGCCGAAATCTCCGGGCGCGAGCGGAATCAGATCATGGGTACGCACCACGATGACATCCTCGCCCACACGGATTCGCGCGCCGGTATGGGTGGTTTCGAAATCCAGCCCGGCGGTGGAATAGAGCATCGGATAGGCCCGCAGATCGATGCGGTCCATGCCCGGTTCGAAATCCATGATCCGGTCGAGGCCGCCGCCAGGGCGGAACACGAAAACATCCTCGCCCGGCCCGCCCCAGAGCCTGGTTTCCCCGTTGCCCGCGACCAGCCGGTCATCGCCCGCGCCGCCGCGCAGGGTGACATCCCTGTCGCCAGCCTCTAGGTGGTCGTCGCCCGGCCCGCCGCTCAGGTCCGCATCCTCGGGCCCGGCCATGATGATCTCGCCGAAACGGCTCATGTCGATGCGAAACTGGCTCAGCCCGGCTGCGCCTTCCCCCGCCGCCAGGATCACCGCATTGCCCTCGATCACCGTGGCCTCGATCGCCTGCACATTCTGCAGCGTCCAGCCCTCCTGGTGCGCGATGCTCTGCAGATGATAAAGGCGCCCTCCGGGGCCAAGCTCGAACAGGCTCAGCCCGTCATCGCCGCCGCCCGCCACCAGAAAGGCGCGCCCCTCATGGCTGAACGCGGCAATGTCCTGCACCCCCGCAAATCGCGTGTGCATGTCGTCGAGCCGGTGATCCGTAGGAAACAACACGCCCGCCTCGTTGACCCGCAGGACCGTAAGCGCGCCGCTGCCCGCCGACGCCACCACCGCATGGGTTTCGCCCTGCACTTCGGCGGTGGCCAGCGCGGTGCTGCCCGACATGCCCGCGCCGACATGGGCGCCGAAACTGTCAACGGGGGTGAGCCCGCCATCGGGGCCGAGCCGCAGGCTGCTGACCCCCGCGCGGCTTTCCGAAACCGCCAGCAGATGGATGGTCTCGCCGATGGTGACGACGGCGAGGTCGCTGATCCCGGCCAGCGCCGTCTTGGTGGTGTCGGCCACCGTGCCGCGCAGGGTCAGCGCGTTGCCCGCGCCAAGCTCGTAAACCCACAGCCCCGGCTCGTCATGGCGCGCCACCACCATGTGATCGCGCCCCTCCAGCGTGACCGAGATCGCCTGCGACCAGCCGCGCAAAAGAGCAGCGTCGGCGTCGAACCCCACGCTTGCGCCGATCTGGCCGCTGGCCGGGTCGATCTGGCGCAACATCGCGGCCTCGCCCGCCCGCCCAAGCCCCAGCAGATGCGGCTGCCCGCCCAGGGTGACAATCGACAGCCCCTCCAGCGTGATCTGCCCCGGATACTGCCCCGCAAGGCTGGCCTGCGCCAGCTCGGCCACGCGGTCGCTGTGCAGTTCCAGCCGGTTAATCCCGCCATCGGTCATCGCCCCGGCAAACACATAGGGCGTGTCCCCGGCCCATATGACCTCCATATCCGCGATGCCCCAGGCATAGGGCAACGCATCGCCATCAAGCGTGGCGAGGTGGCTGAAATAGCCCATCCCACATATCCTTCCTTCACACCCGTGAAGAAGGATGCCGGGGCGGGGTTAACGCCTGCTTCAGGAATTCTGGCGCAAATCAGGCATTAAAAAGGAAATGCAGCACGTCGCCGTCGGCCACCTCATAGCTCTTGCCCTCGGCGCGCAGCCGCCCGGCCTCGCGCGCGGGCTGCTCGCCGCCAAGGCTGACGTAATCGTCATAGGCGATCGTCTCGGCCCGGATGAAGCCGCGCTCGAAATCGCCATGGATGACGCCGGCGGCCTGAGGTGCCAGGGTGCCGGCGGGGATCGTCCAGGCACGCGCCTCCTTGGGGCCGACCGTAAAGAAGGTGCGCAGCCCGAGCAACTCATAGCCGGCACGGATCAGCCGCGAAAGCCCCGGCTCCTCCAGCCCCATCTCCTCGAGGAACATGGCGGCTTCCTCCGGGTCGAGCTGGCAGAGCTCTTCCTCGATCCGCGCCGAGATCACCACATGCCCCGCGCCCTGTTCGGCCGCCATCGCGGCCACCCGCGCCGTCTGCGCGTTGCCTTGTGCGGCGGCGCTTTCCTCGACATTGCAGACATAGAGAACCGGCTTGGCGGTCAGCAGTTGCAGCATCGCCCACGCCTTCGCGTCTTCCTCGGACACTTTGAGCGTGCGCGCGGGGCGCCCGGCCTCCAGCGCCTCCTTCGCGGCTCGTAGCAGCCTGTCCTGCTGCATGGCCTCGGCCTCGCCACCGCGCAGCTTGCGCACCAGGTTGGCCAGCCGCTTCTCGATGCTCTCCATGTCGGCCAGCATCAGCTCCGTCTCGATGGTTTCGGCATCGGCCACCGGGTCGATCCGGCCTTCGACATGGGTGATGTCGTCATCCTCGAAACAGCGCAGCACATGCGCGATGGCATCGACCTCGCGGATATTGGCCAGGAACTGGTTGCCCAGCCCCTCGCCCTTCGATGCGCCGCGCACCAGGCCGGCGATATCGACGAATGTCATGCGCGTCGGAATCACCTGCCGCGATCCGGCAATCCCGGCCAGCCGCTCCAGCCGGGGGTCGGGCACCGCCACCTCGCCCACATTCGGCTCAATGGTGCAGAAGGGGAAATTCGCCGCCTGCGCCGCCGCCGTACGCGTGAGCGCATTGAACAGCGTCGATTTGCCCACATTCGGCAAGCCGACGATCCCCATCCTGAATCCCATATCGTGCGCTCCTGTCCTGCTGCTCGTTTCTCGTGACGCGCGCATCTACGGCGCCTGCCCCCTGCAGGTCAAGCACGGGCCAGCCGGGCAGGGGCAGGGCACGCCTCTTCTTCTTGGCAAAAGTATCCCCGCCGGAGGCGGCTCTGTCGCCGGCTCGGGGGCGCAACCTTCCGGTACAGGGTGCGGGTGGTTCAGCCAGCGCTCGGGCGCGGGGCGGCGGACGTCAGGGCGGCCAGCGCCTCGAGCTTGCCGCGCGCGGCGCCCGAATCGATGCTCTCGCGCGCGATCTCCACGCCGTCAGACAGGGTGGCGGCGCGGCCGGCCACGCGCAGCGCGGCGGCCGCGTTCAGAAGCACCGCATCGCGATAGGCCCCTTCCGCCCCGCGCAGCAGGGCCCGCAGGGCGCCCGCGTTCTCGGCGGGGCTGCCGCCCAGGATCGCCTCGAAGGAATGCAGCGGCAGGCCGGCATCCTCGGGGTGCAGCTCGAACTGGCTGATCGCGCCGTCCTCCAACGCCACCACCTGGCTGGAGGCCGAAATCGCCAGCTCATCGGTGCCGTCGCCGCCATGCACCAGCCAGGCGGCCTCCGAGCCCAGCGCCGCCAGCGTTTCCGCCATCGGGCGCAGCAAATCAGGCGCGAAGGCCCCGGTGAGCTGGCGCTTCACGCCTGCGGGGTTGGTCAGGGGGCCGAGGATGTTGAAGATCGTACGCGTGCCAAGCTCGGCGCGCACCGGGCCGACATGGCGCATCGCCGGGTGGTGCATCGGCGCCATCATGAAGCCGATTCCAATCCGCTCCAGCGCGGCCTCGACGGTCTCGACCCCGACCATGACATTGATGCCCAGCTCGCCCAGCGCATCTGCCGCACCGGAGCGCGAACTCAGGTTGCGGTTGCCGTGCTTGGCCACCGCCACGCCGGCGCCGGCAACCACGAAGGCCGCCGCGGTCGAGATGTTGAGCGTGCCCTTGCCGTCGCCGCCGGTCCCGACGATGTCGATCGCGCCCTCGGGCGCGCGCACACGGTTGCAATGGGCGCGCATCACACGGGCCGCGGCGGCGTATTCCTCGACCGTTTCGCCCCGCGTGCGCAGCGCGATCAGAAAGCCGCCCATCTGGGCAGGCGTGGCCTCGCCGCGAAACAGCAGCTCGAAGGCCGCTTCGGCCTGCGCGCGCGAAAGCGGTCCCTCGACAGCCGCCGCGATCAGCGGTTTCAGCGTGACCTCGTTCATGCCGGCACTCCGACGCGACCGAGGAAATTGCGCAGCAGCCGGTGGCCGTGTTGCGAGGCGATGCTTTCAGGGTGGAACTGCACGCCCTCGATGGGCGCGTCGCGGTGGCGCAGGCCCATGATCGTGCCGTCCTCCAGCCAGGCGGTGATTTCCAGGCAGTCGGGCAGGCCCTCGCGTCCGACGATCAGGCTGTGGTAGCGCGTGGCCTCGAAGGGCGAGGGCAGCCCGGCAAACACCCCGGCGCCCGCATGGTGGATCAGCCCCATCTTTCCATGCACGATCTCGGACGCGCGCACGACCTTGCCGCCGAAGGCCTGGCCGATGGTCTGGTGGCCCAGGCAGACGCCCAGCAGGGGGATGCCCGCATCAAGCGCCGCTTCGGTCAGGGCAAGGCAGATGCCGGCCTCGTTGGGGGTGCAGGGGCCGGGCGAAAGCACGATCGCCTCGGGGCGCAGCGCCATCGCTGCCTGCACGTCGAGCGCGTCATTGCGCTGCACGTTCACCTCTGCGCCCAGTTCACCTAGGTAATGCACAAGGTTCCATGTGAAGCTGTCGTAGTTGTCGATGAGCAGAAGCATTTGTGAACGGCTTTCCCCGGTGGTGCCGGCAACATGGGGGTGAACCCCGGCGGCGGTCGCGCTATAGATGGTCAGACGCGGCGGGCAGGGTCAAGACCCGGCAGCCCGCGGCATTGCTGGAATCGGGTGGGGAGGCGCCGTTGGCCAAGGGTCTTATTGCAGGTTTCTTCTGGGGCGCGGTGCTTTCGGCGGCGGCGCTGGCGGTGGCCGCGGCGCTGTTGACCGCGCCGCGCGGCCCCGACCTGGCCGGGCAGCCGGACATGCCGCCCGTCGAGGCGCCCGACCCTGCCCAAGCGCCTGACCCTGCCGAGGCCTCCGATCCCGCCGAGGCCGCCCCCTCGCCGCTGGAGGCCGACCCCGCCGCCGATACGCCGGCCGGAACGGACGCGCCGGATGCGCCCGCTGTGCCGTCCGATACCCTGCCGGAGCCTGACGCCACGACGGAGCCTGATGCCATTCCGGAAGACGATGCCGCGCCGAAAGACGATGCCGCGCCCGGCCCTGCGCCGCAGCTTCCCGACAGCGACGCGGCACTTGCCGCGCCCGCGCCCGCACCCGGCGCGGCCCCCGCGCCCACCGGCGCGGATACCCCGGCAACCTCTGGCCAGGCAGGGCCGCTGGTGGCCCCCTCGGCCGAACCTGCGCCGGGTCTGCCGGTGGATGCCGCCCCAGCCCCGCCGCCCGTCGGGATTGCGGGCGATCCGGCGCTTGATACCGGGTTCGACATGGCCGGCGAGATTGCGCCCGGCCTCTCGGTGTCCGAGGGCCATCCGCCCGCGGTCGAGGCCCCTGCAGCCGCCACGCCCGCCCCGCCGGAATCGACCGCGCCGGGCAATGGCAGCGGCGCATTGGCGCAGCCGCCCGGCATTGCCGATCCGACAACCCCCGCGGGCATCGGGCCCGATCCGGAGGCCCCGGCTGCCGCGCCGCCCGGCGGGCGCAATGGCAGCGGTGATCCGCAGCCTCTTGCCGAAGGGCCTGCCAGCGCGTCCTTGCCCGCCCCCGAGGCTCCGCCTGCCGCGCCCGGCATACCCGCACCACCCGAGGACGAGGAAGAGGCCCATGCCGCCGTGCCGCCGCAGGTGCTGACCGACCGACTGCCCCGCATCGGCGACACGCCCGAACCCGAAACCGCCGCACCCGCAGAGGAAGAGCTTGCCCATGATCCGGCAGAGCTGCCTGCACTGCAGCGCCATGCTGTTGATTTCGAGAACCCCGAAGACCGGCCGCTGTTTGCCGTGCTGCTGCTCGATGATGGCATTGACGCCGATGAACGCGCCAATCTGGCCCGGTTGCCCTTTCCGGTGACATTCGTGATCGACGCGGCGGCGCCCGATGCCGAAGCGGCCGCGCGGGTCTACCGCGCAGGCGGCAAGGAGGTCGTGCTGCTGCCCGCGCCGCTGTCGCCCGAGCCATCTGCCGAAGCACTGGCCCAGGCGCTGCGCCGCGATCTGGCGCAGGTGCCCGAGGCCGTCGCGGTGATCGACCGGCCCGAGGACGGGGGCGGTTTTCAGAACAACCGCCTGCTGGCGCAGGAAGCCGTCGCGCTGCTGGGCGAAGACGGGCATGGCCTTGTCACCTTCGACCGGGGCCTGAACGCCGCCGCGCAGCTTGCGCGCAGTGCCGGGCTGGGCGAGGCGCTGGTATTCCGGACGCTGGATGCCGAGGACGAAAACGTGCCGACGATCCGGCGCTATCTGGATCGCGCGGTGTTCCGCGCAGCCCAGGTGAGCGCCGTGGTTGTGCTGGGCCGCGCCGCGCGCGCGGATACCATCGCCGGCCTTCTGGAATGGCGCATGGAGGGGCGCGCCGATGCGGTGGCGCTGGCGCCGCTCTCGGCGGTGCTGCTGGCGGACACCTTGCCATGACCCCACGGCCGGGCGATGCCCGCTCCGGCCAAGCCTGCGCCACTTGAGCAGGTCGCGGTCCGGCTACATGCGGGGCAGGGCGTGCTGCGCCTCGGCGGTATCGTGCAGGCCGTGGGCAGTCTTGTCCCAGTAGAAGGGGCGGCGCAGCACCTCCCACAGCGCCTTGTAGCCGGCCAGCGCCGCCAACGGAAAATAGAAATGCAGCCCCGGCACCCAGAGCCGCAGGAAACGGTGGCGCCGCTGGTCGAGTGCAGCCAGCCCGACACCGATATTCACCGCCTCGCTCAGGGCGAAGGCCACGCCCATCGCCACCAGGGCCCAGGCCGGTAGCGCCCAGGCCAGCGGGTGCCCCGGCCCCAGCGCCAGCAGCCAGAACGACCACAACAACGGCAGCAGCAGAAACTGCGACAGCGTGCCCAGAAACAGCACCTGAAACCCGAGAAAACGCCACCAGCCCAGGTCGCGCAGCAGCTTGCCGGGCGCGCGCATATGCACCGCATATGTCACCGCATACCCCTTGATCCAGCGCGAGCGCTGCCGGATCCAGGGCAGCAGGCGGCAGTTGGCCTCCTCGGCGGTGGTGGTGTCGAGCAACTCGGTGCGATAGCCGTGCCGCGCCAGCCGGATGCCAAGATCGGCGTCTTCGGTCACGTTATGGGCATCCCAGCCACCCAGTTCCTCGAGCGTGCTGCGGCGGAAGAACAGCGTCGTGCCGCCCAGCGGCAAGGCAAGCCCGAGCCGTTCCAGCCCCGGCAGAACCAGCCGGAACCAGGCGGCGTATTCGATGGTGAAGCACCGCGCCAGCCAGTTGGTGCGCGGGTTGTAGTAATCCAGCATGCCTTGCACGCAGGCCAGTTCGGGGCCACGCTCGTGAAAGCGGCGCACGACGCGGTGAAGTTGGTCGCTTTCGGGGGCGTCTTCGGCGTCATAGACGCCGATGATGCTGCCCCGGCAGAAATCCAGCGCATAGTTCAGCGCGCGCGGCTTGGTCCTGAGCGTGCCGGCGGGCACCGTGATGACCCGCATCCAGCGCGGCAGGCGCCGGCTGGCAAGCGCGCCCAGCGTGGTGTTGTCATCGGCCTCGACCACCAGCAGCACATCGAGCAGTTCCTTGGGGTAGCTCAGCCGCCCCAGCCTGCGGATCAGCCGTGCGGCGATGTCGCGCTCGGCGAACAGCGGCACCAGCACCGAAACCGCCGGCAAGCGGGCGATGGCAGGGCGCGGGCTGTTCCAGGCGGAGGCAGAGCGCCGGCGCCGCGCGCGCAGCGTGGCAAGGGCGGCGGTCAGCTTCAGCCCGCAAGTCAGCACCAGCGTGAACATCCCCCATGCCAAAAGCCCTGCAAGCACAGCCACCGGCGCTGCCAGCGCCGCCAGGGCCAGCGCCGCGCCAAGCGCCACGACACCCCTGCGCAACCAGGCCAGCCGGTTGCCACGGCAGCTTTCGTGTTCGGCGACGCGGCTTTCCGCACGCACGGCCAGCGCCCGGCTGCGCAGCCGCAGAATGGCCGCGTGCAGCGCGCCTTCGGAAACCAGCGCCAGCGCCACCGGGCCGAACACCTGTTCAAGGCCCGGGCGCTGGCGTTCGAAGGCTTCCGGTTGCGACGTCGCCACGATGGTGAGGCCCCCGGCATGGCGCCAGGGAAGCACACCCTGCGCCAGGCAGCGCGCGGCGCCATAGGCATCGATCAGCCGCGCGTCGGGCGGGTGCGCGCCCGGATCGATCACTGCCGCATCCCATTGCTCGGCCAGCGCGACGAAAAGCTCGGCGTCCGAGACCATGTCATGCGCCAGCAGCACATCGCCCAGCCGCAATTGCTGCCGCGCCTGCAGGGCCAGTGCCTTTAGCAGATCGCCCGATGCCAGCGCGCCCGAGTCCAGCAGGATCTGCCCGATCGGCTTGCGCGTTGCGCGTTCTGCGGCAACGGGCAGGGGGGCAGGCGGGGGGGCAAGCAGGGGGGTAGCGTGCCGCCCGGCCACGCGCCCGGCCCCGGCCAGCGTCGAAGCCTGTGGAACTGAAAGCGTGGCGGTCGGCAAAATCACGGCCCGGCCCCGGCAAGTGAGAGGGAAGCCCCACTGTCGCGGTCCGTGGTTAACGCAGTGTTAATTCGGCCGGCGGAGCGTGCCGGCAGGGCAGGGCGAGGCAAGGGGGGCGGGCGCGGGCAGGGCAAGCGGCGGGCTTGCCCCGCTTCAGCGTGCCATCGCGGCGACGAAGCGCTCGAACAGGTAGAAGCTGTCCTGCGGCCCGGGGCTGGCCTCGGGGTGGTGCTGCACCGAAAAGACCGGCCGGTCTTCCATGCGGATGCCGCAATTCGACCCGTCGAACAGCGATATATGCGTCTGGCGCACGCCCTTGGGCAGGGTTTCGCCATCGACGGCGAAGCCGTGGTTCATCGAGGTGATCTCGACCTTGCCGGTCTCCATGTCCTTGACGGGATGGTTGGCGCCGTGATGGCCGTGATTCATCTTGACCGTCTTGCCCCCCAGCGCCAGCGCCAGGATCTGGTGGCCAAGGCAGATGCCGAACACGGGCATGTCGTGCTTCAGCACCTCCCGGATCATCGGCACCGCGTATTCGCCGGTCGCGGCCGGGTCGCCGGGGCCGTTCGACAGGAAGATGCCTTCGGGGTCATGGGCGAGGATCTCCTCGGCAGTGGCGGTGGCGGGCACGACGGTCACATCGCATCCCGCCGAGGCCAGGCAGCGCAGGATGTTGCGCTTGGCGCCGAAATCCACCGCGACGACACGCCGCCCCGGCCCCTCGCGCCGGCGATAGCCCTCGGGCCAGGCCCAGCGCATCTCGTCCCATTTGTAGGTCTGCGCACAGGTGACATCGCGCGCCAGGTCCAGCCCGACGAGGCCGGGAAACGCGCGCGCCTTCGCCACCAGTGCCTCGATGTCGAAATTGCCTTCCGGGTCATGGGCCAGCGCCACATGCGGTGCGCCTTGCTGGCGGATCGCCCGGGTCAGCCGGCGGGTGTCCACGCCGCCGATACCGATGCGCCCGCGCCGCGCCAGCCAGTCTTCAAGCTGCCCGGCGGCGCGCCAGTTCGACGGCTCGGTCGGCATCCATTTCACCACCATGCCCGCGGCAACGGGTGCATCGGCCTCGTCATCCTCGGGGTTGGTGCCGACATTGCCGATATGCGGGAAGGTGAAGGTCACGATCTGACCCGCATAGGACGGGTCTGTCATGATCTCCTGATAGCCGGTCATGGCAGTGTTGAAACACAGCTCGGCCACGGTCTCTCCGGTCGCGCCAAACCCGGTGCCATAGAACAGGGTGCCATCGGCCAGGGCAAGGCAGGCCGTGGGGCGGGGTGGGTGCTTGGCAAGCGTCATGGGAGTCTCCGGGCGGCAGCGGGCTGGCGAGGACATTATGAGCAGCCGCCAGCAGGGTCAAGGCCGGATGCCTGGTTGCAAGTTTAGTAAAAACAATGAGTTAGAGTGAAGCCTCGCGGTTGTGTCTGCCCGCGCGACGCGCTAGTGTCCGGGTTTGCCGGGAAAAAGGGAAAAATCCTCATGGAGCTACAGGCCAGGATCGCCCAGGCAGTGCGCGAGGCCGAAGCGGACGGCGATTCGCTGCGGCTGTCGACACTGCGCCTGATACAGGCCGCGATCCGCGACCGCGATCTTGCGTTGCGGGCCAGGGGCGTCGAAACCGGCCCGGAAGAGGATGAGCTGCGCGCGACCCTCTCGCGCATGGCCGCCCAGCGGCGCGACATCGCCCAGGCCTATGAAGAGGCCGCGCGGCTGAAACAGGCCGAGGCCAAGCTGCAGGAGGCCGCAATCATCGAGGAGTTCCTGCCCCGCGCCATGAGCGACAGCGAGGCCGAAGCCGCCATCGAGGCCGCATTGTCGGAACTGGATGGCACGCCCTCGATCCGCGATCTGGGCCGGGTGCTGGCGGTGCTGCGCGCGCGCCATGCCGGGCGGATGGATTTCGGCGAAGCCCGCCGCCGGGTCCGCTCACGCCTGTCATGAGGCATGCGCGGGCGGTCGCAGCACCGCAACCGCGTCCGGTTCAGAGGAAGGCTCTTCCGCATTCCGCACACAACTGCCGCGGAGTTTCCTATTTTCGGTGCGGCTGCGCCGCCCCGATGCCTTCGGCGAGGATATTTTCACACAGTGAATTGCCGGGCGCGCACCCCAGTCCTTCACTGTGAAAAAAATATCCGCGCCGCAGGCCCCCGCCGGAAAGGCGTGCGCGGGTAAATCGTGACGGACCCCGAATCAAAGCCGGTGTGGCCGGGGCCGCCGCGGGGTGCTTCCTGCAGGGTTCCGGCCCGCAGACGGCGGAACGCGCTTCAGACCCGGCGCAGCGCCAGCACCGCGTTGAGCCCGCCAAAGGCAAAGGCGTTCGACAGCACCGCATCGACGCGGGCCTCGCGCGCCTCGTTGGGCACCACGTCGAGCGCGCATTCCGGGTCCGGCTCCTGATAGCCGATGGTGGGGGCGACCACGCCGTCGCGCAAGGCCATGAGACAGGCCAGAAGCTCCACCGCGCCGGTGCCGCCGATCAGGTGCCCGTGCATCGACTTGGTCGAGGAGATCATCAGCCGGTCGGCATGTTGCCCGAACACATCGGCCACCGCGGCGCATTCGGTCTTGTCATTGGCGGTGGTGCCGGTGCCATGGGCATTGATATAGCCGATCGCCTCATGCGGCAGCCCGGCATCCCTGAGCGCGCCCTCCATCGCGCGCGAGGCGCCGTGACGCGAGGGCATCACGATATCGGCGGCGTCGGAACTCATGGCAAAGCCCGCGAGTTCGGCCAGGATATCGGCGCCGCGCGCGCGGGCGCGCTCGTATTCCTCGAAAACGAACACGCCGGCACCTTCGCCCTGGACCATGCCGTTGCGGTTGGCACAGAAGGGGCGGCAGGCATCGCGCGACATCACGCGCAGGCCTTCCCAGGCCTTGATCCCGCCGAAGCACAGCATCGCCTCGGATCCGCCCGCCAGCATCACCGGCGCTGCGCCCGAGCGCACCATCTGGAACGCCAGCCCCATCGCGTGATTTGACGAAGCACAGGCCGTCGCGACCGAGAAACTCGGCCCCATGAGGTTGAATTCCATGCTGACATGGCTGGCGGCGGCATTGTTCATCAGCTTGGGCACGACGAAGGGGTGAACGCGGTTCTTTCCCTCCTCGTAGACGGAGCGGTAATTTTCGTCCCAGGTGTTCACGCCGCCGCCCGCGGTGCCCAGCACGACGCCCGCGCGCAGGCCCAGCTCCTCGCAGAAATGCAGGCCCGACTGTTTCACCGCCTCGCGCGCGGCGTGCAGGGTGAATTGCGTGAAGCGGTCGTAAAGGGCGATCTGCTGGCGGTTGAAATACGCCTCGGCCTCCCAGTCCTTCACCTGGGCGCCGATCCTGACCGCCAGGCGCTCCACGTCGCGTATATCGAGTGGCCCGATCCCGCAGCGGCCTTCGCGAAAGGCCGCGAACGTGCCGGGCACGTCCTGCGCCAGCGCATTGATCGTGCCTGCGCCGGTGATGACGACGCGTTTCATCCCTTCTGATCAGTCACCAGCTTTTCGACCGCGGCGACGATGGCCGCGACCGAGGATATGTCGAAATCGCTTTCCGAGGGGTCATTGGCGTTGAAGGGCACCGAGATATCGAAGGTCTCTTCGATGGCGAAGATCGATTCGACCAGACCGAGGCTGTCGATGCCCAGATCCTCGAGCGTCGAGTCCATCCGGACGTCCTGCACGTCGAGCACCGCCTGTTCGGCGATGATGGCGATCACCCTGTCACGCACATTTCCGGCCATGGCGCCTGTCTCTCTCCCTCTCTCGCCGGGGAAAGGTTTAGTCGCTGCTGCCGCTCTTGGAAACAGGTTTCTGCCCCTCTGCGAGCCGCTTGAGCAGCCTGGGCAGGCGGCGCAGGGCTTTGTAGGCCTCGATATGACTCTCCATTTTCATCGCAGGCGAACCCAGCAGCACACGGCCCGCGGGCGCGTTGGTGAAGATCTTGGTGGCACCGCCCGCGATCACGTCGTCGCCGACGAAGATGTTGTCATTCACGCCGCATTGCCCGGCCAGCACCACCCGGTCGCCGATCCGGGCCGAGCCGGCAATGCCCACCTGCGCGCAAAGCAGGCAGTCGCGCCCCACGCGCACATTGTGGCCCAGGTGCACCAGGTTATCCAGCTTGGTGCCGTCGCCGATCTCGGTGTCGCGGATGGTGCCCCGGTCGATCGCGCAGTTGGCGCCGATCTCGACATCGTCGCCGATGCGCACCGCACCCAGCGAGTGGATGCGCGTCCAGCTTTGCGCCTTGAGCGCGGCGCGTTCGCCCAACGATTCGCGCACTTCCTCGACGCCGGATTTCTCGGGCGTGACGAAGGAGAACCCGTCAGCGCCGATCACCGCGCCCTGATGGGCGATCAGCCGCGCGCCGATGCGCACCCGCGCGCCGATGCGCACGCCTGCGCCCAGCAGCGCGTTCGCGCCCAGTTCCGCCTCCTGTTCGATCACGCAATGCGGGCCAATGCGCGCGCCCGGCCCGATGCGCACACCCGCGCCGATCACCACGAAGGGGCCGATGGCGGCCTCGGCGCCGATCTCGGCGGTGGGGTCGATGATGGCGGTCTGGTGGATGCCGGGCGCGATCTGCGGCCCCGGATCGAGCAGCGCGGTGATCCCCGCCATGGCATAGCGCGGGCGCGGCACCACCAGTGCCCCTTCCAGCCCCAGCGCGGCCCAGTCGGCGCCCGCCCACAGCACGGCCGCACGGGCGCGACCGCGTTGCAGCCCCTCGGCATATTCGGGCTTCATCGCAAGGGCCAGGTCTTCGGGTCCGGCCTCGGCCGGTTCCGCTGCGCCGCGAATGGGCAGGCTGCCGTCGCCCATCAGCTCGGCCCCGAGCGCGGCGGCGATCTCGCTCAAACTGTGGCGCATGGCGGTTTTCCCGAAGCAGTCTTTCCGATCCGGCGGCGCGCGCAGGTGCTGCGCCGCGCTGCCGGCCCGCTTCAGGTGTTAGCTGCTGAGGCCGGGCATTTCCACCCCGGCACGTTCCAGCGCCTCGAAAATCCGGGCATCGCGGCCATAGATGTCCTCGCGATACTGCATTCGCCCGCCCAGATCGCTGAAGGCCGTGCGATAGACCAGGTGCACCGGCACCGGCACATCCAGGTTTACCCGCGTCTGCTGACCGCTGCGGTGTATGCGCGAAAACAGCCCTTCGGGGTCGTCGGTTTGCGGCGCGAGCAGGATATGGGCGAATTCCTCGGGGTCGTTGAGCCGGATGCAGCCGTTGGAATGGGCGCGCAGACGGGTGCTGAACAGGTTCCGGTCGGGCGTGTCGTGCAGATAGATCGCATAGGGGTTGGGGAACATGAACTTCACCTTGCCCAGCGGGTTGCTCGGCCCCGGCGGCTGGCGCAGCTTGAACGGAAAGCTGTTGATCGAATAGGCCGAGAAATCAACGCTGGCGCGGTCTATCACCTGTCCACGGGAAGTGATGATCTGGAACTGCGAAAAGGCATTGGGGTTGCGTTGCAGCCCGGTCAGATAATTGCGCCCGGTGATCGAGCGCGGCACCGTCCAGTCGGGGTTGATCTCCATGTAGGTCATGCGTTCGGAAAACTCGGGCGTCTGCATCCGCGCATCGCGCTGGCCGACGATCGAGATTGTCTCGAAGGTGATCTGGCCGCGGTCAATGATGCGCGAGGTGAAATCGGCCAGGTTGACCCAGATGTGCCGCTCGCCGCGGGCAATGTTCATCCAGCGTTCGCGCTCCAGCGCCACCAGCACGCTGCGCAGCCGGTCCTCGGCGCCGGCATTCAGCGCGCGCAGGGTGGCCGGGCCGGCGATGCCGTCGGCCTCCAGCGCGTGATCGCGTTGGAACCTCTGCACCGCGACCTGGATCGCCGCGTCATAGCGCCGGGTCGCCATGCGTTCCAGATAGCCCTTGGCGATCAGCCGGTTGCGCAGGGCGACCACCTCGGCTCCGCTGTCGCCGGGGCGCAGGGATTCGGCCTCGACCTGCGGCCCCCAGCCGCCCTGCGCGATCTGCCGCTCGAGCAGGATGCGGGCGCGCAGAAGCCGGGAGAATTCGGGCGAAGTGGGCTGCAGGCTGCGCAGGATCGCGCCGGGGTCTTCTTGTTCCAGGCGGGCAAGCACCGCTTCGGTGTCGATTCGGGGGCGCGTGCGCTTGATGTTGCCGTCGATGCGCGCGGGGTCGAGCACCCCGCCATGCAGATGCGCGGCATAGGTCAGGAAACTGCGCGTCACGCGCACTTCGAGCAGGCCGCGCTCGCGTTCGCTCTGCACGGCGTGGAAGGCCGCGACAAGGCCGGGCAGGTCATAGCGCGCGGGGGGCAGGCCCCAGTCGCGCGCGCGGCTGAGCGCCGAGACATAGGCCTGCCGGCGCCCGGCATCCTGCGGCCCGGTCCAGAGCGGGACAAATTCGCGCGCGCGGTAGAACGCGGCCAGAACCGGATCATCGGCGGTGGCTTCGGTGACGGCCTGAACGAAGCCGGCCCTCTCAAGCTGCTGTGCGAAGCCGCGCGGCAGGCTCATGGCCTGGCCAAGCGCGGCCGTCTGGAACGAGGCGGCGGGCGCGGGCGGATCGGCTGCCTGCGCCCCGGCCACACCCGCGGCCGACACGAGGCCCAGCGCGAGGCCCAGCGTGCAGGCTGCCATGGCCAAGGCGCGTTTGGGCGCGCGCGGCGTCCCGAAGTTGCGAAGAGTGCCGAATGGGCTGCGAATGGTCTGGCGCATGTGGTCCCCGCAATGGATTTTTTCCAACCTTGCCAGCCTATCGTGGCGCCGGTGGGGCCGGTCCAGCAAAAAATCGCGAACAAGGGGAAAAGACGCAAGTTTTCTGGCGCTTATGGCGCATGGGTCATGCGGCCAGCCCGGTTAACCCCTTTTGAGCGGGATTTCGCCTATTTTGAGTCCGCGCGACCCGCCTTCGACTTGCGTGCTTGATAAATTGATTCGGTTTGTGGCAGAAATGACGCATGGCAATCGAGAAGCAGCTGCGATTAACGCGGCGCGGGACAGTGTAAGGACAGGCACAGCACATGAGTGGATCGCAATCGTCTATCACGCGGCCTGGGATGACGCGGCGCGGGCTGCTTGCCGCATTTGCCGCAACCACGGTGGCCGCCGCACCCCATTACGCCAATGCGTTCAGCCTGTTTCGCAACGCGGGCGACATTCGCCGCATCAAGATGTACTCGGGCCGCACGGGCGAATCGCTCGACACGATCTACTGGATCGAGGGCAAGTACCTCCCCGAGGCGCTGCGCGAGATTGCCTATTTCATGCGCGACTGGCGCAATGACCGTGCGATCGGGATCGACACCCGCGCCATCGACATCATGGCCGCCGCGCATCGGCTGCTGGATGTGAGCGAACCCTACATGCTGCTGTCGGGCTACCGCTCGCCGCAGACCAACGCGATGTTGCGTTCACGGTCGCGCAACGTGGCGCAGAACTCGCTGCACCTGAAGGGCGAGGCTGCTGATCTGCGCCTGCGCTCGCGCAGCGTGGCCCAGATGTCGCGCGCCGCGTCAGCCCTCAGTGCCGGCGGGGTGGGGCGCTATTCCGGCTCGGATTTCGTGCATATGGATTGCGGCCCGGTGCGGACCTGGGGCGTCTGATCGGCGCGCTGTGGGATGACCCGCAGTGGAAATGCAAAAAGCCGACCCGGTGAGGTCGGCTTTCGCATGTCTGGCCCGTGGTCGTTCCGGCCTCAGGCGCGGCCCTTGTAGATATCGACCAGCTTGCCCAGCATCGCCAGCGCCTCGTCGCGCGGCCGCTGGAAGCTGTTGCGCCCGATGATCGAGCCGTTGCCGCCGCCGTCGCGAATGGCGCGGGCGTCGTCATAGACGCTGTTCTCGCCCTTCTTGGCCCCGCCCGAGAACACCACGATGCGCCGCCCGTTGAAACTGGCCTGCATGCAATGACGCACCCGCGCTGCCTGACTGGCGATGTCGATGCCCTGGGCCTCGTAGACCTTCCTGGCCTCGGGGTGCTCGAGATGGTCGGTCGAGAGCTTGATCTTGATGACATGCGCGCCCAGAAGTGCTGCGATCTGCGCGGCATAGGCGGCGATGTCGATGGCGGTTTCGCCGTCCTTGCTGATCGCCTCGCCGCGGGGGTAGGACCAGATCACCGTGGCCACGCCCTTGGCGGCTGCTTCCTCGCGCATGGCCGAGATTTCCTCGAACATCGACAGCGCGCAATCCGAACCCGGATAAATCGTGAAGCCGATGGCCGAACAGCCCAGCCGCAGCGCGTCATCGACGCTGGCGGTGATCGCCTGGTTCTTTCCGGCGGTGTCCGACATCAGCGAATTGGCGCTGTTCACCTTCAGGATGGTGGGGATCTGCCCGGCGAAAGTGTCGGCGCCGGCCTCGATCATCCCCAGCGGTGCGGCATAGGCGTTCAGCCCCGCGTCGATCGCCAGCTTGTAATGGTAATGCGGATCGTAGCCGTCCGGGTTGGGCGCGAAGCTGCGCGCCGGGCCATGCTCGAATCCCTGATCGACCGGCAGGATGATCATCTTGCCGGTGCCGCTCAGCTTGCCCTGCATGAGCATCCGGCACAGGTTGGCCTTCACCCCGGGGTTTTCGCCCTCGTAATTGGCCAGAATCTTCTGAACGGTGCGTGTCGCCTTCATTTCAAATCCCCTGCTGTGACGCCTTGGCCCTTGTCCCGGTTTAAAAAGCCCGGCGCGGGGGCGCAATGGCCCAGTGCGCTACAGGCATGATCTCGTGCCGCGTTGTCATCCGTCCAGTGCGGCGACGCCCGGCAGGGTGCGGCCTTCCATCCACTCCAGAAACGCCCCACCCGCGGTCGAGACATAGCTGAAATCGTCGCAGACCCCGGCATGGTTGAGCGCGGCCACCGTATCGCCGCCGCCGGCGACCGAGACAAGCTGCCCGGCCTTGCTCAGGCGCGCGGCATGGCGCGCAACAGTCACGGTGGCGGCATCGAAAGGCGCGATCTCGAAAGCGCCCAGCGGGCCGTTCCAGATCAGCGTGCGCGCAGTGTCGAAAAGCGCGCAGAGTTGCGCCACCGTTTCCGGCCCGGCATCGAGGATCATCGACTCGTCAGGGCAGGCGGTGGTCGCGACGACCTCGTTTGGCGCGCCGTCGCGGAACTCCTGCGCGATGACCACGTCAACCGGCAGATGGATGCGGCAGCCCGCGGCCTCGGCCTTGCGCAGGATGTCGCGCGCGGTCTCGCCCATCTCGTGCTCGGCCAGCGAACGCCCGATTGGAACGCCCTTTGCGGCCAGAAAGGTGTTGGCCATGCCGCCGCCGATCACCAGGTGATCGACCCGCGTGACCAGATTGCCCAGCAGGTCGATCTTGGTCGAGACTTTCGCGCCGCCCACCACCGCGACCACCGGCCGCGCGGGATTGCCAAGCGCGGCCTCTAGCGCGCGCAACTCGCCCTCCATCAACCGGCCGGCGCAGGCGGGCAGCAGATGCGCCAGCCCCTCGGTCGAGGCATGGGCCCGGTGCGCGGTGGAGAACGCATCATTTACATAGACATCCCCCAGATCGGCCAGCGCGGCGGCGAAATCCGGGTCATTGGCCTCCTCGCCGGGGTGAAAGCGCGTGTTCTCAAGCACCAGCACCCCGCCGGGGGCCAGCGCGGCAACGGCGTCCTGCGCGGTCTGGCCAAGGCAGTCGCCAGCAAAGGCCACCGGCCCGCCAAGCGCGCTTTCCAGCGCGGGCACCACCTGGCGCAACGACATTTCGGGCACCGGTTTGCCCTTGGGTCGGCCGAAATGCGACAGCAGCACCACCTTGCCCCCGGCATCGGCGATATGGCGCAGCGTTGGCAGGATGCGCTCGATCCGCGAGGGGTCGCTGACCCGCCCGTCGCGCAACGGCACGTTCAGATCCACGCGCACCAGCGCGGTCTTGCCGTCAAAGGCGATGTCATCGAGGGTTTTCCAGGCCATCCGGCACTCCTGATCTTGGCATTCTCATAGGCGCTTCCAGGGCGCGCGGCTCATATTCGGATTCGCTCCCCGTCGCATCCGCCTCGGGCGTGCGCCCTCGCCGCGAACCGGTTTTGCGACTCCGGCGCGATGCAACGCGCCCCTAAATCGCCGGATCGGCGCGGGGCGTCAACCGCTCACCTGGGGCAGCGCAAGGCTATCGCATCTGGTATCTTAGTACGTTGAAAGGAAATCAAAGGCTTCTATATGACAAGAATCCTTGCCAGAGGGGCCTCGCCCGGCGGCAACGCCGGGCAGCGCCTGCCTGCCCCCCGGCAGGCGCTTCAGACGCCTCACATCTTGTAACGTGGATAGTTTCTTGAGCGCCGCGCCGATGGTGCCGTCAGGCACTGGCGCCTACCCAGGCAGGCGCTGCCCTCGGGCCTTTTTGCGGGCTGTGTCATGCAGAGGTCGCT
>NZ_QNVJ01000012.1 GCF_003350345.1 Alkalilacustris brevis
GCCGAACGCGCCGAGGCCACCCTTTCGGAGGCCGAAACCGCCCGCGCCGAGGTGCAGAGCCGCGAAACCGGCGCCCGCGCCGCACGCTCCGAGGCCGAAGGCGAGGCCGGCGCCCTGCGCGCCGAGGTCAATGCCCTGGCCCGCATGGTCGAGCGCGAAACCAGCGCGGGCACGCAGTTGCTCGACAGGCTCAAGGTCGCGCGCGGCTATGAGGCGGCGCTTGGCGCGGCACTGGCCGATGATCTGCGCGCGCCCGAAATCGGCGCCGAGGCCCCCTCGGGCTGGGTCACGCTGCCACCCTATGAGGCCGGTGCCGCCGCGCCTTTGCCCGAAGGGGTCACACCCATCACCGCCCATGTGGAGGCCCCGCCGGTGCTGGCGCGCAGGCTGGGGCAGATCGGGCTGGTGGACAGCACCGAGGCGGGCGCGCAGCTTCAGGCCGGGCTGGGCCCCGGTCAGCAGCTTGTCACCCGCGCGGGCGATCTGTGGCGCTGGGACGGGTTCCGCGCCGCAGCCGAGGATGTGCCCAGCACCGCGGCCCTGCGTCTGCAGCAGCTCAACCGTCTGGTCGAGCTCAAGCGCGACCTGGAGGAGGCCAGCGCGCGGGCCGAGGGCGCCACGGCCGCGCATGAAAGCCTGCGCGCGCGGCTGTCCGAGCTGGCACAGGCCGAGGCGATGGCCCGCGACGCCCGCCGCGACGCCGACCGCAACGTGATCGAGGCCGGGCGCGCCCTGTCGCGCGCGGAAAGCGAGCGCGCGCGCGCAGCCTCGGCGCTGGAGCAGGCGCAGGCTGGCGAAGAACGCTTTCGCGCCGAGGCCGAAGCCGCCGAGGCCCGGCGCAGCGAGGCCGAGAAAGCGCTGGCCGAACTGGGCGATCTGGAGGCCGCGCGCGCAGCCGCCGATGCCCGGCGCACCCGCGTCGAGGAGGCCCGCGGCGCCATGATGACCCGCCGCGCCGCCCATGACAGCCTGCGCCGCGAGGGCGAGGCCCGGCTGCGCCGCGCGCAGGAGATCACCAAGGAACTGAGCGGCTGGCGCCACCGGCTGAGCACCGCCGAAACCCGCATCCGCGAATTGTCCGAGCGCCGCGACGCTGCCGAGGCCGAACTGGCCGAAGCCCGCGCCCGCCCCGGCGAGATCGCCGAACGCAGCGCCCGACTGGCCGAGGCCATATCCAGCGCCGAGGCCCGCCGCGCCCGCGCCGCCGACGCGCTGGCCGCTGCCGAGACTGCCCTGCGTCAGGCCGCCGAGGCCGAGCGCAGCGCCGAGCGCGCCGCCGGCGAGGCCCGCGAGGCCCGTGCCCGCGCCGATACCCGGCTGGAGGCCGAGCGCGAGACCCTCGCCCGCGCCGAGACCCAGATAAGGGAAGACGCCGGCTGCACGCCCGAGGCCCTGCTCGAGCGCCTCGCGCGCGACCCGGCCGAGATGCCCGATGTGGACAGCGCCGAGATCGAGGTCGCCCGCCTGCGCCGGGCGCGCGAGGCCCTGGGCGCGGTGAACCTGCGCGCCGAGGAGGACGCCCGCGAGGTGCAGTCCGAACATGACACCCTGGCCGCCGAGAAGGCCGATCTTGAGGCCGCCATCGCCCGGCTGCGCGCGGGCATCAGCGCGCTCAACCGCGAGGGGCGCGAGCGTCTGCTCACCGCCTTTGAGCAGGTGAACACCAATTTCGGGATGCTGTTCACGCATCTTTTCGGCGGCGGCGAGGCGCGGCTGGTGATGGTGGAATCGGATGACCCGCTGGATGCCGGGCTTGAAATCATGTGCCAGCCGCCGGGCAAGAAGCTCTCGACGCTGTCGCTGCTCTCGGGCGGAGAGCAGACGCTCACGGCGCTGGCACTTATCTTCGCGGTGTTCCTGGCCAACCCCGCGCCGATCTGCGTGCTCGACGAGGTGGACGCGCCGCTTGACGATGCCAATGTGGCGCGGTTCTGCGACCTGCTCGACGAGATGACGCGGCGCACCGAAACGCGGTTCCTCATCATCACCCACAACGCCATATCCATGAGCCGGATGGACAGGCTGTTCGGGGTAACGATGGGCGAACAGGGGGTCAGCCAGCTTGTCAGCGTGGACCTCAAGCGCGCCGAGGCGCTGGTGGCCTGAACGCGGGGCCCGCGCGGCCAGCCTGTGCCGTGCCGCCTGTCGCAATGCGGTTACATTTCATCGGGCAGAAAGGTATCAACGAACCAACGCCGCGCCATGCCTGCAACCCTGCGTGGCCCCGTGGCGAAAGGAGCCTGCCCGATGGAGTTGCGCGACGCCGCCCTTCTGATCCGCGATCTGCCCGAGCCGCTGCTGGTGGTGGGCCAGGATCACGCGATACGGGCCACCAACCGCGCCGCCGAAGAAATGCTGGGCAGCGGGCTTGTCGGCCAGTCGGCCTTTGGCGCGATCCGCCAGCCCGAGGCGGTGAGCGCGCTGGAACAGGGGCTGCGCGCGGCAGGCAAGCGCGGGGACGACAAGCGCACGGACGGAAGCCCGCGCACCAGCGAGGCGCGCTTTGTCCAGACCACCGCGGGCGCCGCGATCACCTTCCGCATGGTGGTTGTGCCGCTTGCCCCCGAAACCGGCCTCGACGGTGTGATGATCAGCTTTCACGACATCAGCCATGTCGAGGAGGCCGAGCAGATGCGCCGCGACTTCGTCGCCAATGTCAGCCACGAGTTGCGCTCGCCGCTCACGGCCCTTTCGGGGTTCATCGAAACCCTGCGCGGCCCCGCGCGCGGTGACCCGGCGGCAACCGACCGGTTTCTGGAAATCATGGCGCAGGAAAGCAGCCGCATGGGCCGGCTGGTGGCCGATCTGCTGACGCTGTCGCGCGTGGAGGTCAGCGAACGCATCCGCCCGCGCGACATGGTCTCGCCGGCCGATATTTTGCGCGCCACCATTGCCGCCCTGCGCCCGCAGATCGAGGAGGCCAGCCTGCGGCTGGATTTCACGCCGGGGGATGAATCGCTCAGGGTTCTGGGCGACCGTGACCAGTTGGTCCAGGTGTTCCGCAACCTGCTGGAGAACGCGCTGAAATACGGCGCCTCGGGCGGAGTGGTCAGGCTGACCATGCGCAGGCACGCGCGGATGCCCGGCTTCAGTGGCCCGGTCGTGGCCATCGAGGTGGCCGACGAAGGCCCCGGCATCGACCCGCTGCACATCCCCCGGCTGACCGAGCGCTTCTATCGTGTCGACACCCACCGCTCGCGCGAGAAGGGCGGCACCGGGCTGGGGCTGGCGATCGTCAAGCATATCGTCAACCGCCATCGCGGCCGCCTGACGATCCAGAGCACGCCGGGCAAGGGCAGCACGTTTACCGTATTGTTGCCCGCCGCGCCCTGAATGGGCACCGCGCTCAGGGGGCCATCAGGGCGTGCCACATGCCGGGGCGCCAGTCATTCGTGGCCGGGTCAATGATGCCGAACCCCGCGCGATACGCCCAATAGCACCAAGGGATTCCCTGGGCCTCGGCCGCGCGGCGCACGGTTTCCACCCAGGCCGCACGCTGGGCGTCGGGCGCGGCCTCGGTCACGCCGAACTCGCCCAGAAAGACCGGTGCATCGACCGCGGCGGCGCGCGCCATGTCCTGCCGAACCTGCGCCGTTTCCCCGGCGGTGCCCCATTGGGCGGCGGGCATATCCGCGTCAAGCCAGTCGGCAAGCTGATGGGTGAAGGCGAACGGGTCGTAATAGTGAAAGGTCAGCGCCGTGCGGTTGTCGGGCACCGGCAGCGAAAGCATCTGGCCCAGGCTGTTCATCTCGCCGCCGCCGATGATGATCCAGCGGTCGGGGTGGCGCGCGCGGATGATCGGGATCACCCGCTGATAAAGCGCCAACGCCCGCGGCGTGGTCAGCGCATCGCGCGGCTCGTTGAGCAGCTCGAAGGCCAGCGCGCCGTCATGCCCCTCGAAATGTTCGGCAAGCTCGCGCCAGATCGCCACGAAGACATCCTCGTAGGTATCCGGGTCAAGCATCAGCCGGTCGAAATGGTGCAGATCGAGGATCACCTGAAACCCCCGCGCCCGCGCCTGCGCGATCACCTCGTCGACGCGCGCCAGCAAGGCCGGGTCGATCCGGCCCTGCCAGCCGGCATCGAAGCGCACCGGCAGGCGCAGGCTGCGAAAGCCGGCCGCGGCCAGCCAGTCGAAATCGGCCTCGGAAATCGGCGCGCCCCAGGCCCCCTCGTAGGGCGCATCGAGCGCGTTCCCCAGATTGATGCAGGGCGTTTGGGGAAACGCCGATGCCATGCCCACCGACCAGATCATGCAAACCCCTGTCATCGCGCCGGCAAAGGCGGCTTTGCCCCAGACTGTCATGCCGCGCACCGCCATGTGCACCGCCTGCCAAAGCCCTAGCATAACACGACCCGAAAAGAGGCCCGAGGGCGGCGCATGCCTGGGCGGGCGCCTGTGCCTGACGGCGCCACCGGCGCGGCGCCGAGGCAAACGATCTACGTTATAATATGTTGCGGCGGCTGAAGCGCCTGCCGGGGGGCAGGCAGGCGCTGCCCGGCGTTGCCGCCGGGCGGGCCATCTGGATAGGTTCTGTGTCATGCAGAGGTCATTGGCAGGCTGTGTACATGGCAATCACGAAGATCCGGCCGCATGTCCATATGCCGGCGATGTCTTGCCCGGGGGGATAGGTTCATCCTGTGTCTTTCCATTGCAAGCAACTGATTCACAGTATAGTTTCGCCAGCACGGCAATGGCCAGAGCGGCAAGGCACCCCTGCGTGCGGCGGCTGGGTCAAGGTGGGGGAGGCTGGCATGGTGGATTTCCCGCAAGACACGTCCGAACACCTTCGGCAGCTCAAGCTGTCGGAAGGCGGGTTCGACCGACTTGTCCAGGACCCGGAGCTTGACGCACTCTGCACTGAGGCGAAAGAGCTTTTCGGCGTCGAAAGCGTGGCAATCACCTTGCTGACCCGCGACAAGCAGCTCTTTCCCGCCCGCGCGGGCACCGAGATCGAATGCACGCCTCGAAATATGGCCTTTTGCAAACACACGATCATGCGGGATGCAGTGTTCGTGGTAAAGGATGCGCATCTCGACCCGCGCTTTCGCGACATCCCGCTGACCACCGGGGGGCCGCATATCCGTTTCTATGCCGGGGCGCCATTGATCTATCAGGAAGGCATCCGCCTGGGCGCCTTCTGCCTGATGGACAGCGCGCCGAGGGATTTCTCGCTGGGCGATGAGGCGGAACTGATGGATTTCGCCGAACGCGCGATCAGCATCATGCTGGAAAGTCTGGACAAAACGGCCCGATGACCCTGCGCAGCGCACTTCTGGCAATTCTGTCCGCCTTCGGCCTGGCGCTGCTCGCGTTTCTCAGCATGCAAAGCTGGAACGCCTATATCGCCTATGACACGGCGCAGCGGGCGCATGCGCTCGACGATACGCGCCACGCCCTGCTCATGGCGGTGCTGACCCTGCGCGACGACCGGCTGCGCCTGGCGGCCGATACAATCGGGCTGGACCGCCCACCGACCCGGCGCCCGCAACCCGGCGCGCCCATCGAAGATGCATTGCGCCACATCGACGAGGCGCGCGTCCTGCTGCCCGGCGCAAAACTGGCCGACAGCACATATTACGACACGGAACTTGGCCGGGAACACGACACGCTCAACGCCTTGCGGGGGGCGACAAACCACACGGCAGGGCGGGCGGAACTCTCGCTACAGATCGAAGCCAGCGCCGCAAGGCTGCTCGAGCTGCGCATGACGATGCTCGAGGAAAGGGGGATCAACGATCTTTCCCTCGCGCTGCTGCATCTGCTGCGCAACTACGCGCTGCATACCAACCACCGGCTGACCGAGAACGCGCTGAATCTGCTGCCTTATGTGAAAGGGGAAGAGACCCCCCCGGAGGAGGTTTTTCACCACCACATGCTGAGGCTTGCCGCCCAGATCGGGGGCATGACCAACCTGCTGGGCGAGGTGTTCGTGTTTTTCCAGTCGCCCTCGGTCGCTCAGGCAACAGAGCTGTCTGCGTTCATACGGGACATCTATGCTCCGGCGGAAACGGCACTTGTGGCCGCGCTGATGGAAGGAAACGCGGACGACATCGAGGGCGCCTTCGAAAGCTGGCTGGAACGCAAGCAAACGGCGGATGCCCACGTTTTCGCCCTGTTCGAGGAAATTTACACTGCCTCGCAGAGCCGTCTGGAAGGGCTGCACCGTGACGCGCTGAACGCGTTGCGGACCTGGCTCGCGCTTTCGGTCCTTGCCATAGCCATTTTCCTCGGCTCAGCCGCGATGATCTGGCTCCTCATTGCGCTGCCGATGGAACGTATCCGCGAAAGCATGTTGCAACTGGCCGAGGGCGACCTGACCCGCACTCCCACCCGCCACGAAGTGATGAGCGACCTGCGGCAGATGAGCGACGCGCTGCGCGTCTTTCGCATCAACGCGGTGCGGCGCGAGCGTCTGCAGCGCGAGCGTCTGGCCCTGCACGCGCGTATCGCCGAGGCCCATGCCGAGTTGCGCTCCGATCTCGAGGCGGCGGCGGTGGTGCAGCGCTCGCAATTGCCCGCGCCCGGCATCGTGGGGGCGTATCGCTTCACCTCGCTTTACCGCCCCTCGACGATGCTGGCGGGGGATACCTATGATTTCATGCCGCTGCCGGGCGGCGGGGCGCGGCTGTTCCAGATCGACGTGGCCGGGCACGGGGCAGCGGCCAGCCTGGTTTCGGTGGCTGCGCATGTCGCGCTCAAACGCGCGCTCGAGCACCTCCCCCCCGGCGGCGACCTGGCCGGGGCGTTGGAAACCATAAATGCCAACTGGCCCGAGGAACTGACCTATTTCACCGTTCTGGTGATCGAACTGACACCCGAGACCGAGAGCGGACGCTTGGTGCAGGCGGGCCACCCCTACCCCGCGGTGCTGCGCCGCGACGGCGCGTTGACGCGGCTTGGCGAAGGGGGTTTGCCGGTCGGGGTGCTCAAACACGCGGATTACAAGGAAATCCGCTTTGATTTCGCCGCCGGCGACCGGCTTCTGGTTTTCACCGATGGCATCTATGAGGCCACCGACCCCGACAAGCGCATCTTCGGCGAAGACCGCCTCGCCGGTTTGCTGAAGGCATATGCCGGCCAGGACACCGAAACGCTTGTCGCGCGGATCGATGCAAGCTTGCAAGAATGGTCCGGATCGGATCACATGGATGACGATATCAGTCTCGTGGTTGCCGAAAGGGTATGACAGGGCATGGACGTTCTAGACTTGCATCAGGAGGGGGTTCTGGTTCTCGAGATTCGCGAGCCCCGGCTGGAGGCGCGCAACGCCCCAGAATTCCGCGCACTCCTGGTGCAGCGGATCGAACAGGGCGACGAGCTTATCGTGCTCGACATGGCGCAGATCGAGTTCATCGACAGCTCGGCGCTTGGCGCGCTGATCGGCGCGATCAAGAAGATGGGGCCGCTGGGCAGCATCGCCATCGCCCGGATCAGCCCGACCCTGGAACGGCTGCTGAAACTTACACGCATGGACAAGGTCTTTCCCATTCACTCGACGGTGGAAGAAGCCGTGGAAAAGCTGAAAGCCTGACGCGATGAGCAACAATTCTCCGGCCGTTTTCCGCATGGTCCGCGATCTGGCCGCGATTGCGCCTGTGGCCATATCGGCCAATCGCCTGGCAAAACAGCACATCGGGCCGGATGCGGCGGCCGATGTCGAGCTTGCGCTTGTCGAGGCGCTGACCAACGCAGTCAAGCACGGCCAGGTTCACGGCCGCTGCGCGCCCGACATCGTCATCTCGATCGAAATTCTCGATGACAGGATGGTTGTCGATATCTCGGACAAGACGCCGCCAATTCCCGAAGAGCTGTTGCAGGACCTGGGCGAACACCGGCTGGAATTCGATCCGGAAGACCCCGAAACGCTGATGGAAAGCGGGCGCGGCCTGTCGTTGATCGTGCTGTCGATGGATGACGTGACGCTGCACACCTCAGACGACGAGTTCACCCTGCGTATGACCAAGATACTGCGCTGAGGGGCGGCCCTGCCTCAGAAGGTGTTGATCGAGATCCCCAGAAACGTCTTCCCCGCGCGGAAGCGGTGCCCGAGCCGCAGGCGCACGGGCGAATCCCCCAGCCGGACGGAAACCCCGAGCGTGCGTTCGTGAAAACCGTCATTGTCACCCTGCAGGCTGGCAAAACCGGCTAGGCCCGTCTCCCAGTGCGAGAACTCGGCCAGCACCAGATACTCGCGCTTTATGCTGTTCAGGTCCGCCAGTCCGAAAAAGCTGCCCCAGGAGGTTGGGCGGAAATGTTCAAGCGTTGCGCGCACCCCCAGGTCGCGCTGCCGCCCCCTGGCCTGCCGAAACGATGGCCCCAGCCGGATGGTTGTGCCCTGACCCAGTTGCGGCACCGGCCAGCCCCGGCTGAGAAACAGGCTGACGGCCTGCCCGTCCTGCCACTCCGACCAGCCCAGCGCCACCCCGTAGCTGCCGCGCTGGATACTGGCCACGGCCGAACTGCCGCGCGCGGCATAATCGAACTGGTAGAATTCGCCATCGGCACGGACCGGGCCGGAAACCGCGATGGCCGCCGCGACGGCACAAAGGCAAACTCCAACCCGGATGCGGATGCCTGAAATTACCTGCATGTCCTGCCCGTTCCTGCGTTTCTTCTTTCAGGTCGCGCGACACATGATGCGCGCAGCGCCCGGCCTTCGCAGTGTCACAAAAAAACCCGCTTGCGAAAGTGCGTGCACCGGCGCGCATCACGGCGCTTGCCTGCCTGTTGGCGGGCAGGATACCAGATATGAAAAGAATGTTAACGCCGCATGGAGAACCGGCGGGCATCGGGCAAGGTCACAGGTTCGGCGGCACAAGATCGCGGCCGCAACCCTGACAGGCCACGACCCTGAACAAAGAGCATCGAGCATAGCGTGACCGACAGAAGTACTCCTCCGCACCCCGCGGGAACCCGCTTTCAAAGGCAGGAGCCTTGGGAACACAATGCCCACGGCCCGCTGCATCTGGCCGTGTGGCAGTTTCTTGCGGCCAGCAGCCTGTTTTTCGGCGCCTGGTATCTCTGGTGGCGCTGGACCGAGTCGCTCAACTGGTCGGCTGCGTGGTTCTCGCTGCCGCTGGTGATCGCCGAAACCGCGGCCTTCATCGGGCTGATCCTGTTTACCGTCAACCTGTGGTCGCCGCGTTCGCCCCGCCGCCCGGAACTGCCTCGGACGGTCGGCGATACGGTCAGCGAACTCGTCGGCCCCGACCGGCCGATCATCGTCGATGTGTTCTTCGCCACCTACACCGAAGACCCCGAACTGGTGCGGCTGGGCGTGCAGGATGCCAAGCGGATGGAATATCCTCATCCGATCGAGCTGCAAATCCATGTTCTCGATGACGGGCGCCGCCCCGAGATGGCGCGCGTCGCCGAAGAGGAAGGCGTGAACTACATCACCCGGTCCGACAATGTGGGCTACAAGGCAGGCAACCTGCGCAACGCGATGTATGAAACGGGCGGCGATTTCATCGTGATCTGCGATGCCGACACCCAGCCCTTCCCCAACATGCTGACCGAGACGCTGGGCTATTTCCGCGACCCGCAGGTAGCCTGGGTGCAAACCCCGCAATGGTTCTGGGATGTGCCGCCCGGCGTGCCACTCGAAGCGCGGCTGCGCCGCCGCTTTGGCGCGCCCGGCGGCTGGGTCGGGCGGCAGGTCGAGCGGGTTGTCGGGCCGATGAACAAGGGCGAAGACCCGTTCGCAAACGACCCGCAGCTTTTCTACGATTTCATCCAGCACCGGCGGAACTGGGCCAATGCCTCGTTTTGCTGCGGCGCGGCCTCGGTCCACCGGCGCGAGGCGCTGATGGAGGCCGCGATCCGCTCATGGGCGGCGCGGATCGACGAGTTGACCCATGAGGAAGAGCGCGACGCCGCCCGCCTGACCGGCGAATTCGCCATGTTCGAGGCCGTGCGCGACAGCGCCCGGATGAACCGCGCCCGCGAGCTGGATTTCACCCCGTTCAAGCTGCATGTCTCGGAAGACATCTACACCTCGATCGTGCTGCACAGCGATCGTGAGCGCGGCTGGAAATCGGTGCTTCACCCCAAGGTCGTGTCGCGCATGATGTCGCCAAACGACCTGCTGAGCTGGACCATCCAGCGCTACAAATACGCGGGCGGCACGCTGGACATTATGCGTAACGACAACCCGCTGTTCCGGCGCGGGCTGACGCTGCCGCAGAAGCTCATGTATGCCATGACCTTCTATTCCTATCTGTCGCCCTTGTGGAACATCGTCTTTCTCTGTGCGCCGATCGTCTTTCTGTTTACCGGGATCGCGCCGGTGGCGACCTATTCGCTTGAGTTCTTCCTGCATATCGTGCCCTTCCTGCTGCTCAACGAATTTGCGCAGCTTTGCGGGCTGTGGGGCAGTTCGGCAATGCGGGGGCGGCGCTGGTACATGGCGATGTTCCCGCTCACGCTGAATGCGCTCTGGGCGGTGCTGCGGGGGCGGCGCATCTCGTTCCCCGTCACCCCGAAGGACCGGGCCGAAGGGCGCTATCTGCGGCTCGTGCGCTGGCAGCTTCTGTTCATCGTGGTCAACATGATCGCGCTGGTCTGGGGCTGGACGGCCTTTTTACAGGGCACGCCGGGCTATTCGCTGGGGGCGATCATCGCCAACACGCTGTGGAGCGGAAACAACATCCTTTCGCTGATGGTGATCGTGCGCGCCGCGCTCTGGACACCGGACCCGGAACATGACCTGCCTGTAATGGAGGGCTATCGCCATGAGGCTGCGTGAATCCCTGGCCCTGGCGCGGGGCCAGATCGCCTGGATCCTTGCGCTGGTCGTCTCGACCGGCATCATCATCCAGCTTGAGCGCGTCGATTTCCAAGGCCGGCTTTCGCTGCTCGAACGCAACCCGCTGGCCGGGATGGAGGCGGGCACCGGCGATGCCGCGCTTGAAAGCGCGCGCGCCGCCTATGCCCAAAGCCCGGATGACCCGCTGCCCCAGGCGCAGATGCTCACGGCGCTGACCCTGGCCGCGCTGAGCGACGGGCCGGACGCTCTGCGGGTCGAAGCGCGCGCGGTCCTGGCCGCGGTCAGCCCCGACAGCGACAATACCGTGCTCAACGCGGCGATTGCGCTGGCCGAAACAGCCTTCGCCACCCGTTGAGTGATTGCTGGACCGTTGCAGCGCGGTTCCGATCTAACGGAAGCGAAATTGCGCTATGAGACCTCGGCACAATGCGCAATCCGGGCACGATCCCGCCCGCCCGGCATCCCCGGCGTATCCGGCGTTGCTCAGGGCTCTGTGCATGACATACCAACACGGCGGCCCGGAAAAGCATCCGGGCGCCCTGTCCGGACGCCCGTGTCACAAGCTGGAAACTGCGTGTTTTGAAAGCGGCGCGCGCCTCAAGCGCGGTAGATGGCGCGTGCTCGCTGCCGCCAGTTGGGCCGGTCGCCGTTCGGCCGCAAACCCACGCTGGGGTGCGACGGCAGTGGCACATGCGGGCGCAGCGGAACCGGGCGCGAAACGCTGTCGCACGTCCAGTCCTCGGGCAGGCCGCCGGGGCGGCTCTGCCCCCCCTGCCGCGCGGCCCTGTACCAGGCGGCATGACGCGCGCCGGAATCGAGCATCGGTCCGGACGCAAGCGGTGCAGGCCGCATACCCATGACGGAAAGCCGGATGGCGACCGCCGCCAGAAAGGCCGCAACCCCGACCACCGAATAGACGGCCAGCCCCAGCAGAATGCCGAACCCGGCCAGAAGGCTGAGGATAAACCCTGCAAGCCCACCCAGCGCGCCCAGCAGCAGCAGCCCGGCCAAGGGCTGCGCGGCTTCGACCGGCGCGCCATGCATATCCGCCGCGAAATGCGCGGTCGTCGCGGCCTCTTCGAAACTGTCACGGTGATAGAGATTCATCTCTCCACCCCCTGCTGGACGGGACACCTGCCCCTGATTTCGCCAGAACGGGCCAGCCAACCCGGCGACACCCGCATCATTAAACTGTCAGCAAGAGTTAAGGCAGGATCGTGGCACAGTAATGGCGAAGCTGTGCAAGTTTGTGAAAAGAATGTAACAAGTTGCCCTGAAGCCGTGTGAAAACACCCGCTTACGGTCACATCGGCGCATATGGTGACACCCGAAAGACACACCGCCGGCGCGTCAGCCCAGCTTCGTGCGCAGGTGCCGTAGCAACTCAGCCCTGCGGTAGGGCTTTCTCACAAAGCCGAAATCCGCGGCCTCGCCCGTCACATCATCAAGCACCGAACCGGCATAACCGGAAGTGCAGAGCACCGCGATATCAGGGCGCAGGGCACGCACCGCCCGGGCCAGTTCCAGCCCGTTCATTTCGCCGGGCATGACGATATCGGTGAACAGCAGGTCGAACTCGGACCCCGCCTCGACCACCGAAAGCGCGCTGCTTGGGTCAGCTTCGGCATGGACCGCGTAGCCCATGCCTTCAAGCAGGCCCCTGGCGTGATCGCGCACCAAGTCGTCATCTTCCACAAGCAGGATGCGGGCCGGTCCCTCCGCCGAACTGCGCCTTTGGGAAAGCGCGGTCTGCGCGGTGTCGTCACCTGCCTGGGGAACAAGCTTCTGCATGGTCGCTCCAACCCCTTCCTGCATATTCCTCATAAATCCGCACTGTCCCCGTCGGGTCGTGCCAGGCCCCTGCCCGCTTCTTTGTCAGGCAGGTGGGGCAGGCGGAGAACATGTGACACGGGTGTCCGGCCCATGCCGATATCGTCATGTACAATCGAAATCATGCCGTGGCGTTCAGGCTGGCATCGCTCTCCCAATCTGCGACGTTTCTGTCAATACTCTTGTTGCGTGGCGCCTGACAAGAAGGACGGGCTTGCAGCTTCGCATCACGCAGATCGTCAGCGGCCCGACGACAAAACATGTTGCGCATTTGCGCAGAGGCGTGATCCTTGCGCATAACGGACATGGCCCGCCCTCGGCACGAGGATGCACAACCAAGAATTGTGTGCGATGATCGGGCAAAGGCCAGTCAACGGCCGGAAGTGTCGTGCAAAACATGAGGGTTTCGAGAATTCGGATGGATCTTCTGCAATCGCCCTTCTTTGAGATGCACCCCGACCCGATGTGGATCTTCGACGAGGATTCGCTCGAGATTCTCGCCGCAAATACTGCCGCGGCCGAGGTTTTCGGCCATGACCGCGCAGAACTGACGCAGATGACCATCGCCGATCTGCGCCCGCCCGAGGATGTGCCCAACCTGCGCACGCGACTTGCCGAGGCGGGCGAAGGGCGCACATCGGCGGGAATATGGCGGCTGCGCCACAGCGACGGCCATTTCCTGCACATGGACATCACCTGGCACCTGTTCCCCTGGCAGGGCCGCCGGACGCGGCTTGCCGCGCTGCGCGATGTCAGCGAAATGGTGCGCACGCGCGAGGAAAACCGCCGCCTGCTCAAGCGTGAGCGTAACCTGCGGGCCGAGGCCGAGGATGCCGCCGCGCTGTTCGAAGGGCTGTTTCGCGCCGTGCCGGGGAAATTCCTGGTACTCAGCGCGGGGCGGCACGAGATCGTCGCCGCAAGCGACGAATACTTGCGCACCGTGACAGCCCGGCGCGAAGACATTCGCGGCCGCGCGCTATTCGATGCCTTTCCCCCCAGCGCCGGAACGGACACAGAAGAAGCAGTGAGGCAGTTGAAGGCATCTTTCGCACAGGTCGAGCGCAGCGGAAAGCCCGACACCCCCAGCGCCTTCCGCTATCCGCTCCTGCGCAAGACCGAAACGGGGCAGGTGTTCGACGATCGATACTGGAGCATCGTCAACGCGCCGCTTCTCAATGCGCGCGGCGAAGCCGCCTATATCATCGTCCGGATCGAGGATGTCACCGGCGTCGTGGCCACGCTGCTTGCCGGCGGGCACAGCCTTGAAACGGCGCTTGCCAGTGTCACCGGCACCAACCGTTCGGGCATCGAGCTCATGCTGCGCTCGGCGGAACTGAGCGCCGCCAACCGCCGCCTGCGGCAGTATGAAGCAGGCTTTCGCACTGCGCAGCGGCTGTTGCGCATCGGGATATGGTCGCTCAATCTGGAGACCCGCGAAATCAGCTGGAGCGGTAATGTCTTCGACATGATCGGCTGGTCCGACAGCGACAGGCGGCCGGGCCTGCGCGCGCTGGCACGGCTGATCCACCCGGACGACCGGGCCGAGACCTTCCAGCGGCTCAGGGCCGTGCTTTCGCCCGATGCGCCACGGCATTTCGAGATCTGCACACGCATCAGGCGCCCCGACGGCAGCACGGCCCACCTGCACGCGGTGGCCGAACTGGTCGAATCCGACAGCCACCGCGCGCTGACCGGCGTCGTGCAGGATGTGACTGACATCCACGCCGCGCGCGCCGAGCGCGACGCGCTGGACCGCCGGGTTGTCGAAACGCTGGAAAGCATAAGCGACTCGTTCTTCACGCTCGATCGCTCCTGGCGTTTCACCTATCTCAATTCCCAGGCCGAACGGATCCTCGGGCGCCCGCGCGAGGAACTGCTCGGCAGGAACTTCTGGGAAGAATTCCCCGAAGCCGCGCAAACCTCGTTCTACACCGAGTATCTGCGCGCCGTGGCGGGCGGCAGCACAACCCGCTTTGTCGAGTATTTCACCCCGCCGGGGCTGTGGTTGATGATCAGCGCCTATCCCTCGCCCGAGGGGCTGGCCGTCTATTTCCGCGACATCACGCAGGAACGCGCCGACCAGCAGCAACTGCGCCTGCTGGAAACCGCGGCATCGCGCATGAAGGATGCCCTGGTCATCACCGAGGCCCCCGCCGCCGGGCGCGGCGGCAGCGCGAGCATCGTCTATGTCAATGACGCGTTCGAGACGACCACCGGCTACAGCCGGAAAGAGGCCATGCGCAGCTCGACCGGCAAACTGGGAGGGGCGGCCCTGGCCGAGGTGCTCGCCACGCGCAACGCGCCGTTTCAGGGCGAACGGATCACCCGCACCAGGGACGGTCGCGAAACATGGCTGGATATCCGCAGCGTTCCGATCGCCGATGAAAGCGGCCGGCTGACGCACCAGGTTTCGGTGCTGCGCGACGTGACCGAGCGCAAGGAGGCCGAAGCCGCGCTGCGCATGAACGAGGAACGCTTCCGCCTGCTGGCCAGCGCCGCGCGTGACGTGGTGTGGGACTGGGATGTCCTCACCGGCAGGATCTGGTGGAACGAAGCCATGGAGAAGGTGTTCGGCCATGATCCGGAGGTTTTCTCCGCCGATGCCCGGGCCTGGCTCGAACTGGTGCATCCCGACGATTTCGAGCGTGTCAGCGCCGAGCTGACAGCCCTGACCGAACACGGGGGGCGGGAGTGGTCTTCGGATTTCCGTTTTGCCAATGCCAGCGGCGATTTTGTCCATGCCCATGGCCGCGCCTTCGTCATCCGGGGCGAGGGCGGCGCCGTGATCCGCTTGCTGGGCAGCCTGACCGACATCACCGAAAGGCGCATCGCCGAGGCCCGCAAGCAGCAGTCGCAGAAGCTCGAGGCGATCGGCCAGCTTACCGGCGGCGTGGCGCATGACTTCAACAACCTGCTGACCATTATCCTGGGCAACTCCGAACTGCTGATCGAACGGCTCGAGAAGATGGGCGAAGACCAGTTGCGGCAACTGGCCTCCGTGACCGAGGGCGCCGCGCAGCGCGGGGCCGAGCTGACCGGCCGCCTTCTGGCGTTTTCGCGCCAGCAGCCACTTGCGCCGCAGCCGGTCGATCTGAACGGGCTGGTGGCTGCGACTGACGGAATGCTGCGCCGCACGCTGACCGAGGATATCGAGATCGAACTCGCCCGCGAGGCGGATCTCTGGATCACCGAGCTTGACCCGGGGCAGTTCGAGATCGCGCTGCTCAACCTTGCCATCAACGCCCGCGACGCCATGCCCGAGGGCGGCAAGCTGACCATCGAGACCGCGAATGTGCAGATCGACTGCGCGCAAGCCGGCTCCGGCGACGGCATGAAACCGGGCAGCTATGTCTGCCTGACCGTATCCGACACGGGCTGCGGCATGGCCGCCAATGTGGTCGAGCGCGCCTTCGAGCCCTTCTTCACCACCAAGCAGGACGGCAAGGGCAGCGGCCTGGGGCTGAGCATGGTCTACGGTTTCGTCAAGCAATCGGGCGGGCATGTGCGCATCTATTCGGAACCGGGCGAAGGCACCGCCTTCAGGCTGTACTTCCCGCGGATGCGGACCCCGCGCAAGGATACCCCCGTACAGCCGGCGCCGCACAGCGTTCGCGGCGGGAACGAGCGGCTGCTCGTCGTCGAGGATGATCCGCTGGTGCGCGACCATGTGCTGGGCCTGCTCACCGGCCTGGGCTATGATGTGACCGGCGCCTCAAGCGGCCCCGAGGCGCTCGAGATCCTCGAAGAGGGGCGCGCGTTCGATCTTCTGTTCACCGATGTGGTGATGCCCGGCGGCCTGAACGGGCCGCAACTGGCCGAGGCCGCGCGCCAACAAAGGCCGGAGCTGCGGGTGCTCTACATGTCGGGCTATACCGAAAACGCCATCACCCATCAGGGCCGCCTGCCGCCGGGCGTGCAATTGCTGACCAAACCCTTCCGCAAACAGGATCTTGCCGAAAAACTGCGCGAGGTACTCGACGGCTAAGCGCCGGAAAGCGAATAAATGTTGATCTTTCCGGTAGGGAAGCGTGAAAATGAAATCACCTCCCGCCGCAGGTGACAAAGATGCAGGGCCACGACTTCACCCCCTACAAGATAGCTGCGATCTACCTTTTCGCGGGGGTCTCCTACATACTGGTTTCCGACTGGCTGGTGGTCGGCAGTGCCACGGCCGGATGGCGGCCCGGGCTGGACACGGCCAAGGGCGTGGGGTTTGTCGTGGTGTCGGCCGCGCTCATCGCGTGGCTGGTGCGGCGCGAGTTACAGCGCCGCGAGGACGTGATCAAGGCCGCCGGCGCCGCCCAGCGGCTCGAGGCGCTGGGCAGGCTCACCGCCGGGGTCGCGCATGATTTCAACAACCTGCTCACCGTAGTGATCAACAGTGCCGAACTGCTGCATGACGGGCTCGACGACCGCCCCGACCAGCAGCGCCATGCCGGGGCCATCCTGGGCGCGGGCGAGCGCGCCGCCCGGCTGGTCGAGAACCTGCTGGTCTTTGCCCGGCAGCACCCCGTGCATCCGCAGCGTTTTGACGCGAACGAACGGATCGAGGCGCTTGAGCCGCTGATGGCCCAGGCGTTGGGAAAACATATCCTGCTTTCGCTCGACCTCGGCGGCAAGGGCCCGTTCGAAGTGCTCACCGATCCAGTGCAGTTCGACTCGACGCTGCTGAACCTGACCGTCAACGCACGCGACGCGATGCCCGAAGGCGGCCAGTTGCGCATCGAGAGCAAGCGCCTGCATCTGAACGGATCGCAGGCCGCACCACTCCAGGCCGCACCGGGCGACTACCTGGCGATCAGCGTCGCGGACCAGGGCGAAGGCATGACCGATGAAGTCATGCAGCGCGCCTTCGAGCCATTCTTCACAACCAAGGGGCCGGATCGCGGCACCGGGCTGGGGCTGAGCACGATCTTCGGCTATATGCGCGACGCCCGGGGCGCGGTCGCGCTGCACTCGACCCCAGGCAAGGGCACGCGGGTCACGCTGTATTTTCCGCTGGCCGCGCCCGCGGCATAGCTCGGGCAAGGCAGGGAAGCCGGCGCTCAGCGCACGAAACTGTAGCCCACCCCATGCACCGTGCGGATGAAACTGCCGCCGCCATCGGGCGTGCCCAGCTTGCGGCGCAGCCGGCTGACCAGCCCGTCAACGGCACGGTCATAGCTTTCCCAGTCGCGCCCCTTGATCGCGTTCATGATCTGGTCACGGGTCAGCACCTGGCCGCGCCGGCCAAGCAGCGCCACCAGCAGGTCGAATTCGGCGGTGGTCAGGGCAATCTCGCCGCCGTCGGGCGCACGAAGCTGACGGGCCGCGAGGCGCAGCGCGAAGCCGTCAAACGCGTAATCAGGCTCCGCATCATTGCCGCCGCCCGGCTGCATCGCGGTCGCTTCGCCGCCCGCTGCCTTCGCGGCGGGCTGCTGGCGGGCAATCCGCCGGTGCAGCGCATTGACGCGCGAGCACAGCTCGCGGATGCGGAACGGTTTGGTGATATAATCATCCGCCCCGATCTCGAGGCCGAGCACATGATCCATCTCGCCCGAGCGCCCGGTCAGCATGATGATGCCCTTGTCAGTGATGCGCCGCAGATCCTTGAGCAGGTTGAACCCGTTGCCGTCGGGCAGCGAGACATCGATCATGTAGATATCCGGGTCATGCTCGCCATCGAGCGCGCGAAACTGCGCCGCCGTCTCGGCGGTGAACACATCATAGCCTTCCGCCGCAAGCGCGATCTGCAGGATATTCCGAATATCGGATTCGTCATCGACGACAAGAATTACCGGTTTCATAGACGCCGTTACCCATGGATAATTCCTCAAGGATAGGCGCTTGAACACGATGCGTCCACCGCCGATCACATCTGCGCGTCCGCCTCTTCACTGTGAAGGAAATATCCTCGGGGGAATTGCCCCGCGCAGGCGGGGCAATGGGGGCGGAAAGCCCCCAAAAAACGGGTGCACCCGGTGTGACGGGGCCGCCTTTCACCGGTTCCCCGGCATCAGCAGAGCCCCGCCCAGACCGCTCCGTGCGCCCGCCGGGGCGTTTACCTTCCCTCCCGCAGCCGCTAAACACGAGCGCTGTGAACAGGGGCTGCGTTTTCCGGAAGGCCGAGAGCGATGCAACATGACGAATACCGGGCCGTACCCGCCCCCAGCCGCCCGGATAAGGTGAAGGGGCTGAAAAACAGCGAGGACCGGCTGGCCCGGAGCCTCACCGAGCTGATGAACCGCATGGCCGCCGAGGGCTGGCAATACCTGCGCGCCGACACCCTGCCCTGCCAGGAGCGCCGCGGTCTGTTCGGCCGCCGCGAGACGAAGCATCACACCTTGCTGATCTTCCGCCGTGCGGCCGGCACGGCCGTGCAGGCGCCGGCAGGCGATTTACAGGCAGGCGCCGATATTGCGCAGGTGGCGACACCGCAAGGCCCCGCGCCCCGGCACGCCGCGGATGCCGGCGCACCGCCGCTGAGCCGCGCGCCCGCCACAGGGCCAGCCACGGAGCCGGCCACGGGGCCAGCCGTGCCCGACGCAGAACCGCAGCCGCGTGCCCCTGTCCTGCGCGCCGAAAAAGGCCCAGCGCCGGTGGCGGGACGGCGGCTTTTCGGCACGACCGGGCTTGGCAACCGCCGCACCGGCGGCCCGCAGGACGGCAACTGAGCCGCGCCCGGCCAAGCCCATCGCGCCCTGCCGACTGGTTGCGCGACGCAGGCGCGGCGGCCAGGTCAGCCGCTGGCGGTGATGGCCAGCGCATGGATACGCCCGACCAGTTCGCGCCCCAGCGCGGCGTGAACGGCGCGGTGGCGCTCGATCCGGCTCATGTCGCCCAGGGCCCCGGCGCGGATGGTCACGTTGAAATGCGTCTGCCCGCCTTCACGCCAGCCGGCATGGCCTCGATGGGACTCGCTATCATCGACCACCTGCAGCTCGCGCGGGGCGAAAGCGGCCTCCAGCCGAGCACGAATTTCCTCGGTCACGTTCATTTTTACTGTCAACCCCCTTCATTGCCTCGTCAAAAACTCTAAACTCACGCCTCCGAGTCGGAAAGGGTCGCAAAGGTATCTCAGATGTCCAAGGGTTCGCCGTTCGATTTCGACATCCGCGTCAGCTCCGACAAGAAGCGGCGCACACGCGGCCGCCGGGGCATGTCCGGCGCCTTCGAGACATCGACCCGGCAATGCGACCATCCCGGCTGCACCGAACGCGGCCAGTACCGCGCCCCGAAATCGCCCGACCAGCTGGATGAATATTTCTGGTTCTGCAAGATCCATGTGCGCGAATACAATCTGAAATGGAATTTCTTCGCCGGCCAGAACGAAGATGAGATTCTGGAAACCCAGGAACACGAGCGCGTCTGGGGCCGGGCCACCAAACCCTTTGGCGGCAAGGGCGACGAAAGCCGCGCCTGGGCCAGGCTGGGGATCGAGGACCCGCACGAGTTGCTGGGCGACAAGGCCACGCGCAACCCCGGCAAGGCCACCACCGGCACCCGCCGCCTGCCCCCGACCGAGCGCCGCGCGCTCGAGATCCTGGATGCGCGCGATCACTGGAGCCGCACCGAGATCCGCAAGCAGTACAAGAGCCTTGTAAAAGATCTGCACCCGGATATGCAGGGCGGCAGCCGCGCCGACGAAGAGCGCCTTCAGGAGGTCGTCTGGGCCTGGGACCAGATCAAGGACAGCCGCAGCTTCCGCGACTGACCGCAGCAGCAGAAAGGAATGCCGATGGCGATCGGAACGCTCGACAGTGTGGTCATGCCGATCCACCGCGAAGGGTATCGCTTCATCGCGATTTTCGGGATCGTCACCCTGGGGCTTTACCTGCTCTGGACCCCGCTGGGCTGGATTGGGCTGGGGCTGACCGTCTGGTGCTATTACTTTTTCCGCGATCCGGTGCGGGTGACACCGCAGCGCGCGGGGCTGATGGTCAGCCCGGCCGACGGGGTGGTGTCGGCCATCCAGCCGGTGACACCGCCGGTAGAACTGGGCCTCGGCGAGGCCCCGCTCACGCGCATCAGCATCTTCATGGATGTGTTCAACTGCCATGTGAACCGCAGCCCCGTGGAGGCCGAAGTGGCGCGCGTGGCCTACCGCCCGGGCCGTTTCGTCAACGCCTCGCTCGACAAGGCCAGCGAACATAACGAACGCAACGGGCTGACGCTCAGGCTGCCCGACGGGCGGCAGATCGGGGTGGTGCAGATCGCCGGGCTGGTGGCGCGGCGCATCCTGTGCGACGTGGTCGAGGGCCAGTCGCTGCGCACGGGCGAGCGTTTCGGCATGATCCGTTTCGGCTCGCGGCTCGATGTCTATCTGCCCGAGGGCGTCGCGCCGCTGGTGATCGAGGGGCAGAAGATGATCGCGGGTGAAACGGTGCTGGCCGATCTGGTTTCGGACGAACCCGCGCGCGAAGGGCTGGCCGACTGAATGGCACGCAAGAGCCCCTTTCGGCGGGATCGCCGCAAGCTGCCCGTTCATCTGCTGATTCCGAATCTCGTCACGATCCTGGGACTCTGCGCGGGCCTGACGGCAATCCGCTTCACCTTTGACGACCGTTTCGAACTGGCCGCGGCGTTGATCATCTTCGCGGCGGTGATCGACGGGCTTGACGGGCTGATCGCGCGGCGGCTCAAGGCGACATCGAACTTCGGCGCCGAGCTCGACTCATTTTCCGATTTTGTCTGCTTCGGGGTCGCGCCGGGGATCCTGGCCTATCGCTTTGCCATGGGCGATGTGCAGGGGGCGGGCTGGGTTTTCGTGCTGGTCTTCATCATTTGCTGCTGCCTGCGGCTGGCGCGGTTCAACCTCAATCGCGACCGCCCCCTGCCCGATGGCATACGCCCGCATTTCGTGGGCGTGCCGGCACCGGCCGGCGCGATGCTGGCGATGCTGCCGCTGTTCATCAGCTTTTCCGGGTTGATCGACACGCAGCGGCTGGGGCTGCCCGTGGCGCTTTACGTGGGTTTCGTGGGGCTGATGATGGTCAGCCGAATGCCCACGATTTCCCCCAAGGCGCTGCGCATCCGCCGCGACCAGACGCGCTGGGTGCTGGTGGGCATGGCCATCGTGGCCGGGCTGGTCTTGACCCAGGTCTGGCTGCTGATGATGTTTGCCGTGCTGGTCTACCTGGCGACACTGGTACATGGCGCGGTGCAGATGCTGTTGCGCCGCAGGAGCCACAAGGGGCTTGCCGCGCAGGAAGAGCCTGGCACGGCCAGCAAGGAACAGAACGGGGAGTAAGATGGAAATCGACGCGGTAAACCGCTCATACAAGCGCTGGGCACCGGTCTATGATCGCACTTTCGGCGCAATCACCGGGGCCGGACGGCGGCGCGCGGTGCAGTACATCAACACGCGCGAAGGCGCGGTGCTTGAGGTCGGCGTGGGCACTGGCCTGTCGCTGGGCGACTATCAGCCGCACCTGAAGGTCAGCGGCGTCGATATTTCTGACGATATGCTCGCCAAGGCCCGCGCAAAGGTCGAACGGCTGGGGCTGAGCCATGTCGACACGCTTGCGGTGATGGACGCGCGGGTGCTGGAATTTCCCGACGCCAGTTTCGACACCGTGGTGGGGATGTATCTGGTTTCGGTGGTGCCGGAGCCGGAAAAGGTGGTCGCCGAAATGGCGCGCGTGTGCAAACCCGGCGGCGAGGTGCTGATCGTCAACCATTTCGCGCGCGAGAAGGGAATGCTTTCGGTGCTTGAGCGGACCTTCGCGCCGATGGCCAACCTGCTGGGCTGGCACTCCGACTTCCCGCGCGAGCGGATCATGGGCGTGCCCGAGCTGAAGCTTGAGGAAACAATGAATTTCCCGCCCTTCGGGATGTTCAGCTTCCTGCGCTTCAGGAAGGCGGGGTAGGCGCGCGGGCGGCGCCCGGCGCGACAACCGGCTCAAGTGCCTCCGGATCAGAGCTTTACCTGTAACCGAAGACCCCTGCATAACCCGGCCTGAGAAGCGCCCCGAGGGCAGCGCCTGCCTGGGTAGGCGCTCATGCCTGACGGCGCCACTGGCGCGGCGCTCAAGAAACTGTCTACGTTCCAAGATGTGAAGCGTCTGAAGCGCCTGCCGGGA
>NZ_QNVJ01000017.1 GCF_003350345.1 Alkalilacustris brevis
AGCCAGAAACCCTCCGTTCCGCAATATGCCTAAATTGTCCCATGGGCGCTGACTTCAGACACGGTCAGGTACTCACCCACCATTGGCCTGCCTAGAAGATAACGGCTTACCAGCCCCTCGTGCTGTTGTCGCGCGAGGGCCTTGGTCTGCTCCCAGGCTGCGGGTTCCGCATCGCCGCGGCCGATCCAGAACAGCGCGACGAGCGCGCCCTGCTGTTCGTCGTTCATGCTTTCGATTTCTTGGGTGATCTCGTTGCGGCTCAGATCGCCCTCGGTTTCCTGCAGGGTCGCGGTCACCACGTCGTCCGTGGCATTCCCGCCAAGGTCGGAGATATCGGTCCCTTCCTTTGCCATAACGGCGTTGAACCGCAGTACCAGTTCTTCGATCCGGGTAGCGTTAAAGGGCAGCGCGGCCATAGGTATCTCCTGTTCGTTGGGCTCTCAGGGTAGCACTTGGCCGTGGCGTGGCACTGATTTCGATCATGACGCCTTGTGCGCATTCGCTCCGGCAGCGCTCTCGACGAGGGCGGAACCGGCCGATGGGCGGAGGGCCGTCTCAGACCCGGCGCATTGCAGACGGAGAACCTCATCCATGATGATCATGTCCTGCCCGCTGATCTGGATTAGCACATCGGCGGCCCAGCTGACTTAGACTCCATATGATGACGGTGGCTTCTGAATGCTCACTTGGCCCACGCAAACGGTTTCGGGCTGTGGTGGACACTCGGGCTGGCAAGGAACCGGGCACTTTTGCGAATCCATCGGATCGCTCCCCGCACGACGGCAAACCACGCCCCAAGCGATATCCAAAGGATCAGGGACATGAAGAAAGATCAAAAGCCATCCAAGTCATCAATATCCTCCCCAGAGACCGATGATGTGGCAAAGTCGACCGCAAAGACCCAAGCGCAAGACGTATCCCCCTCGGCCAACGACCTCGGCCAAGGGACCGACAGGCCCGGCTTTGATCTGGGCGGGTCTTCTGGTGACACCGATGCCGGTACAGGTCTGGGCCTTGGCACAGATGCCTTCGACACGCCGGGCGCCAGACGGCTCCCGGGACGGCAGCTTGACAACAAGCTGACAATTCCGCGCTGGGGTGGGCCCGAGCCGCGCGATACGACCGATTCTGACGAGAAGACCGCAGGGGTCGAAACCCCGCCTGCGCCCGAGACGAAAAAAACGCGCTGACAGGGCGACGACCCGTTATCCAGCGGTAGCGAACGATCCTTCCCCGTGCGGCACAGGCTTTGGCAGGTCGCCGAACAAGGCGCTGCAGCAGGCTGGATCGTCGCTGTCGTCGACCATTTCGTAACATGAGAAGAAAGAGGTAATCCAATGACACGCGACAAAACCCAAAAACCCGACAACTCCGATCACGCCCTAGGCGCTAAAGGCACCATATCTCAGGCAGGACGTTCAGGTGGACGTTTGCCGCGCGACATCGGCACGCAGGATGAGTTGAAACGAGCAAACGAACGTCCTGCCGGAAAAACCCGCGTCAAGAAGGCCGATGAAAAGGACACGAAGTCGGAGTGATTACAAAGGCGTAAAACTTGTGTCAATCGGGCCTCCCTGTCCGCGGGATCAGCGATAGACGATCCCGCCGTCGGTGATGATCGCCTGTCCTGTTATGTAGTCGGAATCCGGGCCAGCGAGGTATGAGACCAGTGCGGCCACGTCATCCGGGGTCTGTGCGCGCCCCAAGGCAATGCCGCCCACGTATTTGTCGTAAGTCTCACCGATGGGCGCACCAGTCATCTCGGAAAACCGCTTGTCGATCTCGACCCACATGTCTGTCCCGACGATACCGGGACAATAGGCATTCACGGTGATGCCGTCGCTGGCATATTCCTTGGCCGCGGCCTGTGTCAGCGCGCGCACCGCGAATTTTGTCGCCGAATAGACACCCAGCATCTCAAAGCCATCATGACCGGCAATCGAAGACGCATTGATGATCTTGCCGTTGTGACCCAAGGCTTTGAATTTTGCAGCCGCCGCCTGAATTCCCCAGAGAACACCCTGGATGTTGATTTTCAGGATCAGGTCCACATCCTCGGGTGTGACATCCGCGATCGGATCGACCTGAGCGATACCGGCGTTGTTGACCATGATGTCGAACCCGCCAAGCGTCTTTTCGGCATGATCGACCGCAGCATGGACCTCGGCACGGTTGCTGACGTCGGCCTTAAATGTTGTGGCCTTGCGGCCAAGATCTTCGATCTCGGCGGCGACATCGACCATCTTGTCTGTATTGATGTCGACAATGGCGATATCGGCGCCGTCTTTTGCCAGACGCAAGGCTATGCCACGCCCGATCCCTTGCGCCGCACCGGTCACAAGCGCCACTTTCCCTTTGAGTGTCATTGAGTGATTCCCTTTGCTGTTGCGGACTGAGCCACACGACCGTGAGCGCCGATCGCCATCTGACAGCAAAGTAAGCTCCCCACGGCTAACTCGGATCAGCACGCGGTCGCGAAAATGATCTTGGGCGAAGACCCGGCGAGAAAGTTACGGGCAAAGCTGTGAAACACACCGGCGCCTAAGCGGGATCTTGTCTTCACTCGCGAAAAGCTTGCTTGAAGGCAGACTTCTCCGGAAAGCTGTTCAGCGCCCGAGACACCGCAGACATACGCGTTGCCCATCCCGCTGCGCCAAAAATACCGTCGTCCGGATCACGCCGCCGCTGATCCAGATCAGCACTCCTGCGCCGGTTTGCAGGTGGCGTCCCGAGGGTGGTGTCAGACCAATTCGAACTCGTCTCAGCAAGGACAGTGACGCTGTCCCTTATCCCACGCAGAGACCGCGCCACTCGGCGAGAGCGGCGGCGCGGTTCTGCTTAAAGAGGGGTCGGCTGGAGAGGCTACGCTCGCTGTTGAAATGGTTGGTGACGGAGGCGTGGACGGATGCGAACTTCTGTAAACTTCGCATGCGCCGGAACCGGAGCATCACCCGCTACCGTCGCCAGCACAGCACACATCACAAATCTCCACATGCCCGCGCCTGCTCCCGCATCACCGCATAGTCACCCATCATCTCAACGATGGCCGATCCGTCCGGTAGCATCGCCAATTCTACGGCCGCCCGCGCCTGAAACTCCCTGCTATACTCCACCACCGGCGGACATACTGCCACGCCAACTGTTTCAAAACCCGCCGTTGCGCAGCCGGTCAACCAGCTCGTCGCGATTACGAGGACGGCGAGCCGCCGCCTCCAGCATCCGGCGTTGAACGTCATTGGTCTTCTCCCTGGTTCTAAGACGTTCCGCCAGGCGGCCGACGCGCTCGCCGGAGCGGCGGATCGACAGCAGGAACAGAACGATGGCGAGCGCGATTGCACCGTAGCGCAGCGCGGCCCTCACCCATGGGGTGGCGGCGATCCCGCCGAGAATGCTGGCGATCATCTCTGCACTCGGCGCCAGTCATCAAGGCGGGCATAGATAGTGACGGCGATGCCAACGAACGCCACGGCGATGAACACCCAGCGGAGCGTATCGAGATAGGGCACCAGCGGCAGGACCGCGCCCTGCGCTTCCGCCAGCACCTCTCTCACGCCCTCGACCCCGGCGGCGCCAACGGTGGCAACCCCGGCCGCCCCAGTGCCTTTGAGCGTCCGGCTCTGCGCCAGCACCTCGCGCGCCGGCGGGGCCTCGGCGGCAAAAGCAGTGGCCCGAGGCGGAAACCGCTCCCCCCAGACCCGCGCGCGCCCGAGATCGATATGCATGAAGCCTGAGCGCGGATAGAAGCCGAACCCCAGAAACCCGACCTCCCGCGCCGCCGCCTCGAACGCCACCGGATCATGATTCGACATGGCGATGTCGAACGCCGTGCCCTCCATGTGCTTGAAGCGCGGTACGCCGCCCACGACCCGGTTATGCGCGCGCGAGCGATACGCCGAGCGAATGATCAGCGGCTTGCCCAAGCGGTCGCGCAGCGCCTGCAGCCTGTCGGGCGCGGAGTGCACAATTGTGCCCATTTGCGCGCGCGACAGATGCGCTCCGACCTGGCATTCTGTACCTACTGCAGACCCCTGCCGCTCTTTGAAACAGTAAACCCGTGAAACGGGCCGGGCGTAGTGTTCTGGTCGAGGTATCTGGTGCCTCCTCGATCTGGCCCGGCCCGTCACTCACCTGCAAGCCCGCGCCTGGTCGCGCAGCACGGCATAATCCGCGAGCCAGCCAACGATCAGCGCCCCCTCCGGCAACGCGGCCACGTCCTCCGCCATCCTGGCCTGCTCGGCCCTGCTGTACTCCACCACAGGCGGGCAGACGCCGCTCCCACCCTCAAAACCCACCCCTGCGCAACCGGTCAAGAAGATCGTCGCGGCTACGAGGACGGCGACTGGCGGCTTCCAGCATCCTGCGCTGTATGTCATTCATCCTCTCCAGAGTTTCCAGCCGCTCGGCGGAGCGCCCCGCGCGCTCCCCCGTGCGACGAAGGTTGATCAGAAACAGCGTGATGGTGAGTGCAACGAGGGCCACCCCCACCACCCGCCGCGCCCAAGGCCGGGCCAGCACCCCCGCCAGAAGGCTCGCCCACATCACCGCAGCCCTCGCTTCCAGTCGTCGAGCCGCGCCCAGATCGCCACGGCGATGCCCGCAAGCGCCAGCGCGATGAACAGCCAGCGGAGCGTGTCGAGGTAAGGCACCAGCGGCAGGACTGCCCCCTGCGCCTCGGCCAGCAAGTCTTGCGCGACCTCGACCCCGGCAGCCCCCACCGTCGCCACACCCGCCGCGCCGGTGCCTTTCAGCGTCCTGCTTTCGGCCAGCACTTCCCGCGCCGGCGGGGCCTCAGCTGCGAACGGAACCGCCCGCACCGGAAACGGCTCCCCCCAGACCCGCGCGGGCCCCAGATCGATATGCATGAAGCCCGAGCGCGGATAGAAACCGAACCCCAGAAACCCCACCTCCCGCGCCGCCGCCTCGAAGGCAGCGGGATCGTGATTGCTCATGGCGATGTCGAACGCCGTGCCCTCCATGTGCTTCGAACGCGGCGCCCCGCCGACAGCGCGATTGTGCTCGGGCGAGCGATAGGCGGAGCGGACGATCAGCGGCTTGTCCAGCCGGTCGCGCAGCGCCTGCAGCCTGTCGAGCGCCTCCGGATGCAGCTTGAGCTGCCCGGTGCCGCGGCAGGCGATCTCGGCGGGCGAGAAGTTCGGCCAGCGCCAGAGGGTATCGGGCACCTCCCGGAAATGCTGATAGGTGCGAATGGGGTCTGCCATGGGGATGGTCCTCTCGTGCATAAGAAAACAACCCGCCGCGGGCGCGACGGGCACGGGTGGGGTGACGGGGTCTGTACGGGTGCCGCGCCCCTGCGCTGCGCGCTGGGCCTGGATGCCTCAGCTCCTGGCGCGCAGCGCGGTCAGGCCTTGCCGGTCTTCAGTCTTCGCCGCGGCGGCTCGAGCTGGTGCTGTCGGTGCGCCCGGCTGCGCCTTGCGCGAGGGTAAAATCGGCCAGCCGCTGGTCGAGGCGCAGGATGGCGGCGCGCAGATCGCGCAGGGCCTCCTTCAGCTCGGCGCGATCCTCGTCGCGCTGGTCCTTGCGCTCAGACAGCAGCGTCATGATGCGCAGCACGTCTTTCTCATGGGCGCCGATCTTCTGGTTATGGACCCAGAGCATGGCGGCCATGGGAATGATCACCCATTTGATGAGC
>NZ_QNVJ01000080.1 GCF_003350345.1 Alkalilacustris brevis
AGCCAGAAACCCTCCGTTCCGCAATATGCCTAAATTGTCCCATGGGCGCTGACTTCAGACAGCGTCAGTATTGCGGCGACCGTTCTCAAAGACTGATGGCCGGAAACCTTTAGCCCGCCTTGGCGGAAACGGATCGATAACAGCACGCAGACGAGGGATATAATGACCGCTCACGATACAATCGACAACACCCATACACGCCGCATCGCCGAGTTCGTCTCGGGCCTTCACTATGAAGATATCCCCACTGAGGTGCAGGACAGGATAAAGCTGCTTGTACTCGACTCGCTTGGCTGCGCGCTATACGGGGCGAACCTGCCCTGGACGCATATCCTCCAGCAGACCCTGACGGATATCGACCAGTCGCGCGGTTCCGCCGTATGGGGCACGGGCCTGCGCCTGTCGGCGCCCAATGCGGCACTTGCCAATGGCACTCAGGTGCAAGGGTTCGAACTCGACGATGTGCACCGCGTCGGCGTGCTACATGTGGGCGCGGTGACTCTGCCGGCGCTCGTCGCGGCCGTCGAGACACGCGGCGGCATCAGCGGCCAGGAGTTCCTTACCGCCTGCGTCGCGGGTTACGAGATCGGCCCGCGCGTCGGCATCTGCATGGGGCAGGAACACATCGGCCAGGGCTGGCATTCCGGAGCAACGCTGGGCGTCTTTTCGGCGGCCGCCGGGGCAGCACGGGGACTGGGTTTGAATGCCGATCAGACCGTGCATGCGCTCGGTATTGGCGGGACGCAGGCGGCGGGGCTGATGGCCGCGCAATATGGCGCGATGGTGAAACGGATGCACGCCGGGCGCTCGGCACAAAGTGGGCTTTACGGCGCGCTTCTGGCTGCGCGGGGCTTTACCGGCATCCTCGATGTTCTCGAGGCCCCCTACGGAGGCTTTTGCACAACCTTCTCGCGCTCGCAGGATCGCTTCAACCTCGAAGAACTCAGCGCCGGACTCGGTGAGCGGTTCGAGACCATGAAGATAGCACTTAAATTCTACTCCTGCGTTGGCAGCAATCACACAACACTCGATTCGATCCGCGAAATCCAGAAGCGCCGCCCCTTCACTGTCGACGAGATCGACAAGATCGTGGTGCATGGCTCCCAGGTTACGGTCGATCACGTCGGATGGCCATACCGGCCGGAGGGACTGACCTCGGCGCAACTCAACCTGCCGTTCTGTGTTGCGACACTCCTGCTGGAAGGTGACGTTTTCGTAGATCAATTTGAAGAAAGCTGCGTGCATGACAAGAAGCGCATCGCGCTTTCACGCCGGGTAGAATGTGTAGAGGATCCCGCAATCACTGCGCTCGGGTCACGCTTTCGGCACAAGGTCCGGGTCGAAATCTTCCTCAAGGACGGTACCCGAATGGAGGAAACCATGGAGGCGCCTCGCGGCAGCGAAAAATCGTTCGCCAGCCAGGAAGACATCGTTGAGAAATTCATGAAGCTGGCTGTAAAGGCCGTGCCCGAAACACAGGCCCGCCAGATTTGCGAGGCCGTTCTGGCAATGGAGACACTTGACGATGCCACAACCCTTATCGATCTTCTCGCAACGCCGGAAAACTGACGCGGTGGCTTGCGCAACCGACTACTGAAAAGCGCGTGCCATTCCGGATACAATCCAGCAAGCGCGTCATCGGCTTGCTTTCGGCTAGCGTTAGCCTCGCTTTCCTGGCCGGGCTGGGGTTTGACATGCTGCGGATTCCGCTGGCTTGGGTACTCGGTCCGTTGATCGCAACCGCCGCGCTGTCGCTTTCGGGCTTACCGGTATTCCGGTCGAACGTGGCGCGGCGCGCGGGCCAGATCGCCATTGGCGGCGGCCTCGGGCTGCATGTTACCGCCGCATTGCTGACCGAGATGTTGGCGTGGGTGCCCTTCATGATCGTCCTGTCGCTAGTGGCGATTAGCGTGACTTCGTTCTTCAGCGTCTTTCTCGGCCGCTTCAGCGGGCTTGATCGAGTGACGTCCTATTTCGCACTCTTGCCCGGAGGGCTGTCGGAAATGGCAAATATCGGCGCCAAGGTCGGAGCGACAAGCGAACCCATCGCACTGTCGCAGGCGATCCGCGTCGCCTTCGTCGTCTGTGTGCTTCCGCCGGCGATTGTCGCTCTGGGGATTCACGGGACGTTCGAAGCCTATGACGGTGCGGTCGAAGCGGTGTCCTATCGGACGTTGCCGCTTCTGTTTGCGGCATCGCTGATCGGCGTCTGGGTGATGAGCCTTATTGGCGCGAACAACCCTTGGATGCTCGGCGCCATCGTCACTGCGGCGCTCCTGTCATCAAACGAGCTGGTCGTCGGCGCGATGCCCCGGCCGGTCTTTTATGGCGGTCAGCTCCTGCTCGGTATGGCCATCGGCGCGCGCTTTCGTCAGGAGATCGTGATGCGCCTGCCGCGGCTGTCGCTGATGATGACGCTGTTCACGTTATTCGTGACCGTCAGCCTTTTCGGGCTTGGCATGATCGTCGCCCTGCTCAGTGCACTCGACCCCGCGACTGCAGCGCTCGCCACCTCGGCCGGGGGGGTTGCCGAAATGGCCCTGACCGCGCAGTTCCTTAACCTGAATGTTGCGCTGATCCTGGCGTTTCACGTCATCCGAGCAATAGTTGTCAATGGAGTCTCGGTGACCCTTTTCAACCTGTTTACGCGGACCGGCTTTTTTGGCGCAGTGGAACGCCTGGAAGCATTCCTTTTCGGTGCGCGACGTCGCTGAGGGCGGTCATTTCCCTTCGCGATTTAGGTGTCGGGCGACAAAGCCATCGTCTATTGCCCTGGCCACGAAGGCATCGAGCTCAGAAATCAGCGGGTTGGCCGCTCCCGGCAAGACCATCGCCTGTTCTACATTGGTCAAGACACCCGGAAGGATCCGGAACGCATCATCGTTGCCAAATTCACGCTGGAGCGACTCGCGCACGCCCGAAACCACGTCGCCCCGCCCATTGCGAAACTGTTCCAAACTGGGCGGAGACTTGTCAGCCCGCTCCAGCTGCGCATGGCACAGCGTCTTACTAAGGTAAAGGTCATGCGCTGACCCGGCCGAAGTCAGTACCGTAACGTTCTTGCGGTCCACGTCGGCTACATCTTGAAATGGCGAATCCGCCCGAGTCGCATAGGTGGCCTCGATAACGACGTAGGGCCGGGTAAAGCTGATGCTGTTCGCGCGCATGGGATCGATGGCAAGAAAGGCAATATCCCATATGTCTTTTCCTGCATCAGCAACCACTGCACCTGCCCCGTTGTAGACCACAGGCCTAAGCGATACACGAAGTTCCCTGGCGAGCCGCTCCGCAAGCGCTGGACTGACCCCTTTCAAGACATCGCCCTGCACCTGCACCAGGGCCCGGTTGCTCGTGTGGATCGCCGCGCGCAGAACGCCCTGTTGCAGAATATCCGAAAGCCGGCTCGTCATCTCGGATCTCCTGTTGTTAAGATCACCCCGCCATCGTGTCAGGACGGAACAATTCCCACCGCCACCTATCCTGCCCGATGCACATCCCGATTGCCAGCGTCGCCGAATTCCCGCCAGTGCGGGCGAACGCAGGCGAATGCGGTTTTTCTGGTGCGGTGTTGATGTGGCGTTGATGTAGATGCGCAAATGGCCTGAGGTATGCAGATACCACAGGCCAAGCGTTTGTATTATTGTGGAATTTTGGTTGCGGGGGTAGGATTTGAACCTACGACCTTCAGGTTATGAGCCTG
>NZ_QNVJ01000065.1 GCF_003350345.1 Alkalilacustris brevis
GGGCCTGCCGCGGCTTGCATGGCAGACGAGACATCCTCGTGCCCAAGCGTCTCGCGCCCGGTCTCGCGGGCGAGCGCGCCGAGGTCGACCCCTTCGCGGGCGGCGCGGGCGCGCACCGAGGGGCTGGCGATATAGGGCGTGTCGCGGCGTGTCATGCGGCTCACCAGGCTGTCGAGATATACTGCGTTTCCATGAACTCGAGCAGGCCCTCATGCCCGCCCTCGCGGCCCAGCCCCGATTGCTTGACGCCGCCAAAGGGTGCCGCCGGGTCGGAGACGAGGCCGCGGTTGAGCCCGACCATGCCGAACTCGAGTTGTTCGCTCACCCGCAGGCCGCGCCCCAGGTCGCGGGTGAAGACATAGGCGACCAGGCCGTATTCGGTGTCATTGGCCTTTGCGATGACCTCGGCCTCGTCCGAAAACGCCTGGATCGCGGCGACGGGGCCGAAGATCTCGTCAGCGACGCAATCGGCATCCTCGGGCACGCGCGCCAGCACCGTGGGCGGGTAGAAGAAGCCCGGCCCGTTGGGCCGCTGCCCGCCCAGGCGCAGTTCGGCGCCGCGCGCCACCGCGTCATCGACGAAGGCTGCGACCTTGTCGCGGGTCTCGGCATTGACCAGCGGGCCGACATCGATGCCCTCCTCGAGCCCGTTGCCCATCTTCAGCGCGGCCATGGCCGCGGTGAAGCGCTCGGTGAAACTCTCGAGCACGCTCTCGTGCACATAGAAGCGGTTGGCGGCGGTGCAGGCCTCGCCGAGGTTGCGCATCTTGGCCTGCATGGCGCCCTCGACGGCCTGGTCGATATCGGCATCCTCGAACACGATCAGCGGCGCGTTGCCGCCCAGCTCCATCGCGGGCTTGAGCACCTGGTCGGCGGCGCCCTTCAGCAGCTTGCGCCCGACTTCGGTCGAGCCGGTGAAGGAGACCACGCGCACCCGCGGGTCGTGCAGCATGGCATCGACCAGGCTGCCGGCGCTGCGCGAGGGCAGCACATTGACCACGCCGGGCGGCACGCCGGCCTCTTCGAGAAGCGGCATCAGCGCGAGCATGGTGAGCGGCGTTTCCGAGGCGGGCTTGATCACCACCGGGCAGCCGGCGGCCAAGGCCGGCGCGATCTTGCGCGTGCCCATGGCGGCGGGGTAGTTCCAGGGCGTGACCAGCACGGCGATGCCGGCGGGTTTCTGATGCACCAGGATGCGCGCGCCCGAGGCCGGCGCCGGCATCAGGTTGCCATGGGCGCGCACGCCCTCTTCGGCGAACCAGCGGAAGAACTCGGCGGCATAGGCGGCCTCGCCCATGGCGTCGGCGCGGGCCTTGCCGTTTTCCAGGGTGATCAGGCGGGCGAACGCGTCGAGCCGCGCGGTCATCAGCTCGAACGCCCGGCGCAGCACTTCGGCGCGCGCGCGCGGGCTGCGCCCGGCCCAGTCGGCGAAGGCGGCCTCGGCGGCGTCGATGGCGGCTATGGCATCTTCAGGGGTGGCCGAGGCGACCGAGGCCAGCACGCTCTCATCGGCGGGGTTGAGCACGTCGAAGCGCTCGGCCCCGCTGCCCGGACGCCACTGGCCGTTGATGTAGAGATCGGTGTGCTGCATGGGTTCGGACCTTTTCGGGGTTTGGGCTTTCTGGTTCAAAGCAGATGGCGCAGCGGCTCTTCGAGCCGCCCGGCGAAGCCGTCGAGCAGGGCGATCGCCGCATCCTCGGGCAGCGTGCCCGGGGCGAAGGTGAGGGTGACGCGCAGCTGGCCTTGCGGCGCGGTCGTGAGCGTGAGCACCGGCACCGCCCCGTCACGGGCAAGCCGCGCACCACTCAGCCGCGTGGCGGTGAGATCGCGCAGGATCAGGTCGGGCGCGGCCCTGGCAGGGGCGGGCTCGGTGGGGGCGGCGCGGGCCAACCCGGCGAGGTCGGGGTCACGATAGAGCGCGCCCGCGGCGGGGGGGCAGGCGATCTGGACATGCAGCGCCGCCGCTTCGGCGGATTCGTCGCCCTGAGCCTGGCCCGCATCGACCGCACCGCGCAGCGCGCCCGCGGCGAAACCGGCCAGCACGGCCGCGCGCGAGGCAGTGGCGCCGGTCTCTTCCTCCAGCCAGTCCAGCAGGTCGCCCAGCGGCGCGGCGGGGGCCTCGGCCTCGAGCAGGTCGCGCCCGCCTGCCATCCTGCTGCCCGCCATCGTGCCGCCTGCCGCCTCGGTCTGCCCGGCGGTGCCGGCCATGGCCGTCTCGGGCCCGGCCTGTTCGAGCGTCTCCAGATCGGCCACATGATAGGGCTGCGCCACGCCCATGCGCACCAGCCGGGACAGGTCGAGCCCGCGCTCGCGCGCCAGCCGGCGCGCCTTGGGCGAGGCGAGGATGCGACCGTCGGCGCGGGCAGGCGTCTCCTTGCCGGGTGCGGCTGCGGCGGGCCTGCCGGTCTCGGAGGGCGTCGCGCCCCCCTCGGCCGCCCCGCCGGGGGCGGGGGTCGAATCAGGGGCGGGGGTCGTGTCGGGTGCCGCGGGCGTATCGGGGGCCTCGCCCAGGGCGCGCACCAGCGGCGTGGCGGGGGGCGCGTCGGCGATCACCGCGATGGTCCGGCCTACCGGCACCTCGTCGCCCGGCGCGGCCAGCACCGCGGCCAGGTATCCGTCCTGGCCGGCCTCGACCTCCATGGAGGCCTTGTCGGTCTCCACCTCGAAGAGCGGCTCGCCGGCCTTCACCGCCGCGCCGGGTTCTTTCAGCCAGCCCAGCAGCACGCCCGTGTCCTGGGCCATGCCGAGCGCGGGCATGATCACCGCCGTGCCCGCGGGCAGCGCACCGTCGCCTGCATCACCGCCCTCGGTGGGCGCATCGCCGCCCACATCACCGCCGCCCGCACCATCACCGGTGCCAGCGGCTTCGGCCGCTTCGGCGCTTTCGGCGATATGGGCGATCACCGCGCCCACGGCGACCTCGTCGCCAGCAACGTAGCGCGGCGTCGACAGCCAGCCATCGGCCTGCGCCTCGACTTCCATCGTGGCCTTGTCGGTCTCCACCTCGAAGAGCGGCTCGCCGGCCTTCACCGCCGCGCCCGGCGCCTTCAGCCAGGACACGATCACGCCGCTGTCCTGGGCCATGCCGAGCGCGGGCATGATCACCTCATGCGCCATCGAAAAGCTCCCCGCGCAGCATCTTGCGCGCCTTCTCGGCCACGCCCTCGGGGGTGGGCACGGTCAGATCCTCCAGCGCGGGGCTGAACGGCACCGGCACATCCATCGCCCCCATCCGCACCACCGGCGCATCGAGGTGGTAAAATGCCTTCTCGCCGATCCGGCTCGCGATCTCGCCGGTGATGCCATAGCTCTGGTGGCCCTCGTCGATCACCATGGCGCGCGAGGTCTTGCGCACCGAGTTCAGGATCGTCGCCTCGTCGAGCGGCACGATGGTGCGCGGGTCGATCACCTCGACCGATATGCCCTCGCCCTCGAGCGCGTGCGCCGCCGCCAGCGCCACCTGCACCATCGACGAGGTCGCCACCATGGTCAGATCGCGGCCCTCGCGCACCACATTGGCCTGGCCGAAGGGGATCAGATACTCCTCCTCCGGGACCGGGGCCTTCTCCTGGTACATCAGCTTGTCCTCGAAGATCACCACCGGGTTGTCGTCGCGAATGGCGGTCTTCATCAGCCCCTTGGCCTCGTAGGCCGAGGAGGGCATGGCCACCTTCAGCCCCGGAATATGGGCCACCAGCGCATGCAGCGACTGGCTGTGCTGCGCCGCCGAGCGCCGCGTCGCGCCCAGATTGGTGCGCAGCACCAAGGGCACCTTGAGCTTGCCGCCCGACATGTAATGGGTCTTGGCCGCCTGGTTGCACAGCTGGTCCATCACCAGAAACAGGAAATCGCCGAACATCAGATCGACGATGGGGCGCGAGCCGGTCATCGCCGCCCCCACCGCGACCCCCATGAAGCCCGGCTCGGAAATCGGCGTGTCGATGACGCGCTCGGTGCCGAACTCCTCGACCAGACCGGAAAGCACCTTGAAGGGCGTGCCCGCCTCGGCCACATCCTCGCCGATCAGAAAGATCGTGGGGTCGCGCCGCATCTCTTCGGCGATGGCCTCGTTGACGGCCTTTGACAGCGTGATCTCGCGCATTCGTTCTTCCTCAGGCCGCGGTTTCGACAAAGACATGCATGTCCACCTCGGAGACGTCCGGGTAGGGCGCCTCCAGCGCATGGGCCACGGCGGCCTCGGCATCGGCCTTGACCTCGGCGGCCATCCCGGCCAGCTCGTCCTGCGCGGCCACGCCCTCCGCGACCAGCCAGCGCGCGAAATTGGTGATCGGGTCGCGCTCGGCCTTCCAGCGGGCCTCTTCGTCCTTGCTGCGGTAATAGTCGCGGTTGATGTCGCCGACATGGTGGCCGTGATAGCGATAGGTCTCCAGCTCGATGAAGAACGGCCCCTCGCCCTTGCGCGCCCGCGCGACCAGCCGCCCGGCCAGCTCGTTGACTGCCAGCACATCCTGGCCGTCGACGCTGAAGGCCTCGATCCCGAAGGCCTCGGCCCGTGCGATGAGCGAGCCCGCGGCGATCTCGGCGGTTTTGGTGTATTCCGAATAGCCGTTGTTCTCGCAGGCATAGATCACCGGCAGCTTCCACAGCGCCGCCATGTTCATCACCTCGTACATCAGCCCCTGCGCAGTGGCGCCATCGCCGAAGAAACACACCGCCACATCGTCGCGCCCCAGCCGCCTGGCCGAAAGTGCTGCCCCCGTGGCAATCCCCATCGAGCCGCCGACAATGGCATTGGCGCCCAGATTGCCGTTCGACTGGTCGGCGATATGCATCGAGCCGCCCTTGCCCCGGCAATAGCCTTCCGCCTTGCCCAGAAGCTCGCAGAACATCTCGCGAAACTCCGCGCCCTTGGCCACGCAATGGCCGTGCCCGCGATGGGTCGAGGTGATCTTGTCCTCAGGCGTCAGTGCCTCGCAGATCCCCACCGCGACCGCCTCCTGGCCCGAATACATATGCGTCAGCCCCGGCATCTTGGCCGACAGGTAAAGCTGGTTGGCCTGGTCCTCGAAGGCGCGGATGCGCAGCATCTGGCGATACATCCGCAGATAGGCGCCGCTGTTGTCGGATGCCTTCCGCGCGGGCGCCTTGCCCGCGGTTGCGCTGGTCTTGCCGGCCTTGGCCATTGCGTCCCTCCCGCAAGAACAAGGGCGCCCGGCCCCTGCCTTCTTCCTGGTCAAAATATCCCCGCCGGAGGCATCGCGCCCCGGCGGGGGCGCGATCAATAGCGGTTGGCGATCGGCAGCTCCTCGGCCGGAAACAGGCTGATCACCTCGACCCCGGTGTCGGTCACCACCACCTCTTCCTCGATCCGCGCCGCCGAATAGCCATCTGCCGCCGGGCAATAGGTCTCCAGTGCGAAGACCATGCCGGTCTGGATCTCCATCGGATGCTCCAGGCTGACCGCGCGCGAGATGATCGGCCGCTCGTGCAGCGCCAGCCCCAGCCCGTGGCCGAATTGCAGCCCGAAGGCCGCATCCTCATTGGGAAAGCCGAACTCCTCGGCCTTGGGCCAGACCGCGGCCACCTTGTCGGTGGTCACGCCCGGCTTGATCATCGCGATCGAGGCGTCGATCCATTCGCGCGCCTTGACATAGGCGTCATGCTGCGCCGGCGTCGCACGGCCGATGTTGAAGGTGCGATAGTAGCAGGTCCGGTAGCCCTGGTAGGACTGCAGGATGTCGAAGAACGCCTGGTCGCCGGGGCGGAAATAGCGGTCGGTGAAATTGTGCGGATGCGGGTTGCAGCGCTCGCCCGAGATCGCGTTGATCGCCTCGACATCGTCCGAGCCCATCTCGTAGAGCATCTTGTTCGACAGCGCCACGATGTCGTTCTCGCGGATGCCCGGCTTCAGCTCCTCGTAGATCATGTGATAGACGCCATCGACCATGCTGGCGGCCTGGGTCAGAAGCTGGATCTCGTCCCAGTTCTTGATCTCGCGCGCGGCCAGCATGATCTGCTGGCCGTCGACCACATTCAGCCCTTCCTCCTGCAGCGCGTGGAACATCGCCGTCTCGGCATAATCCACGCCCACCGGCATGTCGCCCATGCCCGCATCGCGGATCAGCCCCGCGATCTCGCGCGCATATTTGCGCATCAGGCCGAACTCGGGCGGAATGGTCCCGCGCATCCCCACCACGCCGGCGCGGCAATGATCGGGCACCAGCCAGTCGCTAAACTTCTTGTGGTGCATCGCCGCCGAGCCGAAATCCCACACATAGGGCGCATCATCCCCCGTCAGCAGGCAGAAACGGCACATCTTGTCGCGCTCCCACTCGCCGATCTTGGTCGCCGAGACATAGCGGATGTTGTTCACATCAAACAACAAAAGCGTCCCCGCCTGGCTCGCCTGCAGGGCCTGACGCGTCCGCGCCAGACGGTAACGGCGCAAACGATCATGGTCGATCCGGCGCTCGAAATCCACCGAGGTATGACCCCAGGCCGGCAAACGACCCTCCCAACGCCAATCCGGCTCAAGATCCTGAGGGGTCAA
>NZ_QNVJ01000016.1 GCF_003350345.1 Alkalilacustris brevis
GAGCGACTGCCCGGAACTGGCCGCCGGGGACCGCTTCGAGATCGGCCCGGAGATCTTCGTGGTCCAGGGCACGCCGCAGCGCGATCGCGAGCGGCTGGTCTGGACCGTGGAGCTTCTGCCGTGGTGGCCGGACCCGCATGCCGATGTCACCGGGTAGCCTGGGGGAATGGTCATGATCCGGATGGAAATCGCCGGCGATATCGCGGCCATGATGGCCGCCGAGATCAAAGCGGGCGAGCGCGCGGTCAGCAAGGCGGTGACCGAGGCAGGGACCAGCCTCAAGACCGCCTGGCGCGCGCAGATCACCGGTGCGGGGCTGGGCCAGCGCCTCGCGCGCACCGTCCGCTCGGAGCCATTCCCCAAGGGCAAGCCCAGCCTCAATGCAGCAGTGCTGGTCTGGTCAAAGGCCCCGGTCATCGTCGGCGCGCATGACACCGGCCCGCTGATCCGCTCGCGAAACGGGTTCTGGCTGGCGATCCCGACACCCGCCGCAGGGAAATCCGCGCGCGGTGGGCGCATCACGCCCAAGGAATGGGAGCGCCGCTCGGGGCTGCGTCTGCGCTTTGTCTATCGCAGGTCCGGGCCCAGCCTGCTGGTGGCCGAGGGGCGGCTCAATGCGCGTGGACGGGCTGTGATGTCACGATCGAAAACCGGTCGTGGCGTGACCACCGTGCCGATCTTCCTGCTGGTGCCGCAGGTGAAGCTGCGCAAGCGGCTGGACCTGGCGCGGGATGCCAAGGCTGCGCAAGAGCGTATCCCGGGTGCGATCGTGGCGAACTGGGTCGCGGATCGAGCGAAATAGTGAACCACTACCGGCTGACGCCGGTAGCATCGTGTTTGGAATGCAATTCCAGATACTGAAGTATGATATCTTCGGTCACATTTCCGGCGGTGGTCGAGAAGTATCCACGCGCCCAAAATCGCCTGCCCCAACAGCGTTTGCGCAAGTCGGGAAACTCCATCTGGACGCGGCGGGACGAGCGGCCCTTGATGCGCTGCATCACGGTGGCCAGGGCCAGTTTTGGCGGCACGTTGATGAACATGTGCACATGATCGCGCGCCAGCACGCCCTTGACGATATGCACGCCCATCTCGGCGCAGCTCTGGCGGATAATCTCGCGGATGCGCTCGCGCATCGGGCCCTGCAGGACCTTGTAGCGATACTTCGTGGCCCAAACCACGTGATAGCGATGGTAGAATGTGGTATGGCTGGCTGTAGAATAGCTCATGAGGGGTCTCCCGGATTTTGAAGCTTCACCCTCTGGGTGGCTTCAAAATCCGGGAGACCCCTCATTCGTTAGCTGAAGCGAAACCGGCTGAAAGCCGGTGGCTTCAACCCTTAGGTGGATAGTGAACGCTTAGTAACCTGCTTCGCGCTGATGACGGATGGCCAATATCACGGCCTTTTCGCCATCAAACCGGTACAGCGCAATATAACCGCTGCCACCGAAGGGGATGATCCATTCACGAAACTCGGGCGCCATATGTTCAACAGGGCGACCAACAGCGGGCTGGTCCGCCAGGATGTTGACATACATCCGGATGGCTTTCACCGCTTCAGTTGCGGCGGAGGCGCTCTTCTCGACCAGAAAGAGGTGCAAACGCTCAACATCGCGTAGCGCCGCTGGCGACCAGATCAGTTGTGGCATTCAGGCGGCTCGCAGATTTCGCCACCCTCCAGACGGGCAAGCCAGGCATCCGCCTCGCTATGTGTCACGTGCAATCCGGTTACTTCGTATTCTTCCCAAGCTGCCAGTGCGGCTTGGCGAAAGGCTTCGCGTTTTTCTTCGCGCTCCAAAAAATCAGCGACCGCTTCACGCAGGATCCAGTGAGGTGTGCGATCACGCGCATCGGCCAGTTTCTGAAGCCGCGTGCGCGTGGCTTCATCCAGTTTGACTGTCACCGGGCGTACGGCGTTCATGTGCGATTCCTTCGCGCAGGTATCATCAGGTAATACTCAGTAGCACAATCTCGCTGCTGCTTCCAGTCAGCACAGGAAACCCTCCCATGCCCACCCCCCGCGAAACCATTCTCACCGCCCTGGCGGACCTGCTGCGCACGGTGCCACATGTGCCGGTCCTGCGCGGTGAAGTCCTGCCCGAGCGGATCCCGCCCGCGGGCCTGATGATACTGCGCGACGGCAACCCGGGGGAACCGGGCGTGACACTCTCGCCGCTCATGTATCACTACCAGCACCGGGCCGAGCTCGAGGTGATCGTGCAGACCGGCGAGGAGCGCGATGCGCGGTTTGATCGCCTTGTCGGGCGCATTGGCGCGGCCATCGCGGCTGATCGCACGCTGGGCGGGCTATGCGACTGGGTCGAGGCCGAAGCGCCCGAGCCAGTTGATCTGCCGATCGAAGGCGGGGCGACACTGAAGGCGGCCGTGGTGCCGATCATCCTGCATTACGCCACCAGCGATCCGCTGGGCTGACCACCCGACATTCAAGGAGACACCACCATGGCACGAGCCCAGGGGGCGCGAGCGCAAATGGCGCTGGCGTTCGAGACGAGTTACGGCACCCCGCCCGCGAGCGGCTACACGCGGATGCCCTTTGCCAGTTCCACGCTGGGCGCGGAACAACCGCTCCTGAACAGCGAGCTGCTGGGCTATGGCCGCGACCCGCTTGCGCCGATCAAGGATGCGGTAACGGCGGATGGCAATGTCGTGGTGCCGATCGATGCGCAAGGCTTCGGGGTCTGGCTGAAGGCGGCGTTCGGCGCACCGGAGACCAGTGGCACCGCTCCATATACCCATGAATTCCGCTCGGGCGCCTGGGTGCTGCCTTCGATGTCGATCGAGATCGGCCTGCCGGAAGTGCCCCGCTTTGCCATGTATTCGGGCTGCCTGCTCGACACGCTGTCGTGGCAGATGCAGCGCTCGGGG
>NZ_QNVJ01000066.1 GCF_003350345.1 Alkalilacustris brevis
CCGATTGATGCCGCGCCGCAAGCCGCGCGACATCTTCGCTGATCTCGTCCAGCGCGGCCTCTTCGCGCGCCAGCAGGGCGGCAGCGGCGCGGGCGGCTTCGGCAGCCTCGTCCATGCGTGCCTCGTGCCCGTCGCTGGCAGCCTCAAGCTGCTTTGCCTCCCATTCCAGTCGCTCGATGGTTTCGCCCGCGTCGCGGTTGAGGCCTGTTTCGCGGTTCATGTCGTTCGACAGTTGCGCGATGCGGCTTTCCAGGGTGGCGATCTGGGCCTCGGCGCGCTCGGCCTCGCCGGTCAGGGTGTCGCGCTCGACCTGGGCGCGCTGCAGGATCGCGGCGGCGACGGCGTCTTCCTCGCGCAGGGGGGGCAGGGCGGCGTCGCACTCCTCGCGCTTGCGGGCGGCGGCACGGGCGGCGCTTTCGGTGCGCGCGGCCTCGGCCAGCGCCTCGCGCAGGGCGGCCTCGGCGCTTGCGCGGGTCTCGTCGGCGGCTTTCCAGCGGCGCCACAAGAGCACCCCTTCGGCGCGGCGCAACTGATCGCCGATCTCGCGGTAGCGCGCCGCCTGCCGGGCCTGCCGCGCCAGTTGCGCAAGCTGCCCGGCGAGTTGCTCGAGAATGTCATCGACGCGGGCGAGGTTGGTCTCGGTGGCGCCAAGCCGCAGTTCGGCCTCGTGGCGGCGCTGGTAAAGGCCCGAGATACCGGCGGCCTCTTCGAGGATGCGACGGCGCGCGCGCGGCTTGGCGTTGATCAACTCGGCGATCTGGCCCTGGCGCACCAGCGCGGGCGAATGCGCCCCGGTCGAGGCATCGGCAAACAGCATCTGCACATCGCGCGCGCGCACGTCCTTGCCGTTGACCTTGTAGGCCGATCCGGCGTCGCGGGTGATCCGGCGCACCACGTCGATCACGTCCGAGTCGTTGAAGCCCGAGGGCGCGAGGCGTTCGCTGTTGTCGAGGCTCAGCGCCACCTCGGCAAAATTGCGCGCCGGCCGGGTGGCGGCACCGGCGAAGATCACATCCTCCATCCCACCACCGCGCATGGCGGTGGGGCGGTTTTCACCCATCACCCAGCGCAAGGCCTCCAGCAGGTTCGACTTGCCGCAGCCATTGGGGCCGACCACGCCGGTAAGCCCCTCGCTGATCAGCAGATCGGTGGGGTCCACGAAGCTTTTGAAGCCGTTCAGCCTGAGCCGGGTGAATCGCACGGGGCAGGTCCGCCATTGATCCAGATGCCTCGATCCTGCGAGGCTCGGCCGCCGGAGTCAACTATTCACCCACGATCTGGCAGGGTGATCGGCGGTTATCCACAAGATATTGGGTGAAGGGCGGGGTGTCGGGGTAGTGTTCAGGCCATGGACAGCGCCGATGTCAGATGAGGTGCTCGCCATCTTTCCTGGTTTGCCGGCGCGGGCTGAACTCGATGCACAAGGCGCCCATGTCGCTCGCGCCGAGCGTGGCGGCGGCGCACCGGCAAAAGGCGGGGGCCTCGCTGGTGCTTTCGCAATGGGCGCAATCGGCGCAGGTGCCGAAGGCAGGGCTTTGCCGGTCATCGGCCAGATCGCAGGCGACCTGGCGCAGCGCGGCAAACAGGGTGTCGCGCGTGGGCTGGGGCAGGGCCTCCAGCGCCCGGGCCAGCGCCTTGAGCGGGTCCTGCTGCAGCACTTCATGCCCTGCCGGGGTCAGCTCGAACCGGATGCTGCGCCCGTCGTCTTCGTTGCGGTGGCGCTCCAGCAGGCCCAGCGCGACCAGCGACTTGACCGTCTGCGAGGCGGTGCCGCGTGTGGTGGCGTGAAACTCGGAGAACGCCGAGGGCGTGCGCGAAAGCCGGTTGGCGCGCGCGAAAAACCGCAGCGCCGTCCATTGCGCCGGGGTTAGGCGCGCGTCGCTCGCCCCGCTATGGGCGAGGCGGGCAAGGTGCACGATGATCTCGGCGCCGTGATCTGCGGAACTGCTCATGCCGGAGAAAGTAGCGCATCGCTATCATCTTGACAAGGTGCGGCGGAAAAAGTAATAGCGAAACGAAACCATATATCGGAGGACGCACAGTCATGGCCGATCAGCAAGGGCACACGCGGCGCTATGTGCGCGACACGATGTCCAGGGAAATGCTTGACGCCGGGACCGAGCGCGACCTGGCCCTGGCCTGGCGCGACAAGGGCGATGAGGCGGCGCTGCACCGGCTGGTCTCGGCCTATGCGCGGCTGGCGGTTTCCATGGCGGGGCGCTTTCGCAGCTATGGCGTGCCCTACGAAGACCTTGTGCAGCAGGCCAATCTGGGCCTGATGCGCGCGGCCGAGAAATTCGACCCCGACAATGGCGCGCGGTTCTCGACCTATGCGCGCTGGTGGATCAAGGCCTCGATGCAGGAATACGCGATGCGCAACATTTCGGTGGTGCGCACGGCGGCGGGGGCGGCCCAGAAAAAGCTGTTCTTCAACATGCGGCGCGTGCAGGCGGTGCTCGAGCGCGAGGCCGCCGGGCGTGACGAGGTGCTGAACCGCGATGCGCTTTGCCTCGCCGTCGCCGAGGAGCTTTCGGTGCCTGTGGCTGACGCGGAACTGATGCTGGCGCGGCTTTCCGGCCCTGATCTTTCGCTCAATGCCCCGCAGAGCGATGCCGGGGAATCGCGCGAGTGGATCGACCTGCTCGAGGATGACACGGCCCCGACCGAGGATGTCGTGCTGGGCCGGATCGAGGGCGCGCGGCGGCGCGATGTCCTGGCCGATGCGCTGATGGCGCTGCCCCAGCGCGAGCGTCATATCGTGGTCGAGCGGCACCTGCATGACGAGCCACGCACACTGAACCGGCTGGGCGAGGAGCTGGGCATCTCGAAGGAGCGCGTGCGCCAACTCGAGGAACGCGCCCTGGCCCGGATGCGCGAAACCGTGCTGCGCGCGCAGTCAAGGGCGGGCGCCCCCCACGCCGCGTGAGGGTGGGGCGCGCTATGGCGTGTCGCGTTTGAGCACCCTCATCCAGTTCCGAACAGAGGGAATGCGCTCGCCTGAGGTGGACGCGGATGCGCCCGCCTGTGGGGCGGGCGGGCGCATGCCCGGACCGCAAGCGGCCCGGGCGAAATGAAACCGTTCAAACGCGACACGCCATAGCGCGCTGTTGGTGCCGTCAGGTACAAGCGCCTGCGCAGGCAGTGAGCGCGCCCCCATGCCGCTTCTTCTTGAGAATGACTTGCAATTGCCGCATCCCGGCCTATTGTCCGGCTATAAGTTGCGAGTGAGTCGCAATTTCTGCGTAAGCGTGCCAACCGCGCCTGTCCGCCGGGAAAAGGGAAAAGAGTGATGCGTTTCGAAATGGCTGAAAAGCCGGGTTTCATGGTCGGGTCGGGCAAGCGTGGCGCGGCTGCCGTGCTCGCGCTCGGGCTGGCGTTTGCCGCGCCGGGGCAGGGGGCGGCACAGCCGGTGCCTTCGGTGGTGGCGACGGTGGGCATGATCGCCGATGTCGCCGCCAGCCTCGCGGGGGAATGCGTTGCGGTGCAGGCCATGATGGGGCCGGGGACCGACCCGCATCTTTACCGCCCGACCTCGCGCGATGTGCGCATGATGCGCGAGGCCGATGCTATCTTTCACGTCGGATTCGGGCTTGAGGGGGCGCTGGGCGATGTGCTCGACGGGCTGCAGGGGCGCGTGACCACCCTGGCCGTGGCCCCTGCCGCCGTGCCCGAGGCCGAGCTATTGCGCGCCGATCCCGAGGATTTCGCCTATGGCGTCGATCCGCATCTGTGGATGGACGTGCGGCTCTGGTCGATGACGGTTGCGGCGCTGTCCGAGGCCCTGTCGGACCTTGCCCCCGACTGCGCTGACGAGATCGCAGCCGCCGCCGAGGACTACCGCGCGCGGCTGGCCGCGCTGCACGCCTGGGTCGGCGACAGCATCGCCACCATCCCCGAAGGGCATCGCGCGCTGGTCACGGCGCATGACGCCTTCGCCTATTATGCACGTGCCTACGGGATTGACGAGGTGGCGATCCAGGGGCTTTCGACCGAGTCCGAGGCCAGTATCGCCGATATCCGCGAGGCGGCCGAGGCCGTCGCCACGCGTGGCGTGCCGGCCGTGTTCATCGAGACCACGATCAATCCGCGCACCATCGAGGCCCTGCTTGACGCGGTGCGCAACCGTGGCCACGCGGCGCGCATCGGTGGCGCGCTCTATTCCGATGCGATGGGCGATACCGGCACCCGCGACGGCACCTATATCGGCATGATCATCGCCAACACCCGGACCATCACCGCGGCGCTGGGGGGCACGGTGCCCGATCTGCCCGCACCGGTGGCGCAATGGCTGGAAGCGCGGGGCTTTGCCATTGACTGAACGCCGCGCGCGGCGTTCTCTGCCGGGCAGACCTGCCGCACGCCAGTTTCGCCCCTTCGCTACCGGTCGCGCCGGCCGCGAGGGGGGCGGGCACCCTGATCGAAAGTCCTTGCAAATGCCTGCTACCGACACACCCGAAAGCCGCGATCCGCCCCCGCCGCGCGACCTGCACGAGCCGGGCCTAGCGCTGCATGTCGAGGATCTGACCGTCAGCTATCAGCGCCAGCCCGCGCTGTGGGACATCGATCTGGACATCCCGCCCGGCGTCATGGCGGCGATCGTGGGGCCGAATGGCGCGGGCAAGAGCACGCTGGTCAAGGCGGTGCTGGGGCTGGTCGCACCGGTGGCGGGGCATGTGCGGCTCTTTGGCCGCCGCTACCGCGAAATCCGCCGCCGCGTCGGTTATGTGCCGCAGCGTTCCTCGGTTGACTGGGATTTCCCGACAACGGTTCTGGATGTGGTGATGATGGGGCTTTACGGGCGGCTGGGCTGGTTCCGCCGCCCCGGCGCACGCGAGCGCGCCGAGGCGCGCGCCGCGCTCGAGCAGGTCGCCATGCAGGATTACGCCGGGCGCCAGATCAGCCAGCTTTCGGGGGGCCAGCAGCAGCGGGTCTTCATCGCGCGGGCGCTGGTGCAGCGGGCCGACATCTATTTCCTCGACGAGCCGATGGCCGGGGTCGATGCCACGACCGAGCGCGCGATCGTCGAAATCCTCAAGGGGCTGCGCGATTCCGGCAAGACGGTGATCGTGGTGCATCACGACCTGCAGACCGTGCGGCGCTATTTCGACTGGCTGGTGATTCTCAATCAGCGGGTGGTGGCGCAGGGGCCGGTGGGGGATGTCTACACTGCCGAGAACCTGCGCGCGGCCTATGGCGGGCAGGTGGCGCTGCTCGAGGCCGGTCCCGGCGAAGGCGGGGCCATGGACGCAGCAGAGGGCAGCCCGCCATGACGGTGCTGGCCTGGCTGAGCGATTACACCCTTCAGACCGTGATGATGGGCGCGGTGCTGCTGGGCGTGGTCAGCGGCGTGCTGGGCAGCTTCGCGGTGCTGCGCCGGCAAAGCCTGATGGGCGATGTGCTCAGCCATGCGGCGCTGCCGGGCATCTGCCTGGGCTTTCTGGTCGCCGGCGGGCGCGAGCTGGGCGGGATGCTGGCGGGGGCCTTCGCCGCGGCCGGGCTGGCGGCGCTTTGTGTGCTGTTGATCGCGCGGCAGACCCGGCTGAAGACCGATGCGGCGCTGGGCATCGTGCTGAGCGTATTCTTCGCTGTGGGGGTGGTGCTGCTGAGCTATGTGCAATCGCGCGCCGGGGCCGGGCAGGCGGGGCTGACGAGCTTTCTCTTCGGGCAGGCGGCGGCGATCCTGCGCAGCGACCTGTGGCTGATGGGCGCGGTGACGGCGCTGGCGCTGGCGGTGGTGCTGGCCTTCTGGAAGGAATTCAAGCTGACCAGCTTCGACCCCGGCTATGCGGTGGTGGCGGGCTATCCGGTGCTGGCGCTGGAAATCGCGCTGACCGTGATGATCGCGCTGGCCATCGTGCTGGGGTTGCAGATGGTGGGCGTGGTGCTGATGACCGCGATGGTCATCGCGCCCGCCGCCGCCGCCCGGCAATGGGTGCGCCGGCTCGAGGCGATGGTGCTGCTGGCCGCGCTGTTCGGAGTGGTGGCGGGGCTGACCGGCGCGGTGATCAGCGCGCAGGCGCGGGGGCTGGCCACGGGGCCGCTGATCGTGCTGGTGGCCACGGGGATCGTGGCGGTGTCGCTGTTGCTGGCGCCGGGGCGCGGAGTGCTCTGGTCCTGGGCCGCGCGCTTGCAGGAAGCGCGCCGCCTGCGCACCCGGCAAGTGCTGCTGACCCTGCACCGGCTGGCCGAAGGGCATGGCGACCCCGCCTATCCCAGCGAGCAGGGCATGGTCGATGCCTATCACGGCGCGGCCACGCGGCGCGCGCTGTCGCGGCTGGCCGCGCGCGGGCTGGTGCGCGATGTCGGCCACCATCCCGAAACCGCACCGCATTGGGAACTGACCGATGCCGGCCATGCCGAGGCCCGGCGGCTGGAGGCGGGCGCGAATGACATCCCCGGCGCGGAATCCGCCGCGCCCGAAGTAACCGGGGGCAAACCATGACGCCCCTGTTGTTCAACGTGATCCTCGACGATCTGGCGCTGATGATCATCGCGACCGGCGCGTTGGTGGGGGTGGCCGGGGCGCTGCCGGGGATGTTCCTGGTGCTGCGCGGCAGCGCCATGCTGACCGATGCGATCAGCCATTCGATTCTCTTGGGCATCTTCGCCGCCTGGTGGCTGACCGGCAATCTGGGCGGGCCGCTGCAACTGCTGGGCGCGGCGCTGGCCGGGCTGGCGGCGGTGGCGCTGATCGAAATCGTCGCGCGCAGCCAGCGGGTGCGCATGGATGCCGCGATCGGGCTTGTCTTTCCGGCCTTCTTTGCGCTGGGGGTGCTGCTGATCAGTCTGTTCGCCCGCGATGTGCATCTGGACGAAGACGCGGTGCTGCTGGGCGAGATCGGTTTCATCTGGCTCGACATGGTCACGCTGGCGGGGCTGGAACTGCCGCGTGCGCTGGTGACGATCGGCGCGCTGGCGCTGGTGAACGCGGCTTTCGTGGCGTTGTTCTACAAGGAGTTGAAGCTGTCGGTCTTCGACCGGGCGCTGGCGGGGGCGCTGGGCTTTCTGCCGGGGATGCTGTTCTACGTGCTGCTGGCGCTGACCAGCGTCACGGCGGTTGCGGCGTTTGATGCGGTGGGGGTGATCCTGTTCATCGCCTTCGTGATCGTGCCCCCGGCCACCGCGCTCCTGCTGACCGACCGGCTGGCGCTGGCCATCGTGCTGGCTTGCCTTCTGGGGGTGGCGGCGGCGATCAGCGGCTATCTGCTGGCCGATATCTGGAATCTCACCATTGGCGGGATGATGGCCAGCATGACCGGGGCCTTCTTTGCGCTGGCGCTGCTGGCCGGGCCGCGCCACGGGCTGGTCGCGCGCCAGCTTGCCCGTCTGCGCCGCCGCCGCGACAATGACTGCCTGTCGCTGCTGGCGCATTTGCGCAACCACGAGGGCACCGCCGGCGCCGCCGAGGAAAACACCGCCGCCGCGCTCGAGGCCGATCTGCGCTGGGGGGGCGAGCGCCGCCACCGGGTGATCCTGACGGCGCTGGATCGCGGCCTGATCACGCGCAAGGGCGAAACCCTGCGGCTGACCCGCCGCGGCCGGGCCGAGATTGACGCGCTGCTGCCCGGGCGGATGCCGCCGCGGCGGGGGTGAGGCAAGGGGACTCGCATTTGAGAGTCCTCTTCATGACAGGGCCAGAGAAGAGACCCGAGGCAGCGCCTGCCTGGGTTGGCGCATGTTCGAGACGGTGAAATCGGCGAGGGCTCTGAAAACTGCACGCCGTGTCAACAAGCTGTGAGGCTCAATGCGCCTGCCGGGGGGCAGGCAGGCGCAGCCCGGCGGTGCCGGGCGGGCGGACCCTTCGGCAAGGGGCCTTGTCACGCAGAAACCGTTGATCGCCTTTCGACGTGCTCAGGTTCCAAATGCGATAGCCCTGGGCTGACGCGCGCTGCGCTTGCAGCCCGCGCCCGGCGGCGATAAACCGGCGCAGATCGCAAGCCAGATCGCAAGACGGAGTGGTTCATGTCCACCATCGATACCGATACCGCGCGCCAGGTGGCCAGCCTGGCCCGCATCCGCGTCGCCGAGGATGACCTGCCCGCCCTGGCTGGCGAGTTGTCGAATATCCTGACCTTCATGGAGCGCCTCAACGAGGTCGATGTCGATGACGTGGAGCCGATGACCTCGGTCACGCCGATGCGGCTCAAGCGCCGCGCCGACGAGGTCACGGAAGGCAACATGCAGGATCGCATCCTGTCGAACGCGCCCGATGCGCGCGAGGGCTTCTTTGCCGTGCCGAAGGTGGTGGAATGAGCGACCTGACCCAATTGACCATCGCCGAGGCCCGCGACCGCCTGCGCGCCCGCGACATCAGCGCCACGGACCTGACCGAGGCCTGCCTCTCGGCCATCGACGGCGCCGACCGGCTGAACGCCTTTGTCCACAAGACGCCCGAGATTGCGCTTGAGCGCGCCCGCGCCGCCGACGCGCGGCTGGGGCAGGGCGATGCGCCGGCGCTGTGCGGCGTGCCGCTGGGCATCAAGGATCTGTTTTGCACCGAAGGTGTGGCCAGCCAGGCCGCCAGCCGCATATTGCAAGGCTTCCGCCCCGAGTATGAAAGCACCGTCACCCGGCAACTGGCTGATGCGGGCGCGGTCATGCTGGGCAAGCTGAACATGGACGAATTCGCCATGGGCTCGTCGAACGAGACCAGCACCTATGGCAACGCCGTCAACCCGTGGAAGCGCCAGGACGACGCGGCCGATCTGACGCCCGGCGGCTCGTCGGGTGGCTCGGCGGCGGCGGTGGCGGCGGGGCTGTGCCTGGGCGCGACCGGCACCGACACCGGCGGCTCGATCCGCCAGCCCGCGGCCTTCACCGGTATCGTCGGCATGAAGCCCACCTATGGGCGCTGCTCGCGCTGGGGGATCATCGCCTTTGCCTCGTCGCTCGATCAGGCCGGGCCGATGACGCGCACGGTGCGCGACGCGGCGATCATGCTGCAGGCGATGGCCGGGCATGACCCGAAAGACAGCACCTCGGCCGACCTGGCCGTGCCCGATTTCGAGGCAATGCTGACCGGCGACATCCGCGGCAAGCGCATCGGCGTGCCGCGCGAATACCGCATGGAAGGTATGCCCGCCGAGATCGAGGCGCTGTGGCAACAGGGCGCCGCGATGCTGCGTGATGCGGGCGCCGAGATCGTCGATATCTCGCTGCCGCATACCGAATACGCGCTGCCGGCCTATTACGTGATCGCCCCGGCCGAGGCCTCATCCAACCTCGCGCGCTATGACGGGGTGCGCTATGGCCACCGCGCCACGCTTGGCCCCGGCGAGGGCATCACCGAGATGTATGAAAAGACCCGCGCCGAGGGCTTCGGGCCCGAGGTGCAGCGCCGGGTGATGATCGGCACCTATGTGCTGTCGGCGGGCTTTTATGACGCCTATTACAACCGCGCCCGCAAGGTGCGCACCCTGATCAAGCGCGATTTCGAGACGGTCTTCGCCGATGGGGTGGACGCGATCCTGACGCCCACAACGCCCTCGGCCGCCTTCGGCCTGGGCGAGATGGCCGAGGCCGATCCGGTGCAGATGTATCTCAACGATGTTTTCACCGTGACGGTCAACCTGGCCGGGCTGCCGGGCATCTCGGTGCCGGCGGGGCGTGACAGGCAGGGCCTGCCGTTGGGGTTGCAGCTGATCGGCAAACCCTGGGAAGAGGGCGATCTGCTGAACACCGCCTGCGCGCTGGAACGCGCGGCGGGCTTTGTTTCCAGACCGGAAAAATGGTGGTAACATCCGCCAAAACGGACGCGGGACAGGCGTTTTCGACAAGTAACGAGGCACCATCGATGCGGCAGTTTCTTCCGGTGATCGGCATGTTTGCCCTTGCCGCCTGCGAACCGGCCATTCCTGATTCCGGCGCCGGGGTCGGGTTTGGCGATTACAACGAATACATGCGCGCCCAGTCGGCCCAGTCGGCGCAGCCCCGCGCTGCGGAGCCGCGGCAGACTGCCGCGCTGCAACCGCCCGGCGCGCCGCTTTCGGCCATTCCCGCGCTCGATGCGCCCGCGGCGGACCAGGGCTGGCAGACAGCCGATGACGACAGCCCCGACGCACTGGCGCGCGAGGCGCTGGCAGCGATCGGCGGCGGCGCAGCTGCATCGGCCCCGCAGGCCGGCGATGGCCCCGCCGAATGGCCCGTGGCGACCGCAAGCGGTGTTTCGCAGCAAACCTTTGATCCGTCTGCCCCGCGCGACGAAACCGCGGCCGAACGCAACGCGCGCCTTGCCGCGCAATACGAGACAGTCGCGCCCGAGGCCCTGCCCGAACGCCCGGCAGATACCACCAATATCGTGGCCTATGCGCTTTCGACGACCCACCGCGTGGGGCAGGAGCGCCATCGCCGCTCGCCCATCCAGTTTCGCAATCACGAACGCGCCTGCGCGCAATTCGCCAGCCAGGATCTCGCGCAGGAGGAATTCCTGCTCCGTGGCGGGCCCGAGCGTGACCCGCTCAACCTCGACCCGGATGGCGACGGTTTCGCCTGCTGGTGGGACCCCGAGCCCTTCCGCGCAGCCGCCCGCGGTGCGGCGCAGCAGTGAACCGGCCCATCGCGCACCCCTCGCCGAATTTCGGAATGCGGCGGGGGGGCGCGCGGCCCGACATGGCGGTGCTGCACTACACCGGCATGTCCGATTGCGCCGAGGCGCTGGCGCGGCTGTGCGACCCGTCGGCCGAGGTGTCGGCGCATTACCTGATCACGCGTGATGGCACGGTCTACCGGCTGGTCGATGAGGACATGCGCGCCTGGCACGCCGGGGCGGGGGCCTGGGGCGCGGTGACGGATGTCAACTCGCGCTCGATCGGGGTTGAGCTGGATAATTGCGGCGCAAGCCCCTTTGCCGAGCCGCAGATGGCCGCGCTCGAGGGGCTTCTGGCCGGGGTGATGCAGCGCTGGCGCATCCGCCCCGAGCGGGTGATCGGACATGCCGACATGGCGCCCGAACGCAAGTCCGATCCGGGGCCGCGATTCGACTGGCGGCGGCTGGCCCGCCGGGGGCTGGCGGTGTGGCCCGCGCCGTCGCCCGGCCCCGCTTCCGAAACGGCCCCCGACCCCGACCCCGATGCCTTTGTCGCGGCGCTGGCGCGCTTCGGCTATCCGGCTGCGCCCCTGCCGGCCCTGCTGGCCGCGTTCCGCGCACGGTTCCGCGGCGGGGTGCAAGGGCCTCTCGATGCGCAGGACATGACCCTGGCCGCGCACCTGGCCGCGCGCTTCCCCGTTGACCGCGGCGCGCGGCACCCCTAAATGCGAGAGGCGCGGATGGCCGGGCGGCCGCACCCTGCAAGGGGTGAGGAAAGTCCGGACTCCATGAAGCAACGGTGCCGGGTAACGCCCGGCCGGGGCAACCCGAGGGAAAGCGCCACAGAAAACAGACCGCCTGGCGCCCCGGTGCCAGGTAAGGGTGAAACGGTGGGGTAAGAGCCCACCGCGGGACTGGCAACAGGACCGGCACGGCAAGCCCCACCGGGAGCAATGCCGAATAGGGGCCTCGCGCGGGGCTGGTCGGGCAACCGATACCGCCGCAGGGACGCTTCAGCCCGAGGCCCGGGTTGGCAGCAAGACCCCGTCAGCAATGGCGGGGCCAGATGAATGGCCGTCCAGGGGGCTTCCGCCTCCGGACAGAATCCGGCTTACAGGCCATCCGCGCATGGAATTCAGGCCCCCGGCCGGGACGAGAGGGCGACAGGCGATGTGGCAATGGCTGCGCAAGGCCGATCCGGCGCTCCAGCTTGTGGTGGCGATCTTCGCGCTGCCGCTGGCGTTGGGCGTGCTGGGGCTGGCCGGGCTGGGTCTGTGGTTTCTGCTGCTGCGCTAGGGCGCCGCAGAAGCCCCTTTGTCGTGCCCACTACCAAGCGCTCAGGCCCGGTGGCGGCCCAGGGCACCGCCTGGTGCTTTTGCCAACGCACTGTCAGGGGCGAAACTGCCGCCCTGGGCTCGATTTCCGTTACGCCCCGGAAAAATTCCCTGCTCCATCTTCTTGGCAAAAATATCCTCGCCGAAGGCATCGGCAGGCCGTACTTGCGGCCTGCCGATTTCCCTGATGCAGGCGCATCGCGCGCCTGTCTTTCGGATATTGCCGGTATGAAGCGGGCTGCTTGTCCGCCCGCAGGCGTCAGCCCCCTTTCACCCGCCCGCCCACCCATACGCGACAATACCCGCGCCTTGGTGCCGATTTCCCCGCGGCGGCGGTTGACAGCGCCGCCGCCTTCCGTAAAAGGCGGGGTTCAGAGTTTTCGCGGTTTGCGTCGGCTACCGGCCGGTCCGACCGCCTGAAGGAGCAAAGCACATGGCGAAGCCGACGACGATCAAGATCCGTCTGAACTCGACGGCGGGCACCGGGCACTTCTATGTGACCAAGAAGAACGCCCGCACGATGACCGAGAAGATGACCGTGCGCAAATTCGACCCGGTCGTGCGCAAGCATGTCGAATACAAGGAAGGCAAGATCAAGTAATCTTGCCTGTCCGGGCGCGGCGGGGGTGATGCCGCGCTCGATTGCGCAGCGGCGCATGCCCGCGATTCGACGAAATACGCCCTTGGGGCGCGTCAGCCTGCTGAAAATGGTTTCCAGCCTGCGGTTCGCAAACGCGGAAGCAGAAAACTGATCCGCACCACACCGGCCACAGGTCTGGGCCGGGCTATGACATTCACACATCTTCCTGGATTGGGTGCGGGGGCAAAGATACCGCCTGCCCGGCACCGCCGGGCTGCGCCTGCCATTCCGGGGGCTTACGCCGCCCCACCGGGGCGACGGTCCCCCTCCATCCCGGCA
>NZ_QNVJ01000006.1 GCF_003350345.1 Alkalilacustris brevis
GATGTCGCCGGTCTTCCAGCGCGCCCATGTGCGCTGGGCCATGTCGCCGAGCAGGGTGCGGGCTTCCGCGTCGGTCAGGCCCCACGCGCGGAACAGGTTGACGGTGGCACGTGCAAGGGCAGCGGCCTCCTCGTCCGTGATGACGGGAAGGTCCGGACGGGCGGTGATCGGCTGGACGTTGGCGAACTGCATGATCGTCTCCTTTGGCCTGAATATAGCGACTTGATGCCAAATGGCAATATCCGGGCGGCTGCGTAGTTGCGGACCCCGCCGCCTGCCAGCGCAAGGCCTCCGTTGCGACATCGTTGAGTGCGAGCCAGCTGTCGGGTGCGTGACTCATACGCCTACAGAGGATAGGAGCTTGAAGGGGCGATTGAATCGGGGGTGTTAGGTGAAAGCAGCAGAGACCAAGGTTGATCGCTTCCTCGGGAGCAACGAAACGGCGTTCGCCATTCCTGTCTACCAGCGCAACTACGACTGGGCAAAGACGCAATGCGCGCAGTTGTTCAAGGACATACTCGCTGTCGGCGCTGACGAGAGCCAGTCGGGCCATTTCATCGGCAGCATCGTTTACGTGCACGACGATGTGCATGCTGTCGCCGCGTTGCAGGAATTCACCATCATCGATGGCCAGCAGCGCCTGACCACGCTGACTCTCATCTATATCGCGATCTACCGGTACTTCCTTGCCGCTGGCGAAGAGCGGGAAGCCCAGCGCATCTACAAGACCTACCTGATCAACGAGTTTGCCGAAGATGCCGAGAAGCTGAAGCTGAAACCCACCGACAACAACAAGGCCGCGCTGGAGCAGATGATGGATCCGCAGGAAGCGGTCAAGGTCAGCGGGTATTCGCGGCTGATCGACAATTTCCGCTTCTTCCAGAGCCGGATTGATGAAACCAACGTGGCGGTCGTTCTGCAGGGCCTGTCCAAGCTGATCTTCGTCAATATCGCGCTTGATCGGCAGAAGGACAATCCGCAGCGCATTTTCGAGAGCCTGAACTCGACAGGGCTGGAACTGTCGCAGGCGGACCTGATCCGAAACTACATCCTGATGGGCTTGCCGCGCAAGGAACAGGAGCAGGTGTTCCGCAAGTTCTGGGAGCCGATCGAACGCAACGCCCGCAATCTCGAGGTGAATGAGAGCCGCGTGTCGGATTTCATCAGGGACTACCTGACGCTGAAGCAGAAGGACATTCCCAACAAGAGCGCGGTCTATGCCAAGTTCAAGGAACGGTTCCCGGTTCCAAGCGCGCCCGAGTTGATGGAGGCGCTTAACGAGATCCGCGAACTGTCGAATGTCTATGCGCGCCTGCTGAACCCTGACATGGAAACCGACGCCCTGATCTCGCGTGAACTTGGCTATATCCGCACGCTCGAGATCAATGTGTCTTACCCCTTCCTCATGCCGGTCTATCGGGATTTTCTGGCAGGCGTGATCCCGCGCGACGACTTTGCTGCCGTGCTGCGCCTGGTGCAAAGCTATGTCTGGCGTCGCGCCATTCTGGGCCTGCCGACCAATGCGCTGAACAAGATCTTCATGGGGCTCTATGACCGTGTCGACCCGGAGGAATATCTGGTCTCGATCCAGCGCGCGCTGATGCAGCGCGGTGGCACGCAGCGCTTCCCGCGCGATGCCGAGGTGCTGGCTGTCCTGAAAGAGAAGGACATGTACAGCATGAAGGGGCGCACGCGCACCTATTTCTTCGACCGCCTCGAGAACCACAACAATCGCGAGGTCGTCGATGTGACGACGCCGGGCATAACCGTCGAGCACATCTTCCCACAGAATCCGGACCCGGAATGGCGCAGCATGGTCGATGAGGATGAGTATGCCGCCATGGGAGAGCAGTATCTCAACACCATCGGGAATCTGACGCTATCGGGCAACAATGGCCGCCTTGGGAACAAGACCTTCGTCGCGAAGCGCGACATGAATGAGAACGGGGGTGAACAGGGCTACCGTTTCAGTCGGCTCTGGCTCAATCGCGACCTGCAGAACCTGGACCACTGGAATGTCGCGCAGGTTGAAGCGAGGGCAGAGCGCATCGCCCAGCGTTTCCTGAAAGTCTGGCCTGCGCCCAGTGTGGATGTGCTGGTCGGCCCGGATGAGGAAGAGGTCAACATCTTCGAGGCGGAAGAGCCCAGGTTCAAGAAGCTCGAATATGCAGTTTTCCTTGGCAACCGCCTCTGGGTGACACAGGTCAGCCGGCTGTATGTCGAAGTCCTCCAGCATCTGCTCTCGGAGCAGCCCGACGCCTTCCACGGCACGAAACTCGGCGAGCGCATCCAGTTGACAGCGGACGCTGTCAGCTTGCGGCAGGCCGTTCAGGTTGCGGAGGGGTATTTCGTCGAGGGGAATATTGATTCCACGTCCAAGTTCGAGCGGATGAAATTCATCCTGAGCGAACTCGGCCTCGAGGATGAGTTGTTCATCAAGTTCGCGTAGGTGGTGCTGGTGCTCATCGGCTGGGGCAAGCTTCGCTGCGGGCCCATGGCGCGATTGGCGGCATCACCGCCGTCACCTCCACATCCCGCAGCATGGCGCCCTTGATCAGCCCTTCCTTGACCCAGCCCAGCGCTTTCCACCAATCGTCATAGGCACGTCGGGCGGCCTCGATCTGGTGGGGGTGCGGGGAGAAGGTCACCGGGCAGGCCAGGACCTCGACGGTGCGCCGCTTGCCGCGGGTGAGGACGCGCTCGGTGCCCACGACGATCGTGCCGGCCCGCTCGCCATGCTGGTTCCGCTTGATATCGACTGGGACACATCGAGGGACGGCACCCGGCATCCAGTCCGGTGTCAGCCCCGCGCGCGCAAGCTCCGCCACGCGGATCGCCATCCGCTTGCCTCCCAGACTGTCCGGCATCCTGGCGACGATGGCAGCGATCACCTCGGCATCCTCGTGGACATAGCCACCGAGCTTGTGCTGCCCGCCGTCGACCTTGCAGCCCAGCGCGGCACGTTGCAGCAGGACGTATTCGAGGCCGAAGCCGAAGCCCTCCTCGGTCACGTCCCGGGGCAAGGGTAGTTCCAGCTGAGCCTTCTCGATCCGGAACGCCCATTCCAGCGCCGCCTGCACGCCCAGCGCGCGCTTGACCTTCGTGCTGCCTGTGCGGCCGATCCTGCTGTGAATGCTCATGGCTGCAATCCTTCAAGGAAATCCATCTGTGCCGGGCGCTGGGCCTGGTCCGTCGGTCTCCAGATCCACGGGCCTGAGGCCATGGGCAGCTGCGAGAGAGCGCCACGCATGTGCTGCAGCCAGTGGATGAACTCCGTTGCCGAGCAGGCGCAGAGCGCGTGCCCGATGGGCCAGCCCATCA
>NZ_QNVJ01000026.1 GCF_003350345.1 Alkalilacustris brevis
TCCCGGCAGGCGCTTCAGACGCTTCACATCTTGGAACGTAGACAGTTTCTTGAGCGCCGCGCCGGTGGCGACGTCAGGCACTGGCGCCTACCCAGGCAGGCGCTGCCCTCGGGTCTCCTCTCAAGCCGGGTTATGTAGAGGGCTCTCAATGCGATACCCCTGTGCGACCGGGCGGCAGCCAGATGCCTGCGGCGTCAGTCTTCCAGATGCAGGGTGACGCGGCGGTTCTGGCGGCCCTTCTTCTCGATCTTGCCCAGCCGCACGGCGCCTATCTCGCCGGTGCGGGCCACATGGGTGCCGCCGCAGGGCTGCAGGTCGACCTGCCCGGCGCCGCTGCCGATCCGCACCAGCCGCACCCGGCCCTGCCCCATTGGCGGCTTGACCGCCATGGTTTTCACCATCTCGGGGTTCGCGGCCAGTTCCTCATCCGTGATCCAGTCTTCGGTGACCGCAAGATCACGCGCGATCAGGTCATTGAGTGCAACCTCCAGCGCGCCCTTGTCCTCGGGCGCCTCGGGCATGTCGAAATCGAGCCGCCCCTTGCCATCGCCGATCTGCCCGCCGGTGACCGGCAGCGGGATCACCACCGAAAGCAGATGCAACGCAGTGTGCACCCGCATCAGCCGGTGCCGGCGCGCCCAGTCGAGCCGCTGCACCACTCGCGCGCCCACCGCGGGCACCGCCTGCGGCGCGGATGGCACCAGCACGATCGCGCCCTCCTCGCCCTTGACGGTGGTACCGATGCCCAGCGCGCCGCCCTCCCAGTCGAGCACGCCGGAATCGCCCGGCTGGCCGCCGCCGGTCGGGTAGAAGATGCAGCGATCGAGCACCACGCCCCCGTCGGCGGTCAGCCCGGTGACGCGCGCCTCAAGCTCGCGCTCATAGGGGGCGGAACGAAAGACAGGTTCAGTCATGCGGGGCTCCTTGCCTGATGGGTCTGGGCTGGTGGGGCTGGTGGTTCGGGCGGCAATGCCACGGGCGGGGGCTGCGCGGGTCCTCAGTCGGTGAAGACGCTGGGCAGATCGCGCGGCGCACGCGCAAGCCATTCGGGCGCGGGCAGCCCTTTCTCGCGCAGGAACTCGGGGTTGAACAGCTTGGACTGATAGCGATTCCCATAATCGCACAGCACCGTGACGATGGTGTGCCCCGGCCCCATTTCGCGTGCCATGCGCATCGCGCCGGCGATGTTGATGCCGGTCGAGCCGCCCATGCACAGCCCCTCGTGCTGCAACAGGTCGAAGACGATCGGCAGCGCCTCGCTGTCGGGGATGCAATAGCTGAAATCGGGCTTGAGCCCCTCCAGATTGGCAGTGATGCGCCCCTGCCCGATGCCCTCGGTGATCGAGCTGCCCTCGGCCTTCAGCTCGCCGGTGGTGTAGAAGCTGTGCAGCGCCGCGCCCTCCGGGTCGGCCAGGCCCATCTTCACGCCTTTGGGCTGAAGCGCCTCGGCCACGCCCGCAAGCGTGCCGCCCGAGCCCACCGCGCAGATGAAGCCATCGACCTTGCCGCAGGTCTGCTCCCAGATTTCGGGGCCGGTGGTATCGACATGGGCCTGCCGGTTGGCCACATTGTCGAACTGGTTGGCCCAGATCGCGCCATGCGGCTCCGATTTCGCCAGCGCCTCGGCCAGCCGGCCCGAATAACGCACGTAATTGTTGGGGTTACGGTAGGGCACCGCGGGCACCTGCACCAGCTCGGCACCGGCAAGGCGCAGCATGTCCTTCTTTTCCTGGCTCTGGGTCTCGGGAATCACGATCACCGTGCGATAGCCCAGCGCCGCCCCCACCAGCGCCAGCCCGATGCCGGTGTTGCCCGCCGTGCCCTCGACGATGGTGCCGCCCGGCTCCAGCAGGCCGCGCTTTTCAGCATCGCGGATGATCCAGAGCGCGGCGCGGTCCTTGACCGACTGGCCGGGGTTGAGAAACTCGGCCTTGCCCAGAATCTCGCAGCCCGTTGCCTCGCTGGCCGCCTTCAGGCGGATCAGCGGCGTGTTGCCGACGGCATCGGGAAGATCCTTGTAAACACGCATCGCACGCCCTCCTTGCTACTGCTTCCTGATAGGGGGGCACGCGCCGGAACTCAAGCGCCCTGCCCGCGCCGGTGCCCGGCTTTTCACGATCACCGCCCCTGCCGCTCACCCTGCCGCCCGTCGCACCGCCAGCCCTTCACTGTGAGAAAAATATCCCCGCCGGAGGCACCGGCGCGGGGCCAAGGGCCGCAGGCCCGCCGCGCCACCGCGCCGCTTGCCCCCGCCCGCGCGCTGGGGCACAACAGCCGCATGGCAAAACCCGGCCCCGGCTTCACCTGCTCTGCCTGCGGCGCCCCCCATCGCAAATGGGTGGGGCGCTGCGATGCCTGCGGCGCCTGGGACAGCGTGATCGAGGAGGCACCGCTGAGCACCGCGCCGCGTGCCCTTTCCGGCAAGGGCCGGCGGGTCGCGCTGAGCTCGCTTGCCGCAACCACCCCGCCGCCGCCGCGCACCGGATCGGGCATGGCCGAGCTTGACCGCGTGCTGGGCGGCGGGCTGGTCCCGGCCTCGGCCATCCTGGTGGGCGGCGATCCGGGCATCGGCAAATCCACGCTGCTGCTGCAGGCCGCCGCCAGTTTCGCGCGCGCCGGCCTCAAATGCCTGTATGTTTCCGGCGAGGAGGCCGCCGACCAGGTGCGGATGCGCGCCCGGCGGCTGGACCTTGCACAAGCGCCGGTCATGCTGGCCGCCGAGACCAACCTGCGCGACATCCTCACCACCATGGATGCCGAGCGCCCCGATCTGGTGATCATCGACTCGATCCAGACCATGTGGCTGGATACTGTGGAAAGCGCGCCGGGCTCGGTCGCGCAGGTGCGCGGTGCCGCGCATGATCTGGTCAGCTTCGCCAAGCGGCGCGGCACGGCGGTGGTGCTGGTGGGCCATGTCACCAAGGACGGCCAGATCGCCGGCCCCCGCGTGGTCGAGCACATGGTCGATTGCGTACTCTATTTCGAGGGCGAGCGCGGGCATCAGTTCCGCATCCTGCGCGCAGTCAAGAACCGCTTCGGCCCGGCAGGCGAGATCGGCGTCTTCGAGATGACCGGCGACGGCCTGGCCGAGGTGGCCAACCCCTCGGCGCTGTTTCTGTCGGAACGCGACCACCCCGCGCCCGGCTCGGTGGTGTTCGCCGGGATGGAGGGCACGCGCCCGATGCTGACCGAGATCCAGGCGCTGGTCGCCGCCTCGCCACTGGGAACGCCGCGGCGCACGGTGGTCGGGCTGGACAGTGCGCGGCTTTCCACCATCCTTGCCGTGCTCGAGGCCCGCTGCGGCATTCCCTTCGCCGGGCTTGACGTGTTTCTCAATGTCGCGGGCGGGATGCGGGTGGGCGAACCCGCCGCCGATCTGGCCGTGGCCGCCGCGCTCTTGTCGGCGCGCGAGGACATCGCGGTGCCAAACAAAACCGTGATCTTCGGCGAAATCAGCCTCTCGGGCGCGCTTCGGCCGGTGGGCCAGACAGAAAACAGGTTGAAAGAAGCCCAAAAACTTGGTTTCTCACATGCCATCGTGCCCGCGCGCAGCAAGACCGGCGACAAGGACGCCCTGCGGGTGCGCCAGATGCCCGACCTGACGGCGTTCGTGGGCGAGATGTTCGGAGCAGGCTGACCGGAGGGCGGGGCCGCATGGAAGGGTTCACATTGGTCGATGGCATCGTGGCCGGGGTCGTGCTCGTTTCGGGCATACTGGCCTATGCGCGTGGCCTTGTGCGCGAGATCATGGCGATCATGGGCTGGGTCGCGGCGGCGGCGCTGGCGTTTTTCCTGGCCCCCTCGGTCGAGCCGTTGATGCGTGAAATCCCCGTGGTCGGCGGGTTTCTTGCCGATAGCTGTGAGTTGAGCGTGATGGCAGGCTTCGCGCTTGTCTTTGCGCTGGGTCTGGTGCTGGCGGCACTGTTCACGCCGCTGTTTTCCTCTGCGGTGCGGCGCTCGGCGCTGGGCGGGGTGGACATGAGCCTGGGCTTTCTCTTCGGCGTGGCGCGCGGCGTGCTGCTGGTGGTGGTGGCGCTGATCGTCTACGAGCGCGCGATGGCGCCCGGCTCCATGCCCACGGTGGAAAGCAGCCGCTCGGCCGCGGTGCTGGGGCGGCTTCAGGGCAGCATAGAAGAAGGCGTGCCCGACGACGTGCCCAACTGGATCGTGCGCCGCTATGAGGACATGGTCGCCGGCTGCACCCCCCCGAGTTGATCCCGCCCGGCCCCGCCGCGCCCGACCGGCGCCCGCATACCGCAATCTGTCGTGACAGAGTGCAACAGCGGGGTGACATGGGGCACGCACTGGGCTAAAGGGACGCCGAACACCGCGACTGCGCGAAAGGACCAGGACGCAATGCGTCAGCTGCCCAGCCACCCGTTCGACGATGACAAGCTCAAGGAGGAATGCGGCGTATTCGGCGTGATCGGCGTGACCGACGCGGCGAATTTCGTGGCCCTCGGCCTGCACGCGCTCCAGCACCGCGGGCAGGAAGCCGGCGGCATCATCACCCATTACCCCGAAACCGGCTTTCACTCGGCGCATCGATTCGGGCTGGTGCGCGACACCTTCACCAAGACCAGCGTGATGGAAACGCTGCCCGGCTCGATCGGAATCGGGCATGTGCGCTATTCCACCGCCGGATCGAAAGGCGCCACGGCGATTCGCGACGTGCAGCCCTTCTTCGGCGAATTCGCCATGGGCGGCGCAGCGATCGCGCATAACGGCAACATCACCAACGCGGTGGCGCTCAGACGCGAGCTGATCGAACGCGGCTCGATCTTCCAGTCGAATTCCGACAGCGAATGCATCATCCACCTGATGGCCCGCTCGATCCAGAAGAACATCCCCGAGCGGATGAAAGACGCGCTGCGCCGGGTGGAAGGCGCGTTTTCGATCGTCGCGATGACGCGCACCAAGCTGATCGGCGTGCGCGACGCGCTGGGGGTGCGGCCGCTGGTGCTGGGGCAGCTTGGCGACGGCTGGGTGCTCAGCTCCGAGACCTGCGCGCTCGATATCATCGGCGCCGAATTCGTGCGCGAGGTCGAACCGGGCGAAATGGTCGTCATCAGCGCCCGGAACGGCGTCGAGAGCAGCCGCCCCTTCGAACAGAAGCGCCCGCGCTTCTGCATCTTCGAACATGTCTATTTCTCGCGCCCCGATTCGATCCTGAGCGGGCGCTCGGTTTACGAGACCCGCCGCGCCATCGGCGTGGAACTGGCGCGCGAGGCCCCCGCCGAAGCCGACATCGTCTGCCCGGTGCCCGATTCGGGCACGCCGGCGGCGATCGGCTACAGCCAGCAATCGGGCATCCCCTATGCCATGGGGATCATCCGCAACCAGTACATGGGCCGCACCTTCATCGAACCCTCTGAGCAGATCCGCAACATGGGCGTGCGCCTCAAGCTCAACGTCAACCGCGCGCTGATCCGGGGCAAGCGTGTGGTGCTGGTCGATGACAGCGTGGTGCGCGGCACCACCAGCCTGAAGATCAAGGAAATGATCCTCGACGCGGGCGCGGCCGAGGTGCATTTCCGCATCGCTTCCCCGCCGACCACCTGGCCCTGTTTCTACGGCGTCGACACGCCCGAGCGCGAAAAGCTGCTGGCCGCGACCATGACCACCGAGGAAATGCGCACCTATATCGGCGTGGACAGCCTGGCCTTCATCTCGCTCGACGGGCTTTACCGCGCCGTGGGCGAGGCGAAAGGCCGCAACAACGCCGCCCCGCAATATTGCGACGCCTGCTTCTCGGGCGAATATCCCGTCCGCCCCAGCGACATGATCGAGGCAGGCCGCATCCGCCTCAAGGAAGATCCGGTCCCCGCCGGGGAATGACGCACTCCCGGAACAACCCCGGCGAGTCCTTCCGCGGCCGGCTCAACGCTCAATTCAAGACCCGGACCGGCAGGAAGCCCGCCGCGCGCCCCTTGCCTGCGGGGGCCTCCGGCGGGGATATTTTACTCACAGTGAATTTGCGGGTGTGCGCGCCGTCTCTTCACTGTGAAGGAAATATCCGCGCCGCAGGCATCGGTGCGGCGCAGCCGCGCCGAAACCTCGGGCTCGTGCCGGGGCGGCGCGGCTTCGACTTCGGCCGCATTCACACGGCCAGAAGGCGCGAGAACAGCGTCTCCAGATAGTCTTCGGCACCGTCAAAGGGGTCGCTGTGCGGGCCGCGCACCATGCGCATCTGGGCCTCGAAATCGGCATAGTTCTGCGTCAGCGCCCAGATCGAGAAGATCAGGTGCATCGGGTCCACATCGGCGATCCGCCCGGCCTGCGCCCAGCCCCGGATCACCGCGGCCTTTTCGGCGACCAGCGCGCGCAACTCGGTGCGGATGAAGCCCTCGATCCGCGGCGCGCCCTGCAGGATCTCATTGGCGAAGAGCCGGCTTTCGCGCGGAAAGTCGCGCGACATCTGTATCTTGCGCCGCACATAAGCCAGGATTTCCGCGCGCGGCTCGCCGTCGGGGTCGATCGCGCGCAAGGGGGCAAGCCAGCTGTCCAGCAGATCGCCCAGCAGGCTGCGGTGGATGGCCTCCTTGTTGTCGAAGTAATAGAGCAGATTGGGCTTGGACAGCCCGGCCTCGGCGGCGATCTGGTCGAGCGTGGCGCCGCGGAACCCATGCTGCGAGAACACCTCGAGCGCGGCTTCCAGGATCAGTTTGCGATTGCGGCGCTGGATTCGGGTGAGCGGCGCGGCGCTGGCGGTGTTCATGGCGCGCCCTCCGCCCTGTCCCTCCCGGCGGCCTCCGGCGCCGGCGGCTCGAGCCCGATGCCGCGCAAGATGATGCCGCAGACCGTTTCGGTCGCGTCCTGCCATTGCGCATCCGACAGCGGGTGCCCGCCGTTGAGGGTTTCGATCTGGTGGGCGAAATCGGCGTAATGCTGGGTGGTTGCCCAGATCATGTAGAGAAGCCAGCGCGGCTCCACCGGGCGGATCAGCCCGGCATCGATCCAGCGCCGGATCACCGCGATGCGTGTCTCGGTCCAGTCGCGCAGCGTCACCTCGAGATAATCCTGGATGATCGGCGCGCCCTGCATCACCTCGTTGGCCCAGACTTTCGAGCCAAAGCGGTAATCGCGCGACATCTGCATCTTGCGCGCGATGTAGCGGCTGAGCGCGCGCTCGGGCGTGGCCGAGGTCTCGAAGGAATCCGCGGCCTCCAGCCAGATGTTGAAGATACGTTCGACCACGCGGCGGTAGAGCACCTCCTTGGAGGACAGGTAGTAATGCAGATTCGCCTTGGGCAGCCCGGCCTTGTCGGCGATCAGCTGCATGGTCGCGCCCCCGAAGCCGCGTTCGGCAAAGACCTGTTCGGCTGCAGCGAGGATACGGCGCTCATTCTCTTCGCGGATATCCGTCCTGCTGCCGGTTTTCGCGGCACTTTCGGTTTGGGTCATTCGGTGTCCGGTCTGCCTTGACAATCATTCTTGACTGATTGGTCAACTCTGGTAGCGTCAAGCTCGCTGCATTTCAACAGACGAAAATCCGGCACCACCGTCAAGCCTGACGCGCACAGATATGACCCAGCCGGTGCAACAGTGGAGAAACCGCCATGGCACTTGATCGCCCCAAGGTTCCGAACGACCTGAACGCGTTCTGGATGCCCTTTACCGCCAACCGGCAGTTCAAGAAGACGCCGCGCATGTTCGTGGCGGCCGAGGGGATGCACTATACCACCGCCGACGGCCGGCAGGTGCTCGATGGCACGGCGGGGCTGTGGTGCTGCAATGCCGGGCACTGCCGCCCGCGCATCACCGAGGCGATCCAGAAACAGGCGGCCCAGCTGGATTATGCCCCGGCCTTCCAGATGGGCCACCCGCTGGCCTTCGAGCTGGCCAACCGGCTGGTCGACATGGCCCCTGAGGGGATGAAGCACGCCTTCTTCACCAACTCCGGCTCCGAAAGCGTGGATACCGCGCTCAAGATCGCGCTGGCCTATCACCGCGCGCGTGGCGAAGGCAGCCGCACCCGCCTGATCGGGCGCGAGCGCGGCTATCATGGGGTGAATTTCGGCGGCATCTCGGTGGGCGGGATCGTAAACAACCGGCGCATGTTCGGCACGCTGCTGGCCGGCGTCGACCACCTGCCCCACACCCATCTGCCCGACAATGCCTGGACCCGCGGCCAGCCCGAACATGGCGCCTGGCTGGCCGAGGACCTGGAGCGCATCGTCGCGCTGCACGGGGCCGAGACCATCGCCGCCGTGATCGTGGAGCCGATGGCGGGCTCGACCGGGGTGATCCTGCCGCCAAAGGGGTATCTGGAGCGGCTGCGCGAAATCTGCACGAAGCACGGGATCCTTTTGATCTTCGACGAGGTGATCACCGGCTTCGGGCGGCTCGGGTCAAGCTTCGCGGCGGAACAATTCGGCGTGCAGCCCGACCTGATCACCCTTGCCAAGGGCTTGACCAACGGGGTCATCCCGATGGGCGCGGTGCTGGCCACCGGCGAGATACACGACGCCTTCATGCAGGGCCCCGAGCATGTGATCGAACTGTTCCACGGCTACACCTATTCGGGCAACCCGATTGCCTCGGCCGCCGGGATCGCCACGCTGGAAACCTATCGCGAGGAGGGACTGTTCGAGCGCGCGGCCGAACTCGCCCCCTATTGGGAGGACGCGCTGCACAGCCTCAAGGGCACGCGGCACGTCATCGACATCCGCAACATGGGCCTGATCGGCGCGATCGAGCTTGACCCGATTGCGGGCGCGCCCACCAAGCGCGCCTTCTCGGCCTTCCTGAAGGCTTACGAGAAGGGCGTGCTGATCCGCACCACCGGCGACATCATCGCCATGTCGCCGCCGCTGATCATCGAGAAGGAACACATCGACCAGCTTGTCGGCACGCTCAGGGACGTGCTGGAAGGGCTGGACTGAGAACGGGCGGCGCGAGAGCCGCACGACACCGGAAGGAAGGGGCCGCCAAAGAGCCCGACACAACAGCAGGAGAGTTGCCATGACGGCCCCCGCCGCCAACATGAAGATCAACGCCGACCGCCTGTGGGACGCGATCCATGAAATGGCCGAGATCGGCCCCGGTGTGGCGGGCGGCAACAACCGCCAGACGCTGACCGACGAAGACGGCATCGCCCGCGCGCTATTCCAGAAATGGTGCGAAGAGGCCGGCGGCACCATCGGCGTGGATGAAATGGGCACCATGTTCGCCCGCTTCGAGGGCACCGACGCGGCGGCCGACCCGGTCTATGTGGGCAGTCATCTCGACACCCAGCCCACCGGCGGGCGCTATGACGGGGTGCTGGGGGTGCTCGCGGGGCTGGAAATCATCCGCACGATGCGTGACCTGGGCATCAAGACCCGCCGGCCCATCGTGGTGGTCAACTGGACCAACGAGGAAGGCACGCGCTTTGCGCCTGCGATGCTGGCCTCGGGTGTCTTCGCCGGGGCGCTGGAGCGCGACTGGGCCTATGACCGCCGCGACGCCGAGGGCAAGCGCTTCGGCGACGAGCTGGAGCGCATCGGCTGGAAGGGCGACGAAAAGGTGGGCGCGCGCAAGATGCACGCCTTTTTCGAGCTGCATATCGAACAGGGCCCGATCCTTGAGGCCGAGGGCAAGGAAGTGGGCATCGTCACCCACGGCCAGGGCCTGCGCTGGGTGCAGTGCACCGTCACCGGCAAGGGCCAGCACACGGGCTCGACGCCGATGTACATGCGCCGCAATGCCGGGCGCGCGCTGGCGCGGGTGACCGAGCTGGTGCACGAGATCGCGATCGACCGCCAGCCCAACGCGGTGGGCGCGATCGGGCATATCGATGTCTATCCCAACTCGCGCAACGTGATCCCCGAGAAGGTGGTCTTCACCGTCGATTTCCGCAGCCATGTGCTGGAGACGCTGGAAGACATGGTCGAGGAGCTGCTGGAGACCGCGCCGGGCATCTGCGCCGATATCGGCGTGAAGTTCGAGGCGGAAATCGTGGGCCAGTTCGACCCGCCCGCCTTCGATGAGACCCTGCTCGCCCGCCTGCGCGACGCCGCCGGGCGGCTGGGGCTGAGCCACCGCGACCTGATCTCGGGCGCCGGCCACGATGCCTGCTGGATCAACCGCGTGGCCCCCACCGCCATGGTGATGACCCCCTGCGTCGACGGGCTGAGCCATAACGAGGCCGAGGAGATCAGCAAGGAATGGGCTGAAGCCGGCGCCAATGTGCTGATGCACGCGGTTCTGGAGACGGCGGAGGTGGTGGGGTGAATGGCATGGCGGGGGGCCAGCCCCCCGCGCCCCCCGGGATACTTCCGCCAAGAAGAAAGCAGGAGTGTGGCGCGCATCGCACTCCGTGAACTCAGGGAGATACAAGACCATGAGCACCGTTATCCGCAACGGCACCATCGTCACCCATGACCTGACATACAAGGCCGATGTAAAGGTCGAGGATGGCAAGATCGTCGAGATCGGCGCGAACCTGAAGGGCGCGCGCGAGCTTGACGCCTCGGGCTGCTATGTGATGCCCGGCGGGATCGACCCGCATACCCATCTGGAGATGCCCTTCATGGGCACCTATTCCTCGGATGATTTCGACAGCGGCACCCGCGCGGCGCTGGCCGGCGGCACCACCATGGTGATCGATTTCGCCCTGCCCCAGCCCGGCCAGGGGCTGCTCGATGCGCTGCAGATGTGGCACAACAAGTCCACCCGCGCGCATTGCGACTACAGCTACCACATGGCGGTGACATGGTGGAGCGAGCAGGTCTTTGACGAAATGGCGCAGGTGATCGGCAAGGGCATCACCAGTTTCAAGCATTTCCTCGCCTACAAGGGCGCGCTGATGGTCAATGACGACGAGCTGTTTTCCAGCTTCCGCCGGGTGGCCGAGCTGGGCGGCATCGCCATGGTCCATGCCGAGAATGGCGACGTGGTGGCCGAGCTTTCGGCGAAACTGCTGGCCGAAGGCAATGTGGGCCCCGAGGCGCATGCCTATTCGCGCCCCTCCCAGGTGGAGGGCGAGGCCACCAACCGCGCGATCATGCTGGCCGACATGGCGGGCGTGCCGCTATACGTGGTGCACACCTCCTGCGAGGAAAGCCACGAGGCCATTCGCCGCGCCCGCCAACTGGGCAAGCGGGTCTGGGGCGAGCCGCTGATCCAGCATCTGACGCTCGATGAGAGCGAGTATTTCAACCCCGACTGGGACCATGCCGCGCGGCGCGTGATGTCGCCCCCCTTCCGCAACAAGGCGCACCAGGACAGCCTGTGGAACGGGCTTCAGGCGGGGTCGCTTTCGGTGGTGGCCACGGACCACTGCGCCTTCACCACCGAGCAGAAGCGCTATGGCCTGGGCGATTTCACCAAGATCCCCAACGGCACCGGCGGGCTGGAGGACCGGATGCCGATGCTCTGGACCTATGGCGTGGGCACCGGTCGCATCACCATGAACGAATTCGTGGCGCTGACATCGACCAATGTTGCCAAGATCTTCGGCATGTATCCGAGGAAAGGCGCCATCAGTGTGGGGGCGGATGCCGATATCGTGGTCTGGGACCCTGAGGCGGAAAAGACGATCACGGCGACCGCGCAGACCTCGGCCATCGATTACAATGTCTTCGAGGGAAAGCATGTGAAGGGGCTGCCGCGCCATGTGCTCACCCGCGGGCGGCTGGCGATTGACGGTGGCGCGGCGCAACCGCAGGAAGGTCACGGCCAGTTCGTCGCGCGCGAGGCGAACGGCCCCGTCAACAAGGCCCTGTCAAGATGGAAGGCCCTGACCGCCCCGCGCCCGGTGGAACGCAAGGGCATTCCCGCATCAGGGGTCTGACCCCGGACGCCACGCCAGGCAAGCCCCGACGGGGCTTTCCCCGCCCAGCAGGAAAACGAGACGCGATGAAAGACACCCAGCCCTCCTCCGCCCCGGTCATCGAGGCCCGTGACCTCAACCTGACATTCGAGACCGCCGATGGCCCGATCCACGCCCTGCGCGATGTGAACCTGACCGTCGGAAGAGGCGATTTCGTCAGCTTCATCGGCCCGTCGGGCTGCGGCAAGACGACCTTCCTGCGGGTGATCGCCGATCTTGAGCAGCCCAGCTCGGGCGAGATCGAGGTCAACGGCATGACCCCCGATGCCGCCCGCCGCGCCCGCGCCTATGGCTATGTGTTCCAGGCTGCCGGGCTTTACCCGTGGCGCACCATCGCGGGCAATGTGAAGCTGCCGCTGGAGATCATGGGCTATTCGCGCGCCGAGCAGGAAAAGCGCGTGGCGCAGGTGCTGGAACTGGTGGAGTTGTCGGGGTTCGAGAAGAAATTTCCCTGGCAGCTTTCGGGGGGGATGCAGCAGCGCGCCTCGATCGCGCGGGCGCTGGCGTTCGATGCCGAACTTCTGCTGATGGACGAACCCTTCGGCGCTTTGGACGAGATCGTGCGCGACCGCCTGAACGAGGAGTTGCTGCGCCTCTGGGCGCGCACGCAGAAGACCATCTGTTTCGTGACCCACTCGATCCCCGAGGCGGTGTATCTTTCCACCCGGATCGTGGTGATGTCGCCGCGCCCCGGGCGGATCACCGATGTGATCGAAAGCCCGCTGCCGCGCGAGCGCCCGCTCGATATCCGCGACACGCCGGAATTCATCGAGGTGGCCCACCGCGTGCGCGAGGGCCTGCGCGAAGGGCATGGCGATGACTGAACCCGCCATTTTCGCAACCGCACGACCGGGGCATGACAGCCGGGGGGCGCGGGTCGCATGAGACAGTCGTTCTTTCCGGTTCTGACTGTCGTCGCGGTGATCGTGGCGCTCTGGTACGCGGCCTGCGTGCCGATGAACGGCCAATGGGCGCGCGACCAGGCGCAGCGCGCCGGGGTCGAACTCAGCTTTGGCGAGCTGGTGGCCGACACGCTCAGCCAGCAGCGGCCGCGCCTGCCCGCCCCGCACCAGGTGGCGGTGGAATTGTGGAATTCCACCATCGTCGAAGAGGCCACCGGGCGGCGCGGCCTGTGGAACACCGGCAGCCTGTCGAACCGCTCGCTGATCTATCACGGCTGGATCACGCTTTCGGCCACGCTGCTAGGCTTTGCCATCGGCACCGGGCTGGGGATCGTGCTGGCCATCGGCATCGTGCACAACCGCGCGATGGACCAGTCGGTCATGCCCTGGGCGATTGCCAGCCAGACCATCCCGATCCTCGCCATCGCGCCGATGATCATCGTGGTGATGAATGCCATCGGCATCACCGGGCTGATCCCCAAGGCCATCATCTCGGCCTATCTGTCGTTCTTTCCCGTGGTGGTGGGCATGGTGAAAGGGTTGCGCGCCCCCGACGGGATGCAGCTCGACCTGCTGAAAACCTATAACGCCACGCGGGCCGAGACCTTTGCCAAGCTGCGCTGGCCCTCGTCGATGCCCTATCTCTTCGCCTCGCTCAAGGTGGGCATCGCCGCCGCCATCGTCGGCGCCATCGTGGCCGAGTTGCCCACCGGTGCGGTGGCGGGGCTGGGCGCGCGGCTGCTGTCGGGCAGCTATTACGGGCAGACGATCCAGATCTGGTCAGCGCTGTTTGCCGCGGCGATCCTGGCGGCTTCGCTTGTGGCGCTGATCGGGCTGGCCCAACGCATCACGCTTGGACGCATGGGGATGGACCGATGAGCAGCACGAGCGCCCCCCTTCCCGCCACCCCGCAAGTGCGCGCCGGTCGGATGCAGTTCTGGGGCATGGCGCTGTGCACCCTGCTGGCTGCCGCACTGGCCCCGGCAGCCGCCGGCACAGCGCCGCCCTTCACCGCCATCAGCGGGCTGATCCTGGCCGCTGTCGCCGCCTTCATGGGCAGCCGCCGCCTGCCCCTGGCCCCGGCGCTGGCGCTTGCGGGCGCCGGACTGATCCTGGCCATGGCCAGCCTTGTGCTCGCGGCCGCGCCGCCCGCCAGCGCGCCCTTCTGGCTGGCCATGGCGGCCACCTGGCTGGGGCTGTGGATGTATGTGGCCTGGCTGGCCGATCTGAACCTGCGCGCCCCGGCACTGGCGCGCGCGCGCAGCCTTGCCACGCCCGCGATCTTCGGCGCGACGCTTCTGTGGCTGTGGGAGGTGGGCGTGAGTGCCGGCGGCGTGGCGCGGGTGATCCTGCCCGCGCCCAGCGTGATCGCCGAGCGCTTCGCCCGCTCCACCGACATCCTTTGGATCGATTTCGTGCAGACCATCGTCAAGGGCGCCTTTTCAGGCTTCGCCATCGGCGTGGGCGCGGCGCTGGTCTTCGCGGTGTTCGTCGACCGCTCGCCGTTTCTCAAGCGCGGGCTGCTGCCGGTGGGCAATTTCGTGGCCGCCCTGCCGATCATCGGCACCGCTCCGATCATGGTGATGTGGTTCGGCTTTGACTGGCCGTCCAAGGCCGCGGTGGTGGTGGCGATGGTGTTCTTTCCGATGCTGGTCAACACCGTGCAGGGCCTCGCCGCTTCGGGGGCCATGCAACGCGACCTGATGCGCACCTGGTCGGCCAGCTACTGGCAGAGCCTGTGGCACCTGCGGTTGCCCGCCGCGATGCCCTTCATCTTCAACGGGCTCAAGATCTGTTCGACTCTGGCCATGATCGGGGCCATCGTTGCCGAGTTCTTCGGCTCCCCGACCCGTGGCATGGGCTTCCGCATCTCGACCGAAGTCGGGCGCTTGCAACTCGACATGGTCTGGGCGGAAATAACCGTGGCGGCGATCGCCGGATCGGCGTTCTACGGTCTTTGGGCCGTGCTCGAAAAACGGGTGACATTCTGGCACCCCTCGCAGCGCGGACGATAATCAAGCAGCCCGTATCCAGGGCATCAACAAGGAGGTCATTGAAATGAACACGAAACGGATCGGAGGGCTGGCACTCGCCAGCACGATGCTGGCCGGCACGGCCTGGGCCGATGACGTGACCCTGCAGCTCAAATGGGTCACGCAGGCGCAGTTCGCGGGCTACTATGTCGCGCTCGAGAACGGCTATTTCGACGACGAGGGCCTCAATGTCACGATCCGCCCCGGCGGACCCGACATCGCACCCCCACAGGTGATCGCCGGCGGCGGCGCCGATGTGATCGTCGAATGGATGCCCGCGGCGCTGGCCGCGCGCGAGGCCGGGCTGCCGCTGGTCAACATCGCGCAGCCGTTCAAATCCTCGGGCATGATGCTCACCTGTCTGCGCGACACCGGCGTCACCGGGCCAGAGGATTTCCCCGGCCGCACCCTGGGCGTGTGGTTCTTCGGCAATGAATACCCGTTCCTGAGCTGGATGAGCACACTGGGCATCCCGACCGAGGGCGGAGCCGACGGCGTGGAGGTGCTGCGCCAGGGCTTCAACGTCGATCCGCTGTTGCAGCGCCAGGCCGACTGCATCAGCACCATGACCTATAACGAATACTGGCAGGTGATCGACGCCGGCATCGCCGAAGACGAACTGATCAACTTCAAGTATGAGGATCAGGGCGTGGCGACGCTGGAGGATGGGCTCTGGGTTCTGGAGGACAACCTCGAGGATCCCAATTTCGTCGATCGCATGGCCCGCTTCGTGCGCGCCTCCATGCGCGGCTGGGACTGGGCCGCCGAGAACCCCGAGGAAGCCGCGCTCATCGTGCTCGACTACGATGAAACCGGCGCCCAGCAGGAGCACCACCAGATCCGCATGATGGGCGAGGTCGCGCTGCTGACCCAAGGCTCCAACGGCAGCCTCGACCCCGACGACTACGAGCGCACCGTGCAGACCCTGCTCGGTGGCGGTTCTGATCCGGTCATCACCGCGCATCCCGGCGACGCCGCCTGGACCAGCGCCGTCACCGACCAGGCCTTCCAGTAAGGAAACCGCACTCAGGGCCGGTCATCATGGCCGGCCCTGTTCTGCCCCTCGGGCGGGGCCTCTGTCCCCCTTGCCAGGGCGCTTGAATTTGGAGTCTGAACACCTCGAAAGGAGGTCAAAGGCTTCTGCATGACACGGCACCTTGCCCACCGGCCCGCCCGGCGGCAACGCCGGGCAGCGCCTGCCTGCCCCCCGGCAGGCGCTTCAGACGCTTCACATTTTGTAACGTAGATAGTTTCTTGAGCGCCGCGCCGATGGCGCCGTCAGGCACTGGCGCCTACCCAGGCAGGCGCTGCCCTCGGTCCTTTTCACGGTGCCGTGTCATGCAGAGGCCTCTCAAATGCGATAGCCCTGCCGCCCTTGCGCCGCGCCTCCAGCAGCCCCTCGATCACATCGCGCAGACAGGCCAGATATTCGGCATCCTCGGGCAACGGCTCGGGCGCCTGCGGCTGGCGGCTTGCGGCGTCCATCAGGCTGCCATTGCCGTAAAGCGGATGCGCCCGCCCGCACCGCAACCGGTGGGCATCCGCCAGCCGCGCCGCCGCGATCAGAACCTGAATACGCTCGCGCCGCGCCGCACGGGGCAGCCGCAGCAGCACCCGCGCCGCCGCCACGATATCGCCATGCAGCACCGGGCGCATGTCACATACCCGGCAGGCCGGGCTCGTAGAAATGCACTGCCAGCCGCACGCGCCCGCCAGTGAACTCGCCGCCCAGCGCGCTCAGCACCAGCGGCGCGGGCGCGTAATAGGCCATCGGCGCGCCCAGCAACCCGCGCGCGAAAGACCCTTCCTCAATCCCCAGCCCGCTGCCGAAACGGTCGCTCGCGCCGGGGTTGCCCAATTCCCAGCCTGTCGCGGTGCCGGTGATCTCCTCGACCACGCGTGCGGTGACGGCAAACACCATCACATTGGCCGGGATCGGCACCCCCGACTCCGAGACAGGCCCCGCCTCCACCTCATGCTCAAGGCTCAGCACCCGAAAGAACGACCCCGCGCCATAATCCCCCAGCGCGAGCAGACTGCCGCGCCAGGCATTGCCGTCATGCACGGCCTCGACCCCCTCGTCGGCGATCCAGGCCCGCCACCCGGCGCGCGGCGTGACGAACACCCAGCCGCCATTGGCGAAGACGGCAACCTTGCCTGCCTGCCCGCCCCAGTCGTTCACCGCGCCGCCGGGCACCGCATAGACCAGCCCTTCGCTTTGTGTGGGCGGCGGCGTCGCGGTGCTGCGCGATTGCAGCACAAGCTGGGCCAGGGCATCCAGCCGCGCGAAGGACTCGTTCACCGTCACATGCTTTTGCGCCTGCGCGGGCTGCACCAGGGGCAGCGCGAAATTCGTCGTCTCACTCATCGATCTCTATCTCCGTGAAGGGTCCTGCGCCGAAACGCTGCGATACCTGCGCCACCGCGATGCGGAACGGCGCGACAGCCCCGTCGCTGGCCTGCAAGGCGGCGCCATAGCTCCAGAAGGGCGCGGAAAGATCCACCTCGCGCAGCACCGCCTGCCCCGAAAGCACACGCAGCAGATAGCGCTCGCTTTCCTCGCCCAGCGGCACATCCACCCCTTCCCAGCTGTCGCCGTCGATCCGCGTGCGCCGCAGCCAGGCCACATCCAGCGGCCCGCCCGGCACCCGCCGCGCGCGCAGATGCACCGGCGCATAGGGCCGCAGCCCGATCCCCGCGAATGCCTCGCTGCGCTCCACATAGCTGGCATCGTCCAGCGGCCGCAGCGCCGGCCCGATCCGATAGCTGCGCGCCAGCCCCCGCGCCGAGGCGGGCAGCGCAACCTGCGCCAGCGCCGCATCCACGCGCACCACGATACTGCCGGGCCGCCAGAGATCGGGCATGGCGGCATCGCTGCCCAACTGCCCGCGCAGCCGCAGCCGCAGATCATAGCGATCCAGCCCCACCATCTCGGCCTCGGCAAACTGGAAAAGCTCCCAGTTGCCGCTGCTGCCATCGCCAATGGCCATCAGGTTGGCGCCCTGCAACACCTCGCCCATGCTGCGCGAGACCAGCGCCGCACCGCTCATCCGCACCCGCAGCGCAGGGCCCCTGTCCCAGCGGCCAGGCCGCGCACGCACCAGCGCCGTCTCGCTTACCCCGATGGCCGCGCGCCGCTCGATCACTCCGTTGAGCGTGAAATCCCCGCCCGCAGCCGCCTCGAACACCGCAACCGATCCCGGCCAGGGCGAGGCCGTCACCGCCAGATGCGGCGCATGCGCCACCTCGTCGCCCGTCATCAGCGGCAGGTCCAGAAACACCGGAAAGACCGGCACAGGCGGCTGGAAGGGGCGCAGCGCAACGCGGTCGCCGCCCTGATCTGCGCGCCGGTAAAGCCCGGGTTCCACTCGCAGAGCCTCGGCCTCGCGCGCCTCGCCCAGGTCCAGCCGGTCGATCCGCCAGAGCCGCCGCTGCGCCCCCGCCCCCAGCGCCACCACATCGCCCGCGCCCAGCGGCGATGAAGGCGGCAGGGCAAACCGCGCCGTGTCCCGCGCCACTCGCGCCTCGGCCAGCCAGCGCTCGACGATCCCGCGCGCCTCGCTGCGCAGGAACACCATCGGCAGCTCGCTCTGCGCCACGCTGACGGTATCCTCGTCGGGAAACACCGCCTCGATGGCGCGGATGTCGAAATCCGCCTCGGCCTCCACATGCAGCAGCCGCACGCGGCCCGCCACCTCGGCCTGCGGCGCGCGCACAAGCTCCAGCGCGCCGCCCTCGCCGCGCGCCACCAACTCGCCCGCAGGCACGGCGCCCGCCTCGCGCCCGTCGCGCTTGACAAAGCGCAGCACGCCGCCGCGCTCAACAGCCTCGAACCCATGCGCCAGCATCAGCCCCTGCAACTTGCCGCGCCCGGTCTCCATGCTGTTGGCCGCATAACCGCGCACCAGCCCGTGCAGCCCAGATACATCGTAATGCGCCACGCCGGCACGCGCGCAGATCTCGGCCACCACGTTGTCCAGCGGCTGCGCCGCGCTGCGCCCGGTGATCCAGTGCCCGCGCGCCCAGTTTCCGCCGTCGCTCCACAATTCCTCAAGCGCCGGAAAATGCGGAAAAGGCCGCGCATCCCAGGCCCAGACATGCGCGCGCGCCATGTCCACCATCGGCCCGGCGTAGAGGTCCGATTCAGGGTTGTTCGCCGGACCACCCCAATAGGCGATCATCGCGCGGTGGTACTGAAGCTGGATCAGATCGTCGCGCCGGCCATCCGAATAAACAGGCAGGCGCGACTCCGAAGACTTCGGGTCAAGGAACTTGTTCGGCTCGTTCGTGCCCTTGTCGATCGCCGCGCACCCCAGTTCGGTGAACCAGAAGGGTTTTGATCGCGGCACCCACGCCGTTGGCTCCTCCACGCGCGCGCCGTCGATCCGGTCATGGTGCAGGTTCTCCCACCAGCCGCGCAAATCCTTGTAGCGCCAGACCCAGTGCTCGCCATAAGCGCCGTCATTGATCGGCGTGCGCCGCTGCGCATCGCGATCGGCCTGGCTGGCGTAATACCAGTCATACCCCTCACCGCCGGCGACATTGGCCTTGAGGTAATCGAGGCAGTAAATCGCCCCCCAATGGGCATCGAGATGCCCCTCACCATCGCGCCAGTCGGAAAGCGGCATGTAATTGTCGATGCCGATGAAATCGACATTCTCATCCGCCCAGAACGGATCGAGATGGAAATACCGGTTCCCTTCCGGGCTTTGATACCCGAAATACTCCGACCAGTCGGCGGCATAGCTGATCTTGACCTCGGGCCCCAGAATGCCGCGCACATCCGCAGCAAGTGCGCGCAGCGCGGCCACCACCGGAAAGCTGTCAGCCGCGCCGCGCAACTGCGTCAGCCCGCGCATCTCCGAGCCCACGCAAAACGCACCGACTCCGCCTGCGGCCTTGGCCAGCCAGGCGTAATGCAGGATGAAGCGGCGATAGCTCCACTCATCCGGGCCGGCATAGACGACCTCGCCCCCCGACAGCGCGAAATCCCCCGGCTGGGCGGTGCCGAAAAACGCTGCGACCTCGGCCTCCACCGCTGCACTACGGTCCGGCGAACCCTCCCGCCCCGGCGCGACCGAGGCGGTGATCCGCCCCCGCCAGGGCAGCACCGGCTGCCCCTCGGCCCCTGTCCACGGGTCGAGCAGCGTGTTGCCGGCCATCTGCTCCATCAGGATGAACGGGTAGAACAGCACCGCCTGTCCGGCCTCGCGCAGTGCGATGATCGCCTCGATCACCGACTGGTCGGTCGGCGTGCCGCCGTAGACCGGGCGGCCGTCCAGCTTCGCGATTTCCTCGGCCCCCGCGCGTGCCAGGCCCGAGACCCGCCAGGGCATCTCCGCCGCGTCATGGTCGCGCGATTCCACCTTGGGCCGCAGGCTGCACATCCCACAGCGCAGATCATCCCCGAACCAAGACACCACCAGCGCGACCGAACCGCAGTTGGGCAATTCCGTCCCCAGCGCCTCCACCGACAGCGCCATGTCGCTGCGCCCCGAGGCCGTGTTGGCGTTGATCGTGGCGGCCTCGCCCAGCCCGGCAGGCACCGGCGCCTCTGCCCCCGGCAGCCCGTAGCGCAGCGTCACCGGAGTCGTGGCCAGCGCATATTCACCCGTGCCCGGCATCAGCGCCACGGCGCGCACGCCCTGGCTCAGATCGGGCGCCGGGCCCGCAGATGCCGGGCGCATGACCTCGAAGGTGAATTGCGGCACCCGGTTGCCAAAGCGCCCCAGGTCCAGATCCTCGAACACCACATAGGCAATGCCGCGATAGGCCGGCACCTGCCCCGCACCTTCCACGGCCTCGATTTTGGGGTCGGGCAACTGCCCCTCGCCGCCGCGATAGACGCGCATCTCAAGCGTATCGCGGGCAATCTCCTCGCCATCGGCCCAGATGCGCCCCACTCCCGCGATCTCGCCCTCGCACAGCGCCACCGCCAGGCTGATCGAATAGCTGTAATCGCGCACCCGCGTGCTGGGCGCGCCCTTGCCGCCCCCCCCCACGCGCCGGGTCGAGACCTGCTCCAGAAAGCGCGACGCCCAGATCACCTGCCCGCCAATGCGCATCCGGCCCCAGACCTGCGGCACCGCGCCCCCCTCGCCCGCGCCGGTCAGGCGCAGCCGGTCCAGCCGCGGGCCGTCCACCACCTCCGAGCCCGAGCCAAGCAGCCGCTGGTCGATTACGCGGCCCAGCGTTGCGCCAACGGCGCGGCCGATCACCGCCCCCGACAGCCCCAGCACCGCGCCGCCAAAGCCCGAGCCGATCGCCGCGCCCACGGCCCCAAGCACGATCGTTGCCATTCCATCCCTCCCCGCTGGGAAAACTTCAGTTCAGTGGAAAGCGAAACCGCGCCGCCACCCGGCGCCGCCAGGGCGCGGAAAGCGCGTTTTCCACCACCCCATGCCGCGAATAGGCATGGATGAATGTCGGCGCGGTGCCGACTCGGCTCTGCACCCCCAGATGCCCCGCAGGCGCCCCCGCCCGCATCCGGAACACCAGCAGATCGCCCGGCGCCTCGCCCGTAGCGGGCCGGAAATGCCGCGCCAGCGCATCCAGCAGCAGCTCGCCCTGCGCACCCTCGGCCCAGCCCGGCCCGTAGGGCGGCACGGCGGCAGGCTCCGCCCCCAGCAACTCGCGCCAGAGCCCCCGCACCAGCCCCAGGCAATCGCACCCCGCCCCGCGCAGCGCCGCCTGATGCCGATAGGGCGTGCCGATCCAGCGCCGCGCGGCCTCGGCCACATGCGCGCCCGCATGTATCCGCTCCGGCGTCATCGCTTGCGGCTGCCGCCGTCATTGCCGCCATCCTCGCGCGGCACGGCAAGCAGCCAGTCCTCACCCGGGATGTCTGGAAATCCGCGGAAGTTCAGAAAGTTGGCGAATTTCAGACGGCAGGTTTCGGCGCGCTTGTCACAGCCGGCCTCAAGGCGCAGCCGATCCCCCGGCGACAAGGGCGCGGCAAATTCCTGCCAAAGGGTGATCTCGCGCAACCCGTCAGGCCCCGCGCCCTCGGGATCGGCCTTGACCAGCCCGACCAGCCCCTCCGCTTCGCCGCACAGCACCGTCACACGGCCCTTCTCGAACCAGCGCGCATCGAACCCCGCCAGCCCGCTGAGCCGCAGCACCGCGGGCCTGGGCAGCGTGACCAGTTCGGCCTCTGCGCTGAACCCCGATTGCGTCGTGTCGAACCGGCAGCCCGCATCGCCCAGCACTGCCGTGCACTCGGCCTGAAAGATGCGCCCGACCGGCTGGCCCAGCGGCTCGGTCAACCCGCGCAACTCGGCGCGGAACGCGCCCCCGCTGCGCGCCACCTCGCCAAGGCTGCCCCGGAACACAAGCGCGCGCTGCGCCACGTCGGCCCAGTTCACCTGCCAGATGCACAACCCGGCCCCGTCATAGCGCCCGGCCAGCAGATCGGCCTCGGTCAGGGCGGCAGAACTCAGCGCGCCCAGCGCCTCGGAATTGTCCACCGCCAGCCCGGTGGATTGCTGCAGCGCCCGCGCCGTCAAACCGCTGTCGGCGCGAAAGGTGATGCCCTCAAAGACCAGATCGCGGTCATGGTCGGTAAACCCCTGCACCGTCCCGTCGCGCCGCGTGATCGCCCAGGCCCGTGCCGTGGTCGTGGCCCCGCCCGCAAGATGTTCCTGCAAATCGTTCATACCCGTATCTCCACCACCGGCACGCGCGGCACCTCGCCAGCCTGGAAATTCGCCACCGAAACCTGGATGGCATCCGTGTCGAACCGCACCGGCACGTCGAACTCGAACCCCGCCGTCACTTCTGCACCCGGCGCGGGCGCGGTGGTGAAAATCACCTCGCCCCGCGTCGCATCCACAGTGTAATGCACGCCCTCAGCCAGCGGATCGCCCGCCAGCGCCACCTGCACACTGCCCGCCACCGGCTTGGCGATGGGCCGGTGATAGACCTGCCCGCCCGAAACATAGGCCTTGCGCAGCGCGAACACTCGCCGCACCCCGTCACCCAACCCCAGCGACTGATCCTCCGGCGTGACCGGGCGCGAGGCCGGGGCCGAGCGATAATCAGCCCAGTCCTTCCAGCGAAACCCGTGCAGCTGGCCCGCGCGTGCCTCGAAGAAGGCAATCAATGCCTCCACATCATCAAGGCTGCGCAACCCCATGCCTGCGTCATAGCGCCTGCGCGCATCGGCCCAGGGGGTGTTGCGCTCCTCAAAGCCGTTGGCCAGCGTCACAATCTCGGTGCGCCGCTCGGGCCCGCCCAGGCTGCCGAAACTCAGCGAGGCGGGAAATCTGACTTCGTGAAATGCCATGTCTGCCTCACCTGTTGCGCTGGCCGCGTGCCAGCAACCGGCCCATCTGCGCCGCTATCTGCGCCTCCGAGCGACGGAAGCCCTCCACACCCGGGGTGCTCACGTTGATCACCACGCTCACCGGCCGCGCCGCGCCCCCGCCATCGGCGCGCACGCCCAGCCGCCCGTCGGGGCCGCGCGCCAGCGGCATGATCGCCTCTGGCCCGGCCTCGCCCATCAGCCCGGTGCGCCCGCCCCGCATCGGAAAGGCCACCGGCCCGCTGACAACCCCGCCCTGGGCAAAGGGCATGACCCGGCCTTGCGCGAAACCGCCGCCCTGGCCGAAAGGCACCAGCGCCGAGACCGCCCCCTGCACGCCCTGGGCCAGTGCTCCGCCCACCGCGTTTTGCACCGGGCGCATGGCGACGGCGTAGAAGGACTCGCTCATCGCCCGCGCCACCTGGCGCAGCGCATCCGACAGGCGCATCCCGTCAAAGGCCACCCCGTCAAAGGCCCGGCGCAAACTACCGCCGAGTGACTGCGAAAGCGTGCCCACCTCACGCCCGGTCAGAACCAGACTGCGGCCCATGCGCTGCAACTCGCCGTCAAAGGCCGCCGCCATCCCCTGCGCTCCGGCGAGGCTGGTCTCCAGCGCCGCGATCCGCTCGCCCAGATCCTCCAGATCCGCCATGCTCCGCTCCTTTCAGTGTATCGGGAAACCGCGCCGCCAGTTCTTCCAGCCGCCGGCGCGACAGGGGCAGCGGCCCCGCCTCAAGCCCCAGCATCAGCCGCAACTCGGCCGGGCTCAGCGCCCAGAAATCGCGCGGCGCCAGCCCCAGACGCCCGACCCCTGCCCGCATCAGGCCCGCCCAGTCGAAACACTCCGTATCGGGACCGCCGCTCATGCCTCGCCCGGCAAGGCAAAGGCCCGCGCCAGCAGCAGCGCAGCCACCCGCGCAGCTTCCACCGGGCCGCCCCTGATCTCGGCGCAGCGCAGATCCTCAGCCGTGCCATCCCAGCCGCCACCGCGCAGCCCCGCCACGATCAGCGCCAGCACATCGCGGGTCGAGAACCGCCCCGCCTCGAACCGCTCGACCAGCGCCACCAGCGTGTCGGCCTCGAGCGCGGCCTCCAGCTCGGCCAGCGCGCCCAGCGTCAGCTTCAGCACATGGCGCCGGCCATCGAGCCACAGCGCCACCTCGCCTGCATGGGGATTGGCCATCACAGCGCCACGAAGCTCAGCGCGCCAGCCGAAGCCAGGCTCAGCTCATAGCTGGCCTCGCCGTTATGGCTGCCCGCATATTCCAACCCGGTGATCTGGAACGGCCCCTCGATGGTGCCGAAATCGGGGATCACCACCTGGCACAGCGGCACCTCGCCATCGAAGAACGCCTGCCGCGCGCGCTCATCCGTGCCCGCGTCGCGAAACACGCCCGAGCCCGAGATCGCCGCGCTCTTCACGCCGGCCCCGCCCAGCAGTTCGCGCCAGCCGCCCTGGCTTTCCAGACTGGTCACATCCACCGTCTCGGCGTTGAAACTGATGCGCGTGGCGCGCAGCCCCGCGATGGTCACGAACTGCCCCGTGCCGTTCATGTCCATCTTGACCAGAAGGTCCTTGCCGCTCTGAACACTCATGTCTGCCTCTCTCCATCCTCATAGCGCCGCCTTGCGCGCCACGCCTGTTGTCACCGCCTCGCGCGGTCAATCCTCGACCCGCGCCCGAAAGGTCATGTCGATACGCCGCACCTCGCCCTGCGCCGCCTGCCGCGCGGTGGCGCGCAGAAAGCCCAGGCTCACCAGCCGCCCGCGCATCAATGTCAGCGGCGCATCGACCAGCGCGTCCGACACCGCTGCCGCGATCGCCTTGGCCGCCAGGAAACCGCTGGCATCGGTGACCACGCTCACCGTGAACCGATGCTCGGCCCCGCCGCCCGATATGTCCGCGCGGTCGAACGCCTCTTCGGGACCCAGCAGCACAAAGGTGCCAGGCGGCGTGCCAGGCGGCACCGCGTCATGGATCGCCCCGCCCACCAGCGCGTCCAGCGCGGCATCCTGCACCAACCGCTGAAACACCGCCGCCTGAAGCGCGGCCGTCACCCCATAGCTCATGCCGGCTCCTCCTCGACGCAGTAGCAGGTCAGATACGCCCCGCGCGTGTCGGCCTCGGCCACGGCAAGAATGCGAAACACCCGCGCGCCTTCGCGCAGGCGCTGGTCGGGCCGGGGCCGCGCCAGCGCACCCGGCGGCGCCATCGGCACGGTGATCCGCCACGGGATGCGCCCCACCGGCACCACCCCGCCCAAGCGCGCGCCGCGCCCCGTACCCGCGCGCAACTCGGCCCAGAGCGTGCCCAGCACCGCCCAGCCCTGCGTGAACCCGCCCGCGCCATCGGCCACCGTTTCGGGGGCCTCCAGCACCAGCCGCCGGGTCAGACGCGGCGCGCTCATGCCGCGCCCCCACCGCCCAGGCTGCGCACAGTGCGCCAGCGCTCGATCAGGGACATCACGCCAAAAGGAACGGCCGAACCGGCGGCGCCCGTGGCCTGGCGGGTCTCGTGATACTGGGCCGCCAGCAGCATCACCGCCTGCGCCAGATCGGGCGGCAGATCATCCCAGGCCGGCCCGAAACCGGCCTCGAAGACAATCTCGACAGCGCCGCCCGAAGGCACTGCCGGCAACAGCCATCCGCTGGCGCACAGGCGCGGGCGATGCATGTCCGGCTCCAGCCGGTAGCGCGCCGGATCCACCACGGACTCGGCGCCGTCGCTGGACACCATCACCACCTGCGTCACCGCCAGGATTGGCGCCAGCGGCAGGCTCTGTGCCTGCCCACCGCGCCAATGCGACAGCCGCAGCCGGAACTCCCGCGCCAGAAGAACCTTGGATATCCGCGCCTCGATCGCCGCCAGCGCGGCACGCAGATACTGCTCCAGCAGCGCATCCTGGCCCCCGTCATCGGCAAAGCCAGCACCAAGTCGCAGATGTTCCTTGAACGCCGCCAGCGGCAGCACCCCGGCAGCAACCGGGCTTTCTTCGCTCAGCATCATGGGTGGAAACCTCCATCGCTGCCTGTTGGAAAAAGGCGCGGGCACGCAACCTCCGTATCGCTCGAACGGAAGGGGAGCAGCCAGATGACACGAAGGATGAAACCCGCGTGCCCGCACCGGCCCGGCCGGGGGCTTCCCGGCCGGGGCCATCGCCCGCCATCACCCCGAAGGGATCAGAACTCGGCGAATTTCAGCAGCTTGATCGCCTTGAAATCGCTCACATCGCCGCCCACGCGCTTGGTGGCATAGAACAGCACATGCGGCTTGGCGCTGAAAGGGTCGCGCAGCACCCGCAAATCGGGCCGCTCGGCGATGGTGTACCCGGCGCGGAAATTGCCGAACGCCACGGCGCAGGCGCCGGGCGCGATGTCGGGCATGTCCTCGGCGATCAGCACCGGATAGCCCATCAGCCGCGCCGGCTCGGCCGCGGCCAGCCCGTCCGACCACAGGAAGCGCCCGTCGGCATCCTTCATCTTGCGCACCGCGCCCGCGGTTTTCGAGTTCATCACGAACACCGCCCCCGCGCGGTAGGGCGCCTCCAGCGCATAGACCAGATCAACAATCGCGTCCGAGGCATTCACCGAGGCAAAATCGCCGCTGTTGCCAGTCGCGATATAGCCCAGATTGCCCCATTCCCAGAGGTCGTTATCCACCTGGGCATGGTCCAGGAAACCGCGCGGCTTGTCGGCGCCATCGCCATGGATGAAGGCCGCCGCCTCGGCGCGCGCGAAACGGTCCGCGATCCGGGCCGCCAGCCATCCCTCGATATCGAAGGCACTGTCATCGAGCAGCCGCTGGCTGGCCTTGGGCATCGCCGAAAGCTCGTGCAGCGGGATCGCGATGCGGTCGATCAGCGGCGTGGCGCTCTCGTTCACCGGGTCGGCCTCGCTCGACCAGCCGGTGCCCATCTCGCTGTGATCGACCAGCACGTCGAACGAGGTCGCCTCGACATTCACGACACTGGAAATCGCCCGCAGCGAAGCCGTCGCATGCAGCACTCCGCGAATGGCCTCGGCGGTCTCCGGGTCCACCAGATAGCCCCCTTCGGCGGCCACGGCGGTGGTCATCCCCTTGGCCTCCAGCGCAAGCCCGCGCAGCCCGTCATCGTCGCCCGAGCGCAGATAGGCCTCAAACGCCTTGCGATGCGGAGCCTCGGCCTCATGCCCGGTCGAAAGCACGGGGCGCGTGATGGCAGCGCTGGCGGCTGCGGCAGTCTTGCGGTCAATCATGGTGAGTCGTTCTTCCTGTTGTTTCAGCCTGGTGTTGATCTCGGCCTGAAGCGCCGAGAACTCGTCCAGAAACCCGCCCAGCGCGGATTTCACCTCTGCCGCCTCGCGCGGCTGGCCGGGCACATCGCGCCCGCCCGCGGCTTTCGCCTCGATCCTGGTCATGTCGTCATCCTGCTCTGAAGAAAGGGAAGTTTTCAGCCTGCGCGGGTGCGGCTCAACACCCGGTCAGATTGCGGCGGGCCGCTACCAGCGCCCCGGTCAGATCGCGCAGCAATGCACAGGCCTCGGCCTGCGGCGCGGGCATAGTCTTGCCGGCCACGCGGGCATCGGGCAACATCGGAAAGGTGACAAGCGACACCTCCCACAGTTCCACCTCGACCAGCCGCCGCCCGCCCTGCCCGTCGCGCTCGGCCCGCACCGTGCGATAGCCGATCGACAACCCGTCAATCGCACCAGCCGCCACCAGCGCCAGCGCCTCGCGCCCGCGTGCCACATCGGTCAGAAGCCGCCCCCTGACCCAGAGGCCGCGCGCATCCTCGCCCACCTCGTCCCACACCCCGATGGGCTGCGCCGGATCGTGCTGCCACAGCATCTTGACCTGCCCGCCCCGCGCCTTCAGCGCCGCCAGCGAGGCCTCGTAAGCCCCCGGCATCACCACATCGCCGCCCCGGTCGCGCCGCCCGAAAACCGAGGCATAGCCCGAAAGTGCGCTGCCATCGCTCAGCACCAGACCGGCCTCGGGGCGGTGAAACTTGTGCTCAAGCACGCAGCCTTCCGTCATCGGCATTTCCGTCATGCGTGTTCCGTCCTTTCCAGATAATCCGGCGTGCTCACGGCGCGCCCAATGCCGCCAGATAAGGGCTGCCCATCTGCGCCAGCACCGCCGCCGCCACCCCGTAGGCGGCCAGCCATAACCGCCGCTCCAACCGCTCCAGCGCGCCCTCGATCCGGCCCAACCGGTATTCCAGCCCCTGCCAGCGCTCCTCGGCCACGCGCTCGTTGGCCTCGATCCGCGCATGGGCCGCATCGAAACTGTCATAGAGATAGCGCGAGCCTCCCACCGGTCGCCGCGGGCTCATTCCTCCTCCGGCGCCGCCGGCGGCAGGCCCAGCAGCGCGCGCTTCTCAGCCGCCGTCAGGAACACCGCCTCGCCCACCCGGCGCCAGTGCTGGTCGCGCTCCGCGGCCAACGCGGGCACCTGGTCCAGATCGGGCCGCAGCTCGACCGCCTCGCCCGAATGTCCCGCAAGCCAATGCGCCACCGCCGCCGTCACCCGACTGACCAGCGGCACCACCGTCAGCCGGTAGAAGGCGCGGTTGGCCTCCTGGTAATTGGCGTAGGTCGCATCCCCCGGTATCCCCAGCAGCATCGGCGGCACGCCAAAGGCCACGGCAATCTCACGCGCTGCGGCCTCTTTGGTCTTCTGGAACTCCATGTCCGAAGGCGAGAACCCCATCGGCTTCCAGTCAAGCCCGCCTTCCAGCAACATCGGCCGCCCGGCATTGCGCGCGCCCTGATGATGCGCCTCCATCTCGCTCAACAGCCGGTCATACTGATCGGGCGAAAGCGCCGCCTGCCCGTCGGCTCCCTTGTAGACGATCGCGCCCGAAGGCCGCGCCGCATTGTCCAGCAACGCCTTCGACCAGCGCGAGGCCGCATTGTGCACATCCACCGCATTGGCCGCGGCCTCCATCGGCGACAAACCGTAATGGTCATCGAGCGGGTGAAAGCTGCGGATATGGCAGATCGGCGCGGCCTCTTCGCGCATCGCAAAGCGGTGTTTGCGCCCGCCCACTGCATATTCGAACGCAACGGGCCAGCCGTCATTGCCGGGGATCACCCGCATCCGGTCGCTGCGCAATACATGCAGCTCGGCCGGCAGCGCACCCTCCGGCCCCGCGACGGCCTCGACATAGGCATTTCCCGCAAGCAGAAGCTGCGCGTACAGCGCCTCGAAGAAATCCGCACCACCCTGTACCGGGTTCGGGCGGCGGATCAGGCTCAGGATCGGATGCATGTCATAGCGGCACTGGCAGTCCTGCAACACCAGCGGCAGCGCGGCGGCGGCCTCGGCGATCAGCCGCACCGCGCGAAACCCGACCGGGTTGCCCTGGAACCCCGTGCGCACCAGACTCGCGCCATCACGCGCGCTCCAGACCGGGCGCACCGCCGCCACGGCGCCCGCCGCCCAGCCCGCAGGCCGCCCCGCCGTCAACGGCCCCACGGCCGAAGCCTTGGCCTCGGGCGCCTCCCTGGTGCCCTTGCGAAGAAAATCGAACATGCGAAAAGCTCCTTGTGTCAGCGCGGCAGACCGTCCGAACCGGCAGCCCGCAAGCTAGCTCCAATTGGTTGAAATCCTGCCGCTCCGGCGTTCGGTGGGCGTTGCATGACGAGATGCAGCCAACTCGTCCCCGAAAACCCGGCACTCTCGGAAACAGCGGATGTCGGAGCGGCTACGCCGCTCCGAAGCCTCCGGCGGGGATATTTCTTTCACAGTGAATTTGCAGGTGCGCCCCATCCCTTCACTGTGAGAAAAATATCCGCGCCGCAGGCCCCCGCAGGCCAAAGGCGGGCGGCTGGCCCATTTGGGGGGTTGCCCTACAGCGTCCTCAGCCGCGGCCGTCGCCATTGCGCCGCCGGCACCAGCATCAGCTCGGTCAGCGCCCAGACCAGCGCATCCACCCGGTCGGGGCTGCCGCGCCCCAGATAGCCGCGCGCCGTCATCTGCGTCATCTGCTCTTCCAGCACGCCCAGATCGCGCAGATGTGCCACCCGCCTCTGCTCGTAGAGCGCGGCCACCGGCTCGGCCCGCGCCGCCTTCCCGCGTGAGGCCCGCACGGCCCGGTATGGCACCATGGGATCGACCTGCCGCACCACCGCTTCGACCAGGTCGCCACCCTGGTTGACCTCGGCCACCAGCCGCTCGGCGCCATGGCGGTGAAAGGCCGCCACGGCCGCTTCGGCCCAGCGCTGCGGGCTCGCACCGCTGACGCTGGCATCCTCCAGCACCCAGGCGCGCCAGTCCTGCGGCGGCCCCTCGGTCAGCGCCCCGGCCACCACGATCCCACAGGAATCCGAACGTCCGTGCCCCGTCACCGACGGATCGACCGCCACCACCACGCGCGACAGGCGCGGCGCATGCGCCACGCGGCCGGCCTCGAACATCGCCCCGCGCCAGAGCGCGCCCTCGGCATCTTCCAGCAGCACGCCCTCCAGCTCCTGCCTGCCCAGCCGCGTGCCTCCGTATCGTGCCTGCATTTCTTCCAGGAACGAGGGCGCGAGCCAGGCACGGTTAGCCTCAGTCGGGGCATGGGTCTGCACGGTGCTCGGATTGGCCAGCAGCGTCTTGAGCACCCCCACATTGCGCGGAGTCGTGGTCACCACCTGGCGCGGATGCCGGCCCAGCCGCAACGCGAATTGCAGCATGTCCCAGGTTTCCTCGGCACGCTTCCACTTGGCCAACTCATCGATCCAGGCCGCATCGAATTGCGGGCCCCGCAGGTTCTCGGGTTCCTGCGCCGAAAAGGCCTGCGCCACCGCCCCGTTGGGCCAGACCAGCCGCCGCCGCGTGGCCTCCCATTTCGGGCGCCGGTCGGGGGGCGAGCAGGCCATGATCCCGCTCGGCCCCATCACCATCACTTCCCGCACCTGATCAAAGGTCTCGCCCACCAGCGCCACGCATCTGGCCCGTCCAGGCTCCAGCGGGCGCGCGCCCTCGACCTCGGCGCGCACCCATTCCGCCCCGGCGCGCGTCTTGCCGGCACCGCGCCCGCCCAGGATCACCCAGCTTCGCCAATCACCCTCGGGCGGCGTTTGATGCGGCAGCGCCCAGAACTCGAACAGCCACGGCAGCGCCGCAAGCGCCCTGTCACTCAGGCTTTCCAGAAAAGCGGTCTGGGTCTGCGGCGGCGCGCAGGCAAGCCAGCCTGCGCCCGATCTCATCGCGTGCCGCGGCAAGGTCGAGCGCGGCATCGGGAGCGTCCCCGCCCCCGCCTGAATTGCGTCGGAGTTTTTCAACCTTGTGCCTTTCCTCGAATGCCATCACCAGCGCGCGGCGCAACTCGCGCTGCTCGCGAATCAGGTCGTCGATCCTGCCGAATTCACCCTGCCTGACCCGGCCCAGCACCTCATGCAGTGCCGCGACCGTCGCGGTCAGCGCAGCCTCGCTCGCCGCAACCAGCGCTTCGCCGGTGGCGTTCCCTTTCGGGTCCTTGCCGTCTGTCATGTAAGCCAGTCTGCCCCTCATGCTGCTCCGCACGAGCGAAATGAAAAAGCGGCGCCGGGTTTGCCCCGGGCCGCTTGCCCACCTCTTCCAGCTTGCCCGAACATATACCAAAAGGCGTTCGCAGAGTCAAATTCTCGCGGCAAGGTTGCGCGCAACACCACCGTTCGCACCCCCTTCCCGGATCGCTCCAAGGCATTGATATTGTGCAACTATTCACCAACCTCCACGCTCCATACGTTGTCCCGGCCCATGCGGGCCAGAAGCAGCGCTGTGCAACCGATATCGTCCGATAGCCTGGCAAGCACTTCGGACACAGCCCGGCAACCCCTCCCCTTCACTGTGGCGAAAATATCCTCGGGGGGTCCGGGGGGCAGACGGCCCCCCGGTCCAGCCCCTCACCCGGGCGCCCGCCCCCCGCGCAGGAGGCCCACCCCACCAGCCGCTACTCCTGCGGCGCGTTGCGCTCCGCCTCGATCTGCCGCCAGCGCGCCACCGCACGGTTGTGATCAGCCAGGTTGGTCGAGAACGTGTGCCCTCCCGTGCCATCGGCCACGAAATAGAGGTAAGGCGTATCATCGGGGTCCAGCGCTGCGGCAATGCTCGCCCGGCCGGGGTTGGCGATCGGCGTCGGCGGCAGCCCGTCGATCTGATAGGTGTTATAGGGCGTTGGCGTGTCCAGCTCGCTGCGTCGCAAGCCGCGCCCCAATGTGCCGCGCCCCTCGGTCACGCCATAGATCACCGTGGGATCGGTCTGCAACCGCATCGGCACCCGCAGCCGGTTGACGAAGACGCTGGCGACCTGCCGCCGCTCGTCGGAAACGCTGGTTTCCTTTTCGATGATCGAGGCCAGGATCAGCGCCTCCTCCGGCGTCGTGATCGGCAGATCCTCTGCCCGCGCCTCCCAGAGCTCTTCCAGAATCGCCGCCTGCCGCGCCTGCATCCGCTCGATCAGCGCCGCCCGCTCGGCCCCGCGCACCACCTCATAGCTGTCGGGCGCGAGGCTGCCCTCGGCCGGAATATCCGCGATCTCGCCACTCAGGAACGGCGCGGCGCGCAGCGCCTCCACCACCTGCCAGCTTGTCACGCCTTCGGCCAGGGTCACGCGAAAGCGCGCATCCTCCTCGGCGGTCCGTTCAGCATATTCCTCAGGCACTTCCTCGACATCGTATGGAAATGCCAACACCTCGACAAAGCGCCCGCTCTCCGGATCCACCTCGCGCAGCTGGGTATCGGCCCGCGTCACCCCGATGCGGAAATTGACCTCGGTGCCGCAGGTGCTGGCCCCGCCCCGGGTGAGGATGTCCAGGATTTCCTCCATCGAGGCGCCGGGCGGCACCAGATACGACCCAAACCGCAGCGCCTCGGCCCTGCCGGTGTAATTGGCCCCCACGCGGAACACCCGCGCATGGCTGATCGCGCCCTCTTCCTCAAGCTGCCGTGCCACCGCCGGCAACGAGGCGCCGCGCTCCACCCGCAGGCAGATCGCCTGTTCCAGCGGCCCTTCGCTCGTGAATTCGCGCTGGCCCCAGGCGATGATCCCCGCCACCACCAGCAGCCCGGCGATCACCAGTGTCAGGACATTCGCCGCGATATGGCGCGCCATCAGCCCTCCGCTTTTCCGAGCACCAGCGTCGCGTTGGTGCCGCCAAAGCCGAACGAATTGGACAGCGCCACGCGAATATCGCGCGCGCGTGCCCCGTTCGGTGCAAGATCAAGCTTCGGCGTGACCGCGGGGTTGTCCAGGTTGATCGTCGGCGGCGCGACCTGATCGCGGATCGCCAGCATGCAGAAGATCGCCTCGACCGCGCCAGCCGCGCCCAGAAGATGCCCGATCGAGGATTTGGTCGAACTCATCGTCGCCCGCGCCGCCGCATCGCCCATCAGCCGCTCCACTGCGGCCAGCTCGATCGTGTCGGCCATGGTCGAGGTGCCATGCGCATTGATGTAATCCACGTCATCGGGCGTCAGCCCCGCCCGCTTCAGCGCCGCCTGCATCGCGCGATACCCCCCGTCGCCATCCTCGGACGGCGCAGTGATATGATAGGCATCACCCGAAAGCCCGTAGCCCAGAACCTCGGCATAAATCTTCGCACCGCGCGCCCGGGCGTGTTCCAGTTCTTCCAGTATCACCACACCCGCGCCCTCGCCCATCACAAAGCCGTCACGCTCGACGTCATAGGGGCGCGAGGCAGTTTGCGGCGCATCGCCGCGCTTGGTCGACAGCGCCTTGCAGGCGTTGAATCCGGCAATGCCGATCTCGCAGATCGGGCTCTCAGTGCCCCCGGCCACCATCACATCGGCATCGCCCCACTGGATCAGCCGCGCGGCATCGCCGATCGCATGAGCGCCGGTCGAGCAGGCCGTCACCACCGAATGGTTCGGCCCCTTGAACCCGTAGCGGATGCTCACCTGCCCCGAGGCCAGGTTGATCAGCGCGCCAGGAATGAAGAAGGGCGACACACGGCGCGGCCCACGCTCCTTGAGCAGCAGCGCCGTGTCGGCGATGGTGGAAAGTCCACCTATCCCCGACCCGATCATCACCCCGGTGCGCAGCCGCGATTCCTCGTCCTCGGGCGTCCAGTCGGCATCGCGCACCGCCTGCTCGGCCGCCGCCATCGCGTAAAGGATGAACTCATCGACCTTGCGCGCCTCTTTCGGCTCCATCCAGTCATCGGGGTTGAAGGTGCCGTTCGTACCATCGCCACGCGGGATTTCGCAGGCATAGGTGGTGGCCAGATGGCTCGCGTCAAAGCGCGAGATCGCGCCCGCCCCCGACTCCCCGGCCAGAAGTCGGCGCCAGGTTTCCTCGACACCGCAGGCCAGCGGGCTGACCATGCCCAGCCCCGTCACCACCACTCGACGCATGTTCCGTCCTCCGCCTTCTGTTGCCGTGCGTTCGCCGCGCCCGGTAATACACAGCTTTCGCGTGCAGGAAAAGCCTGTGGTGAGGCCGCGCGCCCGGCCCGGGCGCGTGCCTGGGCCGCTCAGCGTGCGCTGTCGGCCTGCATCTCCCCGGCCAGCCCCTCGACCACCTCGCGCAGCAGCGCATCGTCCTCGCATTCGGCCATCACCCGCACCAGCGGCTCGGTGCCCGAACGGCGGATCAGCAGCCTGCCACGGCCCTTCAGCCGCGCTTCGGCCTCGGCGATGCGGGCCTGGATCGCGGGCGTTTCCAGCGGGTTATGCCCCGGCGCATAGGCCACGTTGCGCAGCATCTGCGGCACCGGCTCGAAGCTGCGCGCCAGTTCCGAGGCCCGCTGCCCGGTGCTGACCATCGCCGCGATGAACTGCAACCCCGCGATCAGCCCGTCGCCGGTGGTGGCGTAATCGGTCATCACGATATGGCCCGACTGCTCGCCGCCCAGGTTCCAGCCGCCCCGGCGCATCGCCTCGACCACATAGCGGTCGCCCACCGGAGTGCGTTCCAGCCGCAGCCCCATGCCTTCCAGGTAGCGCTCAAGCCCCAGGTTCGACATCACCGTCGCCACCAGCGTGCTGTCGCGCAACTGGCCGCTTTCGGCCCAGAGCCGGGCGAACAGCCCCATGATCTGGTCGCCATCGGCCACCGCGCCGGTCTCATCGAGAATCATGATGCGGTCGGCATCACCATCAAGGCAGATGCCCAGGTCCGCGCCTTCGCGGCGCACCGCCTCGGCAGCGGCCGCCGTGTCGGTCGATCCGCAGCCCTTGTTGATGTTGAACCCGTTGGGCGCGACGCCCAGCGCGATCACCTCGGCGCCCAGTTCCCACAATACTTCGGGCGCCGCGCGATAGGCCGCGCCATGGGCGCAATCGACCACCACCTTCAGCCCCGAGAGCTGCCCGCGCACCGGAAATGTCGTCTTGGCATATTCGACATAGCGGCCAAGGCCGTCGTCGATGCGCAGCGCGCGCCCGATATCGGCGGGGGCGGCCGGGGCGATTTCCCCCTCGAGGATCTCCTCGATGCGCAGTTCGGCCTCGTCCGACAGCTTGAACCCGTCAGGCCCGAAGAATTTGATGCCGTTATCGTGGTGCGGGTTGTGGCTGGCCGATATCATGATCCCCAGATCGGCCCGCATCGAGCGCGTCAGAAACCCCACCGCCGGCGTCGGCACCGGCCCCAGCAGCAGCACGTTCATCCCCGTCGAGGTCAGCCCCGCCGTCAGCGCATTCTCCAGCATGTAGCCCGAGCGGCGCGTGTCCTTGCCGATCACGACGCGGTGGCGGTTCTGCCCGTCACCCCGGAAATACTGGCCCGCCGCCGCGCCGAGGCGCAGCGCGATATCGGCGGTCATCGGGTAGCTGTTGGCGCGGCCGCGCACGCCGTCGGTTCCGAAAAGTTTGCGCATCGGCGCATCATCCTGCATCAGTTCACTCGCCCCCTTCATCAAGCTCCACGGCCCGCCAGAGCTGCACCGCCTGCACTGTCTCGGCCACGTCATGGACCCGCAGGATCTGCACCCCCTGCCCCAGTGCCCCCAGTGCCACCGCTACCGACCCCGGCGTGCGGGCGGCGCCGGCGGGCGCGCCGCTGATCGCCCCGATGAACCGCTTGCGCGAGGCGCCCAGCAATACCGGGCACCCCAGCCCGTGAAACAGCGCGATCCCCCGCAGCAGCGCCAGGTTGTGCGCCACCGTCTTGCCGAAGCCGATGCCGGGATCGACGATCAGCCGTGCCCGGTCGATACCCGCAGCCTCGGCCATGGCGACCCGTTCGGCAAGGAAATCATAGACATCAAGCAGCACATCGCCGTAGCGCGGGTAATCCTGCATAGTGGCCGGGTCGCCTTGCGCATGCATCAGGCAGACCGGCACGCCCGCCTGCGCGGCCCATGCCCCCAGCGCCGGATCATAGCCCAGCGCAGCCACATCGTTGAGGATACCCGCACCCGCCGCGCGTGCGGCCTCGGCCACCGCCACCTTGCGCGTGTCGATCGACACCGGCAGCGTGACGCCTTCGCGCCGCAGCGCCTCGATGACCGGCGCGGTGCGGCGGATTTCCTCGTCCAAAGGCACGTCCCGCGCGCCCGGGCGGGTCGATTCGCCGCCCACGTCCAGGATGTCGGCGCCCGCCTGCGCCATCGCGCACGCATGGGCCAGCCCGGCCCCATCCGCGAAATGCGCGCCGCCATCCGAGAAACTGTCAGGCGTGACGTTGAGAATGCCCATCACCCGCGGGCGGTTCATGGCAAGCCCGGCGACGGCGGCACGCGGCGCGGTCAGGCGCGCGCGCCAGTCCTCGGGCAGATCAGCGGCGGGGATCACCTCGGGCGGGGCGCCGCGGCGCAACCGCTCAACCCGGTCAAACCAGCACCAGCCGCCGGCCAGTGTCAGCGCATCCGCCGGGCGGCGGGGGTCGGTGCGACAAAGGGGGCGGTAATAGGTCTGCATGGCAGGTCAATTACGCAGCACACCGGGCCTTGGCAAGCATTGGCGGGATTGATCGAGCCGCAACGCGCAAGGTCTGGTGTTTCGCCGGCGGGCAGGCGGTCGCGTGGCCGGCGCATCATCGCCCCCAAATCCGCCTTTCACTGAGGCGTGATCGGCTCTGGCTGATACATCCCCATATGCTGGCGCGTTGCGCGGCGGGGCTGCGGCCCTTGGCCGCGAGCCAATGCCTCCGGTGGGGATACTTTTGCCAAGAAGAAGAAAACGCACATGTTTTCAGGGACGCGAAGGAAGCCGCCAAGCGCGGTGGGGAGGCAGGAGCGGCAGGCCCGGCGCCCGCCCTGGCAAGCGTCAGAGCGGCTCCTGCGCAACAGGCACGCGGCTTCCCGCCGGGGGGCGGGCCGCCCCGCCCAGCACCACCAGCCGCTCGGCGGCCAGCGTCTCGGCCAGCCAGAGCGCCAGCGCCACGGCGTTGCGCGGGCTGGCCGAAGGGCCATCAACCGCATCGAGCACCAGCTTCGACGGTGCCCAGACGATCATCTGCCCCTGCTTCATCGCCCAGTCGATTTCCGTGCGGCTTTGCACCACCACGCAGCGGCGGTCGCGTCCGGCCAGAACCCAGGCGTTCTGCTCGATCGCCAGAAGGTCGATGCGGCGCTGCGCTGCGGGCACGCGGGCCTCGGGTAGCGCGCCCTCGGGCAGCCCCACGCACAGGATCACCGGCAGCCCCTGCGCCTGAAGCCGGTCAAGATGCGCGGGCAGGCCGGGCGCGGCGATGGCCTCGTTCGACAGGTAAACCACCAACGGGTGCAGCATGGCCCCTGGCGCGCCATCCTCCGCCACCGCCCGCACCGGCGCGTGCGCCCGCGCGCGCGCGATCTCGACGCCCAGCGCACCGGGCCCACGATCGAGCTTTTCGATCCGCACGAAAACCCGCATCGCCTGTGGCTCCGCCAGGATGCGCTCGGCCACCCGTTCCGAAAGCGTCTCCAGAAGGTTCACCCGTTCGGCCGACAGCTCGGCCGCGATCGCCTCGGTAATGCGGTCGTAAGACAGGATGCGGTCGACATCGTCCTGCAAGGGCTCGGGGTGCGGGCGCACCTCGACCACGATGTTGAAGCGCAGCCGCTGGGTGGTGCCGCGCTCGGCCTGGAAGGCACCGATCTCGGCCTCCACGACATGATCGCGCAGGCTGATCCGATCGCGCGGCATCGCCGGGGCAGTGGCGCTGGCCCGCTCTTCCGGGTGGGCGAAGGCAAGGCGGATGTCAGTCGTCATGGCGCCGGCTCCGGCAGAGAGGGCCGGCCAGGGGCTGCCACCGGCCGGAAGGAAAAGCAGATCGTCCCCGTGTTTCCAGAAAAGCCTGCCCGAGGCAAGCGGGAGTTTGCCGCGCCCGCGGCGCGCCGCAGCCTTCAGTTCGCGCTCAGCCGCGTGGGCTCGCGGTAGAACAGATGCGCACCGATCCGCGCGGTGCGGTCCAGCCGGGCCGCCCAGCCGGGGCTGACGGCGACAGTATGAAAATGCGTGGCCTCGCTCGTCAGGTCGCGCGGCGCGCCGTCCTTCATCAGCCGGGCGATGCGCCGGGCGATGTCATAGGCATCGGATTCGCTGATCCGGTCGGAATTGCCATCGCAGGTAAAGGAGAACTGGCAACCGCTGCTACGCTGTGCGCCCTGGTTGACCACACCGCAGATGGTGTCGGGATAGCTGGCCGACTCGACACGATTGAGCACCACTGCGGCCACCGCGAACTGCCCGGTGATACCTTCGCCGCGCGCCTCGAAATAGAGCGCCCGCGCCAGGCAGGCCAGTTCCTCGCCGCCTTCGGGTTCGGGCAGCGCGCGCAGCCAGCCGGCATCGAAGCGGTTTGCGAATTCTTCCGCCGCGCTGCCGCGCGCGGGCGTCAGGATGCGTTCGACATGATTGCGCCGGACCGACCGCATCGCAGCCTGTTCCTGCCCCATCAACGCGGCAACCCTGAGTTCCGCGGCCGTCCCGGCCGTATCGGCCAGCGCAGCAGTAACAAGCGACAGGCCCAGCCCGAGGCCGAGCGTGACAGCCCTGATCTTGTGCATTTTAGCCCCCAGTCTTTCCGGCAAAGGCAGGGCCCCTGCCCGCGAAATCGCCGGGGGATTAACAAATCCTTACCGAAAGGTCCACCCGGGTGGGCGGATGGCGCGGCGGGCCTGCGGCCCTTTACCCCGCGCCAGTGCCTTCGGCGGGATATTTTTGCCAAGAAGAAGGCGCGCGCTGTCGGGGAGCGAACGGAACCGCGCAGGGGTCTGCGACGGGCCTGCCGGCCCTTGATTCCGCGCCAGTAGGCAAGAACAGCCGTTCAGCGCAGCGGAAGCGGCCTTGTGCGGGGGCTGGGCATTCCCTTTTCGCGCAACGCCAGTTGCGCCGCCGCCAGCCGTGCCACCGGCACCCGGAAGGACGAGCACGAGACGTAATCGAACCCCGCCTTGCGGCAGAACTCGATCGATTCCGGATTGCCGCCATGTTCGCCGCAGATCGAAAGCGTCAAGTCGGCCCGCGCCTTGCGCCCGCGTTCGGCGGCAATCAGCAGAAACTCGCCCACCCCATCCACATCGAGGATATGGAACGGGTCTTCGGTAAAGACCCCGCGCTGCACATAGGTGTGCATGAAGCGCCCGGCATCGTCGCGCGACAGGCCATAGGTCATTTGCGTCAGGTCATTGGTGCCGAAGCTGAGAAAGGATGCGTGCTGCGCGATCTCGCCGGCGCGCAGGGCTGCGCGCGGGGTCTCGACCATGACACCGAGGCGATAGTCGAAATCCGCACCGAGTTCCATGCGCACCGATGCGGCCACGGCATCGATGCGGGCCTTGACGATCTCGACCTCACGCTTGGCCGACACCAGCGGGATCATGATTTCGGGCACAATGGGCGCGCCGTTGCGGCTGGCCTCGACGGTGGCCTCGAAGATCGCGCGGGCCTGCATGTCGTAGATTTCTGGCAGGGTGATGCCCAGCCGCACCCCGCGCATCCCCAGCATCGGGTTGAACTCGGCCAGCGCCTCGGCCCGACGGATGATTTCCGAAAGCGGGCGGTCCAGCGCGTCGGCCAGGTTGCGCAGACCCTCGCGCCCGTGGGGAAGGAACTCGTGCAGCGGCGGGTCAAACAGCCGGATGCAGACAGGCAGGCCCTGCATGATCCCGAAAAGGCGTGTGAAATCAGCCCGCTGCATGGGCAGAAGGCGATCAAGCGCGGCGCGCCGGTCCTCCGAGGTGTCGGCGAAGATCATCTCGCGCATCACGGTGAGGCGGTCTTCCTCGAAGAACATGTGTTCGGTGCGGCACAGCCCGATCCCCTCGGCCTCGAACCCGCGGGCGAGGCGGGCGTCGGCGGGCGTGTCGGCATTGGCGCGGACGCCGATATCGCGGAACGCGTCAGCCCAGGACAGAAGCAGCCGAAAGGCATCGTCCAACGCCGGCTCCAGCAGCGCGGCGGCGCCGGCCAGAACCTCGCCGCGCGTGGCGTCGATGGTGATCAGGTCGCCCTCGCGAAAGCTGCGCCCGTCGCCCGCGACGACCTTGCCCGCATGGGCGTCGATCCGCAGCCCCGAGGCCCCCACCACGCAGGGCAGGCCCAGGCCGCGCCCGATCACCGCGGCATGGCTGGTCATGCCGCCCCTTTCGGTCAGCACTGCCGAGGCCGCATGCATCCCGCGGATATCCTCGGGCGTGGTCTCGCGGCGCACCAGGATGCACGGCTCGCCCCGCGCCGCGCTGGCCTGCGCGGCGGCCGAGGTGAACACGATTCGCCCCTGTGCGGCGCCGGGGCTTGCGCCGATGCCGCGCGCCACCGGATCGCGCCGCGCCGCCGGATCGACCTGCGGATGCAGCAGCTCTGACAGCGCGGCGGGTTCGACACGCACCACCGCCTCTTCGCGGCTGATGATCCCGTCTTCGGCCAGCGCCACCGCAATGCGCACTGCCGCGCGCGACGCGCGCGGCATCTTCACCGCATCGAGCACCCAGAGCTTGCCGTCTTCCAGCGTGAACTCGATCTGCATTTCCTCGCGCAGGCCGGCGCGGGCGCATTTGCCGTATTCCATGAGCCGGGCGAAGACCTCGGGTGCAAGTTCCTCCAGCGAAGGGCCGCGCGGGTCGCGGGTGAGATAGAGCGCGCCCCCGCCCTCGCGCACCGACACCCGGCCCTGGACCTGGGCCTGAAAGCGCCCTGTCACCTGCGGTTGCCCCGTGGTGCTGTCGGCAAACTGGATCACGCCCGAGCCGCTGTTGCCGCTGCCCACGCCCAGCGCCATGGCCTGCACCACGAGGCCCAGGCCCGCCTCGGCCGGCGCGCCCTTGGCCTGGCGCAGAAGCCGCGCCGATGTCCCCTCCCAGGCGCGCGCCATCGAGCGCAGAACCTCGGTGAGTTGCTGCGCGGGGTCTTGCGGAAACGACTCGTCCATCTCGGCCTCGTAGGCCGCAAGCGCGCGCGCGAGCGCGGCCTCGCTGGGCGGGGCGGGTTCGAAAAGGTCGGGGTCGAGCCGCGCCACATGGGTGGAATAGAGCTGCACGAAATGCATATAGAGCGCCGTCGCCGCCTCGGCGCCGTGCACCTTGGCCAGCGCGGCGCGGCGGGATTCGTTCATGCCGATGTTGAGGATCGTGCCCGGCCCGCCCCAATCGGGGTTTTCCGAACTGGGCCGCACCGAAACCAGCTGCCCTTCGCCGAAATGTGCCAGAAGCCCGGCAGTGTCGGGCAGGTTGCCCGCGGCGATCGCCCGCACGGTGTCGAAAGGCAGCGCCACGGTTTGCGGCACCGGCATTTCCAGCCGCACCAGCCGCTGCAGGCATTTCGCGCGCCAGCCATGCGTTTCCGAGGCGATCTTCGCCTTTGGCGTCAGCTCGGTGAACTGGGCGATCTGTCGGTGTTGCTGCACTGCGGCACTCCTTATGGGCGTGCAGCATACGCCATCGCGCCGACGAGGCAAGCGAGGATGCCCGGCGCGGGAGACCCGCATGGGCGCGCGCACGGGCGGACGAACACGGGGCGGGCAAACACGGGGGGCCTCACTCGCGCGGGCTCGCCCGGCCGGCCTGGGCCACGCCGCGGCGCGCCTATTCCCAGCAGGAGGCCCGCACCGTCATGTCGGCGGCCAGCAGGCTGATTTCCTCGGGCTGCAGGGCCTCGGCCCGCTCAAGCGAGGCAGGGCGGATACCATTGCCAGGCAGTGCCGCGTGAATCGCCTGCCCCGCCAGCGCAAAGCGCACATCCGGCGGCAGTTGGCGCCCTTCGAACACATCGGGCGGCAGCAGCATTCCCAGCACGGCGCCGGTGCGGTCAAAGACCGGGCCACCGATATCGCCTTCCATCGCGTCGATGGACAGCCGCCGCAGCATGGCCTCGCCCTTCAGCCCCTCCAGCCCGGTCAGGCTGCCGAAGGTCAGGGTCGGGCGCGACAGCAGGTCGTCGAAGGGAAACCCGGCAAGGATCACCTCGTCATGCAGTTCGGGCGGGCGCGCGGGGAAACTGGCAAAAGCCAGCGGTGCAAGCTCTTCGGCCGGTTCAAGCACCAGCAGGCCCAGATCGGCGTCATGCAGGACGATGCTGGCCTCGTGGCGGTCGTCGATGGTCAGCCGCCGGCAGCCATCGGCCAGCGAGGCGCTTGTCACGACAACGCCGGTGGGGCCAACGTAAAATCCGGTGCGCGACCTCAGCGGGCGCCGCACCTCGAGACCGGCCAGCAACTCGCTGCGCTGCACCTCGGAAAGCGGCTGGCCCAGCCCGTCGGGCAGAGTGCCGCCGAAGGGGGCAAAGCTGGCTTCCATTTCCGCAAGAATGCGCTCGGCGCGGCGATCCTGCTCGGGCGACCAGATCAGGCTGTAGCCCTTGACCTGCCCGTTGCGGTATTCGGCATAGCTGTGCGAGCGCAGGCTGCCGCTCTGCCCGGTCAGGACGAAGGAATTGCTGCGGCGTTCGCGGTAGCCTTCGGGTGGCACGATCTCGAGCGTCTGCATGATCTCGTAAAGGCCGAACAGCGTGGCCAGACTGCCTTCCTGGCTGATCAGCAGCACCTGAACGCCGCTGCCGTCGCGCGCGGTGTAATGGGCAAAGGGGGCCTCGTGCCGGTCAAACTCGACCAGCCCCATGGGCAGGGTGATCTCGATGCCCGCCGCTTCGTCGCGCTGGGTCTCGAAGCCGAAGGCGCCCTGTTCGGCAGCGTAGGTGGCCAGCAGTTCGGCCCGCTGCGCGGTGGTCAGCACCCCCGTGGGCTGATACCCGCGATCTTCCTGCCAGGCCGTCATCGCCGCGCGGGTGCCGGGGCCGAAGGAGGCATCGATCGCCAGGTCGTAAAACCCCTTCCATTGCAGTGCGGTCTGTATTTCGACGCGTTGGTCGCGGCCAAGCTGCGCCTCGCTGGCGCGGGCCTGGGCCAGCGTCTCCTGCGGGGCGGTCTCCGGCGCAGGCTCGGGCTGCGGCGCAGAAAGTGCGGGCGCCTCGGGCTGCGGGGCCGGCGCATCGGCGCGCGCGCCTTCTGCGGGCCAGAACCGTTCGCCATAGCGGGTGGAGGGCTGCACATAGGCATCGGCGGGGATCATCTGCGTGGCCTGCAATGCGCGGCGTTCGGCATCGGCGGCATCGCGGTCGGGAAAGGGGCCAAGCGCGATCGCATACCACCCACTCTGCACCAGCCGGTAGCCATGCACATTATCGAACCAATCCGCGTAACGCTCGGCAAACTCCAGCCCGCGCGACAGGGTCGGATGCGCCTCGACCTGAAGATAGATGCGTTCATTCTGCTGCGCCGAAGCGGCGAAACCGGCAATGAACAATGTGAAAAGGGCAATGGCGGCAACGGTGCGGTCAATCTGGCGTTTCACGGCTATCCCGTATCTGGCTGCGAATCTTTCGCCCGAGCCTAGCAGAGCCGCCGTCACATGCATCTCAATAATCGTTCAGGCGGCGTTGACCCCCCTGCCCAGCTTGCCTAGACAGCAAGCGCGAGCCTTCAGGAGAGAGACCAATGGCCGACAACGCCCTTGCGCGTCCGCGCAGCTTTCAGGAGATTATCCTGCGGCTTCAGACCTACTGGGCCGAAAAAGGCTGCGCGATCCTGCAGCCCTATGACATGGAGGTGGGCGCGGGCACCTTTCACCCGGCCACGACGCTGCGGGCGCTGGGGTCGCGGCCCTGGGCGGCGGCCTATGTGCAGCCCTCGCGCCGCCCGACCGACGGGCGCTATGGCGAAAACCCCAACCGGCTGCAGCACTATTACCAGTATCAGGTCATCATCAAACCCTCGCCGCCCGACCTGCAAGAGCTGTATCTCGGAAGCCTGCGCGCCATCGGCATCGACGACGCGCTGCACGACATCCGCTTTGTCGAGGACGACTGGGAAAGCCCCACCCTGGGCGCCTGGGGGCTGGGCTGGGAGGTCTGGTGCGACGGGATGGAAGTGTCGCAGTTCACCTATTTCCAGCAGGTCGGCGGGCATGATTGCCACCCTGTCTCGGGCGAGCTGACCTATGGGCTGGAACGCCTGGCGATGTATGTGCTGGGCGTCGACCACGTGATGGAGATGCCCTTCAACGCCCCCGACGCGCCGATTGCGCTGAAATACGGCGATGTCTTCCGCCAGACCGAGGAGGAATACTCGCGCTGGAACTTCGACCAGGCCGACACCGACACGCTGTTCCAGCACTTCAAGGATGCCGAAGCCGAATGCCAGCGCATCCTCGACGCGCCCGGAACCGACAAGGCCGGGCGGGCGATCATCATGGCGCACCCCGCCTACGACCAGTGCATCAAGGCCAGCCACATCTTCAACCTGCTCGATGCGCGCGGGGTCATCAGCGTGACCGAGCGACAGGCCTATATCGGCCGCGTGCGCGCACTGGCCAAGATGTGCGCCGATGCCTTCGTGCAGACCGAAGCGGGCGGGGCGGCAGCGTGATCGGGCGACTCGTGATCGTGGCGCTGCTGCTGGCCACCGTTCTGGCCGGCGGCGCGATGTATTACCTGCAGGTTTACGGCTATTATGACAGGCTGCCCGCGCAGAACAGTTTCGCCATCACCCCCGAAGGCGCCATCCAACCCGTGCCCGTCGCCGTGCATGATTTCCAGGGCATCGACTCGGGCAGTTCACCCATCCGCTACCGCGCCTGTTTCACGCTGGCCGACGCGCCCGAGGGCTTCACCCCCTACCCCGCGCCCACGCCGCTGACCGCGCCGCACTGGTTTGGCTGTTTCGATGCCGCCGCCATCGGCGCCGCGCTTGAGGGCGGCGAGGCCCGCGCCTATCTGGCGCAAGCCAACTTCACCTATGGCTTCGACCGGGTCGTGGCCGTCTTTCCCGATGGCCGAGCCTATGCCTGGCAACAGATCAACGCCTGCGGCGAGGCGCATTTCGACGGCAACCCGTTGCCGCCACACTGCCCGCCCCCGCCTTCCTCCTGAGGACAGAACAAGATGCCCGATTTGCTGATCGAACTCTTCTCCGAGGAGATCCCCGCAAGGATGCAGCCGCGCGCCCGCGAGGCACTGAAAAAGCTTGTCACCGACGGGCTGGTCGAGGCCGGGCTGACCTATGCGGCCGCGCAGGCGTTTTCGACCCCGCGGCGGCTGGCGCTGGCGGTCGAGGGGCTGTCAGACCAAAGCCCCACCCTGCGCGAGGAACGCAAGGGCCCGCGCGTGGATGCACCTGAAAAGGCGATCGAGGGCTTTCTGCGCGCCACCGGCCTTGCGCGCGAGGCGCTTGAGGTGCGCGATGAAAAGAAGGGTCAGATCTATTTCGCGGTGATCGAGCGGCCGGGCCGCCCCGCCGATGCCATCGTGGCCGAGGTGCTGGAAGGCGCGATCCGCCATTTCCCCTGGCCCAAGTCGATGCGCTGGGGTGCGGGTAGCTTGCGCTGGGTGCGCCCGCTGCATTCGATCCTGTGCATCCTGTCGGACGAGGCCGGCGCAAGGGTGGTCGATCTTGAGGTCGATGGCATCGTTGCCGGGGACACCACGCGCGGGCATCGCTTCATGGCGCCCGCGCCCTTTGCCGTCACCGGGTATGAGGATTACGCCGCGAAACTGCGCAAGGCTTATGTGGTGCTGGACGCGCAGGAACGCGCCGAACACATCCGCGCCGAAGCCGAAAGCGCGGCGTTCGCCCAGGGGCTGGAGCTGGTGCAGGATGCGGGGCTTTTGGAAGAGGTCGCGGGGCTGGTGGAATGGCCCGTGGTGCTGATGGGCGAGATCGGGGCAGAGTTCCTGGACCTGCCGCCAGAGGTGCTGCAAACCTCCATGCGCGAGCATCAGAAGTTCTTTTCGCTTCGCGACCCGAAATCGGGGCGGATTGTTCGATTTGTGACAGTGGCGAACCGCGAAACCGCCGATCACGGCGCCACCATCCTGGCCGGGAACGGCAAGGTGCTGGCTGCGCGACTTTCAGACGCCAAGTTCTTCTGGGAAAATGATTTGCGCCGGGTAAAGGCCGAAGGGCTGGAAGGCATGGCCGAGGGGCTGGCCAACGTGACCTTCCACAACAAGCTGGGCAGCCAGAAAGATCGCATAAGTAGAATCGAGGCGCTGGCGCGGGAGATCGCGCCGCTGGTCGGCGCGGACCCCGAGCAGGCCGCGCAGGCCGCCCGCGTGGCCAAGGCCGACCTGCAATCCGAGATGGTCGGCGAGTTCCCCGAGTTGCAAGGCGTGATGGGCGTCTACTACGCCCGCGCGCATGGGCTGCCCGAGGCTGTGGCGCGTGCCTGCAATGAACATTACCAGCCGCTTGGGCCATCCGACGCGGTGCCGTCCGCGCCGGTGAGCGTGGCCGTGGCGCTGGCCGACAAGATCGACACGCTGACCGGCTTCTGGGCGATTGACGAGAAACCGACGGGATCGAAAGACCCCTACGCGCTGCGACGGGCGGCGCTGGGGGTGATCCGGTTGGTGTTGGGGAATGGACTAAGTATCACGCTCAACAACGGCTTCGTCATTGGTGGTCGCCGAAACATGGCTTCGGTGCTTCGTCTAGCTGTCGATCATGTCGACAAAGAGTTCAGGTTTGAGGCACTCAAAGCTCTCGGTGTTGATGTTGAAGGTTCTGATATCTCCAAGTTACAGGCGCAATCAGCAAAGTCAGCTGACTTATTGTCAGCTGGATTTGGTCATGGAGTCCCTCCCCAAGAGTGGGAAGTTGAACGAGCAAATGACCTCCTCGCCTTCCTCCACGACCGGCTCAAGGTCCACCTGCGCGAGCAGGGCATCCGCCATGACGTGATCGACGCCTGCCTCGCCATGCCGGGAAATGACGACCTCACCCTGCTGGTCAAGCGGGCCGAGGCGCTGGCCGCCTTCCTGCAAACCGACGATGGCGAAAACCTCGTTCAAGGCTTCAGGCGCGCCAACAACATCCTCACCCAGGCCGAGGAAAAGGACGGGGTGGAATACTCCTTCGGCCCCGACCCCAAACTGGCCGACACGGACGAGGAACGCGCGCTGTTCGCCGCGCTCGACCGGGCAGAGGCCGCCATCGCCCCGGCGATGCAGGCCGAGGATTTCGCCGCCGCCATGCGCGCCATGGCCGGCCTGCGCGCGCCCATTGATGCGTTTTTCGAGGCGGTGCAGATCAACACCGACAATCAGGTGATCCGCCGCAACCGGCTGAACCTGCTGCACCGCATCCGCGAAATCTGCCTCGGCGTGGCCGATCTGCGCCGGCTGGAGGGCTGAGCGGGCGGCAGCCTCTGCATTATGGCATGTTGCGTTGAATTGATCTCGCCCGATTCTGACCAGAGGGCATGCGCTCGCCCGAGGTGGGCGCGGATGCGCCCGCCTGGGGGGCGGGCGGGC
>NZ_QNVJ01000003.1 GCF_003350345.1 Alkalilacustris brevis
GCCGGCGCATGTCGTGCCACCCGCACCTCGAGGCTGTCGTCTTCGCCGAACTGGCGCCGCACCTCGATCTCGCCCAGGGCGTTGCGGTTGAGAAGCTCGGCCAGCGCCTCGATGAAGGCTACGTCCGCGTCGGTTCTTTGTTTGCTCATCCCGTCCTCGATCGGTCCTTGCCGTGGTCCGTTTGATCTGATGCCCGAAGTTGCCCGCTTATACGCGACATGGATTCTGGTGAAAAGGCGCGATGTTCGCCGGATGGCAAACCCTTCCGTTCGCAGCAGCCGCCTTGCTGTCTGCGCCCTTTCGCGCGCCTGTGTTTTCGTGCAAATCTGACGCATCAGCAGGCACCGGCCATCCCGTGGCTGGCGGTGCCGGATCGCGCACAGGAGGTTCGATGGCCCGCTCCGCCCTGACGGGAACCCGCATTCGCCAGCGCCGGACCCTTGCCGGACTCGGCCAGGCCGAGCTTGCCCGGCAGGTCGGGGTCTCGCCCTCCTACCTGAACCTGATCGAGCACAACCGCCGCCGCGCCGCGCCGGAGCTGCTTGAAAAGCTGGCGCAGGCACTCGGTGTCGAGGCCGAAGCGCTGAGCGAAGGCGCAGATGCGCGGCTGCTCGAGGCAATGCGCGATGCGGCGGTCATGGCCGGCGACGAGGTCGTGCCCGGCCCGGAACTGGACCGGATCGAGGAACTGGCCGGGCGTTTTCCCGGCTGGGCCGGGGTGCTGGCGGCGCAGCACCGCCGGCTGAGTGCGCTGGAGCATGTGATCGAGCGGCTGACCGACCGCATGACCCATGACCCGCATCTTTCCGCCTCGCTCCACGAGGTGCTGTCGGTGGCGGCCTCGCTACGCTCAACCGCGGCGATCCTGGCAGAAACCGATGATATCGACCCGCAATGGCGGGCGCGGTTTCACCAGAATCTTCATGCCGATTCGCTCAGGCTGACCGAAGGCGCGCAGGCGCTGGTCGGGTATCTCGAGGCCTCGCAGCAGGAAGAGACCGGCATCGCCGCCCCGCAGGAAGAGCTCGAAAGCTGGCTGGCCGCGCGCGGTTTTCACATTGCTGAACTGGAAGGCCCCAACCCCGCCGCGCCCGAGACGCTGATTGAAGGTGCGGCCCAGTTGGCCAGCCGTTCGGCGCGTCAACTGGCGGTGGCGCATCTGCGCCGCTATCGCCGCGATGCCGAGGGCCTGCCGCTGCGGCGGCTTCTGGCCGCGGTTGCCGAACATGGCGCTGACCCGCTGCACCTGGCGCCGGTGGCGGGGCTGGGGGGCGACCTGCCCCGGCTGCTGCGGCGGCTGGCCTGCCTGCCGCCGCGCGCCGCTGCTTCTGCGCCCGTCGGGCTGGTGGTCTGCGATGGCTCGGGCACGCTGACCTTTCGCAAGCCGATAGCCGGGTTCGGGTTGCCGCGTTTTGGCGCGGCCTGCCCGCTCTGGCCGCTGTTCGAGGCGCTCTCGCGTCCGCTTCAGCCGATCCGCCGCATGGTCGAAATGTCGGGCCGCCTTCCGCAGCGGTTCGAGGCTTATGCGGTCAGCACCGTTCTGCAGCCACCGGGGTTCGAGACGCCGCCGGTGATCGAGGCGACGATGTTGATCCGCCCCGCGCCCGAAGATGGCGATGGCGCCGAAGTGTCCGCCGGGCAGATCACCGCGGTGGGGACAAGCTGTCGTATCTGCCCGCGCCCCGATTGCCCGGCGCGACGCGAGCCGTCGATTGTCGCCGGCGAGCCCGCTGGACAACGCGTATAGCCCGACCGCCCGCGCGCCGTCTGTTGCGGGCCTGCCTGTCATTTGCCGCCTTCGAAAGCGCCCGCTCTGGTGCGCCGGCCCTTCCGCCTTGGCCGCCGGGTTTGTCGCGGCGGATATAAGGTGTGCTTATGAAGGGTCTCGGAAAACGGTATTTCCGTGCCTTTCCGCGCGCCGTTATGGGTGTCATTGCCCTGCGCGCGGCAGAGCGCAGGAAGGGTTTGACCCGGAGGCGTGCCCGTGGCGGCCTGGAAAGGCCCCTGATGCAAGCCCGCGCAGAGGCCCGGAATGAGGCCCGCATAGAGGAACGTGACGTGAGCAATATCGAGGCCGTAGCATTTCCCGAGGCGTGTCTTGTCGGCTGCCCGCAATTCATTGATGGCGAATGGACCGAGGGCCGCGGGCCGGAACTCACGGTGCGCGACAAGTTTACCGGGGCGGCGCTGGCCACAGGGCGCGCGGCCGAACCCGCCGAAGTGTGCAGGGCCATCGATGCGGCCGAGGCGGCCTTTCGCAAGGGGCCGGCCCCCGCGCATGAGCGCGGCGCCGTTCTCGACCGTGCCGCCGCGCTGCTGCTGGACGGCCGGGAGAAATTCATCGCGCTGCTGCAGGCCGAGGCGGGCTTTACCCACGCCGATGCAAGCGGCGAGGTGATGCGCGCGGCTGAAACCCTGCGCCTTTCGGCCGAGGAAGCCCGGCGCCTGACCGGCGAGATGGTGCCGTTCGAGGGCGCGCCGGGGCAGGCCCGGCGGCTGGGGTTCACCTTGCGGGTGCCGCTGGGCGTGGTGCTGGCGATCACGCCGTTCAACGCACCGCTCAACACGGTTGCGCACAAGCTTGCGCCGGCTTTTGCCGCCGGAAATGCGGTGATCGTCAAGCCCTCCACCTTGACGCCGCTTACGGCAGTGCGGCTGGCCGGGCTGTTGCAGCAGGCCGGGGCGCCACGCGGTTTCGTGCAAGTTCTGCATGGCGATGGTGCGGTCGCGCAGCAGGCGATTGCCGATGAAAGGGTGCGGTTCATTGCCTTCACCGGCTCCACTGGGGTGGGGCGGAAGATCCAGGCGGCGGCGGGGCTGCGGCGCACGCAGATGGAGCTTGGCTCGATCGCCTTCACCTTGCTGTGCGAGGATGCCGATCTGGATGCCGCGCTGCCCAGGATCATCGCGGCAGGCTATCGCAAGGCGGGGCAGGTCTGCACCTCGGTGCAGATGCTGATGGTGCATCGCAGCCGCCTGCACGAGGTCAGCGAACGCCTTGGCGCGATGGTGCGGGCGCTGGCCCATGGCGACCCGCATGCCGAGGGCACGTTTACCGGCCCGCTTATCAGCGAAGAGGCCGCGCGCCGGGTCGAACTCTGGGTGGAGGAGGCCATCGCCCAGGGCGCGACGCGGCTGGCGGGTGGCCCGCGCAAGGGGGCCGTGGTGCCGCCCACGCTGCTGGCCGACATCACGCCCGACATGCGTGTGGGCCGCTGCGAGATTTTCGGCCCTGTCATCTGCCTGCGGCCCTTCGACGATTTCAACGAGGCGATCGCGGCGGTGAACGCCACGCCTTTCGGCCTGGCCACAGGGATCTTTACCAACCGGCTCGACCTGGCCTTTGCCGCCGCGCGGCAGCTCGAGGTGGGCGGCGTGCATATCAACGAAACTTCAAGCTCGCGCGTTGATTTGATGCCCTATGGCGGCTCGAAGGACAGCGGCTTCGGGCGCGAGGGGCCGCATTACGCGGTGCGCGAGATGACGGAAGAACGGATCGTAAGCTTTCGCGCCTGACCGCGCGTCGCCACAAAAAGGGAACGAGGGGGAGAAACCGACATGGCGGGCCATCACCTGCATTGCATCACCAAGAACGGCACCAACCCGGCCTATTTCGGGGCGCGGATCGGTGTGGGACGGGTTGCCGGGGCGCTTGGCTGCACCGTGACCAGCACCTACCCCGAAACGCCCGATGACCCCGACGAGCAGGCAGAGCTTCTGGCCACCGCGCTGGCCGCGAAACCCGATGCGATCATGCTTGCGCCGGCGCATCCCACGCGCCTGAACAGCCTGATCGCGCAAGTGCGCGCGGCGGGCATACCGCTGGTCTGTTTCGTCAGCTACCCCGAGGGCGGCCCCGAGGTTGCGCCTGATTGTTTCGTCACCTCGGACAATTTCGCGCTGGCCGAGGGGATTGCCCGCTACCTGATCGATTTCATGGGCGGGGCGGGGCGTTTCGTGCTTGTCGAGGGCGCTGCCATCTCGCCCACCAGCCCGCCGCGCACCGAAGGGTTCGAAAAGGCGCTTGCAGCCTATCCCGCAGCGCAGCTGGTGGATCGCTGCGTGGGCAATTACCAGCGCCCTGACGCGCTGGCGGCGATGACCGACCTGCTGGCGCGCACGCCTGACTTTGACGGCATCCTTTGCGCCAATGATTTCATGGCCATGGGCGTGATCGACGCGCTGGAGGCGGCGGGCAAACAGGCCGAGCTGGTCAGCGTGAACGCCATGCCTGACGCCATCGCCGCGATCAAGGCCGGCAAGATGCGCGCCACCGCGGCGTTCGACGCGATGAAGATCGCCTGCGCCGCCACCCATGCCGCCGTGCGCCTGATCGAGGGCAAGCCGGTGCCGAAGGTTCTGGAACTGCCGGTCGAGATTGTCGATGCCGGCAACTGCGCGCAATGGGATCGCCCCTATGAAGAGCGCGACCTGCCGGACTGGCAGGCGCTAACGGGCACTGCCTGAGATCTGACGTAAAGGCCCGCAGCGCATTCGCTGCGGCAATACCGAAAGGCGCGACGGATGCGCGACATGGAGGAGGAGACACCATGAAATTCACAGCAACCATAATGGCGGCGGCGCTCGGGCTGGCCGTGGCGGGCGGCGCACAGGCCGAAACCCGCGATTACCTGATCGGCACCGGCGGCAGCGGCGGCACCTTCTATCCGGTGGGCGTGGGCATCGCCACGCTGGTCAAGCTCAAGCTGGGCACACGCCAGGAAGAGCAGGTCAACATGTCGGCGATCACCTCGCAGGGCTCGTTCGACAACGTCAACATGATCGCCGATGGCCGGGTCGATTTCGGCATCGCGCAATCGCTCAACACCGATTGGGGCTATCGCGGCGTGGGCGATTTCGAAGGCACCGGCCCCAAGGAGAACCTGCGCGCCGTGGGCGCGATCATGTTCAACACCAAGATGTTCATTGCCCCCAACGAACTGGCGCCCACCGGGACCATGGATGACCTGTTCGAGATGGAGGGCAAGCGCGTGGTGCTGGGGCAGCAGAATTCGGGCGGGCTGCTTTCGTTCAACGAGTTTCTGTCGAATATCGGCATCGACGACCCGGAAAGCTTCTTCCAGCAAAGCCATGTGGGCTTTCAGCAACGGGCCGAGGCCTTCATCAACGGCACGCTCGATGCGATCAACCTGACTTCGGGCGTCCCCAATGCCGCCGCGACCATGGCGATGGCCGCGCTGGAAGGCCGGGTGACGATGCTGAGCTTCAGCCCCGAGATGCGCGAGCAGATGACCACCGGCACCGTCTGGGGGCCCTACACGATCCCCGCGGGCACCTATCCGGGCCAGAACGCGCCGGTCGAGACCATCGCCCAGCCCAACCTGCTGCTGGTCGGCGACCATGTGCCTGAACAGGATGTCTATGACATCACCAAGGTGATGTATGAAAACGTACCCTTCCTGACCAGCGTGCATGGCTCCTTCGCCGACATGAGCATCGAGTCGGCCATCGGCGGTATCACCATTCCGCTGCATCCGGGGGCTGCACGTTTCTACCGCGAGCAGGGGCTGGATATTCCCGATCATCTGATCGCCGAGTAAACGCAACAGGCCGGGCCGGGAGGCTTACGCGAATGTCCACACAGGCACCCGAGGCCGTGGCCGAACAGGAGGGGGGGCTGAAAAGCCGCCTCTCCCACCCGCTGATCGGGCCGCTTTTCGTGACGGCGGCAGTGATCACCTCGGCGATTCATGTCTATTTCAACTCGCTGGGGCTGATGTCCGAATTGCGCTTTGCGGCGATTCACTTCGGGCTGTTCGGCTTCATCGGTGCGCTGCTGTTTCCGTTTCGAAAATCCGAGGCGACAACGGTGCGTGGCATATCGCTCGATCTGCTGGTGGGCAGCATCGCGCTGTTCTGCGGCATCTATTTCCTGTTCAACGATTACGATTACTGGGCGCGCGGCGGGCGCATGGCCGGGATCGACCCCTATGTCGCCCTTGCGGCGGTGGCGGTGGCGCTCGAGCTGCTGCGCCGCACGATGGGCATCTTCATCCCGCTGCTGATCCTCTTCATGCTCAGCTATGCCGGGTTCTGGGGGCAGCATATCTCAGGGGTGTTCCGCTTTCCGTCGATCTCGGCCAACGAGATCCTCGCGCGGTCGTATTTCGGCGATCTGGGCCTTTTCGGACAGATCGCGCAGATTTCCATGACCTATGTGTTCATGTTCGTGCTGTTCGGCGCCTTCCTGGTGAAATCGGGCGCGGCCGAGTTCATCATCGACCTGGCGCGTTCGGTCGCGCGCCGCGCCATCGGCGGCTCGGGCATGGTAGCGGTGATGGGTTCGGCGCTGATGGGGTCGATCAACGGCTCGGCGGTGGGCAATATCGCCACCACCGGGGTTGTCACCATCCCGCTGATGAAGCGCTCGGGCTACACGCCCCGCTTTGCCGCGGCGGTGGAAACGGCGGCCTCGACCGGCGGCCCGCTCCTGCCGCCGATCATGGGGGCGGGCGCTTTCGTGATGTCGAGCTACACGCAGATTCCCTATGTCACCATCGCCGCGGTGTCGGTGCTGCCGGCGCTGCTGTATTTCGCATCGGTCCTCTTCTTCGTGCGGATGGAGGCCATTCGCGAGGGCGCGACCGAGTTCGTGGACCCCGATGCGCGCCCGATCGCGCGGGTGCTGAAGGATGGCTGGCATACGCTCATGCCGGTTCTGGTGCTGGTGGCGTTGCTGGTCGTGGGCTACAGCGCCACTTATTCGGCGGCGGGCGCGATCGTCTCGGTGATCGTCTTCTCGTGGCTGTCGCCGCGCAACCGCATGGGGCCGCGGCAGGTGGTCGAGGCAATGATCGACGGCACCCGCAACGCCACACCCACGGCGATCCTGCTGGTGGCGATCGGGCTTCTGGTGGGGATCCTGGGCACTACGGGCTTTGGCCCGACGTTTTCGCTGATGATCCTGGAATGGTCGCGCGGCAGCCTGCTGCTGATGCTTCTGTTCATCGTGCTGGTGTCGCTGGTGCTGGGCATGGGTTTGCCGGTGACGGCCGCCTATATCGTGCTGGCAACCATCTCGGCGCCATCGCTGGCCGATCTCATCACCTCGGGGCATGTGATCGACATGATGGTCGCGGGCAACCTGCCCGATCAGGCGGGCATGTTCTTTCAACTGGCCGAGCCAGCCTTCCCCGCGATGATGGAGGCCGGGCTGACCGCGGCCCAGGCGCGCGCGTTGCTTGACGGCTTGCCGCTGGAGTTGCGCGCGACGCTGCGGCCGATGGTGCTGGAGCCGGAACTGATGATGCTCTCGCTGCTTTCGGCGCACATGATCATCTTCTGGCTGTCGCAGGACAGCAATGTCACGCCGCCGGTGTGCCTGCCCGCCTTTGTCGCGGCGGCCATTGCGGGCAGCGCGCCGATGCGCACCGGGCTGACCGCCTTCCGGCTGGCCAAGGGGCTATACATCGTGCCGCTGCTGTTCGCCTTCACCCCGCTTCTGAGCGGTGACTGGGGGACGATGATGACCATCTTCCTGCCGGCGCTGATCGGCATTCATGCGCTTGCGGCGGCGCTTTCGGGGGTGATCGAACATCGCGCGGGGCTGGCCCTGCGGCTGGTTTCGCTGCTTTTGGGAGCGGTGCTGCTATGGCCGCTGGAGGCGGAACTGAAAATCATCCCTGCGGCGCTTTATCTCGGGCTGCTCTGGTGGAGCTGGCGGCGGCGGCTGGCACAGGCCGAGGCGCTGCCGGCGCGGTGACTGCCGGCGCGCTGAACGGCAGGGGCGGGGCCGGAACGGCGGGCAGCGGCGTTCCGGCTTGCGCCCCGCCCCGCCCTGTCACATCGCGTCAGTGCGTGGCGGAGCCGGAGAAAAGCTGGATCACCAGAATCCCCGAGATGATCATCGCCAGCCCGATCACCGCCGGCAGATCGAGCTTCTGGCCGAAAACGATATAGCCGATCGCCGCGATGAAGCAGATGCCAAGCCCCGACCAGAAAGCATAGACCACGCCCACAGGCATGTAGCGCAGCGTCAGCGACAGTAGGTAGAACGACACCGCGTAGGAGACGATCACCAGCGCCGATGGCCCCGGCCGGGTGAACTGCTTGCTGGCCTGAAGCGCCGTGGTGCCGATGGTCTCGAAAAGGATCGCGGTGCCGAGAAACAGCCAGTGCATGTCACGCCCTCCGGTAATGCCGACGCGCCGGACATAGCATATGCGGCGGGCGCGGCAATGCCGGGTGAACTGGGCCGGGTGAACTGGGCCGGGTGAACTGGGCCGGGTGAACGGGGCCAGGTGAACCGGGGAGGGAGGCGCGGGCGAAAGCGGCCGGGCGGGGCGGGAAAGCCGGGGGGCTGTCTGCCCCCCGGACCCCCCGAGGATATTTCACCCACAGTGAAGGGGCTGTGATGCGCAAGGTCAGAGCGGGCGGGGGCGCCTGGCGGTTCAGGTCTTGCGGCGGAACCGGAGATGCGGGTGCGGGCTGTTTTCAGCGAGTGCCTTCGGTCAGCCGCCGCTTGACATAGCCAGTGACCATATCGACCACCGTGTCCATGTGCTCGTCTTCGAAGAAGTGGCCGGCCCCCTCGATCTGCTCATGGGTGATGGTGATGCCCTTCTGTTCGTGCAGCTTGGCTACCAGCGCCTCGGTATCCTTGGGCGGCGCCACCCGGTCGGCGGTGCCGTTGACGATCAGGCCCGAGGCCGGGCAGGGCGCGAGGAAGGTGAAATCATACATGTTGGCCGGCGGCGCGAGCGAGATGAAGCCGGTGATGTCGGGCCGGCGCATCAGGAGCTGCATTCCGATCCAGGCGCCGAAGCTGAAGCCCGCCACCCAGCAATGCTTGGCGTTCTGGTTCATCGACTGGAGATAATCGAGCGCCGCGGCCGCGTCGGACAGCTCGCCCACGCCCTGGTCGTATTCGCCCTGGCTGCGCCCGACACCGCGGAAGTTGAACCGCAGCACCGAAAAGCCCATCCGGTGAAAGGCGTAATGCAGGTTGTAGACAACCCGGTTGTTCATCGTGCCGCCGAACTGGGGATGCGGATGCAGGATCAGCGCAATCGGCGCATCACGTTCCGGCTGCGGATGGTAACGTCCCTCGAGACGGCCTTCAGGGCCGGCAAAGATCACCTCGGGCATTCAGTTGCCTGTCTTTCCTGTGCTTGGTATGCAGGAACGTCACGTTGACGGCCTTGCATGACCAATCTAGAATGATTCTAATGTATGGCCGCGCCCCCGATGGGGCATCGCGACCGCCGATCGTGCAGCAGTTAAGCGGCGCCGCGCGTCACGTCAATGTTTTTGCCCCGGGTAACGATATGAAACTCTCTACAAAAGGCCGATACGCGATGGTGGCGCTCGTCGATCTGGCGCTGTCGGACGGGGGCGCGCCGGTTTCGCTGGCCGAGGTATCGAAACGCCAGCAGGTATCGCAGGCCTATCTCGAGCAGCTTTTCGTCAAGCTGCGCCGCGCCGGGCTTGTCGAGTCGGTGCGCGGGCCCGGCGGCGGCTATCGGCTGGCGAGATCGGCCGATGCCATCCGCGTGGCCGATGTGCTGGAGGCGGTGGATGAAACGGTCAGCGCCATGCATACCGGGGCAGGGGCCTCGGGCGGGGTTTCCGGCACGCGTGCGCAATCGCTCAGCAACCGGTTGTGGGAGGGGCTTTCGGCGCATGTCTATGTGTTCCTGCACCAGACGCGGCTGTCGGATGTGGCGGGCAATGCGCTTTCGCCCTGTCCGGCGGTGCCCAACCTGTTCGAGGTGGTGGACGATTCATGAATGGGACGCGCTGCTATCTTGACTGGAATGCCAGCGCGCCGCTGCGCCCCGAGGCGCGTGCGGCGCTGATCGGTGCGCTTGATGTCACGGGCAACCCTTCGTCGGTGCATGCCGAGGGGCGCGCGGCGCGGGCGCTGGTGGAAAGGGCGCGCGGGCAACTGGCCGCGGCGCTGGGGGCCGAGGGGGCGGATATCGTGTTCACCTCGGGCGCGACCGAGGCTGCGGCGCTGGCGCTTGCGGGGCGCGACCTGGTGGGCGCGGGGATCGAGCATGACGCGGTGGCGGCCTGGATCGACCCGATCCTGCCCTGCGATGGCGAGGGCCGTGTCACGGTACCCGACCCGGCACAGGCGACGCTGCAGATCGCCAATTCGGAAACCGGGGTGGTGCAGGTGCTGCCCGAGGGGCTGGCCGTTTCCGACCTGACACAGGGTTTCGGCAAGCTGCCGATCGCCTTCAACTGGCTGGGCTGCGAGATGGGCTTTGTCTCGGCCCACAAGATCGGCGGACCCAAGGGGGTGGGGGCGCTGGTGCTGCGGCGGGGGCTGGACCTGGCTGCGCAGATAAAGGGCGGCGGGCAGGAAATGGGGCGCCGCGCGGGCACCGAGAATGTCGCCGCCATTGCCGGATTCGGCGCCGCTGCCGAGGCGGCCGCGCGGGATCTTGCGCATGGAGCCTGGGCGGAAGTCGAGGAAATTAGAAATATTCTAGGTTGCGCTCTGGAAGCGGTTGCGCCAGAGACTATTTTGGTCGGGAAAGGCGCTGCGCGTCTGCCCAACACCTTGTGCCTGGTCACGCCCGGCTGGAAGGGCGAGACCCAGGTGATGCAGATGGACCTGGCTGGGTTCGCGGTATCGTCGGGCTCGGCCTGTTCCTCGGGCAAGGTGCGCGAAAGCAGGGTCTTGCGGGCGATGGGCCTTGAGGCGCGCGCGGCCGGTTCGGCCTTGCGGGTGTCGCTGGGGCCGGGGGTGACGAAAGAGGATGTGCTGCGTTTCGCCGATGCGTGGGAGCGGCAGTTGAAAAGGTTCAGGGCGCGGGCGGCCTGACAGGGCCGGCGCCTGAAGGTTTGGAAACGGGGGCGCGTGGTATCGTGCCCCTCAGCGAACAGGAAAGACGGGTAATAGGCATGGCTGCACTGGACGAGACGGAAGTGCGCGAGGGCGTCGATCGCGAGACGGTCGAAACCGTTGCGTCGATGGCCGGGAAGTACAAGCACGGCTGGGAAACCGATATCGAGATGGAGTTCGCCCCCAAGGGCCTCAACGAGGATATCGTGCGCCTCATCTCGGAGAAGAACGGCGAACCGCAGTGGCTGACCGACTGGCGGCTCGAGGCGTACCGCCGCTGGCAGAAGATGGAAGAGCCCGAATGGGCGATGCTGAACATCCCGCCGGTGGATTACCAGAACCAGTATTACTATGCCAAACCCAAGAGCATGGTGGACAAGCCCCAATCGCTTGACGATGTGGACCCCAAACTGCTGGAAACCTATGCCAAGCTGGGCATCCCGCTGAAGGAGCAGATGATCTTGGCGGGTGTCGAAGGGGCCGATGGCGAGATGGGCGAGGGCCGCAAGGTTGCCGTCGATGCGGTGTTCGACAGTGTCAGCCTTGGCACCACCTTCAAGGAAGAGCTCGCCCGCGCCGGGGTGATCTTCTGTTCGATCTCGGAAGCGGTGCGCGAGCATCCCGAACTGGTGAAGAAATATCTCGGCTCGGTCGTGCCGCAATCGGACAACTTCTTTGCCGCGCTCAACTCGGCGGTGTTCTCGGATGGCTCGTTTGTCTATGTGCCGCCGGGTGTGCGCTGCCCGATGGAGCTGAGCACCTATTTCCGCATCAACGCCGAAAACACAGGCCAGTTCGAGCGCACGCTGATCATCTGCGACCGCGAGGCCTATGTCAGCTATCTGGAGGGCTGCACCGCCCCCAAGCGCGAGACGCACCAGTTGCACGCGGCGGTGGTCGAGATCGTCGTGCTGGAAGATGCAGAGGTGAAATACTCCACCGTGCAGAACTGGTACCCAGGCGACGAGGAAGGCCGCGGCGGCATCTACAACTTTGTCACCAAGCGGGCCGATTGCCGCGAGGACCGCGCCAAGGTGATGTGGACGCAGGTGGAAACCGGCAGCGCGATCACCTGGAAATACCCGTCCTGCATCCTGCGCGGCAATGACACGCAGGGCGAGTTCTACTCGATCGCCATTACCAACAACTGGCAGCAGGCCGATACCGGCACCAAGATGATCCATCTGGGCCGCAACAGCAAAAGCCGGATCGTCTCGAAGGGGATTTCGGCCGGCCACGCTCAGAACACCTATCGCGGGCTGGTCTCGATGCACCCGAAGGCCAAGAACAGCCGCAACTACACCCAGTGCGACAGCTTGCTGATCGGCGATCAGTGCGGCGCGCATACGGTGCCCTATATCGAGGTCAAGAACACCTCTTCGCGGGTCGAGCACGAGGCCACGACCTCCAAGGTCGATGACGACCAGCTTTTCTATTGCCGCTCGCGCGGGATGGACGAGGAAGAGGCCGTGGCGTTGGTGGTCAACGGCTTCTGCAAGGAGGTGTTGCAGGCCCTGCCGATGGAGTTCGCGATGGAAGCGCAGGCGTTGGTCGCGATCTCGCTGGAGGGGAGCGTCGGCTGATGCTCGATCTGCTGAGGGATTTCGTGGCGAATTTCTCAGGTGATGTGCGGCGCGGGCTGGATGCGCCGACACAGCACCTGATGACGGGCAAGCTGGCCGCGTTGGCATTTTCGGTGCCGGTGATCGTGCTGCTGGCCGTTGCCACGCCCCTCGGCCTGCTCTGGGCGCTGATGGTGGGGGTTCTGGTGCAGCTTGTGCTGGGCTGGGCCATCGCCGGGCGCGCAATGCGAAGGAACGGTGGCTGAACCGCAAAAGCGGGTCAGTGCGAACGGGAACGGCACCGCAAGGCCGGCCCTGCCAAGGGGCGCCACGCGGTGCGAGGAAACGGATGGAAGAGACAGAGATGCTGGAAATCAAGAACCTGCACGCGCAGCTCGAGGAAGACCCGGATGTAAAGATCCTCAATGGCGTCAACCTGACGGTAGAGGCCGGCAAGGTGCATGCGATCATGGGGCCCAATGGTTCGGGCAAATCGACGCTGGCCTATGTGCTTTCGGGGCGCGAGGGCTACGAGGTGACCGAGGGCAGCGTGTCGCTCCTTGGCGAGGACATTCTTGAAATGGAACCCGAGGAGCGCGCCGCGGCGGGCATGTTCCTGGCGTTCCAGTATCCGGTCGAGATCCCCGGCGTGGGCAACATGACCTTCCTGCGCACGGCAGTGAACGCACAGCGCAAGGCCCGCGGGCAGGAGGAGATGTCCTCGACCGAGTTCCTCAAGGCGGTGCGCGACAAGGCCAAGACCCTCAAGATCGAGCCGGAAATGCTCAAGCGGCCGGTCAATACCGGGTTTTCCGGCGGCGAGAAGAAGCGCAACGAGATCCTGCAGATGGCCATGCTCGAGCCGAAGATGTGCATCCTCGATGAAACCGACTCGGGGCTCGACGTGGACGCCATGAAGCTGGTGGCCGATGGCGTGAACGCACTGCGCGATGCGAACCGGGGCTTTCTGGTCATCACCCATTACCAGCGGCTGCTCAACCATATCGTGCCTGACGTGGTGCATATCATGTCGCAGGGCCGCATCGTGAAGACCGGCGGGGCGGAGCTTGCGCTCGAGGTTGAGGAAAACGGCTATGCCGACATTCTGGCGGAGGCGAAGTGATGGCATTGCGCAGGGAAGTTCTGCTCAAGGCCCGGCAGGAGGCCGCGTCGGCGCGGCTTGATGCGCTGACGCTGCCTGCCGGGGGCGGCTGGATCACGCGAGCGCGCGAGGATGCGTTGACGCGTCTGCGCGCGATGGGCCTGCCCACGCGGCGCGATGAATACTGGAAGTTCACCGACCCGGCCGCGCTGGTCGCGCCGGCGACGGACAGCGCGGAACTGCTGGGCGAAGACCCGGACGGCACGGTTTTCGACACGATCGACCGGCTGAAGATCGTATTTGTCGATGGTGAATTCGACGCCGACGCCTCGGACGACCTTGCGGCCGAGGGGCTTGAGATCACGCGGCTGGCCGAGGCGGCAAGGCATGACCTGCACTGGGCGCGCGATGCCTATGGCCTGCTCGAGGCCGAAGGGCAGGCGCCGGTCGAGCGCCCGCTGGCCGCGCTCAACACCGCGTTTGCGACTGACGGGGTGCTGATCCGGGCCACCGGCAAGGTCTCGCGCCCGGTGGCGCTGCACTACCTGCGCAAGGATGGCAACGCCGACGCGATGGTGCATCACTGCATCAAGCTTGAGCCGGGCAGCGAGATGACGCTTCTGGAAAGCGGCGCGGCAGCGGCCCGCTTCAGCCAGGTGCTCGAGGTCGATGTGGGCGATGGTGCGCGGTTCAATCATGTGCGCACCCAGGGCCGCGACCATGAGCGGGTGTCGAACAGCAACCTTTTCGCCCGCGTGGGCGAGGGGGGCGTGCTGAAATCCTTCACGCTTTCGGCCAATGGCGCGCTGACGCGCAACGAGGCCTTCATCACCCTCAATGGCCGTGACGGGGTGGCCCATATCGCCGGCGCGGCCTTGGGCGACGGGGCGTTCCACCATGACGACACGGTGTTCATCACCCATGCCGCCCCGGCCTGCGAAAGCCGCCAGGTCTACAAGAAGGTGCTTCGCGGCGGGGCGACGGGGGTGTTCCAGGGCAAGATCCTGGTGAAACAGCCCGCGCAATTGACCGATGGCTACCAGATCAGCCAGGCGCTGCTGCTGGGGGGCGATGACAGCCAGTTTCTGGCCAAGCCCGAGCTTGAGATCTACGCCGATGACGTGAAATGCAGCCACGGCTCCACCACGGGCGAGATCGACCCCGAGCAGCTGTTCTACCTGCGCTCGCGCGGGATGCCCGAGGAAGAGGCTTCGGCGCTTCTGGTGCTGGCATTCGTGGCCGAGGCGATCGAGGAGATCGAGAACCCCGACCTGGCCGAGGATGTGCGCACCCATCTGGCCGGCTGGCTTGACCGGCACCGCGGCTGAACATGTCGGTCAGCGCCCTGATCCTGCGCAGCTATCTGGCGCCGCGTTCGGTGATGCGGTTTCACCTTGACCGGGGCATCCGGGAAGAGCGCTCGCTCGGGTTTCTGGCGCTGGCCTGCGTGCTGATCTTCATCGGGCAATGGCCACGCCTGGCCCGTGCCGCGCATCTCGACCCTGAGATCCCGCTGGATGCGCGCATTGTCGGGGCGCTGCTGGCGGTGGTCTTCGTGCTGCCGCTGATCTGCTATGGCGTGGCATTGCTCAGCCAGCTTGTGGCGCGGCTGTTCGGGCGGCCGGTATCAGGGGGCGCGGCGCGGCTGGCGCTGTTCTGGGCGCTGCTGGCGGTCAGCCCGTTGATGCTGTTGCATGGCGCGCTGGCGGGGTTTGCCGGGCCGGGGGGCATCACATTGCTTGCGGGCGCGGGTGTGTTGTGCGCATTTGCCATCATCTGGGGGGCAGGTCTGCGCGAAGCCGCGCTTGAGCCCCCCGCGACGACCGCCTAGAAGGTGCGCATGGATACATCTGCTTCCGCCTTTCTGGCGCTTGTCCGCGAAACCCTGTCCGATCCACGCGCCGGTGCACGGCGGGTGATATCCGTCGATATTCCGATGTCGGCGCGCTGGCAGGCTTTCTTGCTGGTGATCGTGCTCAGCGTGCTTCTGGGGCGCGTCGCGACGCTGCTGATGCTGGGGACCGACGCGCTGAACGGCGGCATGATGGCCAGCCCCCTGCAATCGGGAATGCTGCAGGGCGGGGCATTGCTCCTGCTGGTCTTTGCCACCTTCAATGTCGGGCGCCTCATGGGCGGGCAGGGCAGCTTTGCCGATACGCTGATCCTGGTCACCTGGCTGCAGGCGCTGTTGCTCCTTGTGCAGGTGGTGCAGGTGCTGGCGCTGCTCCTGCTGCCGCCCTTTGCCGGGATGCTGGGCATCCTGGGCATGGTGCTGTTTCTGTGGCTGCTGACCAATTTCGTGGCCGAGCTGCACGGGTTCGAAAGTCTTGGCAAGGTGTTCGGGGTGATCCTTCTCACCGCGATCGGGCTGGGCTTTGTCGTGACCGTGCTGATGGCGATTCTGGGGCTGGCGCCACCCGAGATGGGCTGACGCCGGCAGTGAGGTGTCCGATGTTCGATGTCGAATCCGTCCGCCGCGACTTTCCGATCCTTGCCCGCAAGGTGAACGGCAAGCCGCTGGTCTATCTGGACAATGGCGCCTCGGCGCAAAAGCCGCGCGCGGTGATCGAGGCCGTGACGCGCAGCTATGCCGAAGAATATGCGAATGTTCACCGTGGCCTGCACTATCTTTCCAACCTCGCGACCGACAAGTACGAGGCCGTGCGAGGGACCGTCGCGCGGTTCCTCGGCGCCCCGCATGAGGACGAGATCGTCCTCAACACCGGCACCACCGAGGGGATCAACCTGGTCGCCTATGGCTGGGCCATGCCGCGGATGCAGCCGGGCGACGAGATCGTGCTCTCCATCATGGAGCATCACGCCAATATCGTGCCCTGGCACTTTCTGCGCGAACGTCAGGGGGTGGTGCTGAAATGGGTCGATGTGGATGCCAATGGCGATCTCGACCCGCAGGCGGTGCTCGATGCCATCACCCCGCGAACGAAGCTGGTGGCCGTCACCCATATGTCGAACGTGCTGGGCACCGTGGTCGATGTGAAGGCGATCTGTGCGGGCGCGCGCGCCCGTGGCGTGCCGGTGCTGGTCGATGGCAGCCAGGCGGCGGTGCACATGCCGGTGAACCTGACTGAGCTGGACTGCGATTTCTACCCTGTCACCGGGCACAAGCTTTACGGGCCGTCCGGATCGGGCGCGATCTGGATCGCGCGCGAACGCATGGCCGAGATGCGCCCCTTCATGGGCGGCGGCGACATGATCCGCGAGGTCACGCGCGATGCCGTCAGCTATAACGACCCGCCGATGAAGTTCGAGGCCGGCACCCCGGCAATCGTGCAGCAGATCGGGCTGGGCGTCGCGCTGGAATACCTGATGGCGCTGGGGATGGAGAATATCGCCGCCCATGAGCGCGATCTGCGCGACTATGCCCGCGTTCGGCTCGATGGCCTCAACTGGCTGAACGTGCAGGGGAAATCGGCGGGCAAGGGGGCGATCTTCTCGTTCACGCTGGAAGGCGCGGCACATGCGCATGACATCTCGACCGTGCTCGACAAGAAGGGCGTCGCGGTGCGTGCGGGCCACCATTGCGCGCAGCCGCTGATGGATCATCTGGGTGTGACGGCGACCTGCCGGGCCTCGTTCGGGATGTATAACACCCGCGACGAGGTCGACAAGCTGGTCGAGGCGCTGGAGCTGTGCCACGAGCTGTTCGCCTGAAGCCGAATCTGCAGGGCGGTGGCAGGAAATGCCTTTCCGGCCGCGCGCCCCTGGTCAGCGGGGGCCTCCGGCGGGGATACTTTTCTCACAGTGAATTTTCTAGGCGCACCTCATTGCTTCACTGTGAGGAAAATATCCTCGCCGAAGGCATCGGTGCGGCGCAGCCGCGCCGAACGCGGGGGCGCGCCCCCGCACTTGCGCTGGCATGTCTCACATCGCGAGCGCGGCGGGGAATACCCCCGTGCGGGGAACATCAGCGCCCGAAGGCACCCGCCGAGAAATCCGCCTCGGATGTGAACATCGCATCAACCATCGTGGCGATCTCCTCTGCGTCCATGCCCTGCCAGCCGCCGAATTTCAGGTTGGCGGCACATTTGCGCACGAGGTCGTCGCGGGTCATCGGCTGGCGCAGGCCGCCGCGCATCTGCGGCTGGTGCTCTTCGATCAGCTCACCCGATTTCATGTGCAGCGCCACGTCGCCGGTATAGTTGGCGGGGTATTCGTTGTCGGGGTCGACGATGAACGCGACCTTGCGGGCCAGTGCCGCGGCGCGCGGGTCGGCCAGCGCCTCTTCGGTGAACTGGGCAAGCCCGGCATCCTGCCAGACCAGCCCGGCAGCCACCGTGTAGGGGCCCGAGAATTTGGCAGCATAGGGCGTGGGCGGCGATTGTTTCAGCGCCAGCGGCTCCCACAGCCGGTGCACGGTGCCGTGGCCGACCTTGCAGGTGATCCGCTCGATCGCGTCCAGGTCGACGCCGCGCTGCGCCAGCCGCACGGCGCAATCGATATAGGGCTGGGTCATGGTCCCGCAGGCATAGGGTTTGAAGGCCACATCGGCTGAAACCCAGCGGCTGCCCAGGCCTTCCGTCAGGATGCTGAAATCGGGCGTGACGCTGGGCGCGAAGGCCTTGTAGAGCCCGTGCGTGCCCTCGAACACACTGACCGGCCCCAGAAAGCCCGCAGCCCCCATCGCGGCGGCGCGGATGCCGGCCTGCGCGGCCCAGCCGGCGTGCATCCGCTTGGTCCAGGTGCCGTCGGCCAGGTATTCGATGATGCCCGAGGCCATCGAACCCGCCAGCCCCAGCGCGTTGACCGTCTGTGCCGCATCCAGCACACGCGCAACCGACACGCCCAGGGCGGCCCCCATGGTGCCCAGCACGGATGTGGGGTGAAAGCCCTGCGCATGGACACCTTTCTGCGCCACGACGCCCAGCCGGCACATCAGCTCCATCCCGGCGGCCACGCCAAGCGCCACGCGCGCCGCGCTCAGGCCGTGGGCCTCGCCCGCAGCGAAGACGGCCGGCACGATCACCGCGCCCGAGTGTACCGGGCAGCCCTCGAAGGTGTTGTCGAAATCCTCGCCATGCGCCGTGGTTCCGTTGATGAGCGCGGCCTCGAACGCATCGCGGCGCTCGCTCGTGCCCATGACGGTGCATCCCCCCGATGAGAGCGCCGAGGACCGCAGCGCCTGCCCGTAATCGGTATCCCAGGCCGCGATGGAAAGTCCGATCGTGTCGAGCATGGTGTTGGCCGCCGCCGCGCGCATCGCCTCAGGCACGTCCTGCGGGCCAAGCTGCGCCGCCCAGTCGGCAATCTGTTGTGATACGGTCGGGCCCTGGGTTCGGGCGGGTTTGTCCTGGACGGTCATGTTGCGGTCTCCTTCATGCTGGCCGGTGGCGGCTGCGCCCCAGTGGCCTAGTCGGCGCCAAAGGCGGAAAGTCCTGTCATATCTGTGTGTTGCGGAATGTTCCGGATGTGGTGCAGCAGCGCCTCGCCGCGCGCCGCCGGCCAGCCGCCATGGGCGATGTTGCCGTGAAACTTGGCGATGATCGCCTCGAGAGGGAGCGGCTCATGCACACCGCCGCGCATATGCGGCTGGTCGAGCGCGATCTGGCGGCCATCGGTCAGGGTGACGCGCATATGGCCCGAATAGTTGCGCGGGTATTCGTTTTCCGGGTCGATCCGGTAGCTGATCTTGCGCGCAAGCTTCAGGATGCGCGGATCGCGCGCCTTTTCATCGGTGAATTGCGCAAGCCCTGCATCGCCCTCCAGAAACCCCACGGCCATGCAATAGGGCATGGAGAACTTGGCGGCATAGCCCGAGGGCGGCGCATGCTTGGCCGAGAGCGGCTCCCACAGCCGATGCACCAATCCCTCGCCGGTGGGGCAGAGGATGCTTTCGATCTGCTCGGCGGTGATGTCATGCTCGCGCAGGCGGATCGCGCAATCGATATAGGGGTGGATCATGGTGCCGCAGGCATAGGGTTTGAACACCACGCGTTCCATGTAGAATTCCTGCCCCAGCCCGCGCGTCAGGTGGCTGTAATCGGGCGTGGCGGTGGGGGCGAAGGCCTTGAAGAAGTTGTGCCCCCCCTCAAGCACCGTGCGCGGCCCGAAAAAGCCGGTGCGCGCGATCACCGCCGCGCGCAGCCCTGATTGCGCGGCCCAGCCGGGGTGCAGCCGCTTGGTCCATGCGCCGTCGGTGAGGTATTCCAGAATGCCCGAGGAAAAACTGCCCGCGATGCCCACGGCCATGGCTAGCTCACGCTTGCCCAGCCCCATGGCGGTGCCCGCGCCCATAGCCGCGCCCAGCGTGCCCACCACGCTGACAGGGTGGAAATTGTTGCGGTGCATGTGCCCGGCGGCGACATGGTTGATCCGGCAGACGGCCTCCATACCGGCGATGATGCCGGTCAGCACCTGCGCGCCGGACAGGCCGAAACGCTCGCCCGCCGCGAGCACTGCCGGGATCACCATCGCTCCCACGCGGATCGGCGCCCCCTCCAGCGTGTCGTCGAAATCCTCGCCATGGGTGGCGGTGCCGTTCACCACCGCCGCCCCGGCGGCATCCAGCCTGCGGGTGTGGCCGATCGCGGTGCAGGGGCCGTCGCTGTCCCAGCCGGTGACGAGTTGGCGGACATACTCGGTGTCGCGCGCCGAGACGCACAGCCCGGCCATGTCGATCAGATCCTTGATCGCGATGTCGCGCGCCGATTGCGGCAGATCCTCGATCCGCCAGGTGCTGAATACCCCGGCCATCTGTTCCGAAAGGGTTTCGCCGGTGATCTTTTCGGCAGGCTCGGCCATGGGTTGCGGCTCCGGTTGTGAAGGGTGCAGGCGGGGGCCGGGTCAGCGCAGATAGGTGCCGCCATTGACATGCAGCACCTGGCCCGTGGTGTAGCGCCCGTCAGGCCCGCAGAAGGCTGCGACCATGCCGGCAATTTCCTCGGAGGTGCCAAGACGGCCCAGCAGGGTGCGGCGATCCTTGTGATGCCCCGGCACCGCCTTGCTGCTCGACGACCCGCGCGAGGTATCCACCATGCCCGGATGGATCAGGTTGACGGTGACGTCATGCGGCGCCAGATCCCAGGCCAGCGCCTTGGTCAGCCCCTCCAGCCCGGCCTTGCCGGTGACCACATGCACCCGGTCGGCCGCGCCCGACCCGCCGGTCATGCCGCCGATGTTGACGATGGTGCCCGCCGGGCTGCGCTTGAGGTGCGGCGCGGCGGCGCGCGCGCACAGGAAGCTGCCGTCAAGGATGATGCCAAGAATATGGTGCCAGTCGGCGAGGGTGATTTCCTCAAGCGGGCCTTCGTGGCGCACGGCGGCGTTGTTGACCAGGATATCGAGGCCGCCGAAGCTGTCGACGGCGGTGTCGATCAGGCGCTGCACGCCGGCCTCGTCGGCCACGTCGGTCAGGCAGCCCGCCGCGCGGCCGCCCTGGGCCTTGATCTCGGCGATGACCTCGTCCATTTCGGCCTGGTTGCTGCGGGCATTGACCACCACGGCCGCGCCGTCCGCCGCGAGGCGCAGCGCGATCGCCCGCCCGATATTGCGGCCGCTGCCGGTGACGACGGCCACGCGACCGTCAAGCGGCCGGGCCGGATTGGGTTCCGCCATGTTTTTTCCTCCCCTTCAAGACTCGCTTATTTTCATATCTTATATAAGATATAATGCCAAGGTGGATGCAGGCATGAAACGCCGGCAAAATCGGATTCCGGGCAGGCGGCAGCAGGGTAACCGGCGGGCAGAATCGCAATCTGGCGTGGTGATGCGAAGGCATTTTCAGTGTATCAGACAGCCAGGAAGACTGCCGGCAGTTTATTCAGAGAGGAACACAGATGGCGACATTGCCTTGGGGAAAACGGCAGCGCGACGCCACTGACACCGAAAGCGAAGCGGCTGAAGGTGCCGGCCTTGCCGTGGTGCAGCCCGCCGCGCCGACCCGCCAGCCGCTTTACCGGCAGGTCAAGCAGCATCTGGTGCGTCGGGTGCTGGCGGGGAACTGGAAGCCTGGCGAACTTCTGCCTTCCGAGATCAAGCTGGCCGAGGAATACGGGCTTAGCCAGGGCACCGTGCGCAAGGCCATTGAGGAAATGGCGCAGGAGGGGCTGGTTGCGCGGCAGGCCGGGCGCGGCACATTCGTGACCTCGCATAGCGGCGATTACCGCCCGTTCCGGTTTCACCGGCTCTGCTCGGACGATGGCTGCAAGATCGCCGGGTCAGAGGTGGATTTCCTGCATATCCGCAACGCGCCGCTGCCAAAGCGCGCTGCGCTGGCGCTGGGGCTGGCGCCCGGCAGCGCGGGGGTCGAGACTTTGCGGCTGCGCCCGCTCGACGGCCGCCCGGTGCTGGTGGAGCATATCTGCCTGCCCGAAAAGCTGTGCCCCGGCATCCGCCCGCGGCTGGCCGAGGCCAAGCCGCCTTCGGTCTATCTGTTTCTGGAACAGCACTACAACATCCTGATCACCGGGGTGGAAGAGCGCATTCGCGCCCGCCTGGCGAGTGCCGAAGAAGCGCGGCTTCTCGGGCTGTCCCCGGCAGCGCCGGTGCTCGAGGTCGAGCGTGTGGCCTACAGCCTTGGCGGCGAGCCGGTGGAATGGCGCACCATGACGGGCGACGCTGCGCGGGTTTTCTATTCCAGCGAGTCGGGCTGATTGCCCGCAGGGCCGTTCTTGCGATGGCGCTGCGCGCCAGTGCATGTCGCGTTCGATCTGCTCCTGCTCGCCCATGCCGCTTGCGGCCCGAGCATGCCCTATGGGCGGAGCCTGGACGAGCCCATTCAACGGAACAGATCCTGGGGTTACGCTTCTGACAAAACGAAAGGGCAGTCCTTGTGCGAGGTGAAGCGCCCTCCTGCCCGGAATCAAGGCGCGAAGCGCCGCCGGGCAGCGCCCGTCCGCCCCCTCGGGCGGGCGCTATTGCAACGGTCCGCCACGAAGTTCGGAGGAAGTGGATTGCGCCATAAAGCGCACCGCACATCCGTTGCCACGCCCACCCGGCGGTCGGGCGCTGCCCTCTGTCTTGTGGCAATATCGAACCAAAAGAAATCCGTCAGCTTTTTCTGAAATTGCTTTGGCGATCTTGCTGTGAACAGCAGCGATTTATCCTCACAAAGCCCGGATGGGCTGCGAGCGACGCGTCTGCGATCTGCCAATCGCGCGCCTCTTGGCCGTTCTTGCAATGTCGCGGCAGCCGCGTGGCCAAGCGCCCGACGCTCAGGCCCCGCCCTTGCCGCCCTCCGGCCCGCCACCCGCTGGGTCCGTGCGCTGGCACCAGCGCAGGATGAAAGGTGCGGTCGAGTTCAGGATGACGCTGCGAAACACCTGATGGAAGGTCACGAAAACCGGGTCCACCCCCAGCACTGCAGCAAGGATGGCCATTTCCGCGATCCCGCCAGGCATCACCGCCAGAAGCGCCACATAAAGCGGTATATCCATCACATGCGAGATGGCCAGCGCAACCAGCAAGGTCCCCGTCAGCAACAGCGCCGTCCCGCCAACCGCATGACGCCCGTAGCTTAGCAGCACGCGCAGCTCGAGCCCGTAGAACCGCGCGCCGATGGTCGAGCCGAGCACGATGAAGGTTGCCGCAAACAGCCAGATCGGCATGACAAGCTGATAGCCCGCCAGGTTCAGCACGGTGGCCAGCATCATCGGCCCCAGCATTTCCGGCACCGGCAGCCGCACCAACCGCCCCAGAAGGTAGGCGGGCACCGCGCCCAGCACGATCCAGGTGTTCTGCCCCACCCAGTCGAACCCGCCATTCATTTGGCCGAGCCCGGCGCCATCGGCACCGATCCAGAAGATGTAAAGCGGCGGCACCGTCATCACCACCAGCGAGACGCGCAAAAGTTGCGAAACCACCGTGCCGGGCACATTGGCCCCGAGTTGCAGCGCCACCGAGGTGATGTTGGCAAGCCCGCCGGGCAGCGAGGCCGCAACCGCCGTCAGCTTGTCGTATCCGGCGGCCTTGCGGTAGTAGATCGCGGCGGCGGTGATCGCCAGCCCCATGCCCACGAACAGAATCAGCAAGCTCAGCGGCCATTGCCCGACCCGCGCAAGCGTGGCGCTGTCGATCGCGGCGCCCAGGATCATGCCGATCGCCATGCGGCTGCCCAGCGTCAGCTTTCCAGGCATCCCCAGGCGGAACCCCGCAATCGAGAGCGTCGCACAACCGAACAGCGGGCCGAGCATCCAGGGCAGCGGAACATTGAGCGCGTTGGCAAGGGTTCCGAAAATCACCCCGACGATGGTCGTGCGCAGCAGGCGTTCCTGCCAGCCTGCCTTCTCGCCCCATATGTCCATATTGTCACGTCCCGCACGGCCCCGGCTGGGATGCGCCGGGATTTGGCAATCAAACAGAACGCGCCCGCCCTCCGGCCCGCGACCGGAAGCGGCCGTACCCGGCTGCGGGCACGGTCGTGACTCGGGCTTTTATCCTGTGCCTCAGCCCTTAAGCGAGGACCGCCGGCTTAGCAAGGTGCGCAGGATCGGAAAAAGGAAGGACAGGATCGCAAGGCCCAGGATGGTGGCGGCAATCGGCCGCGTGAAGAAGATCGACCAGTCGCCATCCGACAGGATCAGCGAGCGGCGCAGATTTGTCTCGATCATGAAACCCAGCACCAGCGCCAGGATCATTGGCGCGGCGGGAAACTCGTAGCGGCGCATGATATAGCCGATCACACCGAACAGAAGCACCAGCCGCACGTCGAACAGAAGGCCGGTGATCGCCATCGCCGCCATGAAGGCCACGCCGGCGATCCCGGTGATCAGATAGGGGCGCGGAATGCGCATCACCATCGCCAGGTAAGGTGTCAGCAGCAGCCCCAGGATCAGCAGCACGACCGCCCCCATCGCCAGCCCGAAGAACAGGCTGTAGACCAGAACGGGTTGCTGCACGAAGATCTGCGGCCCCGGCCGCAACCCGTAAAGCACCATGGCCGCCAGGATCACCGCCGCCGCGCCCGATCCCGGCACCCCCAGCGCCAGCAGCGGCACCATCGCGCCGCCTTCGGTGGCGTTGTTGGCCGCCTCGGGGGCCGCGACCCCCTCATGGGAGCCGTGGCCGAACTCCTCGGGCTTGCGCGAAAAGCGCTTGGCCTCGCTATAGGCGATGAAGGCCGCGATCGAGCCGCCCGCGCCCGGCGCCGTGCCCACCAGCATCCCGATCCCCGACGAGCGCAAGATCACCGGCAGCAACGCGCGGATCTCGGGCCAGCTCGGCAGCTCGCGCGAGAAACTGACCATTTTTTCCTGCACGCCGCCGCGCTGAACCTGCACCAGCACCTCGGCCAGCGCGAAGACCCCGATCATCACGATAAGGAAGTTGATGCCGTCCATCAGCTCGTAGCGGCCAAAGGTGAAGCGCGGCAGCCCGCTGAACGGATCGGTGCCGATGGTCACGATCAGCAGCCCGAACAGCGTGGCAATGGCCCCCTTGAAGATGTTCTTGGTGGCCAGGCTCGCCACCATGCTCAGCCCGAAAATGCCCACTGCGAAATATTCCGGCGCGCTGAACCGCAGCGCGAAGGCCGCCAGCGGCAGCGCGATCAGCGCCAGCAGGATGGTCGACAGGAACCAGCCGATCGACGAGGCGATGCAGATGATCCCCAGCGCCTTGCCCGCCTGGCCCTTTTGCGCCAGCGGGTATCCGTCGAAGAGTGTGGCCGCCCCCGAGGCCGCGCCCGGCGCATGGATCAGGGCCGCCGTCACTCCCCCGCCGAAGTTCTGCCCGCCCCAGAGTCCCAGCATCATGATCAGCGCCGCCGCCGGCTCCATCCCGAAGGTGAAAGGCAGGATCAGGCTGATGCCGATGGCGCCGTTGATCCCCGGCAGGATCCCGGCGACGATGCCGATCAGCACCCCGAGAAACAGGAAGAACAGCGTGTAAGGCGTCATCACGTTGAGGAACGCCTCGCCGATGGAAGCATAGTCGATCATCGTGCTCTCTCACTCCACGCCAGGCGCGCACGCCCCCCCGCCTCAGAACAGCGAGGCCTCGGGCAGGTTCATGTTGAAGATCACCGCAAACAGCAGATAAAGCAGCCCCGTTATGAAAAGGCTGCCCAGCCCGACACGGGTGGGGCGATGCTCGCCCGCAATCCAGATCAGCGCGGCAAATGTCAGCAGCGAGGCCGGGATATACCCCAGCAGCGGCAGGATCAGCGTGTAGATCACCATCACCAGGATGAACCCGATCAGCCGCGCCTCGCCCGCGCCGATGCGCGGGGTGCGCGGTTGCTCGTCACGCGCCGCTTCCTCCCCGGCCATGCTCTGGGCTCCGGGGGCGGAGGATTTGCGCGCGGTGCCGCCGGAGATCTCGATATTCATCAATCCGGTGATGATCAGCCCCGCCGAGGCGAGCATCAACATGCTCGCCACCAGCCGCGGAAAGAAGCGCCCGCCAAGGTTGTCGGTGGCGGTAAAAGCGGGCACCGATCCGGCATACCAGTAGACAAGGGCCCCGATGCAGAAGCAGATCACGCCTGCAATGACATTGGTCCGGTTCATTTTCGTGCGCTCGGCTCGCTTTTTCGGGCGTAAGGGGGGCGCCGGGTCTGCCCGTCATGGTGCGGCCCGACGTCTGCGAAAGGCAAGGACAATCCGTCCGCCCCGGCCCGTTGCGCACCGGCCGGGGCAGCACCCTGTCAGTTCAGGCTTTCGATGAAGCTGCGCAGCTCTTCGTTCGCGACATCGAGATTGGCCTTGAAGTCATCCGGCCCCAGGAAGGCGGGGTTCAGGCTGCCCTCGACCCAATAGGTGTTCCAGGGCTCGTCCTGATAAAGCCCGCCCAGCGCCTCGGCGATGGCCTCGACCAGGTCGGGGTCCATGTTCGGCGGGCCGAAAATGCCGCGGAACTTGTTGGAAACCACGTCATAGCCCACTTCGCTCAGCGTCGGCACGTCCGGATAGGCGTCCAGACGCTCGTCCTGGAACACGGTGATCATGCGCAGGGTGCCATCCTCGAGATGCGTCAGCGCCTGGCCCGGCTCGCCCACCACGGCATCGACATGCTCGCCCAGAAGCGCCAGAACCGCATCGCCGCCGCCTTCATGCGGCACGGTGCGCACCTCAATGTCGGTCGCGGCCATGAAGTTCTGCAGCACAAGCTGGTCGAGCGAACCGGCGCTGCCAATCCCCACGGTCAGGCCGCGCGGATTGGCGCGGGCCTCCTCGAGAAATTCCTCGATGGTCTCGATCGGGCTGTTGCGATGCACATAGAGCGTCGTCGGATCGAGAAACAGCCGCGCGATCGGCGTCAGGTCCTCATAGCTGGGGATACCTTCGGCGCGCAGTGGTGTGATCAGCTGGGTCGGCGTGACCGACAGGAGCGTGTAGCCATCCGGATTGGCCTGCGTGGCCATCCAGGTCATGGCGACCGCGCCCGAGCCGCCCACGCGGTTGTCGACCGTCGTGCTGACACCGAACTTGTTCTCGATGGTGGGCGCAAGGTTGCGCAGCATCACGTCACCGCCGCCGCCGGGGCTGGAATGCGTCACCAGGTTGACCTGCCGTGTCGGCCAGTCCTGCGCGTCCGCCGGCGCCGCCGCCAGACCGAGCGGCACGGCAAGCACACCGGCCAGCAGTGTTTTGAAACCGTTCATTCTTTCCTCCTCCGTTGTCGCCGCGCGCACTGCTTGCCGGAGGATGTCAAACCCCTGGCCGGGCGCGACTCGTTTCATCCCGTGACGGGCCACGGACTCCTGAAACTTATATAAGATATAATTTAAAAGCAATCGCGGATTCATCCACTCCCGCATGGCCGTGCCGCGCCGGGGGCCGGCGCAGTTTCCTCTTCTTGGCCGAAATATCCTCGGGGGGCGCGGGGGGCAGACAGCCCCCCGCTTGCCAGGCCGCGGCGCGCGACCCCGCTCAGGTGCCGCAGAAAGTTTGCGTCACCTGCTCTTCGGGGGCGGGCGGCGCCTTGAGGTCCTCGGCGCCGGGCTGGTCCTCATAGGGGCGGGCCAGTACGTCGCATAACCGGTGAAACGGCGTGAAGTCGCCGCTGACGGCGGCGCCGATGGCCGCCTCGATCCGGTGGTTGCGGGGGATGAAAGCCGGGTTGGCCGCGCGGAGGGCGGTAATGGTCCGGGGCGCCTCGGGGCTGCCGCCCTCCTGCGCCAGGCGCGCGCGCCAGTCCTCTGCCCAGTTGTCGAAGGCCTCCGGCCCGGCAAAGGCGTCGCGCGCGCGGCCATCGGCCAGGCCGCGGAAGCTGCGCGTGAAATCCGCACCCTGCCGCGCCATGATGTCGAGCAGGGCCTCGATCAGGGCGCGATCGCCTTCCTGCGCGCCGGCCAGCCCCAGTTTGGCGCGGAACCGGTCAAGCCAGGCCTCCTGAAAGAGGGCCGGAAACGCGTGAACCACTTCGGTGGCGGCGCCTACGGCTTCCTCCTCGCCCATATCCATCAGGGGCAGCAAGCAGGAGGCCAGCTGGGCCAGATTCCACACCGCGATCTCAGGCTGGCTGGAATAGGCATAGCGGCCATGCCGGTCGATCGAGGAGAACACCCTGTGCGGGTGATACGCATCCATGAAGGCGCAGGGTCCGTAATCAAGCGTCTCGCCGCCAACATGGCAATTGTCGGTGTTCATGACCCCGTGGATGAACCCGAGCGCCATCCATTGCGCCACCAGCCGGGCCTGCGCCGCCACCGCCGCGCGCAGAAACTCCAGCGGGTCATCGGCTTGCGGAAAATGCCGGTCGCGCGCATGGGCATAGAGCCTGCGCAGCGCGTCCAGATCGCCGCGCACGGCGAAATACTGGAATGTCCCCACCCGGATATGGCTCGACGCCACGCGCGTGAGCACCGCGCCGGGCAGGCGGGTTTCGCGGTAGACCCAGTCGCCGGTGGTCACGGCGGCCAGGGCGCGGGTGGTAGGCACCCCCAGCGCGTGCATCGCCTCGCTGACGACATATTCGCGCAGCACCGGGCCGATCCAGGCGCGCCCGTCGCCCGAGCGCGAGAATGGCGTGCGCCCCGATCCCTTGAGCTGGATGTCGCGGCGGCGGCCGCCGCGGTCGATCACCTCGCCCAGCAGCAGCGCGCGCCCGTCGCCCAGTTGCGGCACAAACCCGCCAAACTGATGCCCCGCATAGGCCTGCGCCAGCGGCGCGGCGCCCTCGGGCAGGGCATTGCCGGAAAACATCGCCAGGCCTTCAGGCCCGGCCAGCGCCTGCGCGTCCAGGCCCAGCTCTTCAGCCAGCGCATGATTGAGGCGCACCAGCCCGGGCGCGGGCACCGGCTCGGGTGACAGGCGCGCGTAGAACCGCGCGGGCAGGGCAGCATAGCTGTTGTCGAAGGCGATCTTCAGGCTCATGCAAGGCAGGTAATGCGCAATGAGCCCGGCGGGAAGCCCCCCGCGCAGGATTTGATGGCGGGGACGGGGGGATCGGGTGGTCTCTAACGCAATTTCAAGCCCGCCGGGTTCGCCTGACCTGAAATCGCGACAGGAGATATCGCGCACGGCAGGCTGCGTGGGGGGGGCGGCGCCGAGGTGACGTCAGGCCGCCGGGCGGCCTGAAGAGATGACGCGGCGGGCCTGCGGCCCTTTGCCCCGCGCCAGTGCCTCCGGCGGGGATATTTCCTTCACAGTGAAGAACAGGCGCGCTTTCGGGAGGCGGCGGACGGCGCCGCGCCGATCACCCCGCCGCGCGGGACTGGCGCTTGCGCTCATGCGAGTCGAGGAAGCGCTTGCGCAGGCGGATCGCCTTTGGCGTGACCTCGACCAGTTCGTCATCGTCGATATAGGCGATCGCCTGTTCCAGCGACATCCGCACCGGCGTGGTCAGCCGCACGGCTTCATCGGTGCCCGAGGCGCGCACATTGGTCAGCTTCTTGCCCTTGAGCGGGTTGACCTCGAGATCGTTCTCGCGGCTATGCTCGCCGATGATCATGCCCTCATAGACATCTTCCTGCGCGCCGATGAACATCTGCCCGCGTTCCTCGAGGTTCCACAGCGCATAGGCGACCGAGGCGCCATTCTCCATCGAGATCAGCACCCCCGCGCGGCGCCCCTGGATGGCGCCTTTCCACGGCGCCCAGCCGTGAAAGACGCGGTTGAGCACGCCGGTGCCGCGGGTGTCGGTGAGGAACTCGCCGTGATAGCCGATCAGCCCGCGCGAGGGCACATGTGCGATGATCCGCGTCTTGCCTGCGCCGGCGGGCTTCATCTCGGCCAGGTCGCCCTTGCGGGGGCCGGTCAGCTTCTCGATCACCGTGCCGGTGAATTCGTCGTCCACGTCGATGGTGACTTCCTCGACCGGCTCGAGCCGTTGACCGTTCTCGTCGCGGGTCAGCACGCGCGGGCGCGAAATCGACAGCTCGAAGCCTTCGCGGCGCATGTTCTCGATCAGCACGCCCATCTGCAATTCACCCCGGCCCGCCACCTCGAAGGCCTCGCCGCCGGGGGTATCGCTGATGCGGATCGCCACGTTCGACTCGGCCTCTTTCATCAGGCGTTCGCGGATCACCCGGCTTTGCACCTTCTTGCCGTCGCGGCCGGCAAGCGGGCTGTCGTTGATGCCGAAGGTCACGCTGATGGTGGGCGGGTCGATCGGCTGCGCGGGCAGGGGGGTGTCGATCTCGGGCGCGCAGAGCGTGTCGGCCACTGTCGCCTTAGACATGCCCGCAAGCGTCACGATATCGCCCGCCTCGGCGAGGTCGATGGCCTGCTGGCCAAGGCCGCGGAAGGCCAGCACCTTGGAGACGCGAAACTGTTCGATCCGCGCGCCGTCGCGCGAGAGCGCCTTGAGCGTGTCGCCCGCCTTCAGTTGCCCGGATTCGACGCGACCGGTCAGGATGCGGCCCAGGTACGGGTCGGCCGACAGCGTCGTGGCCAGCATGGTGAAGGGCTCATCGCGGCGCGCCACCTGCGCGGGCGCCGGCACATGGGCGACGATCAGCTCGAAGAGCGCGGTGAGATCCTTGCGCGGGCCGTCCAGCTCGGTATCGGCCCAGCCATTGATGCCCGAGGCATAGAGCACCGGAAAATCGAGTTGGTCGTCATCGGCGCCCAGATTGGCGAAGAGGTCGAACACCTCGTTGAGGGCACGGTCGGGTTCGGCCGCGGGCTTGTCAACCTTGTTGAGCACGACGATGGGGCGCAGCCCCAGCGCCAGCGCCTTGGAGGTGACGAATTTGGTCTGCGGCATCGGCCCTTCGGCGGCATCGACCAGCAATACCACGCCATCGACCATGCTGAGGATGCGCTCCACCTCGCCGCCGAAATCGGCGTGGCCGGGAGTGTCGACGATATTGATGCGCAGATCGCCCCATTCGACGCTGGTGGCCTTGGCCAGGATGGTGATGCCGCGCTCGCGTTCGATGTCATTGCTGTCCATCGCGCGTTCGGCCACCGCCTGGTTCTCGCGGAAGGCGCCGGATTGCTTGAGAAGTTCATCCACCAGCGTGGTCTTGCCGTGGTCGACATGCGCGATGATCGCGATATTGCGAAGGTCCATAAGTCTCTGCCCTGAATGCTGCGCCGCCGCGATAACGGGGATCGGGCCGGATGACCAGCCCTGATCGCGGCGCGCCGGCCATGTTGCGATATATCTGCCGCGGCATTGCCCGGCCGAGATGGCCGATGGCGCGCGCGGCGGCTGGGGCTGCATATGGGGCCTGCGCCGCCCAGGCGCAACCGGTCGCGCTGGTGCAGCGTCTGTTTGACAGTTCGCGCCGCGGCTCGCTAATCTTGCGGGCATGCGCGCGCTGCAGGGTGCCGGCCGGGTGGCTAGCTGCTGGTGGCGCGCGTCGGGGGAGAATTTGTCCTTATGATCGTCTATTCCTACGATCCCTGGCTGGTGGCCGCCTCGGTCGCCATTTCGCTGATGGCCTCCTTCACCGGGCTGTCGCTGACGCGGGGGATCTCGGGGCTGGTGGAAAGCCAGCGCCAGTTGCGGATCATCATGGCCTCGATCGCGCTGGGGGCGGGCATCTGGTCGATGCATTTCGTGGCGATGCTGGCGATGCGCTTTCCGGTGCCGGTGTTCTACGATCTGCTGCAAACAACGGCCTCGGCGCTGGTTGCCATCCTGATGGCCGGTGTGGCGCTGGTGCTGATGCATTTCGGGCCGCGCACCCGGCCCAAGACGGTGCTGGCGGGCGTGGTTCTGGGGCTGGGGATCGCGGTGATGCACTATGTCGGGCTGGGCGCGATGGATGGCTGCCGCCCGGTCTACCGCCCGGCGGGCTTCATCGTGGCAGGCACGCTGGCCGGGGCGATGGGGGTTGCCGCCATTGCCATTGCCTATGGCCAGCGCAGCGCGCGCAACACCGCGTTTGCCACGCTGGTGTTCGGGGCCTCGGTGGTGGTGGTGCATTTCAGCGCGATGCACTGGACCGATTTTGTCGAGGCCTCGCGCCGCACGCTCGAGGCGCCGGCGATGAGCAATGCGGAAATCGCGCTGGTCGTGCTGCTCTCGGGGTTTGTCATCTCGGGCGCGTTCCTGCTTACCGCGGCAAGCGTGCTCAACCGCCCGATGGCGCAGGGGGCGGGCGATGCCCCGGTCGCAGGCGAAACCCCGTCGCCCGCCGCGCAGCCCACGTCCAGGGCCACCGCCCCGCGCGTGCCGTTCGAGCGCGATGGCGCCACCTATTTTGTGCCTGCGCACATGGTCGCGGCGATCCGCGCCGAGGGGCATTACAGCGTGGCCTACACAGCCGAAGGACGGGTGTTCTGCCCCTGGTCGATCTCGCAGGCTGAGGCGCGTCTGCCAGCGCCCTTTCTGCGTGTGCACCGCAGCTATCTGGTCAATACCGCGCATGTCACCGGCTTCGAGCGGCGCAAAGATAACGGGGTCTGCCTGATGGAGGGCACGCCGGGGCTGGGCAAGGTGCCGGTGGCGCGCGCCCGCATTTCTGCCGTGCGCGAGGCGCTGGGAATCTGACCTGGCCGGCCTGTGCAGCGCACGCATTTCGTGCAGCACAGGCGCATTTCGTGAATGAACCGCCGCAGCCTGTGCGGCAGATCTGCACGCGCTCCGGCAGGCGCCTATGCCTCGTGACCGGAAATGCGGCAAAACGCCGCCGCGTGGGAGGAGCCAGATGATACCACCAGCCTTTGATTACCACCGGCCCGAGAGCCTCGACGCCGCGCTCAAGCTTCTGGGTGCGCATGGCGACGAGGCGCGCGTGCTTGCCGGGGGGCACAGCCTGATCCCGATGATGAAGCTGCGCATGGCTGAATTCGCGCATCTGATCGACTTGCAGGCGATCGAGGATTTGCGCGACATCGCGGTGGGTGACACCATCCGCATCGGCGCGATGACGACCCAGGCCGAGCTGCTCGATCATGCCGGCCTGGCCGAGGCCGCGCCGATCCTGAGCGAGGCCGCGATGCAGATCGCCGATCCGCAGGTGCGCTACATGGGCACGATCGGCGGCAATGTGGCCAATGGTGACCCGGGCAACGACATGCCCGGCCTGATGCAGTGCCTTGATGCCACCTATACGCTGGCCGGGCCCGACGGTACCCGCGATGTGTCTGCGCGCGACTTCTACGAGGCCGCCTACATGACCGCGCGCGAGGATGACGAGATCCTCGTGGCGATCAGCTTTCCGCGCCACGCGCCGGGCTACGCCTATGAAAAGCAGAAGCGCAAGATCGGCGATTATGCCACCGCCGCGGCGGCAGTGCTGATCGAAGCCGAAGGCGGCAAGGTGAAAAGCGCCTCGGTGGCGATGACCAACCTTTCGGATGTGCCCGTCTACAGCGAGGGCGCGGGCGCCGCGCTTCTCGGCACGGCCTGCGACGCGGCGGCGCTGGATGCCGCCGTGATCGCGATGCTGGGCGATATCGACCCGATGGAAGACAACCGCGGCCCCGTGGCCTTCAAGCAGCATGTCGCGGGGGTGATCCTGCGCCGTGCCATCGAACGTGCCTGGAAACGGGCCTGAGGGAGGGGACCCCATGAGCAAGATGCATTTGAAACTCAAGGTCAACGGCCAGGAGGTCGAGACCCTCGCCGAGCCGCGCGAGCTGCTGATCCATGTGCTGCGCGAAAAGCTTGACATCACCGGGCCGCATATCGGCTGCGAGACCAGCCATTGCGGCGCCTGCACCGTGGACATGGACGGCAAGTCGGTGAAATCCTGCACCGTCTTTGCGGCCCAGGCCCAAGGTGCGCAGATCACCACCATCGAGGGCATTGCCAACCCCGAGGGCATGCATGTGCTGCAGGAGATGTTCCGCGAGCATCACGGGCTGCAATGTGGCTTCTGCACGCCGGGCATGATCACGCGCGCCTGGCGGCTGCTGCAGGAAAACCCGAACCCGACCGAGGAGGAGGTACGCTTCGGCATGTCCGGAAACCTCTGCCGCTGCACCGGGTATCAGAACATCGTCAAGGCCGTGCTTGCTGCCGCGTCCGAGATGAACTCCGCGAAGGAGGCCGCAGAATGAACGAGATGACACCAACCCGCGAAGAGCGCGTCGCCAACCTCAAAGGGATGGGCTGCGCCCGCAAGCGCGTCGAGGATGCGCGCTTCACCCAGGGCAAGGGCAACTATGTCGATGACGTGAAACTGCCCGGCATGCTGTTTGGCGATTTCGTCCGCTCGCCCCACGCCCATGCCCGCGTGAAGTCGATCAATACCGAGGCGGCGCTGGCGCTGCCCGGTGTCGTGGCGGTGCTGACCGCCAAGGATCTGGAGCCGCTGGGCCTGCACTGGATGCCCACGCTCGCGGGCGACAAGCAGATGGTGCTGGCCGATGGCAAGGTGCTGTTCCAGGGCCAGGAAGTGGCCTATGTGGTGGCCGAAGACCGCTACATCGCCGCCGACGCGATCGAACTGGTCGAGGTTGAATACGAAGACCTGCCGGTGATCACGGACCCGTTCAAGGCGCTGGAAGAGGGCGCGACGGTGCTGCGTGAGGATCTGGAGGGCCAGACTGAAGGTGCCCACGGCCCCCGCCGCCATCCCAACCACATCTTCCTGTGGGAACAGGGTGACAAGGCGGCCACCGAAGAGGTGATCGCCGGCGCCGAGGTGGTGGCCGAGGAAATGATCTATTACCACCGCACCCACCCGTGCCCGCTCGAGACTTGCGGCTGCGTGGCCTCGATGGACAAGATCAACGGCAAGCTGACGCTCTGGGGCACGTTCCAGGCACCGCATGTGGTGCGCACCGTGGCTTCGCTGCTGTCGGGGATCGCCGAGCACAACATCCGCGTGATCTCGCCCGATATCGGCGGGGGCTTCGGCAACAAGGTGGGCGTGTATCCGGGCTATGTGTGCTCCATCGTGGCCTCCATCGTCACCGGCAAGCCGGTGAAATGGGTCGAGGACCGGATGGAGAACCTGATGGCCACCGCCTTTGCCCGCGACTACTGGATGCAGGGCAAGATCGCCGCCACCAAGGAGGGCAAGATCACCGGCCTGTGGTGCCACACCACCGCCGACCATGGCGCGTTCGATGCCTGCGCCGACCCCACCAAGTTTCCCGCCGGGTTCTTCCATATCTGCACCGGCAGCTATGACATTCCGGTGGCCTGGGTTGGCGTGGACGGGGTTTATACCAACAAGGCGCCGGGCGGCGTGGCCTATCGCTGCTCGTTCCGGGTGACGGAAGCGGCCTATTTCATCGAACGCATGATCGAAGTGCTGGCTTTGAGGCTGGGCATGGATGCCGCCGAGCTCAGGCGCATCAACTTCATCCGCAAGGACCAGTTCCCCTATCATTCGGCACTGGGGTGGGAATACGACTCGGGCGATTACCACACTGCCTGGGACAAGGCACTCAAGGCCGTGGATTACGAGGGGCTGCGCCGCGAGCAGGCCGAGCGGCTGGAGGCGTTCAAGCGCGGCGAGACCCGCAAGCTGATGGGTATCGGGTTGAGCTTCTTCACCGAGATCGTCGGTGCGGGCCCGGTCAAGAACTGTGACATCCTCGGGATGGGCATGTTCGACAGCTGCGAGATCCGCATCCATCCCACCGGCAGCGCCATTGCGCGGCTTGGCACGATCAGCCAGGGGCAGGGGCACGCGACGACATTCGCGCAGATCCTGGCCAGCGAGACCGGCATCCCTGCCGACATGATCACCATCGAGGAGGGTGACACCGACACCGCGCCTTACGGGCTGGGCACCTATGGCTCGCGCTCGACCCCGGTGGCGGGGGCGGCCACGGCGCTTGCGGGCCGCAAGATCCGCGCCAAGGCGCAGATGATCGCGGCCTATCTGCTGGAGGTGCATGACAACGATCTGGAATGGGATGTGGACCGTTTTGTCGTCAAGGGCGCGCCGGAGCGGTTCAAGACCATGGCCGAGATCGCCTATGCCTCGTACAATCAGGCGATACCGGGGCTGGAGCCGGGGCTCGAGGCGGTCAGCTATTACGACCCGCCCAACATGACCTACCCGTTCGGCGCCTATATCTGCGTCATGGATATCGACGTGGACACGGGCGAGGCCGCGATCCGGCAGTTCTATGCGCTCGATGATTGCGGCACCCGGATCAACCCGATGGTGATCGAGGGCCAGGTGCATGGCGGGCTGACCGAGGCGCTGGCCATCGCCATGGGGCAGGAGATTGCCTATGACGAAATGGGCAACGTCAAGACCGCCACGCTGATGGATTTCTTCATACCCACGGCCTGGGAGACGCCCAACTACACCACCGACTGGACAGAGACGCCAAGCCCGCACCACCCGATCGGCGCCAAGGGCGTGGGCGAAAGCCCCAATGTCGGCGGGGTGCCGGCGTTCTCGAACGCGGTGCATGACGCGTTCCGTACCTTCGGGCTGACACAGGCGCATATGCCGCATGACCATTGGCGGATATGGAAGGTCGCCAGTGATCTGGGGCTGCATGGCTGACGGGAGAAGGGCCGCTTTTGCACCTTGCGGCGCAAAAGCGGCCTGCGCGGCGGGTGCGGCTGCGCCGCGGGCACGGGGCCCGCGGCTGGCCGCTGCCTTCGGCGAGGATATTTTGACACAGTGAAGGGCGGGTTCGAGCCATGCCCGGATGTGGCGCGGATCGTCAATGGAGTGGACGCGATGGAGTGGCAGCGGCTGAAGGAGGGGCTGGCGGGGGCGAAATATGTCGCCTCGGACGATCTGGCCATGGCGCTGCATCTGGCGATGAAGCTGGAGCGGCCGCTCCTGCTGGAAGGGGCGGCGGGCGTGGGCAAGACCCGGCTGGCGGCAGCGCTGGCCGAGCTGCTGGGCACGCGGCTTATCCGGTTGCAATGCTATGAGGGGCTGGACGCGGCGCAGGCGATCTATGAATGGAATTACCAGCGCCAGCTTCTGGCGATCCGCGCGGGTGCGGAGCGGGGCGAGGCCGGGCCGGAGCTGGAGGCGCGGATCTTCTCGGAGGAGTATCTGCTGGCGCGGCCCTTGCTGGAGTCGCTGCGCGAGGAGGTCGCGCCGGTTCTGCTGATCGACGAGCTGGATCGCGCCGACGAGGCCTTCGAGGCCTATCTGCTGGAGATCCTGTCGGAGTTTCAGGTGACGGTGCCGGAACTGGGCACCATCCGGGCGCGGGCCCGGCCGCATGTGATCCTGACCTCGAACGCCACGCGCGATTTGTCGGACGCGTTGCGGCGGCGCTGCATTTATTCCTTCGTGGATTATCCCGAGCGCGAGGCGGAGATCGCCATCCTGCGCGCGCATCACCCCGAGCTGGAGTTGCGGCTGATGGGGCAGATCGTGGCCTTCGTGCAGGCACTGCGGCGCGAGCCGCTGGAAAAGGTTCCCGGCGTGGCCGAGATGCTGGATTTCGCCGCCGCCCTGGGCGGGCTGGGGGTGAACGACCTGAGCGCCGACCCGGTGGCGGTGCAGGCGGCGCTGGTAACCCTGCTCAAGACGCAGGCGGACCGGGCTTCCGTGCCGCGCGAGGTTGCCGAGCGGCTGGCGGGAAAGGCCGCGTGATGCGCGGGGGCGTCGCCGCATTTCCCGCGCGCGAGGGCGGCCCGGCCGGGCGGGTGGCGGGCTTCATCGCGCATCTGCGGGCCAATGGCATGGCGCTGGGTCCCGGTGAGACACGGGCCGCGTTGCAGGCGCTTTCGCAGGTCAGCGCGGGCGACAGCGGCGAGGTGCGCGCGGCGCTCAAGGCGCTGTGCTGCGGCACGCGCGAGGAGTTCGCGCGCTTTGATGACCTGTTCGCCGCCTATTGGTTCAACCGCGGGCGGGAGCGCGCCCGCCCGGCAGGCGCACCAAAGCACCAAACGACGCGGCGGCGTGCGCGGCTGGAGCCGCTGGCGCCGCAGGCCGCGGATGCCGCGGGCGAGGCCGAGCGGCCCGATGCCGGCAAGTCGCGCGAGGGCGAGATGGACCAGCAGGGCGAGGGGCGGCTGATCGCGGCACGGATGCGCAATCTGGCGCGCGTCGATCTGCGCGAGCTGGTCACGCCCGAGGACATCGCCGAGGCCGAGCGTGTGGCCGAGCGACTGGCGCGGGCCATTCGCGACCGTCGCAGCCGGCGGCGGCGCGCGGCGGCGCGCGGGGTTCGGCTCGACATGCGCCGGATCATGCGCAGCGCCATCGCCACCGGGGGCGAGCCCTTGCGGCTGCACTGGCGCAGGCGTGTCGAGCGCCCCGCCCAACTGGTGGCGATCTGCGATGTCTCGGGGTCGATGTCGGTCTATGCGCGGGTGTTCCTGGCGTTTCTGCGCGGGCTGACGGGGGCCGACGCGCGCACCGATGCCTATCTGTTTCACACCCGGCTGGTGCGCATAACCGATGCGTTGCGCGACCGCGACACCCTGCGCGCGGTGAACCGGCTGTCGCTGCTGGCGCAGGGGTTTGGTGGCGGCACGCGGATTGGCGGCAACCTGGCGGCCTTCAACCGCGCCTACGCGCAGCGGCTGGTTTCGGGGCGCTCGGTGGTGATGATCCTGTCTGACGGATATGACAGCGACCCGCCCGAACTGCTTGCCCAGGAATTGGCGCGGCTGCGCAAGCGCGGCTGCCGGATTGTCTGGCTCAACCCGCTGAAGGGCTGGAAGGATTATGCGCCGGTCGCGGCGGGCATGGCCGCGGCGCTGCCGCATCTTGATCTGTTCGCCGCGGCCAACACGCTTGAGGCGCTGGCCGCGCTGGAACCTGAATTCGCGCGACTGTGAGGGTAAGCCGATGACAAGCAACGATATTCACGCGCTTGTGTCGCATCTGAAAGCGGCGGAAGAACCTTTCGCCCTGGCCACGGTGGTGCGCACGGTTTCGGTCACGGCGGCCAAGGCGGGCGCCAAGGCGGTGATCCGCGCCGATGGCACGATCACCGGCGGCTGGATCGGCGGCGGCTGTGCGCGTGGCGCGGTGGTCAGGGCGGCGCGCGAGGCGCTGGAAGACGGCAACCCTCGGCTGATCTCGGTGCAGCCCGAGGATGTGCTTGCAGCCGAGGGCCTGCGACCGGGAGACACCCGCGATGGCATCCGTTTCGCCCGTTCGATGTGCCCCAGCCGCGGCACGATGGATGTGTTCATCGAGCCAGTGCTGCCGCACCCTGAGTTCGTGGTGCTTGGCACCAGCCCCGTCGCGCTGGCCCTGTGCGATCTGGCGCCGCGCTTCGGTTTCGAGGTGACGGCCTGCGCGCCGCCCGGAGATGCAGGCACCTTTCCCGAAGGCGTGCGCCGGATCGAGGGCTACGCGCTGGAGGCCGCGCCGGCGCGGCGGCGCTTTGTCGTGGTGTCGACCCAGGGGCGCGGTGACGAGGCGGCGCTGCGCGCGGCCCTGGCGGCCGAAGCGGCGTATACTGCCTTTGTCGGCAGCCGGGCCAAGATGGCGGCGCTGCGCGCAAGGCTGGCGGAATCGGGGATCGAGACCGCGCAGATGGAACGGTTGCGCGCCCCGGCGGGCCTTGACATCGGGGCGATCACGCCCGAAGAAATTGCCCTGTCGATCCTGGCCGAAGCCGTTGCCTGCCGGCGCGAGAGCCAGCGCGAGACGCCGGGGGTCGCTTCTGCGGGGCGCAAGGATGAAGAGGAGGCGCCGTCATGCTGAAGCGTCTCCTGCGCGGGCTCTGGCCCGCCAGACCGCCCGAAACGCCGCCAATTGACCGGGCAGAACTGATCTGCCGTGTCAAATTTCCCTGCTGCTGAGGAGAGACCAAGGAATGGAACTGAGCGAAGAAATCACCATCCCGGCGCCGCGCGACCGCGTTTATGCCGCGCTGAACGACCCCGAGATCCTGCAGGCCTCGATTCCCGGCTGCGAAGAGCTGATAAAGCATTCCGATACCGAGCTTGAGGCCAAGGTCGTGCTCAAGGTCGGGCCGGTGAAGGCGCGTTTCGGGGGCAAGGTCACGCTCGATCGGTCGAAAGCGCCCGATGAGTTCTCGCTCTCGGGCGAGGGTTCGGGCGGGGCGGCCGGTTTTGCCAAGGGGGGCGCGGTGGTCCAGCTTGAGGATCGCGGCGCGGAAACCCTGCTGCGCTATGAGGCGCGCGCCGATATCGGCGGCAAGATCGCCCAGCTGGGCAGCCGGCTGATCACTGGCACGGCCAAGAAGCTTGCGGCGAAATTCTTCACCAACTTCTCCGAGCAGGTGGCCGCGCGCGAGGCGAAGGACGGCTGACTTCGCAACAGCCGCGCGCGGTTGACCGGGCGGGTGCAGCCACCGGGGCGCGCGCGCGGCGCATTTCGCTTCAAGCGGCGCGAAACCTGGCCTACCCTGCGGCCATGCGCGGCGACGACTCGATCCATGACAGCGGCTATTCCTGGCTCAGGCTGGGCATCACCCTGGCGATTGCCACCGTGGGCAATGTCGGGATGTGGTCGATCATCGTTCTGATGCCCGCGATCGAGGCGGAGTTCGAGTTGGCCCGCGCCGGGTCATCGCTGGCCTATACCGCGACGATGCTGGGCTTTGCGCTGGGAAATCTGCTGATCGGGCGCGCGGTGGACCGTTTCGGGATCACCCCGGCCCTGTGCGGCGCGGCCGGGCTGATCGCGCTTGGCTACGGGCTTGCGGCGCTGAGCGGCGGCATCGTGATGCTGTCGCTGATGCAGTTCGTCATCGGGCTGGGCACGGCGGCGGGGTTCGGGCCACTGATCGCTGATATCTCGCGCTGGTTCGCCCGGCGGCGCGGGCTTGCGGTCGCGGTGGCGGCAAGCGGCAACTACCTGTCGGGGGTGATCTGGCCGATGCTTCTGGCGGGCGTGCTGGCCGAGCATGGCTGGCGCGCCGTCAACCTGGTGCTGGCGCTGGGGATCCTGGGTCTGATGGTGCCGCTGGCGCTGCTGCTGCGCCGACGGCTGCCCCATGATGCCGATGCCCGCGCCGCCGCCATGCCGGGGCTGCGGCGGCGGGTGGCGGAGTTGCGCCCGAGAGTGTTGATCATGGCGCTGTCGCTGGCGGCGCTGGCCTGCTGCGTGGCCATGTCGATGCCGCAGGTGCATATCGTCGCTTTCTGCGTCGATCTGGGTTACGGCCCGGCGGTGGGGGCCGAGATGCTGTCACTGATGCTGCTGGGGGGCGTGGCCTCGCGGCTGGTGTCGGGGCTGTTGGCCGACTGGCTGGGCGGGGTGATGACGCTGCTGATCGGCTCTACCCTGCAAATGGTGGCGCTGTTTCTCTACCTTCCCTTTGACGGGCTGGTCTCGCTCTATGTAGTGAGCCTGATCTTCGGGCTGGCGCAGGGGGGAATCGTGCCCAGCTATGCGGTGATCGTGCGCGAATATCTTCCCGCGCGCGAAGCCGGGGCAAGGGTCGGGCTGGTGATGATGGCGACGATCCTGGGCATGGCCCTTGGCGGCTGGATGTCGGGCTGGATCCACGATCTGACCGGTTCCTACAGCATGGCGTTTCTCAACGGGATCGCATGGAATTTCCTCAATATCGGGATCATGCTGGCGATCCTGCTGCGCAGCCGCAGCCCTGGCGCGCCCTCGGCAGGCCAGCCGGCACAGGCCACTGCCGCCTGAGGCGCATGTTGCCCCTGGGGTTCCGCATTTTCGTAAAACGACATTTTTTTGGGCGCTTTGCGCAAAATCTATACAACTTTCCGCGCGCGCAGTGTAGCAGGCGGGCAGGGGGCGGTCTGTCGGCTTGGCGGATCGTCCCCTTGCTACATGTGAGGAGAGCTGAATTGGTTACAATCGACGAAAAGCTGGAACCCGTCCTCAACGAGGTTCTGCGCCGCAATGCCGGCGAAAAAGAATTCCACCAGGCGGTGCGTGAAGTGCTGGAAAGCCTTGGGCGGGTCGTTGCCAAGCACCCCGATTATGCCGATGACGCGCTGATCGAACGTATTTGCGAACCAGAGCGGCAGATCATCTTTCGCGTGCCCTGGGTCGACGACAAGGGCCAGGTCCAGATCAACCGCGCCTTTCGCGTGCAGTTCAACTCGGCGCTGGGGCCTTACAAGGGGGGGATCCGGTTTCACCCGTCGGTCAACCTTGGCATCATCAAGTTCCTCGGCTTCGAGCAGATTTTCAAGAACGCGCTGACCGGAATGCCGATCGGCGGCGGCAAGGGCGGATCGGATTTCAACCCGCGCGGCCGCTCGGATGGCGAGGTCATGCGCTTTTGCCAGTCTTTCATGACCGAATTGCACCGCCATATCGGGGAATATACCGATGTGCCCGCGGGCGATATCGGCGTGGGCCAGCGCGAGATCGGCTACATGTTCGGCCAATACAAGCGCATGAGCAATCGCTATGAATCGGGCGTGCTCACCGGCAAGGGCCTGCGCTGGGGCGGTTCGCGCGTGCGCACCGAGGCCACGGGCTACGGCACGGTCTATTTCGCGCAGCGCATGCTGGAAACCCGCGGCGAGGCGCTGGAAGGGCGGCGCGTCGTTGTTTCGGGCTCGGGTAATGTGGCGATCTATGCGATGGAAAAGGCGATCGAGCTTGGCGCCAAGGTCATCGCCTGTTCGGATTCGGGCGGCTATGTCGTCGACGAGAACGGCATCGACCTTGATCTGGTCAAGGAGATCAAGGAAGTGCGCCGCCAGCGGATCAGCGAATACGCGCGCCAGCGCGGCGAAGGCAGCCATTATGTCGCCAAGGGCAGCATCTGGGATGTGCCTTGCGAGGTGGCGCTGCCTTCGGCCACCCAGAACGAACTGAACGGCAAGGCCGCCAAGACGCTGCTGGCCAATGGCCTCGTTGTGCTGGCCGAGGGCGCGAACATGCCCTGCACCCCCGAAGCAGTGCGCGTGTTCCAGGAGGGCGGGGTGCTCTTTGCCCCGGGGAAGGCCGCCAATGCCGGCGGTGTGGCGACCTCGGCGCTGGAGATGCAGCAAAACGCCTCGCGCGATTCCTGGAGCTTCGAGCAGACCGAAGATCGCCTTGCCCGCATCATGACGCGCATCCATGACCGCTGCGCCGAAACCGCCGAGGAATACGGAACCCCCGGCAATTACGTCCTGGGTGCGAATATCGCGGGCTTCGTGCGGGTGGCCGAATCGATGCGCGCGCTTGGCGTGATCTAAGCGTCTGCGCCCGCGCAACCGCTGCGCCCGGCAAGGGGGTGGAGCCGCAATGACACAGCGGCGGCCCGGGTCACGGCGCGACAGGCGACGCCGGGGGGCTGTCTGCCCCCCGGACCCCCCGAGGATATTTTTCTCACAGTGAAGGGGAGGGAGCACGGCCCCCTGTCTGGCCCTTCAGGGGTATGGCGGGATTGCCCCACCGGGGCGGGAGTGGGACGGGCGGGAGGAAACCAGGCAAATGCGGCGGGCGCCATGACGCGCCCCCGGCCCGCTTGCGTCAGCGTTCGGTGCGCAGCCCCAGAAGTTCGACCACCCCGTCGGGTGCGAATAGCATGAGCGAACCGACCTGCATGAGCGACACCGGCTCTTGCGGTGCAAGCTCGAGCCAGGCGCCGTCGCGCAGGGCGCGGGCAAGCCAGTCTTCCACCCCCGCCTGAAGCCCGGCCAGAACCGGCCCCGGCAGCACCCGCCCCGCCGGGCGCAGGGCCTCGGCTGTATGGGTCTGCAGGCCGCGCCCGGTGTAATGATCCAGCAGCGCGTCAAGCCCGCGGTCATGCAGGGCAAGCCCCGCGCGCTTCAGGCTGATGCCGGCGATCTCGGCGGGAACGCCGGGCAGCATCTCGGCCCCGCCGGCCGATTGCGGCACAATCGCCTCGATGTCGAAATCCAGGTCGGCCAGCCCCGAAAGGGTCATATCGAGCCCCAGCGCCACCGCGCCTTGCTCGCCCAGCCGGGCCATCATGGTGAAATCGCCTGCGACCCGTTCGCCAGGGATGCGCGCAAGCAGATGCGCGGGCAGGGCGATATCCTCGGGCAGCAGGTCGCCCAGGGGCAGATCGATCGCGTCGATTTCAAGCGCAACCTCGCCTTCGGCATCGAACAGCCGTGCAAGCAGCGGTGCATTGCCCGCATTGCCCGGGATGAGCCGCGCCAGATCGGCGCCGGAGGCCCGCAGCGCAAGGCGCTCGGCCGCCATCAGCAGCCGGTTGCCGTTGCGGGCGCCGAGGTCGACTATTTCAAGCGCAAGATGGGTGAGGGCGCCGTTTTCGGGGCCTGTGTCGGCCTCGATCCGCAGGGCGCTGATATAGCCTTCGGTGCCATCGGCGGCGCGGGCCTGCACCTGTTCCAGCGTGCTGCTCAGGGCAAGGCCGCAGGTCTCGCCGGTGCCCTGGCGCAGGATCGACAGCTCGGCCTGCCCCACCCGCAGCGCCTCCGGCCCCGCCTGGCCAAGCGACATCGCGTCGGGATCGGCAAGCATGACCACATCGCTGCCGCGCAGGCGCAGCGTCGCGGGCCGGTCTTCGGCGCAGAAGTCCTGATCGGGCGCGCCGCGCGGGTCGAGCAGGTCAAGCGCGGCGGTGTGGCTTGCCGCAAGCGTGCGTGCGGTCATCTCGCCGCTGCGGCCCTCGCGGCCCAGCTCCAGCAGACGCACCCCGTCGAGGCGAAAGGCCTCCGGCCCGGCGGTTTCGTCAAGCTGGAGCCTTTCAGCCAGCAGCACCACCGCGCCGCGCTGAAGCCGCAGGTTGCTGGCCTCCGGCGGGGTGCTTTCGGGCAGGGGCAGCAGCCCGACGCGCCAGCCCGCGGCTTCGGCGGCGGCCTCGAAACCCGAAAAATCCGGTGTCTGCGCCGCCACGGGCTGTGCGGCCGCCATTGCAAGGGCCAGCCCCAGCTTCGCGCCGCTGCGCCACCGAAATGCCAGCATCCTGCACTCCCTCGTGCTTGCCCGCCTGTCGGTGGCCGGCGCGGCCGCCGATCGCGATGCGGGGTTTCCTGATAGCCGTGTTTAACGTCTCTCTCCGCGCCGTCCAGCCCTGTACGCCGAAACCCGCGCACGTCCTCGCGAGGGGACGCGCCGCGCGCCGGTCACCGCGCGGCCCGGATCGGCGCGAAAGAGGGCTTTGCCATTGGCGGCCGGCTGGCCTAGCTAGGGCGGACCAGATGCTTCGGTGCGGGCCGGGGCAAATTCCGTGCAACAGGAGGACGCGCCAGATGGACAGGGCAACATACGAAAAAGGCATGAAAATCCGCCGCCGCACCATGGGAGACGCCTATGTGGACAAGGCGATGGAGCGGATGGACGATTTCACCAGCGAATTTCAGGAACTGGTCACGACCTATTGCTGGGGCGAGATTTGGGGTCGCGAGGGACTTGAGCCCAAGACCCGCTCGATCATCAATCTGGCGATGATAAGCGCGCTCAACCGCCCGCACGAGCTGGCCGGGCATGTGCGCGGGGCGCTCAACAACGGGCTCACGCGCGACGAGATCAAGGAAGTGCTGCTTCAGGTCGGCATATATTGCGGCGTGCCCGCGATGGTCGACAGTTTCCGCGTGGCGCGCGGGGTGCTCGATGCGATCGATGCCGAAGCGGCCGGCCAGGAAGGCGACAGCGAAAGCTGAGCGGCCGCCGCCGCCGCCGCCCACGCCCACGCCCACGCCCCGCGCGGCGGATGGTGCGGTCAGCCGCCGCGCGTGCCGCGGCGCGCGCGGCGGGTCAGGATCACCCCGGCGGTGGCGATGGAAAGCGCGACGATCACGATGATGATCGTGGCCAGCGCGTTGACATCGGGGCTGACGCCCAGCCGCACCTTGGAAAAGATCACCATCGGCAGGGTCGAGGCCCCCGGCCCGGACACGAAGCTTGCGATCACCAGATCATCGAGGCTGAGCGTGAAGGCCAGCAGCCAGCCCGCCACCAGCGCCGGCGCGATCACCGGCAGGGTGATGTCGAAGAACACCCGCACCGGCCCCGCACCCAGATCCTGCGCGGCCTCTTCCAGGCTTTCATCCATGTCGCGCAGGCGCGAGCCGGCGATCACCGCAACGAAAGCCAGGCAGAAGGTCGTGTGCGCGATGATCACGGTGAGTAGCCCGCGCCCCGCGGGCCAGCCGAAGGTGAGTTCCATCGAGATGAAGAGAAGCAGCAGCGACAGCCCGGTGATGACCTCGGGCATGACCAGCGGCGCGGTGGCCATGCCGGTCAGCAGGAGCCGCCCGCGAAACCGCCCGAACCGCGCCAGCACCAGCGCCGCCAGCGTGCCCAGCACCGTGGCCAGCGTCGCCGAGGCGAAGGCGATCTTGAGGCTGACCCAGGCCGCGCCCAGGATCTGCCGGTCGGTGAACAGCGCCACATACCAGCGTGTCGAGAACCCCGCCCAGACCGTGACAAGCCGGCTTTCGTTGAAGGAAAACACTATCAGCGACACGATCGGCGCATAGAGGAATATGAAGCCCAGCGCCGCGAGGATGGGCAATGTCCAGCCGCGCCTCATTGATTCAGCCCCCGCCGGTCGAGCCAGCTTTGCAGCCACATGATCGGCGCCACGACCAAAAACAGCATGACGATGGCCACCGAGGCCGCCACCGGCCAGTCGCGGCTTGAGAAGAACTCATCCCACAGAACGCGGCCGATCATCAGCGTGTCGGGTCCGCCCAGAAGCGCGGGGATCACGTATTCGCCAATGGCGGGGATGAACACCAGCATGCAGCCGGCGATGATGCCCGGCACCGAAAGCGGCAACGTGACGGTAAGGAAGGTCGTCACCGGCCCCGCGCCCAGATCGGCCGAGGCCTCGAGCAGCTGATCGTCGAGCTTCACCAGGTTGGCGTAAAGCGGCAGGATCATGAAGGGCAGGTAGGTGTAGACGATGCCGATCTGCACCGCGAGGGTGGTCTGCATCAGGACCAGCGGTGTGTCGATCACCCCCAGCATCATCAGCGTGGAATTGATCAGCCCCTCGCGCTGCAGGAACCCGATCCAGGCGTAGACGCGCAAGAGAAAAGAGGTCCAGAACGGCAGGATCACCAGCAAAAGCAGGATGGTGCGCCGCGGCTCGGGGCTGCGGGCTACGTAATAGGCGATGGGGTAGCCGATCAGCAGCGCGAACACCGTCGAGGTAAAGGCGATCCCGATCGAGGACAGATAGGCGTTGCGATAGAGCGCGTCAGCCAGCAGGAAGCGGTAATTGTCGAGGCTGGCGATGATGTTCAGCGTGCCGTCCGCCGCGCGGTCCCACAGCGGCGAGTAGGGCGGGCGGGCGATCATCACCTCGGCCAGCGAGATCCGCCCCAGCACGAAGAACGGCACCAGAAAGAACACCAGCAGCCAGAGCATCGGCACCGCGATCACCAGCGTGCGCCCGGAAAGGCCCAGCGCCGCAAGCAGCCGCGCGGTGCGGCCCCGGCGCACGGCCCGCGCGCCCAGCCCGGCGGCGTCTGCGCCCGGATCCGGCCGCGCGCTCATTCGGTCAGCACCCGGCAGGCCATGGGCTGCCAGCTTGCCCAGACCTCTTCATCCCAGCTGATCGGGTCTTCGTCGCGCAGGCGGTTCGACTGGCTAGCGCGCAAGAGCCGCCCCGAGGGCAGCCGGATGCGGTAGCTCGACAGGTAGCCCATGTAGCCCATGTCCTCGACCGTGACGCGATGCAGGTTCGCCGTGCCTTCGGGCTTGCTGCGGCTCAGGGCGATGCGCTCGGGGCGGAGCGCGATCCAGACGGTCTGGCCACGGCTGAGCCCCGCGCGGGGGCTGACCAGCACCGGGCCGGCCTCGCGCGTGTCGATGCGCATCTGGTCGCCGGCAGCCACATCGACGCGGCCTTCGATCAGGTTCACCGAGCCGATGAAATCAGCCACATGGCGGGTGGCAGGGGTTTCGTAGATTTCGCGCGGCTCGCCGATCTGGACGATTTCGCCCTCGCTCATCACGCCGATCCGCGTGGACAGCGTCATCGCCTCGTCCTGGTCATGGGTGACGACGATGAAGGTGACGCCCAGCGTTTCCTGGATGCGGATCAGCTCGAACTGGGTTTCCTCGCGCAGTTTTTTGTCGAGCGCGCCCAGCGGCTCGTCCAGAAGCAGCAGCTTGGGCTGTTTGATCAACGCGCGGGCAAGCGCCACGCGCTGGCGCTGCCCGCCCGAAAGCTGGTCGGGCTTGCGCCGCGCCAGATGGCCCAGCTTGACCAGCTTGAGCATCTCGGCCACGCGCTCCATCGCATCTGCCTTGCGCATCCCCTCGCGCAGCAGGCCATAGGCCACGTTCCTTTCCACCGTCATGTGCGGAAACAGGGCGTAGGACTGGAACATCATGTTCGTGGGCCGCCGGTGCGGCGGGACCGACGACATGTCTTGCCCGTCGATCGTCACCGTGCCCTCGCTGGGCTTCTCGAACCCGGCAAGCATCCGCAAGAGCGTGGACTTACCGCAGCCCGAGGCGCCGAGCAGGCAGAATAGCTCGCCCCGGTAAATATCCAGATCCACCGTATCGACGGCGGTGAAATCGCCGAAACGCTTGCTCAGCCCCCGGATCGAGATGAAGGGCCGCGCCTGCGCGTCGCGCCAGGGCCGGGTGTCGGCCGCCAGTCTCGTGTCGGTCATTCGTGTTGCCGCTCGCAATACCGCCCCGCCGCAGATCGGGCGGGGCGCATTTCACTGTTGCCCGCGCTTACTGGCCGGTCCGCACGCGGGTCCAGAGGCGGGTGACGACACGGTCGATGGCGGGCGGGTATGCCTCGCTCGTCCAGAGATTGGCCTTCACTTCGTCAGGTGGAAAGACCGAGGGGTCGTTAGCCACTTCTTCATCGACAAATTCCATCGAGGCCGCGTTGGCATTCGCATACCAGACATAATTGGTGATGTCGGCGGTGATCTCGGGCTCCATGATGAAGTTGATAAAGGCATGCGCGCCATCGGGGTTAGGCGCATCTGCCGGAATCGCCATCATGTCGAACCACAGAAGCGCGCCTTCCTCGGGGATCATGTATTCGATCTCGATGCCGCGCCCTGCCTCCTCGGCGCGGTCGCGCGCCTGGAACACATCGCCCGACCAGCCCACGGCCACACAGATTTCGCCATTGGCCAGGTCAGAGATGTATTGCGACGAATGGAAGTAACGCACATGGGGCCGTACGCTCATAAGCAGTTCGACAGCTGCATCGAAATCGGCCTGATCGGTCGAACGCGGATCGAGTCCGAGGTAGTTCATCGCGGCCGGTAACATCTCCACCGGTGTATCGAGATAGGTGATGCCGCAATCGGCCAGTTGCGCGGCGATCTCGGGGTCGAAGATCAGATCCCAGCTTGACGGCTCATAACCCTCACCCAGCCGTTCGGCCACGGCATTGACGTTATAGCCGATGCCGGTTGTGCCCCACATGTAGATCACGCCGAATTCGTTGCCGGGGTCATAATCTGCCGCCCGCGCCATCAGGGCCTCGTCCATGTTGACCAGGTTCGGCAGTTTCGACTTGTCGAGCGGCATGTAGACGCCCGCGGCGATCTGGCGCTGCATGTAATCCGAGGTGGGCACCACCACGTCGAACCCCGACGACCCGGCCAGCAGGCGCGCCTCGAGCGTGTCGTTGGAATCGAACACGTCGTAATTCACGGCGATCCCGGTGGCCTCGGTGAACTTGGCCAGCGTGTCCTCGGCGATGTAATCGGACCAGTTGAACACGTTGATCGTGTCGGCCTGGGCGGCGGAGGCCAGAGTTGTGGACCCGGCCAGTATTGCGAGCAAGATTGGTTTTTTCATGTTTCTGTCTACTCCCTGATGGCCGGCCCTGCCGGCAGGAAAGGAACGAACGCCCCGCAGCTTGCAGGGCACGCCCCGCGCACGCCTCGCGCCCCATGCTGCCAACCTTGCCGCAAAAGGACGGAATCGCGCCGGTTATAGCTACCCTAAGCGGGGCTTGGCCCGCCGAACAAGTGGTGAATGCGTTATCCGGCCGGCAACCGGGCTGCGCTGCTGCTGAAACGTGCAGGCAAAGGCGATGGCCGGGGCAGGGCGCCGGTTGCCGCCCCGCAGGGAGTGCTTGCCCTGCCGGCGGCCCCTGTTCATGATACGCTAAATCAGCATTGCATGAGGCGCAGAGATGGCCGCAGACCCTCGTGATCCGCCGTTTGGCTCGGTCTGGGCCTTTTTTGCGCTGACCTTCGCGCTGTCCTGGGGGCTTGTCGGGCTGTTCCTGGTCGCGCCCGGCCCGGTCGAGGCGCTGTTCGGCCCGGTGCGGGCGGCGCATCCGCTTTTCATCCTCGGGGTCTATTCGCCGGCGATCGCGGCTTTCATCCTGGTGCTCCGGCATGGCGGGTGGCGCGGGCTGCGGGGGTTTCTGGCGCGGCTGCTGCTGTGGCGCGCGCCCATCGGGTGGTATCTGCTGCTTCTGCTGGGCTTGCCTGCGGTCTCGCTGCTGGGGGCGGCGATTGGCGGAAACCTCACGCGCGAGGCGCTGGCGCAGCCGCCGCTTGGCACGCTTCTGGCGCTTGTCGGCTTCATGCTGATCCTTGGCCCGATCGAGGAGTTCGGCTGGCGTGGCTATGCGCTGCCGCTTTTGCAGCGACGGATGGCGCCGGTCTGGGCTGGGCTGTTGGTGGGGGTGATCTGGGGCCTATGGCACCTGCCGGCCTTCTACCTTGGCGGCACACCGCAAAGCGACTGGGCCTTTCTGCCCTTCCTGATCGGCATCATCGCGGTCAGTGTGATCCTGACGGCGTTTTTCAACGCGGCGCGGGGCAGCATTCTGGTGGCCGTGCTGTTCCACTGGCAGCTCAACATGCCGATGTGGCCCGACGCGCAACCCTGGGACATGTATCTCTTCGCGGCGCTGGCATTGGCCGTGACCTGGGCCAAGCGCGACGCCATGTTCAGCCGTGAAGGCGCGGCTACGCGGATCATGCAGCACTGACCGGCCCCGGGGGGCGCACGCCCGGGCCGCAAGCGGCCCGTGGGGGGTGAAGCCCATCAGGCGCGTGCCTTCCATCGTGTTCCCCACCTGACACAAAGTTCCCCGTCTGACTCTGGTGCGCCCCCGGTTGCCCGGACGAACCTCCGCGGGGCGGCCATGCGGGCATGCGCCATTCGGGTGTCGAGCCGTGTATCGCCGTGCCGGGGGGCGGCCCGGCGATGCGCGGCGGCCTTCGGCCTCGATGCCGCGCAGGGCGCGTGTCAGTGAAAGCTTCAGGGTGCTGGGCCCGTGTTCGATACCATACTTTCATCGGGTATCTTATGTCGGGCGGGGAACACTAGCGGGTCAGCACGATCGGCACCTTGCACGAGCGGATCATCTCGGTCGTGGTCGAGCCGATGATCATGCTGCGGATGCGCGAATGCCCGTAGGCGCCCATCACGACCATGTCGAAGGGCGCTTCCTCGACCAGTTTTCCCAGCGCGGTTTCCGGCTGCCCGGCGATGACCTGCGTCTCGACGGTGATGCCTGCGGCGGCCAGCATCGCCTGTGCATCGGCCAGGCCCTTCAGGGTAGCGTCGCTTTCGCTGCCCACGGTGGCGACGGTCACATGCAGCCCCGCGTAAAGCGCCGTGCGCGCGACGTGATCGACCGCCCGCATCGCCGAGGCCCCGCCATCATAGGCGACCAGCACGCGTTCAATCGGTCGAAAGGCGCGCGAGGCCACGAAAACCGGCCGCGTGCTGGTGCGCACGATGCGTTCCAGGTTCGAGCCGAGATGCCCCTTGGCGAAATCCGCGGCCTCGCCACGTTTGCCGATCAGGATCATTTCCGCCGTGGCGTCCAGCTCGGCCACGGTATCGACGATGTCGCCATGGCGCAGGCGGGTGGCGATTTCGTTGATGCCCGCGCGGTCGATGACGGCGCGCGCATCTTCCAGAATGGCGCGTCCGCGATGGGCGACAAGCTTTGCCCGCTGCGCGTCCAGCTCGGCCAGTTCCTCAAGCAGCGCCGAACGCGCGCCCAGGGCGATGGAGCCGGAATAATCGGCCTTCTCGGCGCCCTCGCGCCGGCCGAGGATGTGCAGCAGCTCGACCGCCCAGCCGGTGCGCCCGGCCACCCAGGCCGCATGATCGCACACGCTTTGCGCATAGATCGAGCCATCCACCAGCGCGACGATTTTCTGTGTCATGTCGGTTGCCCCCTCAATGCGCCATCAGCTTGTCCATCGCGCCCGGCTTGTCGTGAATCGCCAGCCGGTCGACGATGGTCTCGGATGCCTTGTTCATGCCGCGAATCTCGACCTCGGCCCCGTCGCGGCGGAACTTGAGCACCGCCATGTCCAGCGCCTGCACCGAGGAGATATCCCAGATATGCGCGCGTGACACGTCGATGATGATGCGCTCGGGCGCTTCCTTGAAATCGAAGGCCGCCATGAAATCCTCGACCGAGCCGTAGAAAAGCTGCCCCTCGATTCGATAGGTGCGCACGCGCCCGTCGGCGCTGATGTCGGTGGTGACACGGAAAAGCTGCGCGATCTTGGCGGCAAAGAAGATGCCCGACAGAAGCACCCCCACCAGCACCCCGATGGCCAGGTTGTGGGTATAGACCACCGTTGCCACCGTCGCGATCATCACGATCGAACTGGAACGCGGGTGGCTGCGCAGATTGGTAATGGACGACCACGAAAAGGTGCCGATCGAGACCATGATCATGATCGCCACCAGCGCGGGCATCGGAATGATGCTGACCAGATCGCCCAGCCCCACCACCATGACCAGCAGGAACACTCCGGCGGCGAAGGATGACAGCCGCCCCCGTCCGCCGGATTTGACGTTGATGATCGACTGTCCGATCATCGCGCAACCGGCCATGCCGCCGATGAATCCGGTGGCGGTGTTGGCAATGCCTTGTCCCACGCATTCCTGGCTGCGGTTCGAGGTGGTATCGGTCAGGTCATCGACGATGTTCTGCGTCATCAGACTTTCCAGAAGGCCCACCACCGCCACGGCCACCGAATAGGGCAGGATGATGAGGAATGTCTCGAAGCTCAGCGGAATGTCGGGGATCAGGAACACCGGCAGCGTATCAGGCAGCGCGCCCATGTCGCCCACCACCCGCACATCCAGCCCCAGCGCCCAGGCCAGCGCCGTCAGCACCACGATCGTGACCAGCGGCGCGGGAACCGCGCGCGTGAGCAGCGGCAGCAGGTAGATGATCGCCAGCCCGCCCGCGACCATCGTATAGGTGATCCAGGTGACGTTGCGGGGGTCAAGCTCGGGCAGCTGTGCGATGAAGATCAGGATTGCCAGCGCGTTGACGAAACCGGTCATCACCGATTTCGAGACATAGCGCATGATGAATCCCAGTTTCAGCAGCCCCGCGCCGATCTGCAGCAAGCCCGCCAGCACGGTCGCGGCCAGCAGGTATTCCAGCCCGTGGTCGCGCACCAGCGTGACCATCAGCACGGCGGTGGCCGCGGTGGCCGCCGAAATCATGCCGGGCCGCCCGCCGGTGATCGCCGTGATCACCGCAATCGAAAAGCTCGCATAAAGACCCACCTTCGGGTCCACGCCGACGATGATCGAGAATGCGATCGCCTCGGGGATCAGCGCCAGCGCGACAACCAGCCCCGCAAGCAGATCGCCGCGGATATTGCCGGCCCATTGTCGGCGGTAAGCATCAAGTGAAATCATTCATGTCCTGCTCCATGCCCGCAAGGTGCTGACCCTGCTGGCCGGAGAGCCTTTTTCTTTGCGTTGTCCGGCGGATTGGCGGCCGGAGTAGCCACCCGGCGCGCGCACGCCCGGGTCCGTGTTTGCCGGGGGAATTACTTGCTGCAGTGCAGAAAGCCAAGGCGTGAAATGCGCAAATATGTTGCAGACGTTCGGAAGTTCGGCCGCGGGCCGTGCCGGCCGGAGAGCCCGAAACGCCGAAGGGCCGCGCGTGGCGGCCCTCGTAAGTCATTCAGATGACTTGGCAAATTGGAGCGGGCGATGAGATTCGAACTCACGACCCCAACCTTGGCAAGGTTGTGCTCTACCCCTGAGCTACGCCCGCGTCCTTGGTGAGGCGGGATTTACAAACTCCGACGCGAGGCTGCAAGGGGAAAATTGCCCCCGCTCGCAAAGAATTCCGGCAAAGATTTCCGGTTTCGGTTCCCGGCTTGGGGCTGGGCCGCGGGGCGGCGCCCGGCAAGGAGCGTGCAACGGGCTGCGCGCGCAGCGGTAACAGCTGTTTGGTTTTCCTGGGCGATCAATCCTCCGCCATCGCAACGGTCGCCGCTGCCACCCGGCGCGCGGCCCGGCAAGGAGGGACGGAAATGGACACTTTCCCCTGGCAGGGCGCTGCACGGGCGCTTCCGGCGAGGGCCTTCGCCGATGCCGCCAAGGTTCTGGGCTGCGCCGAGGCCGAACTGCGCGCGGTCTGGGAGGTCGAGGCGGGCGGACGGCACTTTCTGCCCGATCGTTCGCTACTGCGGCGGTTCGAGCCGCATCATTTCCCGGCAGGGCATTGGCAGGCGCTGGGGTTCGCGCCGGGCCGGCGTGCGCCCTGGCGGGCCAGTCTGGCGCTGCCGGGTGCTGCGCGCGAGGCGATGCTGTGCCGGGCATTCGCCCTCGATGCCGAGGCGGCGCTGCGCGCGGCAAGCTGGGGCGCGCCACAGATCATGGGGTTCAACTGCCGCGAGGCAGGATTCGGCTCGGCGCAGGAGATGGTCGTGGCGATGGCGGGCGCGGCCGAGGCGCAGCTTGCCGCCTTTGTCGCGCTGATCCGCGCCTGGGGGCTGGGCACGGCCCTGCGCGCGCATGATTGGGAGAGATTTGCCAGACGCTACAACGGCTCGGGCCAGGCGGCCGAATATGCCCGCCGGATGGAGGCGGTGTACCGGCGCCATGGCGGCGGGGCGAAAAGCCCCGTGGTACTGCGCGTGGGCGCGCGCGGCCCGCAGGTGCGGCAATTGCAGGCGGCGCTTGGCGTGGCCGACGATGGTGCCTTCGGGCCGGAAACGCTGGCGGCGGTGCGGTCCTTTCAGGGCAAGGCGGGGTTGCCGGTGGACGGCGTCGTTGGCGCGCGCAGCTGGGCCGCGCTTGAGGGGCGTGCAGCGGCCGGGGGCACACCGGTGCATCCGCCGGCACAACCCACCCCCGCCGATGCGCTGGCCGATCAGCTGCGCGGCTTTGCCGGGGCGGCGGCAGCGATGTCGGCGCTGGCGGCGACGCTGGGCGAGTTTCGCGCGGTCTTGCCCGACCAGGTGTTCACGCTGGCGGCCTTTGGCGCGGTGGGGTTCGCGCTGGTCGGGGCCGGCGCCTGGGCGTGGCGTCGGGTGCGGGCATGAGCCGGCATTTGATGATCGCGGCGCTTTTGCTGGCGCTGCTGGGCGCGGCCTATGGTCGGGGCTGGGCCGACCGGGGCGCGCGTGAGCAGGCGCGCAGCGCCGCCCTGCTGGCAGAACGCGACCGCGCCGCCGCACGGGTCATCGCACTGGCCGAGGCCTTGCGGCACGCCCGCAGCGCCCGGGCCGCACTTGCCGCCCGGCTGGAAGCCGCCGCACAGGAAGATGAAACGGCCGGGCGCATGGCGCTGCCCGCGCGCGCCGCCGACCGGGTGCTGCAGCGATGAGGCATGCGTTGTGCCCGATGCTGCGCGCCCTGCTGCTTGCCCTGCCGCTGGGCCTGCTGGCGGCCTGCGGCCCGCGCCCGGCCAGCGACCTGCCCGATCCGCCCGAAGCGCTGCTGACTCCCTGTCGCGCGCCGCAAAGCTGGGTGCCGGGCCGCGCCCTTGCGCAGGCGCAGGTGGAAACCCTGTGGGGGCGTGATCGCGATGCCCTGCGTGCCTGTGGCGCGCAATTGCGCCTGCTGGGCGAATGGGCGCAAGGCATGGCCGGGGCGGGGCGCTGATCCTGCGCGCGACGCTCAAAGCGGCGCAATATCGCCCTCGGCCCGCAGGGCGTGGAACCCGGCGACGAAGGCGGCAAGCCGGCCCTCGCTGATTGCCGCGCGTAACCCGGCCATCAGGTCTTGGTAATATTGCAGGTTGTGCCAGGTCAGCAGCATCGCGCCGATGATCTCTCCCGCGCGCACTGTGTGGTGCAGATAGGCCCGGCTGTAGCCCCGGCAGGCGGGGCAATGGCAAGCCTCGTCCAGCGGGCGCGGGTCGTCGCGGTGGCGCGCGTTGCGCAGGTTGATCTGGCCGCGCGCCGTCCAGCCCTGGCCGGTGCGGCCTGATCGCGTGGGCAGCACGCAATCCATCATGTCGATGCCGCGTTCCACAGCGCCGACGATATCGTCGGGCTTGCCCACCCCCATCAGGTAACGCGGGCGGTCGGCGGGCAGCATTTCGGGGGCGTAGTCGAGCACGCCGAACATCGCCGCCTGGCCCTCGCCCACGGCCAGCCCGCCGATTGCGTAGCCGTCAAAGCCTATGCCGCGCAGGGCCTCGGCACTCTCCTCGCGCAGGTCGCGCTCCAGCCCGCCTTGCATGATTCCAAACAGCGCGTGCCCGGGCCGGTCGCCGAAGGCCTCGCGCGAGCGCGCGGCCCAGCGCATCGACAGCCGCATCGAGGCCGCGATCCGGTCGCGATCCGCCGGCAGGGCGGGGCATTCGTCGAAGGCCATCACGATGTCCGAGCCAAGCAGCCGCTGGATTTCCATGCTGCTTTCGGGGCTCAGGTGATGCGTCGCGCCGTCGATATGCGACTTGAAGCGTACGCCCTCCTCGGTGATGCGGCGCAGGTCCGACAGGCTCATCACCTGGAACCCGCCCGAGTCGGTCAGGATCGGGCGCGCCCAGTTCATGAAACGGTGCAAGCCGCCCAGCCGCGCCACCCGCTCGGCGCCGGGGCGCAGCATCAGGTGATAGGTGTTGCCCAGCAGGATATCGGCGCCGGTGGCGCGCACGTTCTCGGGCAGCATCGCCTTGACGGTGCCGGCGGTGCCCACGGGCATGAAGGCAGGTGTGCGGATCTCGCCGCGCGGGGTCGTGATGACGCCGGTGCGGGCGCGCCCGTCGCTGGCCTCCAGGCGAAATTCAAACCGTTGCGTCACGTCGGATCTGCCCTCGCGCGGTGTCTTGCGGCCCGCTTGATGCGCCAAATTCGCGCAGAAGCCAAGGCCGCGCGGGAAATCCCCCGGCTGGGGGTGGACGGGGCCGGGGTTAAACCTTATCTTTCCGCTAGGTTTTTAAGTGAGGCGTCCATGACCACCCAGGTGCAAGACACGGCGCAAGGCGAGCCGCTGATTCCGCCCTCCAGCACGGAGCATCCCCTCTACGACCAGATCGTGGAGGCCTGCCGCTCGGTCTACGACCCCGAAATCCCGGTCAATATCTATGATCTGGGGCTGGTCTACACGATCGACATCTCCGACGAGAACGAAGTGCGCGTGCTGATGACGCTGACCGCCCCGGGCTGCCCCGTGGCCGGCGAGATGCCCGGCTGGGTGGCCGACGCGATCGAGCCGCTCGACGGCGTCAAGCAGGTCGAGGTTCAACTTGTCTGGGAACCCCCCTGGGGCATGGACATGATGAGCGACGAAGCGCGGCTGGAATTGGGGTTCATGTGATGTTTGGAATTCCTGGCAAACAGGCCGTGACGCTGACTCCGCGCGCGGTGCGCCAGATCACCCGCCTGATGGACCGCGACAGCGTCAAGGGGTTGCGTATCGGCGTCAAGAAGGGCGGCTGCGCGGGCATGGAATACACCATGGAATACGTCGCCGAGGTCGAACCGCATGATGAAGTGGTCGAGCAGGACGGCGCGCGGGTAATCATCGCCCCGATGGCGCAGATGTTCCTGTTCGGCACCGAGATCGATTATGAAACCTCGCTGCTCGAAAGCGGCTTCCGGTTCAACAACCCCAACGTGTCCGAGGCCTGCGGCTGTGGCGAATCGATCAAGTTCCACGATGACGCGGAGATGAAGCAGCGCGCCGGCTGATCGGCCGCCACCACTGGGCCCCGCCGGCGCCGCGCCGCGCCGTCTGATCCATCTTCGGGCCGACCCGCCCGGCGAGCAGCGCGCCCCGGCCCGCGTCTTGCGGCGCCCATCCCTTCACTGTGAAAAAAATATCCGCGCCGCAGGCCCCCGCCGGCCAGAGGCGCGCGGTCGGGGAGATGCGCGTTTCGCGGCCCCACCCCGTCACTGCGGCAACCACCTTTTCTTTCCCGGCAGGCTTGCATAGTCTCGCCCGGGATGTCTCGGGAGGGTGCAATGCGCCGCAAGCTGATCGCCGGAAACTGGAAGATGCACGGGCTGGCCGACAGGCTTGCCGAGGCTGAAAAGCTTTCCGAGGCGTATCCGGACCCGGCCTGCGAGGTGGTGCTCTGCCCGCCCGCCACGCTGATCTCGCGCATGTGGGAGGTGCTTCTGGGCGGTGGCATCAGGGTCGGCGCGCAGGATTGCCACCCCGCTGAGGCAGGCGCACATACCGGCGACATTTCGGCGGCGATGCTGGCCGATGCCGGGGCAAGCCATGTGATTGTCGGCCATTCCGAACGCCGCGCCGACCATCATGAGACGGATGCGCTGATTGCCGCCAAGCTGCACGCGGCACATGGCGCGGGGCTGGTCGCGATCCTGTGCCTGGGCGAGACCGGGGCCGAGCGCGACGCGGGTGCGGCGCGCGATGTGGTCACGCGCCAGCTCGAGGCCGCGCTGCCCGCCGGCGCGCGGGCCAAAGACACAGTGATCGCCTATGAACCGGTATGGGCCATCGGCAGCGGGCGCACCCCCACGCCCGCCCAGATCGCCGAGGTTCACGGCACCTTGCGCGCGGCGCTGCAGCGCCTTGTCCCCGATCAGGCCGACGGGATGCGGCTGCTTTATGGCGGGTCGGTCAAACCCGCCAATGCGGCGGAGATTCTGGCCATTACCGATGTCGACGGGGCGCTGGTGGGGGGCGCCTCGCTCGATGCCGTGGATTTCAGTGCGATCATAGCCGCCGCCGAGGCGCTGTCCTGACCCCGCAGGCGGGATCGCACCGTTCACGCGCAATTCACCCGGGCCGCCTCTCGCTATGCCCGAAAACATGCTAGAATAATGCACCTATTCATCCACAGTGGGAGGACTCCGGGATGAAGATGTCACTCTATACGCTGATCCTTGCCGGTGCGCTGGCCGCCACGCCTGCGCTTGCGGCCCAGTGCCCCGCGCTCATGGCCGAGATCGATGCCGCACTTGCCACGGCCGAGCTTTCTGAGGCCGATCTCGCGCGCGTTACGGAACTGCGGCAGCAGGGCGAAGAGGCACATGCGGCGGGCAATCACCCTGAATCCGAGGCTGCGCTGAACGAGGCGCTGGAAATCCTCGGCCAGGGCTGAGCCACACCCGCGGCGGGGCGGTTGCGAGACCCGCCTCGCTGCGGCGGAGTGGAACATGTCGGCGGTGAAGATGGTGGGTGATGGAGGATTCGAACCTCCGACATCTACGATGTGAACGTAGCGCTCTACCACTGAGCTAATCACCCGACGGGCGTTTCTCTAGCCGCTTGCGCGCGGGTCTGCAAGGGCTTACGGCGCGGTGCGGCGCACAAAATCCGTGCGGTTCCGGGGCTGGGCGGGAGGTGCGATTCGGCGTGCTGTGCCCCCCGCCTCAGCCCGGCGGGCCAAGGCGTCTGCGTTCGGGGATGACCTGTTGCGCGGGGCCGGCGAGGATCAGGTAGATCGACGTGATCATCAGCGTCAGGCTGACCCATTCGGGCTGCGCGAAATCATAAAAGGCGGCCAGCGCGGCGGCGGCTGTCCAGGCCATCGCGGCGGGCAGGGTGAGGCCGCGCCAGCGCGCCGTGCGCACCGGGTGGACGAATTTCAGCGGGCTGAACATCGCTACGGCCAGCAGCACCACGATGCCCAGCGTGGCCCAGAAGGGCGGGGTCAGCGCGAAGACCACGAGCGCCAGCATGTTCCAGCAGGCCGGAAACCCGGCGAAGGTGTTGTCGGGGTTCTTCATCCGCGTATCGGCGAAATAGATCACGCTTGCAAAGGTTATGACGATGATCGCGGCCCAGCCTGTCCAGCCCGGCAGCAGCCCGGACTGAAAGAGCGCAAAGGCCGGAATGAAGACATAGGTCAGGTAATCGATGATCAGGTCGAGCAGCACGCCGTCGATCTTCTGCGCATGGGTCTGCACGTGAAAGCGGCGCGCCAGCGGGCCGTCGATGCCATCGACGATGAAGGCCACCACCAGCCAGGCGAACATCAGGCTCCAGCGTTCCTCGACCGCGGCAAGCATCGCCAGCATGGCGAACACGGCGCCCGTGGCGGTGAAGAGATGAACGAAATAGGCGCGCAGCTTCGGTGTCATCGGGCGTTCATGCCCCAATCCTTGTAGCCTCGCAACGGTTTCATGCCCTGGGGTGCGCGGCTTCGTAGGCTTCCATCAGCCGCGCGGCATCGACGCCGGTATAGGCCTGTGTCGTCGACAGAGAGGCATGGCCGAGCAGTTCCTGAATGCTGCGCAGATCGCCGCCCGAGGCCAGCAGGTGCGTGGCAAAGGAATGGCGCAGCGCGTGCGGGGTGGCACTGGCGGGCAAGCCCAGTTGCAGCCGCGCGGCCTCCATGACACGGGCGACCTGCCGCTGCCCCAGCGCCCCGCCGCGCACCCCGCGAAACAGCGGCGCGTCGGCTTGCGGCGGGTAGGGGCAAAGTCGCAGATAGGCCCCGACCGCCGCGCGCGCCGCCGGCAGCAGCGGCACGATGCGTTCGCGCCCGCCCTTGCCGCGAATGCGCAGCGCCTCGCCCAGCGGCAGCGCCGCACCTGTCAGCCCCAGCGCCTCGGATATCCGCAGACCGCAGCCGTAAAGCAGTGTCACCACCGCCACGTCGCGCGCCGCCACCCAGGGCCCGCGCGCCTGCAGGCCCACAGTGCCCAGCACCTCGCGTGCGCCCTCCACGCTGAGCGGGCGGGGCAGCTTGCGCCGGAAGCGCGGGCTGCGCGCGGCCAGCACGGCGGTGGCGTCGAATCCCTCGCGCTCGGCCGCCCAGCGGAAAAAGCTGCGCACCGACGACAACGCCCGCGCCAGCGACCGCGCGCCAACGCCGCGCTCGCGCTCATGCGCCATCCAGGCGCGCATGTCCGATTGCGTGACCCGCGCGAGCCCGGCCATGCCTGCCGCGCCGCCATGATGCATCGCCAGAAAGGCCAGGAACCCGGCAACATCGGTGCGATAGGCGGTGACGGTGTTTTCGGCCAGCCCCTCGACGCCCGAAAGCCGCGATGCCCAGGCCTCGAGCGCGTCGCGCAGCGCGGGGCTGATGGCCAGACTCATGACAGCCAGCGGCGCATCGCCCGTTCGAACGCGCCTGCGAAAAAGCCCAGAAGGTCGGTGCCCTGGCCGGGGCGGAACTGCGCCGCATCTTCCGACCCCATCACCAGCATCCCCGGCAGCCGCCCCGCGCCGAGGTCGAGCCGCATGATCGCCTCCGACCGGATCGCGTCGGCGCGCGCGCCATGAATCGCGGTGCCTGCGGGCACATCGTGACGCAGGATCACCTGGCGGCGGCTTGGTGCGCGCCCGTTCGACATGTAGGCGGCCACCTCACCCGGCGCGGCCACATGCAGCACACCGCCCAGCCGCTCTAGTGCCGGCTCACCGCCAGGCTGGCGTGATTCGAGCACCAGCCGCACGGTATCGACGCGCAGGATGTCGCGCACATCGCCTGCCAGCACTTTCAGGAAATCCTCGAAACCGGGTGGATCGAGCAGCGCCAGCACCGCGCGATGCACCTGATTGGTGCCTGCTAGGTTCTCATAGGCTGCGGCGATCACGGCGCGGTGGGTTTCCTCAAGCCGGTCGAGCCGCCCTTCGAGCCGCTCCATCGCCATGCCGCGCAGATCGACGATATTGCCGCCCATGCTGCGCTCATTGGCGCCCATGAGCGCGGCCATGACCTCGCGGTCATCGAGAATCGCGCCCGGATCCGCGAGAATCCGCGCGCGCAAATCATCATCCATTACTGCCTGACCCGCCGAGCCTGCCCGTGCCATTCCTGCCTCGTTTTTCGTGCCCTCGCCGGGGCGTTTGCGGCAGTATAGCGGATGCTTAAAGGATTTTCTGCCCCGTTTTTTCCCAATCCTTCATGAAGGCGTCCAGGCCCTTGTCGGTCAGCGGGTGCTGCGCCAGCTTGCGGATCACTTCGGGGGGCGCGGTCATCACGTCGGCCCCTGCCAGGGCGGCCTCGGAGACATGGTTCACCGTGCGGATCGAGGCGGCGAGGATCTGCGTCTCGAATCCGTAATTGTCATAGATCTGGCGGATGTCGCGGATCAGCTCCATCCCGTCGAGGTTGATGTCGTCGAGCCGGCCGATGAAAGGCGAAATGAACGTGGCCCCCGCCTTGGCCGCCAGCAGCGCCTGGTTGGCGCTGAAACACAGCGTGACATTGACCATCTTGCCCTCGCCCGAGAGCACCTTGCAGGCTTTCAGCCCGTCCCACGTGAGCGGCAGCTTGACCGCGATATTGGGGGCGATCTCGGCCAGCTTGCGGCCTTCGGCGATCATCGCATCGGCCTCCAGCGCCACGACCTCGGCCGAAACCGGCCCCGAGACGATGCTGCAGATCTCGCGGGTGACTTCGATGATGTCGCGGCCAGATTTCAGAATCAGCGACGGGTTGGTCGTGACCCCGTCCACCATGCCCAGATCGTTCAGGTCGGTGATGGCGGCCACATCGGCGGTATCGACAAAGAATTTCATGTTCGCGGTCCCGTGGGTTAGATCGGTGTTTCGGGGCGCTTCTAACGCATGAGGGGCGCGCCCGGAAGGGGAAGCGGGAAACAGGCATGAGCGAAGAGCGGTTTTTCGAACCTGGCAGCCGCCTGGGCGTGCTGACCACGCAGCCGGTGGGCAGCGTGCTCGATTATCGCGCGCCCGGGGAGGGCTGCGCGGAAGGCGCCTTTGTCGAGGTGCCGCTGGGCCCGCGCAAGGTGATGGGCGTGGTCTGGGGGCCGGGCGAAAGCGACCTGCCGCTGGCGCGGCTGCGCCCGGTGCTGCGCGTGCTCGATGCCGCACCGCTGCGCCCGGAGATGCGCGCCTTTCTGGCTCGCGCGGCGGCCTATACGCTCACGCCGCTGCCGCTGATGCTGCGGATGGCCACCCGCGCACCCGGCCTTGCCGAAGGCCCGGCCACCCGCCGCGTCTATCGCCCCGGCGATGCCCCGCCGCCGCGCATGACCGAGGCGCGCGCGCGTGTGCTCGCGGTGGTCGAGGAATATGGCGGCGCGGCCTTCACCCTGCACGAGCTGGCCGGGGCCGCCGGGGTCAGCGCCTCAGTGGTCAAGGGGCTGGCCGCGTCGGGCGCCCTGCGCGAAGAGGAAGCCCCGCGCGACAGCCCCTATCCGAGGCTCGATCCGGCGCGGCCGGGGCTTGCGCTCAATCCCGAACAGGCGGCGGGCGCGCAGGCGCTGCGCGCAGCGGTTGCGGGCGGCGGATATGGCACGACGCTGCTCAAGGGGGTGACCGGCTCGGGCAAGACCGAGGTTTACCTTGAGGCGGTGGCCGAATGTCTGGCGCAAGGCCGGCAGGCGCTGGTGCTGCTGCCCGAGATCGCGCTCAGCGCCGAGTTCCTGGCCCGCGTCGAAGCCCGCTTCGGCGCGCGCGCCGCCGAGTGGCATTCGGGCGTGACCCAGACCGAAAGGCGGCGGCTGTGGCGCATGGTGGGGCAGGGCGGCGCAAGCCTTGTCGTGGGCGCGCGCTCGGCACTGTTCCTGCCGTTTCGCGACCTTGGGCTGATCGTCGTCGATGAGGAACACGACAGTTCCTACAAGCAGGAAGACGGGGTGCTTTACAACGCGCGCGACATGGCGGTGCTGCGCGCCTCGCTGGCGGGGGCGCAGGTGGTGCTGGCCTCGGCCACGCCTTCGCTGGAAAGCTGGGCCAATGCCGAGGCCGGGAAATACGCGCGCATCGACCTGGGCGCACGGTTCGGCACCGCCGAGCTGCCCGAGATGCGCGCCATCGACCTGCGCGCCGAGCGCATGGAAACCGGGCGCTGGATCTCGCCCAGCTTGCGCGCGGCGGTCGAGGCGCGGCTGGCGGTGGGCGAGCAATCGCTCTTGTTTCTCAACCGCCGCGGCTATGCCCCGGTGACGATCTGCCGGGCCTGCGGCCAGCAGGTGGAATGCAGCGACTGCGACGCACGCCTGGTCGAGCACCGCTTTCTAAAACGCCTGGTCTGTCACCAGTGCGGCGCCACCCGGCCGGTGCCCGAGGCCTGCCCCGGCTGCGGCGCCGAGGGGCGCATGGCCCCTGTCGGCCCCGGTGTCGAGCGGCTGGCCGAAGAGGCGGCGGCGATCTTTCCACAGGCGCGGGTGGTGGTGCTGTCATCCGACCTGTTCGGCTCTGCCCGCGCGCTCAAGGCGCAGATCGCAGCCATCGCGGCGGGCGAGGCCGACATCATCATCGGCACGCAACTGGTGGCCAAGGGGCACAATTTTCCGTTGCTCACGCTGGTGGGGGTGATCGACGCCGACCTGGGGCTGTCGGGGTCGGACCTGCGCGCGGCAGAGCGCACCTTCCAGCTGATGCGCCAGGTGGCGGGGCGCGCGGGGCGCACCGGGCGGCGCGGGCTGGCGCTGATCCAGACCTGCCAGCCCGAGCACCATGTGATCCGCGCGATTCTCTCGGGTGACGAGGAAGGATTCTGGCAGGCCGAGGCGGCGCAGCGGCAGGCGATGGCGATGCCCCCCTATGGCCGGCTGGCCGGCATCGTGATCTCGGCGCCCGAGCCGCAGGCGGCCTTCGATCTGGGCGCCGAACTGGCCCGCCGCGACGCGCCGCTGCGCCGGATCGGCGCGCAGGTCTTCGGCCCGGCGCCGGCGCCGATCGCACGAATTCGCGGCCGCCACCGGGTGCGGCTGCTGGTCAAGGCGGCGCGCGGGGCGGCGATCCAGGCGGCTGTCTCGGAATGGCTGGCACAGGTCAGGCCGCCAGCCAGCATCCGCCTGAGCGTCGATATCGACCCGCAGAGCTTTTACTGAACGCGCGGCCCGGGCTGGTCGCCCGGGCCAGGGCCTTGAAGGCATGGCAGCTCGTGCGCCTGTCCCTGATAAGACCTCTGCATAACACGGCACCCGCCAAAGGGCCTGCCCGGCGGCAACGCCGGGCAGCGCCTGCCATTCCGGGGGCTTACGCCGCCCCACCGGGGCGA
>NZ_QNVJ01000010.1 GCF_003350345.1 Alkalilacustris brevis
ATGACCCCAGGCCGGCAAACGACCCTCCCAACGCCAATCCGGCTCAAGATCCTGAGGGGTCAAAAGATTGGGCAACAAAGCACGCGACATCGGACGGCTCCTTCTTCAGGAAAGGGAGGGCAAAATCTATGGGCGGGTCTGCAAGACAAGCAAACGGCCCTGCAGGGGCCTTGCGGGAAGCGGCCTTCACTGCATGATCATTCCGCCATCGATCATGATCAACTGGCCGGTCATGTAATCGGAATCGTCGGAGCACAGGAAGGCGGCGGTGCCCTGCACATCCTCGGGGTAGCTGTAGCGCTTCATGGTGATCATGGTCTTGGCGAGATGGTCCATCGACTGGCCTTCCTTCTCGAACATGCCGATCTTGACCAGATCCTTGTCGAGCTGTTCCCACAGCTCGGTTCGGACGACGCCGGGGCCGTAGCCGTTGACGGTGATCTTGTGTTCCCACAGCGCCTTGGCGCCGCCGATGATCATGGCGAGCACGGCATATTTGGAGCAGGAATAGGGGATCACGTCAAGAAAGGCCGTGCGCGACACGATCGAGCCCACGGGGATGATCTTGTAGGGGTGACCCTCCATCGGGCCCTGGGCGATCATCTGGCGCGCTGCCTCCTGCATGCCCAGAAGCACGCCCTTGGCATTGATGTTCATGATCATGTCCCAGTTGTCTTCGTCGATATCCATGAACATGCGCGGCTTGTTCACGCCGGCGTTCAGCAGCGCGACATTGAGTGACCCGAAGGCATCGACACAGGCCTTGACCGCGGCGGCATTGTCGTCGCGCGAGGTGACGTTCAGCGCGACCGCGACGGCCTTGCCGTTGCCGGCGGCGTTGATTTCTTCCGCGACTTCGCTGACGCCATCGAGGTTGATGTCGCCAAGGCAGACATTGGCGCCTTGCGCGGCAAAATGCCGGGCGTTCTGCGCCCCCATCCCCTGGGCGGCTCCGGTTATGAGAATATTCTTGCCTTTCAGGCGGTTGGGGTCCATTGTTTCCTCCTCAAGGTAATGATGTCTTCATGACCTGTTCGGCCCGTGACTGGGCCTTTTGCAGGGCTTCGCGCGGCTTGATCACGCCGCGCAGCATGTCGTGTATCTCTTGCCCGCAGATCTCGATGATCTCGGATATCTGGGGGATCGGCGGGCGCGGCCAGAATTGCAGCTCGTCGCGTAGCGACATGGCATCCACCGCCTCGAAGATCGACGAGATCCGGCGGACCTCAGGGTCGGCGCCGACCGAATAGCGCGGCGCGGTGCGGCTGCCGTGGAGCACGAACAGCTTTTGTGCCTCGGGCGAGGTCACGGCGATGAGCGCCTCGGCCGCCGCCGCGCGCCGTTCCGGCGCCAGATTGCCGGGGATGCCCAGCACATAGCCGCCGACCGGCGCGACGGGCCGCCCCCTTGGCCCGGCCGGATGCGGCAGATAGCCGGTGTTGCCATGCGCGGGCGAGGTCTTGTCGCGCTCGAAATAGGGGGCGAGCAAGGTGTAGCCATAGGCCATGGCGATCTTGCCTGCCGCATAGGGGCGCACCCGCTCGTACCAGGACATCGACAGGATATCGGGCGGCGAGAACTCGAGCAGGGCCAGAAGATATTCGCAGGCGTCGCGCGCAAGCGGGGTGTCGATGGTGGGCACGATATCGGCGCGGCCCGCCATATCGGCGGCAAAGCCGCCCGCGATCGGGTCGAGATTGACGATCGGCTGGCCGAAATCGGCGCAGGTCATCAGGAACTGGTGGCCCAGCGCCGTGCCGCGCGCCGCATTCCAGGCGATGCCATAGCGGCCCCGCGAAGGATTGTGAAAATGCCGCGCGGCCTCGATGACGGTGGCAGTGGTGAGCGGGGGCTCCAGCCCGGCCTCGGCGAACCAGTCCTTGCGGTAGAACAGCAGCTCGGGTGTTGTCTGGCTGGGCACGCCATAGGGCCGCCCGCCCCAATGCGCGGCCATCCAGCCGGCCGTGTGGAAATCGGGCGGGTCGAGCCTGTCGGTATCAAGGCACGCGTCGAGCGGCATCAGCGCGCCCTTTTCGGCGAATTCGCCAAGCCAGGGAAGATCGACGGCGATGATGTCGTATTTGCTGGACCTGCGGCTGGCGTTCTGGAGCGCCTCGACGCGCAGCCGGTCGATCGAGAAGGCGCGCTGGCTGATCGAGGTGCCGATGATCTGCTCGAACTGGCGCTTGAGGTTCTCCATCACCATGAAGGTTGGGTCGCCATGCACCAGGATGCGCAGCCCGCCGGGCAGTTGCAGCGGTTCGGGCAGGACCTGGGGCGGGGTGATGGAGTGGCTTGCAGGCAGGTAGGAGGCGCCGAAATAGTATTCGCGCCCGGCATCGGGGGCTGCGCCCGAAAGATCGGCGGCGATGCGCGCGATCCGCTCGGCCAGTTGGCGCCAGTTCCTGAGCAGCCGGGCCGTGGGATGCAGCGAGAAAGAGCGCCCGGAGCGCGAGCGCGCGCGCTGTTCGACAAGGCCGGCGGCAATCAGTTCATGCAGCTTGCGCCGAGCCGTGGCATAGGGCACCCCCGAAGCGGCAACCAGGTTGCTTGCCGTCACGGTCTTGCCGCTAAGATGGCCCCCGATCAGGGCAAGCACGATGTTGAGATGCGGGTTCGGTTCGCCGACCTCAAGCGCGGCCTCTATCTCGCCCGAGGCCGCGGCCAGAAACCCGAGGACCGACTGCATGTCAGATTGCGCAGCCGCGCCCGGCCCCGGCCGGGGGGCCGAAACGGGTGTCGCGCGTTCATTCTGGACATCTGCCATCTTCACGGCTTCTGGCTTCCTGAAGTTTCGGGTCTTGTTGCCGGGCTTTGCGGTGTCGGACATGGGGTCCTCCTTGCAGGGTGTTCAAATCGGCTGTCCGGTGACAGCGCACATATGTTCAGAATGAACATTACAATATTCAAACTGAACATGTATCGCCTGTTGAAGTTATTCCTGCACGGGCAGGATATCCTTGCTGCGTTCCTGCCGGTGGCATGGCAATCTGCGACAGGCAGGAGGCGCATCGCACGGATTTTTTGGGAGGAAGACCATGAAAAGAACCAAGACGCTCTTGCTGGCCAGCTGCGGCGCGATCGCCCTGGGCGCCGCCGCCTCGGCCGATACTGTCCGCATCGGGATCACACAGAACAATGTCGGCATCGACAGCTATCAGACGACCTATGAACAGGCTTTCATCGCCGCCGCCGAGGCCAACCCGAATGTCGAGGTGATCGTTCTGGACGCGGGCGGTGACGTGGCGCGGCAGATCAGCCAGATGCAGGACCTGATCCAGCAGCAGGTGGATGCGATCATCGTCTGGCCGACCGACGGGCAGGCACTGGTCCCGGCGGTGCGCAATGCCTACAATGCGGGTATTCCCGTCGTTGTGACCAATTCGAACATTGCCGAAGCCGGGCTCGATTTCATCGCGGCGTTCTCGGGCCCCAACAACATCCAGCAGGGCATCTACTCGGCCGAGATGATGTGCGACGCCCTGGATGGCGAAGGGCAGATCGTGCAGATCACCGGGATGCCCGGCTATACCACCGCCATCGAACGCCAGCAGGGCTTTGACGACCGGCTGGCAGAGCTGTGCCCCGGCGTGACGCAGCTTGACATCCAGCCCGGTGACTGGAACCGCGAGCGCGCTCAGCGCACGATGGAAACCTTCCTGACCCGGTTCGACGACATCGACGGCGTCTATGCCGGTGATGACAACATGGGTGTCGGCGCCCTGAACGCGGCAATCGCGGCAGGCCGGGCCGAGGGCATGGTTTTTATCGGGGCCACCAACTTTGCCGTGGGCTATGACGCGATGGAGCGCGGCGAGTACTGGGGCTCGGTTTATCAGTCGCCGGTGGATGACGCGCGCGCGGCGCTGCAGACGGCGCTCGATGTTCTGGCGGGCGAGGATGTGCCGCTGCTGAACTACTTCGACACGCCGAAGATCACGCAAGACAACATGCACGAGTTCGATCGCCCCGTATTCTGAGGCGTTCGATTGCACGGCCGGGGGCGGAATTCCCCGGCCGTTTCCCATACGGGAAAGGCGCAGCCCGCACCGGGGAGGGTGCGGGGCCAGCTGCGAAACAGGGAGAGGAACCCGATGCTGTTGACCCGTCTCAAGGCCGGCGGCCCTGCCATTGCCAGGCAAGGGATACTGGTGGCCTTCCTGCTGTTCATGGTTGCGTTTTCGCTCATGTCCGACCGGTTTCTGAGCGCCGACAACTTCATGTCGGTCTTTCGCCAGTCGGCGATCATCGGCGTCATGGCTCTGGGTGTGACAATCGTCGTCATTGGCGGCAACCTCGACCTTTCGGTCGGTTCCATGCTGTCTTTCGCGACAGTGCTTGTCGTAGACCTGCACGACAAGATCGGGCCGGAGCTGGCGATCCCGGTGATGATCCTGGCGACATTGTGCCTGGGCGCGATCAACGGGGCGCTCATCGGCTTTCTGCGCCTGAACTCACTTATCGTGACGTTGGGGATGCTCTCGGCCATCCAGGGGCTGGTGCTGATCTACAGCGGTGGCCAGAATGTCGATATCGTCGATCAGCAAGGCACCTGGTTCAGCATTTTCGGGCGTGGGGCCATCATGGGCATCGCCACGCCGATCGTCATGTTTCTCGGGCTGGCGCTGCTGTTTCACGTGATCATGTCCTCGATGCCTTTCGGGCGAAAGGTCTATGCCGTGGGGGGGAACCCGACGGCCTCGGTCTTTTCCGGCATTTCGCGCTCGCGCGTGGTGTTCACGACCTACCTGATCTCGGCGCTTTGCGTATCCATGGCGGCCATCATCCTGGGCAGCCGTGTCATGGGGTCGCAAAACAATGTCGGCCAGGGCTATGAGCTGCAGGTGCTCGCGGCGGTGATCCTGGGGGGCACCTCGCTGATGGGCGGCTCGGGCAGCATCAGCCGCACGGTGCTGGGTGTGCTGATGCTCGCTTTCATCCAGAACGGTCTGATCCTGATGGGGCAGCCCTATTACATGCAGTGGCTTGTCACCTGGGCGATCATCATCATCGCCGTCTGGCTTGATGTCGCGGCCAAGCGCGGCCGCCTGCTGTCACCGATCGCATGAGGGATGCCATGGCCTATCTGACTCGAAATGCTCTTGTGCGCTGGCTGATGCAGAACCCGATCTGGGGCTTCGTGCTGATCGTGTTCATCTTCTTCAGCCTGATGACCGATCATTTCTTCGATCTGCGCAACTTCCAGAACATCCTTGTTCAGACCTCGACCATCGGGCTGATCGCGCTGGGCATGACGCTGGTGATGATCAACGGCAACATCGACCTGTCGGTGGGGGCGACGCTGGCACTGGCGGCGGCTTTCGCGGTGGATGTGCAAGGCTGGGCCATGTTCGCCACATGGGGCAGCTGGCAGATCCTGCCGGCTGTCACGCTTGCGCTGCTGGTCGGCGTGGTTCTGGGTGGGTTGAACGGTTTCATCGTCTGGAAGACCGGCGTTGATGCCTTCATCGTCACCCTTGGCGCGATGCTGGGGATCCGGGGGTTGGTGTTTGTCTACACCGGCGAGTCGTCGTTCTACGCGATGAACTTCGCCTATTCCGATTTCAGCGCGCTGAAGGTCGGGCCGCTGCCGGTTCTGGCGCTGATCTTCCTGCTTTGCACGATCGCGGTGCACCTGCTGCTGTCGCGCACCGTTCACGGGCGCAACAGCTATGCGGTGGGCGGCAACCGCGAGGCGGCGGTCAATGCCGGTATCCGCGTCGGGCCGCACATGATGGTCAACTTCATGATCATCGGCTTTCTGGCGGCCCTGTCGGGTGTGCTGCTGTCAACCCAGATGGGGGCGGCCACGCCCAATCTTGGCCGCGACTATGAGCTTTGGGTGATCACGGCGGTGGTGTTGGGTGGCACCAAGCTGACCGGCGGCAAGGGCGATATCATCGGCACCTTCGGCGGTGTCCTGGCGATCGGCATGCTGCGCAACGGGATGAACCTGATGCAGGTTCCGGCCTTCTACGTCTATGTCATTCTGGGCTCGATCCTCATTGCGGTGCTGTTCCTCGACAAACATTTCAACCGCCAGGCCGAGGGAGGGCTGCGCCTGTGACACGCAAGGAACCCGCTCTGCGCTTGCAGCAGATCGTCAAGACATTCCCCGGTGTGCGCGCGCTTGACGGGGTGGATTTCGAGGTCCTGCCCGGCGAAGTGCACGCGCTGCTGGGCGAGAACGGCGCGGGAAAATCGACACTGATGAAGGTTCTGGCGGGGATGTATCAGCCCAATGAGGGCCAGATCTACATCGCCGGCGAAGAGGTCACCATGACCACCCCGCTGGACGCGAAGAATCAGGGCGTTGTGCTGATTCACCAGGAACTCAGCCTGGTGCCCGAAATGACAGCGGCCGAGAACATCTACCTTGGCGAATTGCCACGCAAGAGCTTTGGCCGGGTCGACTGGAAGACATTGCACGCCCGCTGCGACGAGATCCTGTCGCGCCTGAAATGCCGGTTTTCGTCCGATACGGTGGTGGCGGGGCTGTCGATCGCCAATCAGCAAATGGTGGAAATCGCGCGCGCGCTTACTGTCGATGCACGCGTTGTGATCTTCGACGAGCCCACGGCCTCGCTGACGGATGCGGAAAAGGTCGTGCTTTTCGACATCATCAACGACCTCAAGGCGCAGGGCGTGGGCATCGTCTATATCTCGCACCGCATGGACGAGATATTCACTCTGTCCGACCGCATAACCGTGCTGCGCGACGGCAGCTATCGCGGCACGCTTGTCACCGCCGAGACCGACGAAGACGAAGTCACCCGGCTGATGATCGGGCGCAGCCTGGACCTTTCGCGCAACATCAAGACGCCCGAACTGGGCGATGTGGTGCTCGAGGTGCGCGGCCTGTCCTGTGCGCCATCGTTCAGCGATGTCAGCTTCGCGCTTCGCGCCGGCGAGGTCGTGGGTTTTTATGGGCTGGTGGGCGCGGGCCGGACCGAACTGGCCGAGACGCTTTTCGGCCTGCGCCGCCCCGACGGCGGAACGATCCTGATTGATGGCGCGGAGGTCGCGACCACCTCACCGCAGGACGCCATTGCGCGCGGCATCTCGCTGGTGCCGGAGAACCGCAAGGAGCAGGGCCTGGTGCTGACAATGAATTGCCGTGACAACATGACCTTGCCGCAGGTTGGCGATCTGACCGCCGGGCCGTTCGTGTCGTCAGGGGCCGAAATCGCGATCTTTGACCAGTATCGCGACAGGCTGGCGATCAAGACGCCAAGCTGGCGTCAGCTTGTCGGGTATCTTTCGGGCGGGAACCAGCAGAAGATCGTGATCGGCAAGTGGCTGTCGATGCAGCCGCGCGTGCTGATCGTGGACGAGCCGACGCGCGGCATCGACGTGGGCTCCAAGGCCGAGATTCACAACCTGCTGCGTGAATTGGCGGCACAAGGCTATGCGGTGATCGTCATCAGCTCGGAAATGCCCGAGGTGCTGCATGTGTCGGACAGGATCATCGCCATGTATCACGGCAAGATCACCCGCGAGTTCAGCGCGGCGGAAGTGTCGGAAGATGCGCTTGTCCAGGCGATATCGGGCCTGGGCAACGGCACGGCGGCCTGATCCGCCAAAGCTTTGTTCTCAGGAGGATCGACCATGAAAGCGGTTCTTTTCGTCGGCGGTTGGGACGGGCATGCGCCGACCCGGTTCGCCGACTGGTATCAGGGACTTCTTGAAGACAACGGCTTCACCGTCACGGTCCATGACAGCCTTGCGCCGCTCGAGCGGCCCGAGGATCTGGCCGATATCGACCTGATCACCCCGATCTGGTCTTCGGCGCGGTCGGGCCATCGCGAAGAATTCGGCAACATGACCAAGGCGCAGGAGGACGGGCTGCTTCAGCTTGTCGGGAACGGCTGCGGTCTGGCGGGGTGGCATGGCCACATGGGCGACGCGTTTCGCGACAGGCCGACCTATCACTTTCTGATCGGCGGGCAGTTTGTCGCGCATCCGCCGGGATGGCCCGACAACCTGCAACCCCGCGAAGATTACATCGATTACGATGTGACGATCTGCCGGCCGGATCATCCGCTGGTGGAAGGCATCCGCAGCTTTCGCATCCGGTCCGAGCAGTATTACATGCTGGTCGATCCCTCCAACGAGGTGCTGGCCCACACCACCTTTTCGGGCGATCACCTGTGGTGGATCGAAGGCACGGTGATGCCGGTCACATGGACGCGCCGGTGGGACAAGGGGCGGGTGTTCTATTGCTCCATCGGGCACGAGCTGGATGATCTGAAACTGCCCCAGGTCACCGAGATGATCCGCCGGGGCGCCATCTGGGCGGCCGGTGGTTCGGTTGATGGCATGGATGCCCCCGTCTGACAGGGCGCCTGAAAGATCGATGCCCCGGTTCACCACGATCAGCGACGAGGAACTTCGCGGCCTGATGGCCCCGCGCAAACGGATCGGAGAGCTCATCGCCATGTGCAACCGGGAAGGCGCGCGGCAAGCGACGTGGCGGCCGGAGAACCGGGCGCCGGCACCCGTAGCCGAGGGTGCCATGCGGCGCAGGTCACATGATGATCAGGATGTCGTCAGCAAGCTGCGTGAAAGCTGCGTCAGTGATGCCTTGCAAGACGATGACAGTGCCCCCGCGATCGGCGAAATCAAGAACGAAATCATCGCCTGACACCTGGCCATGTTCCGCGACGACCTGCGCCGCGTCCGCCTCGCCCTCCCACATCTCACGGCTGAGAAAGAGCCTGTCGAGGCCCAGTTCGAAATCGGTGATGATGTTGTGGTCGTTGCCGCGGGTGAAGACAAAGATGTCGGCGCCGCCGCCGCCGGTCAGCACGTCATCGCCCGAGCCGCCGCGCAATGTGTCTGTGTTGCCGCCACCGATCAGCGTGTCATCGCCGGGCCCGCCATGCAGCAGGTTGCGCCCCGGCCCGCTGACCAGCAGATCGTGGCCGGGTCCGCCGAACAGCAGGTCATGCCCCGGCCCGCCGTAAAGCGTGTCATTGCCGCCGTCACCCATAATCGTGTCGTTGCCCGGCCCGCCTTGAAGCAGGTCGCGCCCCGACCCGCCGCGCAGCCGGTTGTTGCCTTCGCCGCCGATCAGCGTGTCGTGCCCGGGCCCGCCGTTGAGGATGTCGTTGCCGGGGCCGCCGATCAGAAGGTCATTGCCCATGCCGCCAACCAGCACGTTGTTGCCCGCAACGCCGTAGATCGTGTCGTTGCCCCAGCCGCCATTGATGAAATTGTTGTTCGAATCGCCCTGCAGGGTGTCGTCGAAGCCGGTGCCGGCAAGGTCTCCGACATTGGCATAGCTATCCCCGGCGGCCCAGCCGGTATTGACGGAAGGATCGCCCAGCGCGGCCGTGACCGCTGTTGGCGCATTGGCGTAGCTGACCAGATTGCGCCCGCCGCCGCCATCCAGATGATCGGCGCCAGAACTGCCCATCAGCGTGTTGTCGCCTGCGCCGCCGAGCAACGTGTCATCGCCCGTGCCACCGCCGAGCACGCCGCCCGAGTCGTCACCGACGACCAGCACGCCACCGTCGCCCCCGCCGCCATCGGGCACGGCGAGGGCACCGTCGCGCAGTGGCAGCATCCAAAGCCCCGCAGTGCCGGTATTGCCGGTATCCGACACAAGCGTGTGCAGCGCGATTGCATCCCGCGACGCGGCAAGTTCGAAAAGCAGGCCGCCCGGCCCGAGCACCCCGGCAAAGGCCGGGTCAGAATTGACCAGGTCGCCGCTTGTCCACTCGATCTGTTCGTAGCGAAAGACGATATCGAAATCGCCGCCGCCCCGGTCGATGATCTGCAACTGGAAGGCATTGGTTTGCGCTGCGTTGTAGCGGTAGGCGCCAACATGGTCCCAGGTGATGATGACGTGGCCCTGTGCCGCATCCTGATGCACCCAGACCTGCCCGCTTTCGGGCTCCTCGCCGCTCAGCCGGGTATCGGCATCGGCCCAGAAGGGCGCGATCACCGCGATATCGCCCTCTGGCAGCGGGCCGAAAGCGTTCATGTCAAGCGGTTGGCCCAGCGAGACATGGCCGTCATTGTTGACATAGAAAGCCGCGGCCGGGAACAACGTGCTGCCCAGGCGCAGCCCCGTGGGGAAGACCGCGCTCAGGTCGATCTGGAGCCAGCCATCGTCGACCCGGTCGAGCGCGACCTCGCCGAAGCCTTCCGGCCCGCCCAGATTGCGCAGCATCGCCCCGCTGGCCGAGGTTGCAGTGTCCGTCACAGCCAGGCCCCGTTCATATGACTGTTGCTCAACGGGGTCAGGGTGGCGCAGTGGGGTTAAGAAACACTCTTCACCGGGTGAAAGGGGCAGCGCGGCTCAGTCATCGTCGGTTTCCTCCGGCGCGCCGCCCATCGTGACGTGATATGCGGCGATGGCGTCCTCGATATCGTCGAAATAGGTCAGTTGCCCCTCGTGCAGCAGGCATCCGGCCCGGCAGAGTCGGCGCAGAAGCCCCGCCCCGTGCGAAACGACAATCGCGCCGCTGTCATGCAGCCTGTCGCGAAAGACAGCCTCGCATTTTGCGCGAAACCGCACGTCGCCCACTGCGGTGACCTCATCGACAAGATAGGTGTCGAAACGCACCCCCATCGAGACGCCGAAGGCCAGCCGTGCCCGCATCCCGGCCGAATAGGTGCGAAACGGCAGGTGGAAATGCGCGCCCAGTTCGGCGAAATCTTCGGCGAAGCCGACAAGCGAATCGGTGTCCACGCCATAGACCCGCGCCAGAAAACGGGCATTTTGCGCGCCTGTCAGTTCGGGGTGGAAGCTGCCGGCAAAGCCCACCGGCCACGAGATCGAGCCGGTGGCCAGCACACGCCCCGCCGTGGGGCTCAGTGTGCCGGCGATGATCTTCAGCAACGTTGATTTCCCTGCCCCGTTGCACCCGACAAGCCCTATGGACACCCCTGCGGGAAACACCGCACTGGCACGGTCGAGCACCAGCTTGCGCGTGCCGCGGCTGTGAAAGGCCTTGGTCAGGTTCTCAAGCCGGATCATCGCTCAGCGTCTGTCCCTGATCCCGTAATAGACAAGTGTCAGCGCCCCCCAGGCGAGGAAGAGAAACAGCGCCGAAAGGCCGAAAATCTGGAACTTGCGGGGGTATTCGGCACTCTGGGCAAGGGTGGGGCGGATATAGGTGGCCAGATAGCGGCTTTGCCGCCGCGCCTCGGCCACGGCGGTGTCATAGGCAGCCAATACGTTGCGATAGGCCTGTTCGGCAAATTCACGATCGACTGTCAGGCGTTCATACTCGGCCATCAATGTGGCGAAATCGCTGCCCTGCGGCCCTGCGCCGCCGATGCTGAACTTGCGCCGCTCATCCGCGATGCGGCGGTTGATCACGTCGATCCGGCGCTCGGCCTGGGCGATGCGCGGATCGCTGGGGCGGGTGTTTCCCCGCAGCAGGTCAAGTTCGATCAATGCCCCGGCAAGCTCCTGTTGAAGTGTGTTGAGCAGCCCCATCTGCCCCTGAATATCGGCTGCAGGGTCGACAATCTGTGTACGCGAGCGGAATTCCGTCAGCGCCTCGCGGGCCAGGCGCAGGCGGGTCTCGGCCTCGGTCAGCTCATCGCGGGCGAAGGCAAGCGTGTCATCGCGCGCGATGGCCGAGAGCATGTTGATCAGCGCCGAGCTTTCATTGACGATCGCGGTGGCAATCGCCTGCGCCTCATGCGGATCGAAGGCCCGCACCTGCAATTCGATAAGCCCGGCGGACGGATCGTAGATCACCCGCACCATGCGCCGCCAATAGCGCACCAGGTCTTCGATGCTGCCTGTCGGATCGAAGGCAAAAACCGGGTCGCCTTTCGGGCGCGCATAGGCCCTAGCAAGCCCGAGTCGGGCATCGACCCGTGCGACCATGTCCTGACTCTGGATGAATTCATTCAGGATGTCGGTGTCGGACGAGCTGGAGCTGCCACCCAGAAGCTGCGAGAGCCCGCCGCGGATATCAAAGGCCGAACCGGCGCCTTCCTGGCGGACGGCAAAGGCCACATGCGAGGCATATTGCTCGCTTGCGCGATACTCCAGATACCAGGCGATCACGGCCAGCGGCGCGATGACCATGAGCCAGAAGCCGAGAAACAGCCCCATGTGGCGCGGCCTCAGCCTTGCCGTCGCCGGGCGGAGGGCAGGAGGCCGGGCCGCCGCTTCGGGCGGGGTGGCGGCGGGCGGCAGGTTCAGCGTGGCGGGGGCGGCCGACCATTTCCTGTTGCGCCGGGGGCGGGCGATGGCACGCCGGGACGCCGCTTTCAGTGAAGGTCCGGGCACGGGCGCCTCCTCGCGAAGCGATTTGACAAGGTTTTCGGGCTAGAGACGTCACATTGCGCCGGCTGCCCGCGTGCCGGCCCGCAGGTGAGGACACATGAACATTCAGCTTCCCCCGGCCCGACCCCGCCGCCGTTACCGGAGCCTGCGCAGCATCGGTGCGCTGATGCTGCGCGAGATGTCCACAAGCTATGGCGCCGCGCCGGGGGGCTATGTCTGGGCGCTGCTGGTGCCGATCGGTGGGGTGCTGCTCTTGTCATTCGTGTTCAGCCTGCTTCTGCGCGCGCCCTCGCTGGGCACCAGTTTTCCGCTGTTCAAGGCCACGGGGCTGCTGATCTTCATGATGTGGCACGATGTTTCCAATGCGGTGGCCGGTGCGATCCGGCATTCGCGGCAACTGCTGTTCTACCCGGCGGTCAAGTACATCGACGCGATCCTCGCGCGGTTTGTGTTGAATGCCCTGACGGGTGTCGTGGTGTTCTGCATCGTGATTGCGGGGGTTCTCCTGATTTTCGACCTGCGCCCGGTGATCCGGCTTGGACCGGTCGTGCTGGCCTTCGCGATGGCGGGGGCGCTGGCCCTGGGGTTCGGGACGCTCAACTGCTATCTCTTCACGGCCTTTCCGCTGTGGGAACGTGTCTGGATGATCGCGACGCGGCCCTTGCTGATCGTTTCGGGGGTGCTGTTCCTCTACGAGGATGCGCCGCGCAGCCTTCAGCAATTCCTCTGGTTCAACCCGCTGATGCATGTCACGGGCGAGATGCGGCGCGGGTTCTATGCCTATTACGACCCTGGCTATGTTGCTCCTGCATTCATTTTCGCGCTTTCGCTAATTGCCCTGGTGGCGGGGCTGATTCTGCTGCGCAAGCATCACATGCGGCTGCTGAACAATCTCTGAATCCCGCCTCGCCCCGCGCCGCACGGAAAAACGCATCATGGTTTACGCGATGTTCAGGAAATCGCGGCCAGTCTCGGCCCGGCGGGCATGACCCCGCCGAGGAAAGGGAGCATCGGCAACCGTGAAGAACCGTTTCAGCGCCTTGTTGCGATTTCTGTTGTTTCCCCTGGCCGAGGGGCGGCGCATCTACCTGCGCGAGGTGGCGGAAAGCCACCTGTTCGACCGGCAGTTCTACCTGGCGAGCAATCCGGGCCTGAACCCGCTCTACCGGCTCTGCCCGGAGCGGCACTTCATCCTCTTCGGTGAGCGGGAAGGGCGCCACCCCAACCCTGATTTTTCACCGGGGGGATATCTGCGCAACAACCCCGACCTGGCCGAACTCGATCAGCCGGCCTTTCTGCATTATCTGCGCCGTGGCCGGTTCGAACGCCGCGTCACCCGGGATCTGCCGCCGGTGCGTGCCACGCGGCATGTGCCGGTTCCGGTGCTGCGCCGCGCGGCCGATGCCGTCCCCCCCCGCGATTTCGCTGTTGTCGCGCATGTCTTCTACCCCGAGCTGTGGCCCGAGATCGATTCGGCCCTGCGCGGGCTCGATCTGGAGTTCGACCTTTTCGTCACCGTCACGGCGATCGACGACGAAAGCACCGCCCTGATGACTCAGATCCGCAAGACCTGGCCGGGGGCGGTGGTTGCGGCGATGCCCAATCTCGGGCGGGACATCTTCCCTTTCGTGCATCTGGTCAACTCGGGCCTGCTTGACCCCTATCGCGCGATCGCCAAGGTTCATACCAAACGCTCGCCCCACCGCATCGATGGCGATCGCTGGCGCCAGCACTTGATCCGCGGCATCCTCAGGGGCTGGGGAACCCGCGCGCTGCTCGACCGGTTCCTTGCAGATGCGGAGGCCGCCTTCTGGGTAGCCGACGGGCAGCTTTACGAAGGCCGGGAATGGTGGGGCAGCAACCGCGAGGGCGCGCAGCACCTGCTCAACCGTGTGGAGATTGCCTGCGACCCCGACGCGCTCGCCTTTCCGGCGGGGTCCATGTACTGGCTCAAGCCGCTGATGCGCGACATGATCCGCGGGTTGCGCCTGGATCGCCACAGCTTCGACCCCGAACACGGGCAGGTGGATGGCACCCTTGCGCACGCATTCGAGCGGGCGCTGGGCTATTTCGCGCGTCACGGCGGGCAGAAGGTGCGCCAGACGCGCGAGTTCGAGGCAAACCCATCACCACCCCGGCCCGCGCCCGTGCGCCCGGCCTATACAAGCGCCTTCTATCTTCCGCAGTTCCACCCAACCCCCGAGAACGATGCCTGGTGGGGCAAGGGTTTCACCGAATGGGCAGCCGTGACCCGCGCGCGCCCCGCCTTTGCGGGTCATTGCCAGCCGGTGCTGCCGACGGATCTGGGGTTCTATGACCTGCGCCTGCCCGAGGCGATGGGCCGGCAATGGCAGATGGCGCGCGCGGCGGGGATCGATGCCTTCTGCGTGCATCACTACTGGTTCGACGGTCGGCGCGTGTTGCAGGCTCCGCTTGACGGGCTGCTTGCCGCGCCGGAGGTGCCTTTCAGCTTCTACTTGTGCTGGGCGAATGAAAGCTGGCGGCGCAACTGGGACGGGCTTTCGGGCGAGGTGCTGCTCGAACAAGGCTATGCGGATGGGTTCGAGGCGGCGCTCGCCCGCGATTGCCTGCCCTATATGCGCGATCCGCGGTATGCCCGCCCCGACGGCCAGCGCCCGCGCTTCGTGGTCTATCGACCCGGCGACATGCCCGACCCGGCGGCGAATGTGACGCGGCTGCGCGAGGCCTGGCGCGCGCTGGGGCTGGGCGAGGTGGAACTGGGCGCGGTGCATTTCCACCGTGCGGGCCACGCGCCCGTCGCGCCCGACCTGTTCGATTTCTGGATCGAGATGCCACCGCACGGGCTGGTTGCGCCGCAGGATTATCTTTTCGGCGGCGCGCAGGGCGACCAGATGGGCGGGCTGGTGAACCCGGCCCATTTCAGGGGTGTGATCTACGACTACCTTTCAGTGATCCGCAACAGCCTCTCGCGTGATCACCGCGCCGCCCTGCCGCCCCATACCATTGCCGGGGTCATGCCAGGATGGGACAACACCGCGAGGCGGGGCGCGCAGGCGCATCTGGCGCACGGGGCCAACCCGGCCGCGTTCGACCGCTGGCTGCGCGAGTTGTGCGCGGGGCCGCTGCGCGAATCCTACCGCTGCGAGCTGTTCATCAACGCCTGGAACGAATGGGCCGAGAAGGCGATGCTGGAACCGTGCGAGCAATATGGCCGCGCCTGCCTTGATGTGCTGCGTGCCCATCTGAAACCCGGAGGTTAGGCGCATGGCCCGGCTGATCCTGCATGTGGGCACCCACAAGACGGGCACCACGACCATTCAAGACACGCTTTTCCATAACCGCGCGCAGCTGTCGCGCCGGGGGGTCATCTATCCGCGCATCGGGCTGAGCCGGGGCCAGCACGGGCTTGTCTGTGTCTGGAACCAGTTGCCGTTTCCCTTCGCCATCGAGGATCCGGCCGCGGCCTGGGACAGGCTGGTGCGCCGCTGGGCCGGGACCGACGCCACCGTTTTCGTGTCGAGCGAGGAATTCTCGCGCGCGCTGCCCGAAAACCGCCGTGTCGACATGGCCGAGCTGCGCGCGCGTCTGCGCCCGTTCGACGAGGTGCGGCTTGTCTGCACTCTGCGCCGGCAGCCGGATTTCCTGCAGTCGATCTATCAGCAGATCTCGCGCGATCGCCCCGGCCCGCCGCTGGAGCCGTTTCTGACCCAGGCCCGCAAAAGCGCGGTGGCCAGCGGCCTCTGGCTCGACTACAGGCACCTCTACCAGCATTTCCTGTGCGGCTTTGCCCCGGAGGAAATCGTGCTGATCAGCTACGAGGGGGCGAAACGCGCGCCGGGTGGGGTGCTGGGGGCCTGTCTGGCGGTGATCGACCCGGCGCTTGCTCCGGAGGAACTCGAAGCGCTTGATCGCGGCGATTCGAATGTTTCGCCCAACCCGCTTGCACAATTTATGGCGAACACGCTTGCAGCGCCCGGTTCCGCGTCGGATTGGGCCATCGGCATCGCCGAGGATATTCTTCGAGAGCATTTCGGCACCGACCGGCCCATGACCCTTTTCACCACTGCGGAAATGCGGGCCTTCCGCGCACGGTTCGGCCCGGCCAACCGCGCGCTGGAAAAGGCGGTTGCCCCGTATCAACCTGGCTTTGCGCTCGAACGCATCAGCCCCGCGCGCGAGGCGGTGTCGCGCCAGGATATCACCGCTGCTGTGTGGCGGCGGTATGCCCGCGCCATCTGGCGCGCCCGGCACGCGGCAGTGGCGTGAGGCGGGCGATGGCGCGACTCATCCTCCATATCGGCACGCACAAGACGGCGACCACCGCGATTCAGAACGCGTTGGCGCAGAACCGCGCTGTGCTCGAGCGTCACGGCGTGATCTACCCGCGCATCGGGCAGGAGGCCGGGCATCACGGCCTGGTCGAGGATTGGGTCGCCCTGCCCCTGGCCTATCGCGTGCCCGGCGGCACCGATCAGGTCTGGCGCTGGCTTGACGAGGCCCATGCCAAAAGCGACCGAACCGTGATCCTGAGCAGCGAGAAATTCTGCTGCGGCCGTTCCGGCAGCCGTATCGGCATGGCCGAGCTGCGCGCCCGTGCCGCCCGGTTCGACCGTGTCGAGGTGGTTTGCGCCCTGCGTGATCAGGCAAGTCTGGTGCAGTCCTTCTATATGGAAACCGCGCGCCACCGCGCGCCGGGGCCGTTCCGCGCCTTTGTGCAAACCGCGCTGCGTGATGGTTTTGCCGGCAATCTGTGGCTGGATTACAATCGGCTCTACGATCATCTGCTGACAGGTTTCGCCGCCGATGAGATCCGCTTCGTGCCGTTCGATGCGATGCGGGCGCATGCCGGCGGGCCGATTGCGCATTTTTTTGACGTTCTGGCCGTTGGGGTTGCGCCCCGGATGCTGGCGCCGCCAGCCGAAGGGGCGGCGCATGTCTCGCCCCGCCCGCTCGAGTTTCTGGCCGCCCATGCGCTTACCGCGCCGCAGTTTCCGGGGGCGCCGGCGCTCGCCCTCGCGCGGGAGGTTCTGGGCCATGTGCTGGGCGAGGGCGCGCGCGGCACTCTGTTCGCGGGTGACGAACTGGTGCGGATGAAGGCGCGCTTCGCCCCGCTCAATGCCCGGCTTGCAGCCCGCCTGCGCCCGCATGACCCCGGTTTCGGGATGCCGGGCTGGCCTGATGACTGGGCCGGCCTGCCGGGGCGCGATGCACTGGATCAGGAGGCCTGGACCGCGCTGGCGCGGGCGATGTTCCACACGCCTGAAAACGCGTCTTCCCGTGCCCTCAACGGCCCGCAACCCGACGACCCGGCGCCTGCCCCCGCCGCGCCGCTGCAAGGATAAACCCATGAAAGACAAGGCTGCCTCTCGCCTGATTCTGCATACCGGCGCCCACAAGACCGGCACGACCACGTTGCAGCACAGTTTCGCGCAGAACCGCGATCTGCTGGCGCGCCACGGCCTGATCTACCCGCATGTCGGCCCGAACATGGGCCATCATGCGCTGACCGCGATCTGGTGCGATCGTTCGGCGCGGTTGCCGAAAGGGTTTTTCGCCGAGAAGGGGCCGGGGCGGATGCTGCAAGAGATCGTCGCGGCCCATGCGTCCAGCAACCGCACGGTCCTGCTTAGCAGCGAGGCGTTCTCGCAAGGCAGTAGGATGGCGGTCGACATGGCCGATCTGCGCCGCAGGGTGGCCGCGTTCGACCAGGTCGGGGTAATCCATGTGCTGCGCGAACAGTGCGGTTTCTTGCAATCGGTCTATCTGGAGCTGGCGCGGCGCGCGGTGATGGAGCCGTTCGCGGATTTCCTGGCCCGGGCCTTGCGCAGTAACCGCGTGGCCGGGCTGTGGGGTGAGCATGGCGCGCTTTATGATCACCTGCTGAAGGGCTTCGCCCCCGGCGAAATCTGCTTTGCCGATTTCGATCACCTTCGCACGAGCCGGGCGGGGCTGGTGCGCTTTTTCCTGCGGCAGGCCGGGGCCGAGAGCGCCGCCGCGCAATTCGTGCCCCTGGCGCGCGACCGCAACACCTCGCCCGAGCCGCTGGCGATGTGGCTTGCACAGCAGACCATCGGTCCGCATGTGCCGGGCCCCGGGGTGATCTCGGTGGCGCAGGACAGCCTGCGCGAGCAGTTCGGAGCGGATTGCCGCACAACCCTTTACACAAGACGCGAGGCGGCAGCAGTTCAGGCCCATTTCGCGCCGCTCAACGCGACGTTCGCGGCGCGCATCAAACCCTTTCAGCCGGATTTCGCGTTGAGCAAGCCACACATGCCGGCGGGGCGGGTGCATCGCGAAGACCTTACCCAGGAGGTCCAGCGGAGTTTTCTCGCCCGGCTCGAGGGGCGGCGCGCCCAGTATCGCGCCGCCAATCCGCGCCTGAACGGATCGGTCCGCGGCCACGCGGGGCCATCGCCGCGAGCCAGAACGAAACCCACACGCCTGATTGCCGCGCAGGCGGGCAGCCGGGTGACGGTGGCGCGGCACCAGCCCGAGGGGGCAGACTGATGACCCGGCCCGGCGCGCTCGGCCCTACCGGCCCGGCACCCGATTGCATCTGCATTCACGCAGGTCACGGAAAGACCGGCAGCAGTTACATCCAGTCCAGCCTGGCGCTGTCGCAGGAGCGACTTGCCGAGCAGGGGCTGTTCTATCCGATCGGCGCCGAAGATCGCGCCCGTGCAGGCGCAGGGCACATCAACGAGGGCAACCTGGTGCCCGGCCCTGGCCGCACCCTGCACCCGAAGGGGAGTTTTCGGAGGTTCGCCTGCCGTGCCGCACCCCTTCCGGGGCCGGGCAAGACGCTGCTTGTCTCGAACGAGAACATTTTCCGCTCGATCGCCGAGGCCGGGTTTCTCGATGAGGCGCGCGCGGTTTATCCGCGGGCGCGGCTGCGGGTGCTGCTGTTCATTCGTGACCCGTTCGAACACGCGGTTTCGGCCTATCAGCAGAATGTCAAACGTCAGGGCCGGGCGGACAGCTTCAGCGATTTTCTGCCCGGCTATCGGATGCCTGCTGCCGTTCTGGCCGCATTGCATGCCACCAACGCGGCGGGCGCGGAACTGGTGGTGCGCAACTACTCGCGCCACAAGCGCGCACTTGTCGAGTGTGTCGAGGATTGGCTCGGCCTCGCGCGTGGCGCGCTGCTGCGGCCTCGGGCGAGGCGGGTCAATCGCTCGCTCACTCGGGCGGAGCTTGAGCTGCAGCGTGCGTTCAACCGGAGCTTCGGCAAGGCATCGTCCAGGTTCATCAGCGATGTCCTGTGCAATGAACTGCCTGACATCACGCCGGAGCCTCCCCACGCCACACACGAGGCGCTGGCGGAATTTCTTGAGCGGATGCGCGCCTTGACTGCCCCGGTCAACGCGCTGCTGCCGCGGGCAGAGCATTACCACATCGAATCGCTGGCAGCGCTGTGTGCGCAAATGCCTTCAGAAGCTCAGGCGCGCAGCCTGCACTTGACGCCCGCGCAGATCCGGGTGCTGGCCCACAGCCTGAGCGCGCGGATCAAGGCCGCCCGACCCGGTTAACCATAAGGGTCGTTTAAGGAATCGCGGCTAAGCAGGAAAGGCGCCCCGATGCCGCTGGCCAGGCTGGCGGCCCGCGGGGGCACGTTTCTGGAACCGCTCCGCCGCAGGGCGCAGGGCAGATCTGCCGCAGGCGAAAGGGGAGAAACCGTGTCAGCGATCCCGGCAGCCGAAGTGACAGCGCAACCGGCGCCCGCACCGTGCGCACCGATGCCTTCGCGCGTCATGCGTGGCGGGCTGGAGCTGTGCCACCGCGCTGCCGCCGGCGATGCCCCGATTTGCTGGCAAGGGCGGCCGCGGGGCGTGGCGATTCTTCTGGCGGTATATAATGGTGCCGCACTGCTCGAGGAGCAGCTTGCCAGCTATCTGGCCCAGCACCATGCCGACTGGTCGCTGATCGTCAGCGATGATGGATCGAGCGACACCAGCCGGCAGATCGTGCAACGCTTTGCCGCGCGCGCAGCGGGGCGGGCGGTTCGCCTGCGCGCCGGTCCGCGCGCGGGGTTTGCCAGCAATTTTCTGGCGCTGCTGCAGGCGGCCGGCCCCGATGCGCCGTTTGCGGCGCTCTCCGATCAGGATGATGTCTGGCTGCCCGCGAAGCTGGAGCGTGCGCTTGCCGCGCTTGCCGGGCTGCCGCCGTGTCTGCCCGCGCTCTATTGCAGCCGCAGCCTGATCAGCGACGCGAAGCTGGGCGCACGCCGACCCTCGTGCCGCCTGCGCCGCGCGCCGGGGTTTGCCAATGCGCTGGTGCAGAATATCGCGTCGGGCAACACCATCGTACTCAACCGCGCCGCGCTCGACCTGGTGCAGGCCGCCGGAACCGACCTGCGCGATGCGCCCGTCGCGCATGATTGGTGGATATACCAGATCGTCACCGGGGCCGGCGGCGCGGTGGTGCATGATGATCGCCCCGGCCTGCTTTATCGCCAGCACGCGAACAACCTGATTGGCGCGAATGACGGGCTGCGCGCGCGGCTTTGCAGGATCGCGCAACTGCTCCGCGGGGATTACCGGGCGTGGAACGATCGCAACCTCGCGGCGCTGGAGGCCTCGCGCCACAGGCTGACACCCGGGAACCGTGCCCTGCTGGCCCGCTTTGCGCAGGCCCGCCGCAGCCCCCTGCCGCGGCGCCTGCGCCTGCTGCGCGGCAGCGGGGTCTACCGGCAGGGCCGCGCGGGGAACGCGTTGCTCTGGTTCGCGGCGCTCACGGGGCATTTGTGACACCTGGCTCAGCCCCCCGGAACGGAGGAAACACGTGGCAAGACGGATATCGGATATCGCCCTGGCGCTGGTGCTTGCGGTGCCGCTGCTGCCGGTTTTGCTGGGGTTGATGCTGCTGGTCTGCCTGGTTGACGGCCGGCCCGCACTCTTTGCGTCGGAGCGGGTGCGCGCCCCAGGCCGCCACTTCCGCATGTGGAAATTACGCACGATGCAGCCCGGGCCTGACGAAACCGGTGTATGCGGCGGGCACAAGGTGTGGCGGATCACCCCGCTGGGGCGCTGGCTACGCAAGCTGCGGCTGGACGAGTTGCCGCAACTCTGGAACATCCTCAGGGGCGACATGAGTTTTGTCGGCCCGCGGCCGCCAGAGCCGCAATATGTGGCGCAGTTTCCCGACCTCTATGCCCGGGTGCTGCGCCGGCGCCCCGGTGTGACGGGGCTTGCCACGCTGATCTACCACACCCATGAGGAACGGCTTCTGGCCCGGTGCCGCACCGCGCGGGAGGCCGAACGGATCTACACCCGACATTGCATTCCCCGCAAGGCGCGGCTCGACCTGATCTATCAGGCGCGGGCGGGGTTCTGGCTCGACCTTTGGCTGCTCTGGCGTTCGGCGCTGAAGGTGCTGCCGCCGTTCCGGCAAGCCGGCGCCGCATTGAGGGGGCTGCGATTGGGGGGCGCGGCGACCCCGCCGCGGGTGGTGGAGCGGTGAGCGGCGCGGTTGGCAGAGTCAGGCAAGGCTGGCGCCTTGCCTTGCGGTTGCCGGATCTTCCGCGCCTGCGCGGCCAGCGCCGCGCTGCCAGCCCGCTTGCAATCCTGTTCTGTCTGCTGGCGCTTGCGGCCTGCGACCTGCCGCGCACCGCGCCGGCGCAGGGCACCGTCCTGCGCGACAGCCGGGGTGAGGCGCGCGATGTCATGGTGGTGCCCGTGACCCGCGGTTCAGCAGGTCATATAGCGCAGTGGCCGGCGGGGCTGGTCGATGCGCCACCTGTCTGGCCGCCCGCGGGGCCGGGCGCGCCGGGGCCGGTGATCCGCCCGGGCGATCGACTGGACATCGCGGTATGGGACAACGAGCCGAATTCGCTGCTGACGGCCGAGGGGCAGAAGGTTGTCGATATCGGCGGCGTCTCCGTCAACGCTGAAGGCAGTGTGTTCCTGCCCTATCTTGAAGAGATCGACCTTGGCGGGCTGAGCCTCAAGACGGCGCGCGAGCGTCTGCAATCGCGGATGGCGGCGGCTTTCGGGGCCGGGCAGGTGCAGCTCGATATTGCGCCGGGCCGCGGCAACATGGTCGACGTGGTGGGCGGGGTTGTCCGTGCCGGCAGCCATCCGCTGCCCGATGGCGGGCTGACCGCGCTCAACCTGATCGCATTGTCGGGCGGGCCGGCGCCGGGACTTGCGAACCCCCAGTTGCGGGTGCTGCGTGGCGGGCAGCGCTATGGCATCGCGCTGGCACGTCTCTATGACGCGCCGGGGCTGGATGCGACGTTGCGCGCCGGTGACCGGGTGGTGCTGGAAGAGGACAGCCGCCATTTCATCGCGCTGGGCGCCTCGGGGCAGCAGGATCTGATTCCCTTCGGCCGCGAACGGCTTTCGGCGCTGGAGGCGGTGTCGATGATCGGGGGTGTCGAGGGCGCGCGCGGCTCACCGCGCGGGGTGCTGATCTTGCGCGCCTATCCCGAAAGCGCGGTTGATCCGTCGGGCGTGCGGGGGCCGGACAGGGCGCATGTCGTCTTCACGCTGGACCTGAGCGGCACGGACGGGCTGTTCGCCGCGCGCGGCCTTGCGATTCAGCCCGGCGATCTGCTGATGGTGACGGAATCGCCCGCGAATTCACTGCGCGCGGTGCTGGCGCTGGTCGCGCAGGGGCTGGGTGTGGCCGGCCGGCTTGATTGAGGCAGAGGTGCTGCGGGGCGCGTCGCGCGCGCGCCCTCTTTCCCCGCCCCGGCCGTCGCGTTAAAGCGTTTCGGCCATTCGTTGAATCGCCGAAACGCTTCAGCCTTATGTTTTGTCGCAATTTCGAACCGAAAAGGTCTATCAACTTTTTCTGAAATTGCTTTAAGAGCGCACCATGAGCGAGACCCTGGCCGAGATATATGACCGCTACATCGCGGGCGAGAAGCTGCGCCGCGATCCGGCGCAGCGCGCGGTTCTGGAAAGCCTTGAGCCGCTGCGCCGCTGGCTTGAGGCCGCCCCGCCCCCGTCGGCGGGCAATGGCGGTGTGCTGCGCAGGCTTTTCGCCCGCCCGCCCGAGGCCCCGCCCAGGGGGCTTTATCTCTGGGGTGGGGTCGGGCGCGGCAAGTCCATGCTGATGGACCTGTTTCACGGAAATGTCGGGACCGCTGCGAAGCGGCGCGTGCATTTTCACGCCTTCATGCAGGAGGTGCACGAGGGCATCAATGCGGCCCGCAAGCAGGGGGTCGATGACGCGCTTGCCCCGGTCGGCGCGGCGATCACCCGCGATCTGCGGCTGCTGTGCCTTGACGAGATGCAGATCACCGACATCACGGATGCGATGATCGTGGGCCGGCTGTTCAAGATGCTGTTCGAGGCGGGTGTCGTGGTTGTCACCACCTCCAACCGACCGCCCGACGATCTGTACAAGGACGGGCTGAACCGCGCCATTTTCCTGCCCTTCATCGACCTGATCAAGGAGCAGCTGGAGGTGCGCGAGCTGCGCGCGGCCACCGATTACCGCCAGAACCGTGATATCGGCGATCAGCGCTATTTTTATCCGGCTGATGATGTGGCGGCCGAGCAGATTGCGCAGATCTGGCAGAACCTCACCCAGGGCGCGCGCCCCGATCCGCTAAGGCTGCGCATCAAGGGGCGCGAAGTGGTGGTGCCTGAATTCGCCGGCGGGGTGGCCCGCGCGGGGTTCTGGGATATTTGCGGCCAACCCCTTGGGCCTGCGGATTACCTGGCGCTGGCCGATGCGGTGGATGTGCTGATTCTCGAAGACATCCCGCGACTTTCGCGCAAGAATTTCAACGAGGCGCGGCGCTTCGTGATCCTGATCGACGCGCTTTACGAGGCGCGCGTGACGCTGATCGCGAGCGCCGCCGACACGCCCGAGCAGCTTTACCTTGAGGGCGCGGGCGCCTTCGAGTTCGAGCGGACCGCCAGCCGCCTGCGCGAGATGCAGTCGGCCGAATGGGGCGCGGAGGAGTAGGCAGGCAGGCGGGCCGCGTTTAGCCGTTATCTCGCAGCACTTGCCCGGCCAGATAAAGCGAGCCGCATATCAGCACGCGCGCCTGCGGGGCCTCTTGCGTGATCATATCCAGCGCGGCATCCACGCTGCCGGAAACGCGAGGGTCGTCATGGCCCGCGGCAAGCGCCGCGTCGCGCGTGGCCTCGGCGCTCAGGGTTGCTGCCTCGCCCGGAATGGCCACGGCATGAAGCTGCTTTGCCTGCGCGGCCAGCGGGCGCAGATAGCCGGTGACATCTTTGGTATTGAGCATCCCGCAGATCAGATAGGTGGGCCGCCGGGGCATCTGCGCAAGCGTTTCGGCCAGCGCCTGCCCGGCCGCCGGGTTATGCCCGCCGTCAAGCCAGATCTCGGCCTCCGGCGCGCTGTCAGGCAGTGGCCCGCGGCGCAGCCGTTGCATCCGCGCGGGCCAGTCGGCGCCCGGGGCGGCCTCGAGTGCGGCTTCGGGCTGGCCAAGCGCGCGCAGCGCCGCCAGTGCCATGCCGGCATTGTCGATCTGGTGCTTTCCGGGCAGGCGGGGCAGGGGCAGGTCACGCAGACCGTGTTCATCCTGATAGATCAGCCGTCCAGCCTCTTCCCAGATGTGCCAGTGCTGGCCATGCACCAGAAGCGGCGCGCCCAGCCGCGCGGCCCGGGCCTCGATCGCCGCGAGTGCCTCTTCGGGCTGTGGCCCGACGATGCAGGGCACGCCCGGCTTGAGGATCCCGGCCTTTTCGCCGGCGATCTCGGCCAGGGTATTGCCCAGGTATTGCTGATGATCCAGCGAGACGGGCGTGATTACGGTCAGCGCGGGTTTCTCCACCACATTGGTGGCATCGAGCCGCCCGCCGAGGCCGACCTCGAGCAGCAGCCATTCGGCCGGGGTGCGGGCGAAGCCCAGCAGCGCCGCGCAGGTGGTGATTTCGAAATATGTGATCGACGTGCCGCCATTCGCGGCCTCGCATTCATCGAGCAGGCGCGCCAGCGCGGGTTCGGCGATCAGCTCACCGGCAAGGCGGATGCGCTCGTGAAAACGCACCAGATGCGGCGAGGTATAGGCATGGACGCGCGCGCCGGTAGCCTCGAGCCCCGCGCGGATCATGGCGAGCGTGGAGCCCTTGCCATTGGTGCCCGCGATGTGAATCACCGGCGGCAGCGCCGTTTCGGGATGATCCAGCGCGGCCAGCAGCCGCCAGACCCGGTCGAGCGTGAGATCGATGATCTTGGGGTGCAGCGCCATCATCCGGGCGAGGATGGCATCAGATTTGGCGGCGCTCACGGTTTGCTGGCGCTCCCGTGACCGGTGCCGCCGTCTTTGTCAGCCTTTCCGGGGCTTGCAGCGGGCAGCTCGGTGCTTCCGGTGCCTTCGGCGGCAGCCGCCGCGGGTGTGGCGGCTTCGGGCTTCGGTGCGGGCAGGTCGCCGCGCACGGCGGGCGATTCGCGCAGCAGCATCCGCAGGATCGTGATGAGTTCGTCACGCATCTTGCCGCGCGGGGTGACACGGTCGAGCATCCCGTGGTCCAGCAGATATTCGGCACGCTGGAAACCCTCGGGCAGCTTTTCGCGGATGGTCTGTTCGATAACCCGCGGGCCGGCAAAGCAGATAAGCGCGTTGGGCTCGGCGATCTGCACATCGCCCAGCATCGCGTAGCTGGCCGTCACCCCGCCGGTGGTGGGATGGGTCAGCACCACGATATAGGGCAGGCCGGCCTCGCGCAGCATCTGGATGGCAACGGTCGAGCGCGGCATCTGCATCAGGCTGAGGATGCCTTCCTGCATCCGCGCGCCCCCGGCGGCGGAAAACAGCACCAGCGGGCGGCGCAGTTTGACGGCGCGTTCGCAGGCGGCGATGATCGCATTGCCCACATACATGCCCATCGACCCGCCCATGAAGCTGAAATCCTGCGCGGCGGCGACGATGGGCGTGCGCCCCATCTCGCCCTCGGCCACGAGCATTGCCTCTTTCTCGCCCGTGGACCTCTGCGCGGCGCGCAGCCGGTCGGGGTATTTCTTCTGATCGCGGAAATGCAGCGGATCGGTGACAGGCTCGGGCACCGGCACTTCCGAGAAGATGCCGCCGTCGAAAAGTGCCTTGAAACGGTCGCGCGGGGTGATTGGCATATGATGCCCGCACCCGCTGCAGACCTGGAGGTTGTCGCTCAGTTCGCGGTGGAACAGCATGGTGCCGCATTCGCTGCACTTGACCCAGAGGTTCTCGGGCATCTCGCGGCGCGAGAACAGCGAATTGATCGTCGGGCGGACGTAGTTGGTGATCCAGTTCATCGCGCGGCGGACTCCCGGCTCGGCCTGTTCGGCCTTCCAGATAAGGCGCGCGCGGCGCGAATGCAATCAGCGACGGCGCAGAGCAAGACGGCAGATTGCCCAGATCGCGAGCAGCAGCACCGCATCGAAGGCCAGCAGAAGGGGCATGGTTTCGGTGTCGTCGGCGCCAAAGGGCATGCGATAAAGCGCAAGCCCCGAAAGATCGCCCTGTGGCGACAGCAGAAGCAGCGCGAAAAGGTTGTTGGAGAAATGCAGCCCCCAGGCCAGCCCCAGCGTGCCCGCACGCGCGGTCAGATCGGCGGCGATCAGGCCGAAAAGCGCGGTGATCGCCACCACCGGCCAGGCGTTGGCGCCCATCTGGCCGGGCTCATAATGCAGCATCCCGAAGGCGAGGCTGGGCAGCAGCATCCACACCAGCGTCGAGGAAAACCGCGCCGCAAGCTGCTGTTGCAGGTAGCCGCGAAACACCAGCTCCTCGGCGCCGGTCTGCACCAGCACCCCCAGCAGCGCCAGCGGCAGCAGCGCCAGCCATAGCCGCATGGGCAGGGCCGGCTCGGGCGCGGCGGGGTCGACAAGGGCAGCAAGCGCCAGCAGGTTGACCGCCAGGATCAGCGCCGCGCCGCCCAGAAAATGGCGCAGCGCGGTGCGGCCCGGCCCGATCAGGCTGCGCAGGCCGCGCCGGTGCAGCAGCCGCGCCGCCAGGACCGTGCCGATTCCCATGCCGGCGAAGGTTGCCAGCAGCATCAGCATCATGCCGGGCGAGGCGCCGATCGTCTCGCGGCTGAGGCCGCCAGGCGGCGCGGCGATGAGGCCGCGTCCGATCATCAGCCCGGCGCCCAGCATCACCAGAGCCGACCAGGCGACATGCACCACCCCGATCACGACCAGCCCGGCCAGCAGCCGCCAGAGTTGCGGATAACGCCGGGCCGGGGCGATATAGCTTAGAAATTCCGGTGTCATGGCGGCAGTTTCCGCCACCCGCACGGTAAGGGCAAGGCGGCTTGTGGCCCGCCGGCGGAGCGCCGCCCCCGATGTTGCGCCCCCGGCCGGCGGGGGCCTGCGGCGCGGATATTTATGACCAAGAAGAATGACAGGCGCGCAAGGATGGGGCGGCGCGGCATGATGCGGCTTGCCCCGTGGGCTTTCGCCGATTATCCCTTCTGCAGCCAGTTTTCCGGTAAAGGTGTCCGATGACCAACCAGCGCTTTGACAAGTCGAAACTTCCCAGCCGCCACGTCACCGAAGGGCCGGCGCGTGCACCGCATCGCAGCTATTTCTATGCGATGGGGATCGGCGAGGATGAAATCCACCAGCCCTGGGTTGGTGTCGCCACCTGCTGGAACGAGGCCGCGCCGTGCAACATCGCGCTGAATCGTCAGGCGCAGGTGGTCAAGCACGGTGTGAAACGGGGCGGCGGCACACCGCGCGAGTTCACCACCATCACTGTGACCGACGGTATCGCCATGGGACATGAGGGGATGCGCTCGAGCCTCGCCTCGCGCGAGGCGATCGCCGACACGGTGGAGCTGACCATGCGCGGGCATTGCTATGACGCGCTGGTGGGCCTCGCGGGCTGCGACAAGTCGCTGCCGGGCATGATGATGGCGATGGTGCGGCTCAATGTGCCCTCGGTGTTCATCTATGGCGGTTCGATCCTTCCGGGGCGGCTGAATGGCCAGGACGTGACCGTGCAAGATGTGTTCGAGGCCGTGGGCAAGCATCAGGCGGGCAATTACTCAGATGCCGAACTGGCCGTGCTGGAGCGTGTGGCCTGCCCCAGCGCGGGGGCCTGCGGCGGGCAGTTTACCGCCAACACCATGGCCTGCGTGTCCGAAGCGATCGGACTGGCGCTGCCCAATTCCAGCGGCGCGCCTGCGCCCTATGAAAGCCGCGACCAGTATTGCGAGGCTTCAGGCCTGGCGGTCATGAACCTGCTTGAAAAGAACATTCGCGCCCGCGACATCGTCACCCGCAAATCGCTGGAGAACGCCGCGCGCGTCGTGGCCTGCACGGGCGGTTCGACCAATGCCGGGCTGCATCTGCCTGCGATGGCGCATGAGGCGGGGATCGAGTTTGACCTGTTCGATGTCTGCGACATCTTCCGCGAGACGCCCTATTTCGTCGATCTCAAGCCCGGCGGGAAATATGTGGCCAAGGATCTGTATGAGGCCGGCGGCGTGCCGGTGGTGATGAAGGAGTTGCGCAAGCTTGGCCTGATCCACGAGGATTGCATCACCGCCACCGGCCGCAGCATGGGTGAGGAGATCGACATTGTCGAACGCGAGGCCGATGGCCGCGTGATCTATCCCGCTGCCACTCCGATCACGAAGACTGGCGGCGTCGTGGGGCTCAAGGGCAACCTCGCGCCCGAGGGCGCAATCGTGAAGGTCGCCGGCATGTCCGAGAGCGAGCAGGTCTTTACCGGCCCCGCGCGCGTGTTCGAATGTGAAGAAGACGCGTTCGAGGCGGTGAAGGCGCGCAGCTATGAGGAAGGCGAAGTGATCGTGATCCGCAATGAGGGCCCCGCCGGCGGACCGGGGATGCGCGAGATGCTGGCCACTACCGCCGCGCTGTCGGGTCAGGGCATGGGCAAGAAGGTCGCGCTGATTACCGACGGGCGCTTTTCGGGGGCGACGCGTGGGTTCTGTGTGGGGCATGTCGGCCCCGAGGCGGCTCATGGTGGGCCGATCGCGCTGCTGCGCGACGGGGACATGATCACCATCGACGCGATCAAGGGCGCGCTTTCCGTGGCCGTGTCGGACGAGGAGCTTGCCCGGCGCAAGGCCGATTGGAAAGGCCCGCGCGCGACGATCTACGCCTCGGGGGCGTTGTGGAAATATGCGCAACTTGTCGGCTCCACCCGCAAGGGCGCGGTGACGCATCCGGGGGCCAGCGCCGAGCAGCATGTTTACATGGACCTCTAGGCCGCTCGCTGCTGCGTTCGCCCCGCTGCTGCTGGCCGGTTGCCTTGACGGGTTTGGCCAGGGGCGCGAGGCGGTCGAGGTGGTGCGGGTGCTTGATGGCGGCGTCGCCATCGGCGGGCCAGCCGGGTATTGCGTCGATCCCGTCGGCACGCGCGACAACGCCGACGGGGCCTTCGTGTTGCTGGGCAGTTGCGCGGCGCTGTCGGGCGATGGGGCCGCGCGGCATCCGGGACATCTGGCGGTGCTGACCGCGTCGGTGACACCGCGTGCGGGCGGGCCGGCAGTGGCCGAGATCGCCGAAGAGATGGCCGCGCATTTCGCGAGCGAGGCGGGGCGTGCGATGCTCAGCCGGTCTGGCCGGGCGGAAACCGTGACTTTGCGCGCGGTGGAGGCGCAGGAAGGCGCGCTGTCGCTGCATGTCAGCGACAGCAGCGATTTCGCCGGACCCGAGGTTGCGCAAGACTATCTGCGCGCGGTCTTCGACCTGGGCGACAGCATCGTGATGCTTTCGGTCGTGCCGCTTGCCGCGCAACCGATGGAGCCGCAGGCCGTGCAGGCGCTGCTTGACGCCTTTCGCGACCGTGTCCTGCGGGAGAATCCATGAGTGGCCGGGCGGACATGCCCGCGCCCCGTGCCGGGGCCGAGGTAGTGGCACGGGCCGCGCCCGGCGTGCCCTTTCGCCCGCTGCATTGCGATTGGGCCTGGCGCCCGGCGCCCTGGGCGTCGCGGCTGTCCGGGGCGGCGGTCGATTGGGTGCAAAGCGGTCATGCGCTGACCGGGGATGTCAGCCTGCATCATGACGCGTCCTCGGCCTGCCGCATCGCTTGCAGTCAGATGGCCCAGCCGGAGGGACCCGCCGATCAGGCGCTTTCCCTGACGGCCGAAGGGTTCGACGGCAGTTTCCTGTCGCTGGCTCTCGAGCTTCCGCCGGCGGCCTGGCAGGGGTTGCGCCCCGATCATCTGCTCGGGGTCTGGCTGGCTCTGACCGAAGAAGGCGGGGGCGTCTATCTGCGGCTCAACATCCGACACGGCCCGAACCACCTTCAGCTGTTGCGGCATGTGCCGCCCGGCAGGGGCGCCGATGCCGGAGGCGTGCTGACGGAGTTCGATCTGATTTGCACCCCGTTCAACGAAAAGCGCGTGAGTCAGATCTGGTGCGATCTGATCTTGGGCGATGAGGGGTCCTCCGGCGCTGTCCTGCGGGATGTAAGCCTGACCCGAAGGCCGCGCGCCGCGATCTGACGCGGCCATGGCCTGCCCTCGACGGTTGCATGTTTCCAAAAAAGGAACGGTTCGCGACAATACCTAGATATTGTCTGGCCGGTTCCGCAATCTCGCCCGATTTCGCCGCCAGAAATTGCTTCACTGAAATGAAGATTTGCCGCAGCGGGTGTACTCATGGACCGACTGACCGAAATGGAAGCTTTCGCAACCGTCGTGGATCAGGGAGGATTCACGGATGCGGCGCGAAAGATGGGCATATCGAAGTCGGCGGTTTCCAAGCACGTGTCATCGCTGGAGGCGCGGCTGGGTGCGCGACTGCTCAACCGCACAACCCGGCGCGTCAGCCCGACCGAGATCGGGCTTGCCTATTATGACCGCGCGCGGCGCGTGCTCAATGATGCGGGCGAGGCCGATTCGCTGGTCAGCGCCATGCAGTCGGCACCGTCGGGCGTGCTGCGAATGTCGGTGGCGACCGATTTCGGTGTGCACCTGCTTTCGCCCATGCTTGGCGATTTCCTGAACGAATATCCCGAGATCTCGATCAACATGGTGCTGGGCAACCGTTTCGTCGAGTTGATCTCGGAAGGGTTCGACATGGCGATTCGCGTGGGCGACCTGGAAGACAGCACGCTGCGGGCGCGCAAGATCACCGAAACCACCAAGCGTATGGTCGCGGCGCCCTCCTACTTTCAGGCGCATGGGCGGCCCATGCGAATCGATGATCTGAGCGACCACAAGCTGTTGCATTATTCGAACCATCCCAGCGGCAATGTCTGGAAGATCACTGCCCCGTCGGGCGAAAAGCGGCAGGTTCGCAGCAGCGGTTCGCTTACCGTCAATGACGGGCAATCGCTGCTCAATGCCGCCATCGCCGGGCTTGGGATCGCCCATCTGCCCAGCTTTCTCTATGCGGACCCCTTGCGCAAGGGGCTGCTGGAAGAGGCGATTCCGGACCTCCCGCGCGAGGATCTGGGGATCTACGCGGTCTATCCGCCGGGGCGGTTCACCCAACCCAAGGTGCGGGCCTTCATCGACTTTCTTGCAGCGCGCTTTTCGGGGCGCGGACCCGAGAGCTGGTAACGCGGCAATCCTTTTTCCGTCCGCCTGGCGCCTCTTGTGGCGCTGACTGGCCGGCGCTTATTGGCGCCGGCCTTTTTGTGGTGCCGGCTCAGATGTCACCGGAACTCCGATAGTGATAGCGCGCGGCGGGTTCCATCCCGAGGCCGGCGTAAAGCAGCCGCGCGGGCTGGTTTGCCTCGGTCACGGCCAGGGCCAGCCATTCCGCACCTTGTGCCATTGCCCACTCGGCCGCGCCGCGCGTCAGGTTGCGCGCGGCCCCGCGCCGCCTGAGGGCCGCGGTCACCACCACCGCGTGCAGCATGGCGATGCCTTGATGCATGGCGATGAAGCCAGCGCCGGCCACCCTGTCCGATTGTCGGGCCATCAGCGCCACGCGCGGATCGCTCGCACGTTCCATCACCCGCAGGCGTTCCGGGCCGATCCCCTCTTCGGCCCAGAGTTCGCGCTGGATCGCCAGCGGCGGCCAGATCGACAAGACCTGCATGACCGGGAGCGGCTCGGGCAGGAGCTGCCGGGCCGGGGCTGCGTAGATCACCGTGGGTTCGCTGCGCATGTAGCCCCGCGCGGCAAGCGCCTCGTCCAGGACGGCATCGCCGGGGTGGCTTTCCGGCCGCAGCATGAAAAGTGGCGCCTGCCCCAGCGCCCGCATCGCCTGTTCGGCGGCCGCAATATCATCGGGGCCGAATGGCCCTTCTGCGGTGGCGGCTGACACGCGTTTGCCGCCGCCCGCACCCTCGCGCAGAAGCCACGGCCCCTGCTTGCGCACTGCTGCGGGCGGCCATGTGGCGGCAAGCACCGCGAAAAGTGTTTCGGCCGAGGGTGCCGCTGCGCTCATGCCGTGGCCTCGGGGAAAAGCCGGGCCAGCGTCAGGGTTGCGGCATCGACGCGCGCCTTGTCTTGGCCGCGCACGACGATTTCGGCCCCGTGAATGCCGTCACGCACAAAGGGGTAGGAGCCAAAGCTCAGGTCGGGGTAATCCTGCGCCAGTTGGCGCAACGGCCCGGCGATGTCACCCTCGCCGCGGTTGATGCGCAGCGACTGGCTGAGAAGCGGCGCCCCCCCCGTCAGCGCCGGCAGAACCGAGGCGACCATCGCCTCGAAAATCGCGGGAACCCCGGCCATCACATGCACATTGCCCAGGATGAAGCCGGGCGCGGCGGAAATCGGATTCTCGATCAGCGTTGCACCATCGGGGATACGGGCCATGCGCAGCCGGGCCTCGTTCAGTTCGCCGCCGGTTTGTTCATAGCGCGCAGCCAACAGGGCGCGGGCATCGTCGCGCACGCCGATGTTCACCCCGAAGGCCGCGGCCACCGCATCGGCGGTGATGTCGTCATGGGTGGGGCCGATGCCGCCGGAGGTGAAGACATGGTCATGTGCCCCACGCAATGCGTTCAGCGCAGCGACGATCATGTCGTGATCGTCGGCGACAAAGCGCGCTTCGCGAAACTCGATGCCGTGCCGGGTCAGCATTCCGGCGAGGTGGTGCATGTTGGAATCGCGCGTGCGACCCGAGAGTATCTCGTCACCGATGACCAGCATCGCGGCGGTGGGATTGGGCATGTCGCGGCCTCCTTGTCCGGCTTGTGCCAAGGGTATATGTCGCGCGCCATGCGCTTTCAAACCCCCCTTGTGCCGGCGCGGCTGGTTCGGCGTTACAAACGCTTTCTTGCCGATATGGTGCTTGAGGCCGATGGCCGCGAGGTGGTGGCCCATTGCCCGAACCCCGGCGCCATGCTGGGGCTGGCTGATCCGGGGATGCGCTGCTGGCTGGAACCCAATGACGACCCGCGAAAGAAGCTCGGGTTCGGCTGGCGGCTGGTCGAGTTGCCGGGCGGGCATATGGCAGGAATAGACGCGGGTCTGCCCAACCGTGTGGTCGGCGATGCGCTGCGCGCTGGCCGGATTGCCCCGCTTGCCGGGTATGAGACGGTGCGCGCCGAAGTGCGCTATGGCAAGGCCAGCCGCGTCGATTTTCTGCTGTCAGGCAAGGGCGGGCAGGCCTATGTCGAGGTCAAGAACGTGCACTTGCGCCGCGAAGGCGACTGGGCCGAGTTCCCCGATTGCGTCACCGCGCGCGGGGCGCGGCACCTGGCCGAGCTGTCGGATATGGCCGCACAGGGGCACCGCGCCGTGATGCTGTATCTGGTGCAGCGCAGCGATTGCGCGCGCTTTCGGCTGGCGAGCGATCTGGACCCGGCCTATGCGCGCGCCTTCGATGCGGCCGGCGCCGCCGGGGTCGAGGTGCTGGCCTATGGCACCCGGCTTTCACCCGAGGGCATCGGTTTCGGCGATCAAATGCCTGTCGATCCTGCGCCGCAGGCCTAGCTTGTTTCCGGCCATGCCGGTATTGTGACCCGCGTGAAACTGAAGGCGCGACTGTGACTGCGACGGAGAAAGCATTGGACGAGAATCTCAAAGGCCGCGTAACCCGTGACGGCATCCGGATTCACGAGCCCGGCGATTTCGAGGCAATGCACAAGGCAGGCCGGCTGGCGGCCGGGATCCTCGATGCGGTCATTCCGCTGATCGAACCCGGCCGCACCACCGGCGAAATCGACGCCGCGATCACCCGGATGGTCGAAGAGGCCGGCGCGAAATCGGCCACCATCGGCTATCGTGGTTATCAGCACGCGTCGTGCATCAGCGTGAATCATGTGGTCTGCCACGGGATTCCGGGGGCGCCGGTGCCGAAATGGCGGGGCGAGACCAACTCGCGCAGCCACGAAAAGCTGCGCCCTGATGATCGGCTTCTCGACGGCGACATCCTGAATGTGGATGTGACGGTCATTGTGGATGGCTGGTTCGGTGACAGCAGCCGCATGTATGTCGCAGGAACGCCCAAAGCCTATTCCGAGCGACTGATCGATGTCACCCATGACGCGCTCATGGAAGGTATTGCCGCGGTCAAGCCCGGCAATACCTTTGGCGATATCGGCGCGGCCATTCAGAAATTCGTCGAGGGCAACCGCATGAGCGTGGTGCGCGATTTTTGCGGCCACGGGCTGGGGCGGGTGTTTCACGCGCCGCCAAATGTGCTGCATTACGGTCGCCCCGGCACCGGTCCGGTTCTGGAGGAAGGGATGTTCTTCACTATCGAGCCGATGGTGAACCTGGGCCGCCCCGAAACCATGGTTCTGGCCGATGAATGGACCGCTGTCACCCGCGACAAGTCGCTTTCGGCGCAGTTCGAGCATTCGGTGGGCGTGACAGCGACGGGCTGCGATATCTTTACGCTCTCGCCGGCGGGCAGGTTTCACCCGACCTGGGGCTGATGCGCTGTTTCAGCGGTCGAGCCGCCGCCATGCGATGATATCACCGCCGCCCGCAGCCTTGATCCGTGCGCGGGCTTCGGCCAGCGGCTCGATCGCGACGGCCATGTGATGGGCATTGGCGTGGAGCAGCCGCGCACCGTCAAGCATCCAGCCCACATGCCCCTTCCAGAACACCAGGTCGCCGCGCTTCAGCGGTGCTTCCTGCACAAGCGGCTGGCCCAGCGCCTGTTGCAGGTCGCTGTCTGGCGGGCAGGGGATGGCGCAGGCCAGACACCCCGCCTGCACCAGCCCCGAGCAGTCGATCCCCCAGCGGCTGTTCCCGCCCCACAGGTAGGGCGTGCCCAGCAGGCTTTCGGCCACCGCGACCGGGTCTTGCGCTGGCTGATGCAGAGGGAGGACATGCTGGGCAGGCACGAAATGCCCGCAATCGGTAGCCAGGAAAGGCACCGCGGCACCACCGCCCAGCGCGGTCTTGCCCGCCTGCCGGCTTTTCGCCTTGTCGCTTGCCTTGATCGTCAGGCGTGCACCCAGCGACAGGCTGGCAGCCTCGGGCGCCTTGAGGTCGGGTGCGGTGTAAAGATGTGTGGCCGGGGCGCCGACCCGATGGGTCGGGTCAGCCCAGTCGTCCAGCGCAGCCATCGGCAGCCAGCCCACATGCCCGTCGTGTTCGGCTTGCCCGAAAGCGTGATCGCCGCGCAGCTCCAGCATAACGAACGCCTGGCCCATCAGGAGCTGCCGCGCCCGTGGCCCCTTTGGTTCAAGGTTGAGGTCAATTAGAGCCGGCGCAATGCGCATTCGCAGCCCTTCAACGAAGCGCCCGGCTTCCACCCGCCCCCGCAGCGACACATGCGCGACATGCCCGTTGAAGGGCATGAGCCGGGGGTCGAAGGACGGCTCAGGCCTCATCGAGCGCCAGAACGGAAGGCAGCGCCTCGAACAACGCCCGCGCGCCTTGGCCCAGGCCGCCGCGCGGGCGCGCCGGGGCATCCTTGGGCTGCCAGCCGTAGATGTCGAAATGCGCAAAGCGTTCGGTCGCCTCGACAAAGCGGCGCAGGAACAGTGCGGCCGTGATCGCCCCACCCTGGCCGCCGGATGGCGCATTGTCGAGATCGGCGATGCCCGGCTCGATCATTGCCTCGTAGGGGTCCCAGAACGGCATTCGCCAGACCGGATCGCGCACCTTCTGGCCGCCCTGCGACAGCACCGCTGCAAGCGTGTCGTCATCGCAGAAGAAGGGCGCCAGTTCGGGCCCCATTGCCACCCGCGCCGCGCCTGTCAGGGTCGCCATGCAGATGATTGCATCCGGGGCCTCTTCATCGGCCAGCGCCAGTGCATCGGCCAGCACGAGCCGGCCCTCGGCGTCGGTGTTGTTCACCTCGACCGTCAGGCCCTTGCGGCTGGTCAGGATGTCGCCGGGGCGGAAGGCATTCCCGTCAATGGCGTTCTCCACCGCGGGGATCAGCAGCCGCAGCCGCACCTTCCAGCCCGCCGCCATGATCATCCGCGCCAGCCCGATCTGCGTGGCCGCGCCGCCCATGTCCTTTTTCATGAGGCCCATCGAAGAACCGGGTTTGATGTTCAGCCCGCCGGTGTCGAAACACACGCCCTTGCCCACCAGCGTCAGGCGCGGCCCCTCACTGCCCCATGTCATGTCGAGCAGCCGCGGCGCGCGCGGCGAGGCCCGGCCAACCGCATGGATCAGCGGCAGGTTGCCGGTCAGCAATTCGTCGTCGCGCGTGACGATCAGGTCGGCGTCAAACTCGCGTGCCAGCGCCGTCACGGCGGCCTCAAGGTCATCGGGGCCCATGTCGGCGGCGGGCGTGTTGATCAGATCGCGCGTCAGCGCCTCGGCCGTGGCGATGCTTTCCAGCCGCGCGGCATCGGCGCCCTCGGGGGCCTTGAGGCGCGGCAAGGCGCGGGTGGAACCCACCCGATAGCGTTCGAACCGATAGGCCGAGAGAAGCCAGCCCAGCGCCAGCTCGTCGCGGTCCTCTTCAGGCAACACCGTCGCCAGATGATAGGCGGCCTCGGGCAGCCCCGCCACGCCCTTGAGCGCGCCAAACCGCGCCCGCGCCCGCGCCTTGCCGTCGCCATGGCCCAGAACGGCACCTGCGGGGCGGCCATCGGGGCCGGGCAGGGCCAGCGTTTCGCCCAGCTTGGCGCGAAAGCCCGCGGCCTCGACCCAGGCGCGCTGCGGCTCGGGCAGGGTTTCGCGCCAGGTTTTCAAGCCCGCGCTGTCGATGACGTGAAGCGGCAGAGAGTCGTCCTCGGGCGCGGCAAAGGTGAATGTCACGAATGATCCTCCGGTTTCGGGTATGGGCTGAAGCCTAATGCTTTGACAGGCCGGCGCAAGCTGTCCGTTCGGCTCTTGCGCGCGGGCGGTGTTTCGATCACGCTTGCGCAAAAATCACCTGTGTGGAGGAGCCGCCATGCGTACCCGCGCTGCTGTTGCCGTCGAGGCCGGAAAACCGCTTGAAATCATGGATGTGAACCTGGAAGGCCCGCGCCCCGGCGAGGTGATGGTCGAGATCAAGGCCACCGGGCTTTGCCACACCGATGATTTCACCCTTTCGGGTGCCGACCCGGAGGGGCTGTTTCCTGCCATCCTGGGCCATGAGGGTGCCGGCGTCGTCGTCGAGGTGGGCGCAGGCGTGACCAGCGTGAAACCGGGCGATCATGTCATCCCGCTTTATACGCCCGAATGCCGCGCCTGCCCTTCGTGCCTGAGCCAGAAGACCAACCTCTGCACCTCGATCCGCGCCACCCAGGGCCAGGGGGTGATGCCCGATGGAAGCTCGCGCTTCTCCACCCTCGATGGCGACCCGATCCTGCATTACATGGGCTGCTCGACATTCTCGAACTACACGGTGCTGCCGGAGATTGCCGTTGCGAAAATCCGCGAGGACGCGCCCTTCGACAAGGTCTGCTATATCGGCTGCGGTGTCACCACCGGCATCGGCGCGGTGATCAACACCGCCAAGGTCGAGATTGGCGCCAAGGCGGTGGTGTTCGGGCTGGGCGGCATCGGGCTCAACGTGATCCAGGGCCTGCGGCTGGCTGGGGCCGACATGATTATCGGCGTCGATATCAACCCGGGCAAGAAGGAAATGGCCGAACGCTTCGGCATGACCCATTTCGTCAACCCCAAGGATTGCGACAACGTCGTGGCCGAGATCGTCAACCTGACGAAAACGCCCTTCGACCAGATCGGCGGCGCCGATTACAGCTTTGATTGCACCGGCAATGTGCAGGTGATGCGCGATGCGCTGGAATGCACGCACCGGGGCTGGGGCCAGTCGATCATCATCGGCGTCGCGCCCGCAGGCGCCGAGATCAGCACCCGCCCCTTCCAGCTGGTCACCGGGCGGGTCTGGAAAGGCACTGCCTTTGGTGGCGCGCGCGGGCGCACCGATGTGCCGAAGATCGTCGACTGGTACATGGACGGCAAGATCGAGATCGACCCGATGATCACCCACAAGCTGAAACTTGACGAGATCAACAAGGGGTTCGAGATGATGCACAAGGGTGAATCGATCCGCTCGGTGGTGGTCTACTGACGCGCCCCGTTTCAACGGCCCGTGGTGCGCTTGCGCATTTCGGGCCGTGTCCCGCCATTGCCCGTGAACGGTAGCCCGGATGTCCTTGCCCGAACTCAAGCGCCCGCTCGTATGCCACATCCCGGTGTGCCCGTTTTCGCAAAGGCTGGAAATCCTGCTTGCGCTCAAGGGGTTGAGTGATGCCGTCGATTTCCACGTTGTCGATATCACCCGCCCGCGGCCGGGCTGGCTGCTCGAACGCACGGAGGGGACCACGGCGATGCCGGTTCTGCTACTGCCCGATGGCGGGGTCATCAAGGAAAGCCTGGTGATCCTGCGCTATCTGGAAGAGGCCTTTCCCGAGCCGGTCATCGCCCGGCGCGACCCTGTCGAGCGCGCGTTTGAGCGTATGCTGATCGCACATGAAGGACCGTTCACCGCCTGCGGGTATAGGTTTGTGATGAACCGCGACCCGGATGCGCGTGATGCGCACGTGGAACGGATGCTGGAGGAGTTCGGCAAGCTCGATGCCTTCCTCACCCGCCATAATCCTGACGGCACCTATCTGTTCGATCGTTTCGGCCTGGCAGAGGCGGTGTTCACGCCGATCTTCATGCGGTTCTGGTTTCTTGAGTATTACGAGGGGTTCGACCTGCCGCAGACAGCCGATTATGCCCGCGTCCGGCGGTGGCGCGAGGCTTGCCTTGAGCATGCGCATGTCGATCAGGTCAGCCGCGAGGAAATCATCAAGCTCTACTATGATTACGCGCTTGGCGCCGGCAACGGCGCACTTCCCGAAGGGCGGCAGGTTTCGAGCCTTGTTTTCACACCGCACTGGTCCGCGCGGCCCTGGCCTCCGCGCGACAAGTATGGGCGGGCGGCGACCGATCGCGAACTGGGGCTGCTGGCGGGTTGAGCCGGCCTGAGGCGGATGACGTTGTATGTTTTGCGCAAACCACCGATAAGGTTGTCTTGCGGTGCTGGCAACGAAAGGCGCAAGGCCCTTTCCGGGCCGTTCCCATGAGCCAACTTTTTGAAGAACTTGATGACTGTGTGACGCGCGTGGATGCACGGTGGTGCAACCCGCTAACCGATCGTCCCGTCACCCAGACGGTCTATCTGGCGCGCAATGACGGCGGCGCCGGGGCATGACGGCGGCGGCCAACTCGCCCGTTGCCCCCGCCGGGGATGCCTGCCCGGTCTGCGGTGCGGCGGCGATTGAGCCTTTCCTGCACGTAGAAGGACGCGACTACTGGTGCTGCGCCGAATGCGAGGCGCGCTATCTGGCGCCCGCGCAGCGCCCGTCGCGCGACGACGAATTCGCACATTACCTGCATCACGAGAACGCCCCCGACGATCCGCGCTATCGCCGTTTTCTGTCAAAGCTGGCCGATCCACTGCTGGAGCGTCTCGCGCCCGGCGCGCGCGGGCTGGATTATGGCTGCGGCCCCGGCCCGGCGCTGGCGGCGATGTTGCGCGAGGCGGGGCATGAGGTGGCGCTGTATGACCCGTTCTTTGCCCCTGACCCGGCGCCTTTGTCCGAAACCTATAATTTCATCACCTGCACCGAGGTGGCCGAGCATTTCCACGATCCATACGCCGAATTCGCCCGCCTGCGGGGGCTTGTGCGCCCCGGCGGCTGGCTGGCGGTGATGACCTGTTTTCAGACAGATGATGCACGTTTCGCGGCGTGGCATTACCGCAAGGACCCTACGCATGTGGTATTCTACCGCGCGGCCACGTTTCGCTATCTGGCGCAGGGCTGGGGCTGGCATTGCGAGGTGCCGGCCAAGGATGTCGCCCTGTTGCAGCGCCCCGGCACGCAGGGGGGCGCATGACGACCTGGCTGCACGAACAGCGGCTGGAGGCGGTGCGCGCCGAGGTGCTGGACAGTGGCGCGCAAAGCGTGCTCGACCTTGGGTGTGGCGATGGCGATCTTTTCGTGCGCCTCGCCACCGCGCCGGAACTCGAGCGGCTGGTGGGAATCGACATCTGCGCCGCGTCGCTGGAGCGGCTGCAAGGCAGGCTCAGGGAGCAGGCGGCGAGGGCAGGCGCCATCGAATTGCGCTGCGCATCGATGACCGAGGCCGACCCCGCCCTGACAGGGTTCGATTGCGCCGTTCTGGTCGAGACGATCGAACATGTCGAGCCTGCGCATCTCTCGCGGCTCGAGCGCGCGGTCTTCGGGCAGATGCAGCCCGGCACCGTCATCATCACCACCCCGAATGCCGAGTTCAACCCGCTGCTGGGCGTGCCGGCGCACCGCTTTCGCCACCCCGATCACCGTTTCGAGTGGCCGCGCGCCCGGTTCCGCGCCTGGGGGCAGCGCGTGGCTGCGGCCTGGTGCTATGATGTGCGGTTTCGCGATATCGCGGGCTGTCATCCCGACCTCGGCGGTGCCAGCCAGATGGCCGTGTTCCGCAGACGCACGATCACCGGCAAGCAGCAGGCATCACGCGTCCATGAAGATGCACCATGCGGGGAAGCCGATGCCGCGATCGATCAGGATGCCGGTGACTCGCGGCCTGATTGCTGACGACATCAAGATGGTGGCCATCGTGAGCGACCCTATCGATTTGCAGGGGTGCCTTGAGAAGATGTCGACGCGTCCGTTTCCAGCACGCTGCGCAGCTTTCGGGCGATGTCGATACGCCGGTATGGCTTGCTCAGCAGCGCTACGCCCGCTTCCAGTTTTCCGTTATGAAGCACCGTGTTTTCGGCATAGCCGGAGGTCAGTAGCATTTGCAGGCTCGGAAACTCTTTTCTCGCGGCGCGGGCCAGGGCGCGGCCGTCCATGTCGCCAGGCATCACGATGTCGGAAAACAGCAGGCTGATTCCCGGCTGGCTGCGCAGCACGGCCAGCGCCTCGGCGGCATTTGCGGCGACCGAGACGCGATACCCCAACCCGGCGATGGTTGCCTGGACATGATCGCGCAGCATGGCGTCGTCTTCGACGACAAGAACATGCTCGCCCCGCCCCAGGGGGAAGGCTTCGCGGGCGTCGGCACCTGAGTCCACCCTGCCGCATTCATTGCTGCGTGGCAGATAGATGCTGACGGTGGTGCCCATTCCCGGTTCCGACTGGATCTGTGCATGGCCCCCGGACTGACGCGCGAAGCCATACACCATGCTCAGCCCCATACCCGAACCGCGCCCCGGCGGCTTGGTCGTGAAAAAGGGGTCGAAGGCCCGTTCGCGCACCTTGCGGCTCATGCCGGAGCCGGTATCGATGACCGAAATCGCCAGATACTCGCCTGGCCGCCCCAACAGGAGCCTCTGCGCCTCACTCTCGTTCAGCGCCATGTTCTCGCAGCGAATGACAAGTGTTCCACCCCTTGGCATGGCGTCACGCGCATTCAGTGCCAAGTTGATCAGTGCGGTGGTCAACTGGGCCGGATCCGCCTGGGCAAGCCATAGGTCGGGCGCCGGCTGGATATGTGTTTCCACATTGGCAGGCAGGGTGCGCTCGAGCAGGCAGGCAAGTTCTTCGCACAGCTCGTGCAGGTCCACCGGGCGGGCATCCAGCGGCTGGCGCCGGGCGAAGGCCAGCAGGCTGTTGACCAGCCCCGCGCCACGTTCGGCGGCCGTGACGACAGAGCGCGCCATTCCACGATGCACCGGCGAAACAGAGGGAGATTCAGCCAGCAGTTCGGCATTTCCCATCATGATCGTCAAAAGGTTGTTGAAATCATGCGCGACTCCGCCGGTCATGTGGCCCATAGCTTCCAGTTTCTGCGACTGGCGCAGCCGCTCTTCCATCTGGCGCGCGATGCTGACATCGCGGATCGAGCCGATGATCCGCGTTGCACGGCCATCCGAATCCCGCAGGGCGACGGCCTTTTCCTCGACGGTGGCGAATGTGCCATCGGTGCGGCGCAGCCGATACTCGAACTGTGCCTGCTCGTCACAGCCGGCGATGAAGTTTTCATAGCCCTGTCGAACGGTGTCGCGGTCGCCTTCGGCGATATGGTCGTACCAGTCGGCCGCCTGCTTGTGCGCCCCCTGCCAGGCATGGCCGAACAACTCCTGCATCCCCTGGCTGTAATGGATGATCTGGCGCAGCGGGTCGTAATCATAGATCGCGTCGGTGGCGACCTGTGCGACAGCGCGAAATCGCATCTCGTCCTCGCGGATCTGCGTGACATCGACGATGCTGCCGATGCTGCGCTGGGGGCGGCCCTCGCTGTCGCGGATGAAAAACTTGCGGTCAATGACATGCGCATAGCGGCCGTCGGCCCGCATCAGCCGGTAATGCGCTGACCAGGTCTCCTGATCGCTTTCGGCAGCGTCCTCATGCGCGGCACTTACCCGTGCGCGGTCATCGGGGTGAACCAGTTCAAGCCAGTCTTCGAGGGTGCCGCCATCAATGGCGGCGGCATGGCCGTAATGGGTATGGATCGCCTCGCTCCACCAGTGGCTGTCGGTGGCGAAATCATAAACGAAGATCACGTCCTTGGCGGCCTTGGCCGCCAGGCGGAAGTTTTGCTCGCTTTCACGCAGGGCGGTGACATCAATCATGCTGCCGACCCAGCGTAGCGGGTTGCCGTCCGCATCGCGCAGGATCAGCCCGCGGTCGACCACATTGGCATAGCTGCCATCGGCGCGGCGAAAACGGTATTCGCCCACCCAGGTATCGCTATCGCCTTCGAAAGCCCGCATCAGGCTTTGATAGTTGGCGGGCAGGTCGTCGGGATGAATCATCTGTGTCCAGAAGGAAAGCGAGTTGTTGTGATCCTCCAGCGGGTGCCCGAAGATCGCCTGCATGGCCTCGTTCCACCAGACGCGGTCGTTGACGACATCATAGTCGAAGATCACCTCATTGGCGGCCTTGGCGACAAGCTGAAAGCGTGTTTCGCTTTCGCACAGGGCGGCTTGGGCATGTTTGCGGTCGGTAATGTCGCGCTGGGTCGCGATGAAATGCGTGATCTCCCCGCCGCTATCGTTCGAGAAGGGCACGATATCGATCTCAAGCCAGATCGGCGTGCCGTCCTTGCGGTAGTTGACAAGTTCCGCGCTGACGGGGGCCTGCCGTTCAAGCGCGGCGCGGATGCGGTCGAGCACGTCGCGTTGGGTGTCCGGGCCTTGCAGAATGCGTGGTGTCTTGCCCAGCGCTTCCTCGCGGCTGAAGCCGGTGTTGCGCTCGAACGCGTCGTTGACCCAGACGATGCGCGGCCCAAAGGGGGCATCGATCGGCGACACCTCGGTGATCATCACGATGTCCTTCAACCTGGACATCGCATTGTCGAACAGGCGGATCTGATCCTTCTGGGCGCGGTTTTCGGTAATGTCCTGAACATGCACCGCAAGGCCGTCGCCGGTGGGGTAGGCGTTCACGAAGAACCGGCCCGCGCTGCCCGGAGCGCAAGCCTCGGCGGTCACTCTCGCGCCGGTTTCCAGCGCCTGTGTGAAATGCCGGTGCAAGGGCAGGCCGCCTTGGGTGAAACCCTGAAACGGGTCGGGCGTTCCGCTTTGAAGTTTCTTGAAGAGCCGGATGGCTTCGCCATTCATGAAGGCGACGCTGAGGTCGGGGTCGAGCAGGACAAACGGATCGGAGAGTGATTCCAGCGTCTGCATGAGTCGCCGTGAAAGCTGGGGCGCCCGGTGGCGCGCGATCACGATCTCGGCGTCACGCCCTTTCCATTCGGTGCTCTCGCGGTCCACCTGAACGGGCACGCAGCGGCCATCACTCAGCCGGTGATAGCGGGCGCCGTCAGGCTGTCCGGGGGCGGCCTCGCATTCCAGCGCGGCAAATGCCATGCGCTGAAACGCCTCTTCGCAATAGCCATACAGCCGACAGGCCGCGCGGTTGGCTGCGAGGATCCTGCCAGAGGCCTTGCACACCACCCAGATCGGATCGGGGTGGTCGGCGAAGATTGCATCTCGTGCCACTGCTCTACGGTCTTTTCGGCCAATGTTTCCGGTTGCCGCGACACTAGCAGCCTGTTCCGGAGCAGGGAAGCAGGCACGATCGGTCAGATGTCGGGCCTTCGCAAGAGCGCGTAATTCGGGGGAAAAGGCAGATTGTCGCTGGGCAAAAGCAGCCTTGACAGAACACATTCAACAAATCATATTCATTAAAACGAATATCAAGTGAGGAGCGAACCATGCACCCTGTGACGAACACTCTCGCCCGACCGGCAGACAATTATTCGCCGCTCTACTTCCTGGCGTCGCTTGGCGCCGGTGGTCTGGCGGTGACCTTCTTCATGTGGCTGATGTTCTGGGTGCCGCACCCGGGTCAGCCGGTGCCTGTCTTTGAAGACATTGCCGCGGCCTTTGCTGCGGGTGGCCTGGCGATGAAGGGCATGATCGCCGCCGCCATGGCAGGGATCGCCACATTCGCCGCCATCGCGATACGCTCGCTGGTCTGGAACCTGCGCGCCTTTGCCTCCTGGAGGCGGAGCGAGGCCTTCGCGAAATTCAGCCGCACCAACGCGCAATCTCAACTCATGGCGCTGCCGCTGGCGCTGGCGATGATCGTGAATGTCGGCTTTATCCTCGGGCTGGTTTTCGTGCCCGGGTTGTGGAACGTGGTCGAATACCTGTTTCCGCTGGCAATGGTTGCCTTTCTGGCGATCGCGGTCCTGGCATTCCGGATCATGGGCGGTTTCATCGGCCGGGTGCTGACCGAAGGGGGCTTCAACTGTGCGGCCAACAACAATTTCGGCCAGATCCTGCCGGCCTTTGCCTTCGCGATGGTCGGGGTCGGGCTGGCGGCCCCCAGCGCGCTCAGCACGGCGCCGGCGATCGCGGGCATCTCGCTTATGTTGTCGACCTTCTTTCTGGTCACCGCCGCGCTGATCGCGGTGGTTGCGATGATCCTCGGGCTCCGCGCCATGATGGAAAACGGCGCCAACCCCGAAACCGCGCCCACGCTGATGATCATCGTGCCGCTGGTGACGGTGCTGGGTATCCTGATGCTGCGCCAGAACCACGGGCTGGGCGAACATTTCGGCCTGATGGCCAACGCGGGTGAGAACCTCAGCCTGCTGACCAAATTCGTCTCGGTGCAGGTGCTGTTCGGTCTGTTCGGCCTGCTGATCCTGGCGCGCCAGGGCTATGCGAAGCGCTTTATCTTCGGGGACGAGAATTCGCCGGGCTCCTACGCGCTGGTCTGCCCCGGTGTCGGCTTTGCGGTGATGCTGCAATTCTGGATCAACAAGGGGCTGGTCGATGCGGGCCTGCTGGCCAAGTTCGGCGCCGGTTTCTGGGCGCTGACGGCGGTGGCGCTGGTGTCGCAGGCGGCGATGATCTGGCTGGTGCTGCACCTCAACCGGCGTCACTTCGGCGCGCCGAAACAGGCGTCGGCTGTCCCTGCCGAGTAAGCTTTGGCCACTGACATGATTCACAAGCGGGCGGGCCAGCACAAGCCCGCCCGTTTTCGTTTGCGGCGGCCTCGGTTCAGCCCTGCGATTGCGCAGCCTCACCCGCCGCACGCGCCTGGGTCAGGGTCTGAGCGGGGCTGAGCGCCTCTGCCTCGAGCATCAGTTCGATCACCGCCGGCAGGCCCGATGCCAGCGCGCGCTGGAACGCTGCCGGAAAGTCGGCGCTGCGTTCGACCCGCTCGCCATAGCCGCCATAAGCCCGCGCCAGCGCCTTGAAATCGGGATTGGCCAGCGCCGTGCCGCTGACCCGCCCCGGATAGGTCCGTTCCTGATGCATGCGGATGGTGCCGTACTGGCCATTGTTGCACACGATCACGATCGGGGCTGCGCCATGCTGAACGGCGGTGGACATCTCGTTGAGAGTCATCTGGAAGCAGCCGTCGCCGTCAATGCAGACAACGGTGCTGGCCGGGCGCTCAAGCTTGGCGGCGATGGCGGCGGGGAAGCCATAGCCCATGCTGCCCGAGATGGGCGCAAGCTGCCCGGGAAAGCGCCGCGCCTGCATGTAGCGGTGCACCCATGCGGCGAAATTGCCCGCGCCATTGGTGATGATGGCATCCTCGGGCAGGTTGTCGCTCAGCCATGTCACGACGCGCTCAAGCTTGACCTTGCCGGGGGTTTCCTGCGGGGTGATCCAGGCCTCGTAATCTGCACGGGCGGCGCGTCGCCAGTCGGCCCGATCAGGGTGCGCGGGGACGCTGCCATCGGCGGGCAGCGCCGCATGGAGGGCTGCGACCAGATCGGGCGCTGGCACCGCGATGCCGGGATCGGGGCGGAACACGCGGCCCAACTCGTCAGGGTCGGGATGCACATGCAGCAGCCGCGCCTCGCCCGGGCGCGTGGGGTCAAGCAGCCGGTAGCCGCCTGTCGCCGTGTCACCCAGCCGCGCGCCTAACACCAGCAGGCAATCGGCCTCGGCCAGCCTCCGGCCCAGACGCGGGTTCATGCCCACGCCCAGATCGCCCACATAGTGGCGGTCGTGATTGTCGAACCGGTCCTGCCGCCGGAACGAGGCCGCCACCGGCAGATCCATCCGCTCGGCGATGCGGGCAAGCTGTGCGCCTGCCTCGGCTGTCCATTGGCTGCCGCCCACCACCACAAGCGGCCGTTCGGCCTGCGCAAGCGCCTCCATCACTGCCGCGACCTGCGCCGTAGAGACCTGCTGCGGCGGCACGGTGAGCGGCGGCTGGTCAGGGATATCCACCTTCTCGGCCAGCATGTCCTCGGGCAGGGCCAGCACCACGGGCCCCGGACGGCCCGATTGCGCCACATGAAAGGCGCGGCTGATGTATTCGGGCAACCGGTCGGTCTGGTCTACTTCGGCCACCCATTTCGCCAGCGGCCCGAAGAAGGCGCGGTAATCGACCTCCTGAAAGGCCTCGCGGTCGCGGTGACCCCGCGCAATCTGCCCCACGAACATCACCAGCGGCGTGGAATCCTGCCGCGCGATGTGAATGCCGGCCGAGGCGTTGGTCGCCCCCGGCCCGCGTGTGACGAACACCACGCCGGGCCGCCCGGTCAGCTTGCCGGTGGCTTCGGCCATGATCGCCGCGCCGCCTTCGTGGCGGCAGACGATATTGCGGATGCCGCTGTCATGCAGCCCGTCGAGCGCTGCGAGAAAGCTTTCACCGGGCACCGAAAAGACCCGCTGCACCCCGTGAACAACCAATTGATCGGTCAAGATCTTTCCGCCGTGGCGCAAACTCATCTGCCCGCCTTTCCGCTCTGCCTGCAGCCTGACAGCACCCTGCGGCAATCCTTGGCCCGCCGCAAGCGTGGCCAGGGGGCTTGGCCTTGCACGCGATTGCCTTAGGTGAAGGAGGACATGAAACACCATCAAGGAGCAGACATGCCAGACCTCACCCTGCTTGGCCTTTGCGGATCGCTGCGCCGCGAGTCGTTCAACCGCAAGCTGATGCGCGCCGCGGTCGAGAGGTTCGGCCCCGCGACGTTTGTCGATGGCAATCTGCGGCTGCCCCTGCTCGATGTCGATGTCGAGACCGAACAGGGCATCCCGGCCCAGGTGCAGGAACTGGCCGACCAGATTGCCCGCGCGGATGCGGTGGTGATTGCCTGCCCTGAATACAACAAGGGGCTGTCGGGGGTGATGAAGAACGCGCTCGATTGGGTTAGCCGGACCAAAGGCAACCCCTGGCGCGACAAGCCGGTGGCCATAATGTCGGCGGCGGCGGGCCGTGCGGGGGGCGAGCGCTCGCAATATTCGCTGCGGCTTTGCCTCAACCCGTTCCGACCGCGTGTGCTGCCGGGGCCCGAAGTGCTGGTGGGCAATGCTTCTGAACATTTTGATGCGGAAGGTCGGCTGACCAACCAGCGGCATCTCGACCAGCTTGACGAGTTGATGGGCGAATTGCGCAAGATCGCCTCTGCCCGCCGCGATTGAGCCGGGCGGCTGGTGTCAACGCCCGGTTAATCGCTGCGGTGTATCCCGATCACCAACGGCGGGTGAACCGGCTGCTGGTTGTGCAGGTGTTGGCATGAAGGCTTTGAAAGGACAGCGCGCGGCACAGATCGCCAGCCTGGCGGATCTGGCAGGCATGATCGAGGCGGGCAGTCTGGCCCGTCTGAGCGCCGTGTCGGAAGAGCGTCTGGCAACACTGGGCGCGCTGGGGCGGCTGCAGGCCGACACATCCGCTGCGCAAGATGTTGGTGGGCTGGGTGATCTGTGCATCCTTGCGCGCCATCAGCAATGGCGGCAGCACCGCCGCGCCGCGCTCAACATCCGGCTGGCTGCGCAAACCGCCGCGTGGCAGGACAAACGCCAGAAGGCCGCGCGCGACGTTGCGCGGGCCGATGTCGCCCGCCGGCTTGCCGCAAAGGCCATGCGCGAGCGTCCGCGCCGGGGCTGAAACGAGCGCCGCGCGTGGCCTCGACGCATCGGCGCCGTGCCTGGCCTGACAAACTCATGCCCCATTCTTTTCATAGAACCGCCCCTGACAGATACCGGAAAGGCCACCGTCTGGCCTAGGCGTCGCCGCTTTTTGGTGTAAGTTTCGCATCAACGAGCAGTGGGTGGAGGCCCCGATGGACCTTAAGCGAAAGATCGCGATGCTGGCGACGACCGTGGCCCTGGCGGCTTTGACCGGCCATGTCATGCAGCGTGCCACCGGCGAGGATCACCCGGCCAACACCCTGCGCGCCGCCGCGCCGGAGCCTGCGATGGCCCCCGTGCGCCAAGAAATCGCAAGCGGCGTTCCTGCTGTCCCACAGTTGCTGTCAGGCCCGGCGGAGATTTCCGAAGCTGCCCCGGCAAACCTTGCCTTTGACGCCGCGCCGGGCGCCGCACCCGCTGCGCCCGAGCCGCCGTTGCTTGCCCTTTCCATGGCGCCTGATACCCCGCCTGATGCCCTGCCCGAGCTGTTCCCGGCAATGCCGCGCATGGCGCTGGCGCGCGTCAATGGCGCGTATGCAGGCCAGGATGAGGCCATCGTGCTGGCCGAAGCCCCCGCGCAGGCGGATGATTCCTGCACGCCGGAGCTTGTGCTCGCCGTTGCGCCGGGTGCGATGATGGATCTGGCTTTCGATGCCCCCTGCCACCCTGGTGCAAGGGTTCTGCTGCGGCATGAAGGGTTGGCCTTCACGGTTCACACCTCGGAAACGGGCGCGCTGGATCTGTCGGTTCCAGCGATGGCGCAGGAGGCTTCGGTCACGCTTGCGATCCGGGGTGGCCCCAGCGCCGAGGCCGAGATCCGGGTTCCCGAACTGGCCGGTTTCGAGCGTGTTGCCGTGCAGTGGCAGGGCGAGGATTCGTTTCAGCTTCACGCGTATGAGTTCGGCGCAAGGTTTGGCGAGGAGGGGCATGTCTCGGCCCGCGCGCCGGGCGCCATCGAGGATGCACTTGAGGGAGCGGGCGGATTTCTGCTGCGTCTGGGCGATGGCCGTGGCGACTGGCCCCTGCTGGCCGAGGTTTACAGCTTTCCCGTCGAACAGGCCGGGCGTGAAGGCGTCGTGCGCTTTGACGTGGAGGCTGCGGTCACCCAACGAACCTGCGGGCGTGACATGCTGGGCGAGGCATTGCATATGCGCCCCGGCGCGCCAACCGAAGTGATCGAGATCACCCTGGCGATGCCCGAATGCGATACCCCCGACGGGTTTCTTGTGTTGAACAATCTGCTTCCAGACATGAGAATCGCGCAGAACTGACCTATTTGGCGCGAAGGTTTCATGTTCCGAGCATTCTCCGCCGCAGGGGCCATCCTTGCCGCGCTTCTTTCCCTGTCATGGGGCGCTCCGGCGCGGGCGCAGGATGTGACGCTGACCTCGCATGATGGCGGGGTCGAACTGAGCGGCACCCTGCGGTCCTATGACGGGGAATTCTATCAGATTGAGACCGATTACGGGCTTCTTACCCTGGCGGCCGAAGGCGTTGCCTGCGCCGGGCCGGGCTGCCCTGACCTGACCGCCCATGTCGCGGCGCTCGTCATTTCCGGGTCGGCGACAGCCGGGCGGCGGCTTCTTCCGGCGCTGATTGCCGATTTCGCCGGGGCGCGGGGTCTTGTGCTGCATGTCGCCGACGATACACGGGCGATGCGCCACTTCACCCTTGCAGATGCCGAAACGCACCAGCCGGTCATGCGCATCGGATTGCGGTTGAGCACCAGCGATGCGGGCCTGATCGAGCTGCTCGACGGCAGCGCCGACCTTGCGCTTTCGCTCAACGAGTTGCGCGACCCGGCAGTGCATGGCCGCGTCGTGGCTCTTGATGCCTTTCTGCCCATTGTCGGGCGTGGAAACCCGCTGGAACGAATCACCACAACCGACCTTGCCGCCATTTACGCGGGCGAGATCGACAACTGGTCTGCGCTGGGCTGGATGGAGGCCCCGATCACCCTGCATGTGCGTGATGCCGGCTCGGGGGTTCAGCAGGCCCTCGAGACGCAGCTTCTGGCGTCACGCGAGTTGCCGCTGGCCTCCGGCGTGGTGCGGCATGACGACGATGCCGGGTTGCTGCGTGCGCTGCGGCGCGATCCCTTCGCGCTGGGCGTGATGCTCTGGTCGCGCGGGCTGGCGGAGGAGGCGCTCACCCTCACCGGTCGTTGCGGGCTGGAGCTGCCGGCCAGTCCCCTGGCCATCAAGACCGAAGATTATCCGCTGACCTTGCCGGTGCTGCTTTATGCCCGCACCGGGCGCCAGCCGCTGCAGGTGCGGCGCTTTCTGGCGCATGTGGCGGGGCCGTCGGGCCAGATGGCCGCGCGCAGCATCGGCTTTGTCGATCAACTGCCCCAGAGGCAGGGCCTTGATGCCCAGGGCCGGCGGCTGGCCAACGCGGTTCTGGCCGCCGAAGGGAGCGAGGGTCTGGCCGAATTGCAGCGTCTCCTGCGAGTGATGGAAAAGGCCGAGCGGCTGTCGCTCAGCTTTCGTTTCGAAAGCGGCACCTCGACGCCCGATGTCCAGTCGCGCGCCTATATCGAGACGCTGGCCCGCGACATCGAAGCCGGGCTTTATGACGGGCGCGAACTGGTCTTTGCGGGGTTCACGGATGGCGAAGGTCCGCTGGATGTGAATCTGCGTCTTTCGCGCGCGCGGGCCGAGGCAATCCGCGATGCCGTGTCCCGGGCCGCGCCGCTGCGTGCCGAGAACGCCGTGACGCTGACAGCCGAAGGTTTCGGCCCCGCCCTGCCGCTGGCCTGCGATGACAATGAATGGGGCAGTCGTGTAAACCGTCGCGTGGAAGTCTGGCTCAGGTGACGGGGGTGTGGCGGATCTGGCCGTATTCGCTTCGCAACACCTGCGTGCCCCATTGACCAGCCCCTGAAACCCCATCATATCCGTGCGCATGACCGAACTCGCATATATCCGCAATTTCTCGATCGTGGCGCATATCGACCACGGGAAATCCACTCTTGCCGACCGGCTGATCCAGCTGACCGGCACCGTGGCCGAACGCGACATGAAAGAGCAGATGCTCGACGCGATGGATATCGAGCGCGAGCGCGGCATCACCATCAAGGCCAACACCGTGCGGATCGAATACCCCGCCAAGGATGGCCACACCTATATCCTCAACCTGATCGACACGCCGGGGCATGTGGACTTCGCCTATGAGGTCAGTCGCTCCATGCGCGCGGTCGAGGGATCGCTCTTGGTGGTCGATGCCTCCCAGGGGGTCGAGGCGCAGACACTCGCCAATGTTTACACCGCCATCGAGGCCGATCACGAGATCGTGCCGGTCCTCAACAAGATCGACCTGCCCGCCGCCGAGCCCGAGCGTGTGAAGGAACAGATCGAGGATGTGATCGGCATCGACGCGTCTGAGGCCATCGAGATCAGCGCCAAATCGGGCCTGGGCATCCCCGAGGTGCTGGAGGCCATCGTCACCCGCCTGCCCGCGCCCCAGGGCAACCGCGACGCGCCGCTCAAGGCGATGCTGGTCGACAGTTGGTATGACCCCTATCTGGGCGTGGTCGTCCTGATCCGGGTGATGGACGGGGTGATCCGCAAGGGCGACCGCATCCACATGATGCAGACCGGCGCGACCCATGGGGTGGACAAGCTGGCGGTGCTCAAGCCCGCCATGGTCGATATCCCGGAGCTGGGGCCGGGCGAGATCGGCATTTTCACCGGGTCGATCAAACAGGTGCGCGATACGCGGGTGGGCGACACGATCACCCATGAAAAGAAGCGTTGCGAAAAGCCGCTGCCGGGGTTCAAGCCCTCGATCCCTGTGGTGTTTTGCGGCCTGTTCCCCATCGACGCCAATGATTTCGAGGATCTGCGCGAAGCGATCGAAAAGCTCGCGCTCAACGATGCCTCCTTCACCTACGAGATGGAAACCTCGGCGGCGCTGGGCTTCGGGTTTCGCTGCGGGTTCCTCGGGCTTCTGCACCTGGAGGTCGTGCGCGACCGGCTGGAGCGCGAATACGGCATCGAGCTGATCACCACCGCGCCCAGCGTCGTCTACAAGGTGCATATGCGCGACGGCACGGTGATGGACCTGCACAACCCCGCCGACATGCCCGACCTGACCCATGTTGACCATATCGAAGAGCCGCGCATCAAGGCCACGATCCTGGTGCCCGATGATTACCTTGGCGACGTGCTCAAGCTGTGCCAGGAACGCCGCGGCATCCAGCAGGAACTCACCTATGTCGGCAGCCGGGCGATGGTGGTTTATGACCTGCCCTTGAACGAGGTGGTGTTCGACTTCTATGACCGGCTGAAATCCATCACCAAGGGCTATGCAAGCTTCGACTACGAGATCACCGGCTACCGCGAGGACAACCTAGTCAAGATGAGCGTCCTGGTGAATGATGAGCCGGTGGATGCCCTGTCGATGATGGTGCATCGCGACCGGGCCGAGGGGCGCGGCCGCATGATGTGCGAAAAGCTCAAGGAGCTGATCCCCCGCCACATGTTCAAGATCCCGATCCAGGCGGCCATAGGCGGGCGCGTGATCGCGCGCGAGACGCTTTCGGCCATGCGCAAGGACGTGACCGCCAAATGCTATGGCGGCGACGTGACCCGCAAGAAGAAGCTGCTGGAAAAGCAGAAGGCCGGCAAGAAGAAGATGCGCCAGTTCGGCAAGGTGGAAATTCCGCAGCAGGCGTTTATCAATGCGCTGAAGATGGACGGGTGAGTTGCGGTTCTGCTGATTGCAGGAAGCGAAGGGTCGGCGCTGCAATCAGCATAAGCGGCCCGCCGGCCAGCGGGAGCAGGCCGCCACCATTCAATGGGGAGTGAAGATCTTGCTTGCCCGTTCAGTATCGAAAGCGGGGCAATAGCGTCGGCCTCGTGGCACGAGTCAGCTGATTTTTGCGCGGTGCGGATCGCTGGTAAGACCTTTGCGCAGGGTCCGGAATGCCCAGTAGCCCAGCAAGGCCAGCTTGAACGGGACCGGGCGTTGGCCCGTCGCAAATTTCTGCGCACGCCGGATATCACCCGCTTTCGCGGCGCGCCGGATGTAACGTGTCGCCAGCCACCAGCGGGCCTCGCTGAAAGCTGGCAGGTCGCCTTCTGACTTTTCGTAAGTGCGCAGATAACAGTTTGCTGCCAGTTTGGACGGTGTGGCCGTAGTCAATTGCGAAGCTTCACCTTCAGGTCCCCCATGACCCCAAGTGACCAATGTGCCAGGGTCCGCGTCATACCAGACCTGATGCCCACGGGCGGCAAGCCTGACGCAGAGGTCGGTATCCTCATCGACTTGCTGCATCGTATCGAAGCCGCCAATTTCAACGAATGCCTTGCGGCGGACCCAGAAGCCCATTCCTGTGGAGGCAATTCTGCGTCGCAGAGCCGCCCGCTCGGCCACCAGCCCCGTGGGCATGCGGTGCGACAGAACCTCGCTGTGTCCACCGGGCCAGATGACTTTCGCGGCGGCAAAACCGTAATCACCGGTGCAGCCTTGTTCAGGCCGGTCGAGAACCCGCCTGGCGTAGCCTTCCATGAAACGGTCATCGTCATCGAGGAAAAATATGATCCGGCCCTTTGCGTGCAAGACGCCATGATTCCGCGCTCCCGCTGCGCCATGTGGCCCCGGATTCTCGACAACTCGCAGGCGTGGATCGCGTAGAGGGCGCAAGATGTCTCGGGCAGGCCGTTCCGAAGCATCGTCTACCACGATGACCTCGCCACCTTCGCGGCACTCGGCAAGTGCAGATTCTACGGCCTCTACCAGCATCTTGGGCCGGTTGTGGGTCGGGATCACAATTGAAAAGTCCAGTTCGTCCATGGGAGGTCGCGCTCGTGCCTGCTTGCCTGTCAAGGTGACGGCCAATTGTCGATGGATGAACCTACTCCGGGATCGTCCCACCCATCTCGCGCCAATATTCCACCACCCAGCTTACCTGCCCCCGTCCCATATGGGGGAAACGATCCCACAGGCCGCCACCGGGGCGAAGCAATGCCGTTGGACGCGGTGTGCCGTGAAAAGCCAGAACCTTGGCCGAAGGCGGGGGGCGCCGGGGTTCGAGAAACAGATCGAGCCCGATCGGCCGCCGCAGCCATCGCTTGAACGAGATCACCCAGCCATCGGGCCAGAACGCCATGGAGGAGGCGTATGCGGCGGCAAAGTTCTGGTCATTTCTGTATGTCCTGATCGCGGCCTCGGGGGCACTACCGAACTGCTCGAATAACTGGCTTTCGTTTCCCAGGCTGAAAGCGAAGATGCAGGTGCCCGGCTCAGGGGGCGACGACCCACCGCCGGGCCGCCACGACCGCCCCATGTCTGTTGTCACGAAAGAGGCGGGAAACGTGAGGAAATCATCAAGGGAGTCGAGTATCATCATGTCGAGGTCGATGAACAATGCGCGCCCCCGAAGCCCATGCAGGTCAGGATGGTAAAGGGCAATCTTGGGCCAGACTCCGGGGCGCAGCCACTGGTCCTTCGGCAGGCCCATATCGGGGATCGGCATCGTCTCGACACCGGGGGCCAGCCCTTCGGCATCATCGGTCAGGCAGATGAAGCGAAACGGAAGGGTCGTTCTGCGGCGGCATGCGTTGTGCAGGACGTTGACATCCTCGGCAGCGAAGGCCGTTCCCCATTTCATGCAGATCACATGGTAGTCAGTCACTGAAGCACCTCGGATAACGTTTTGCCGCCATCAGATTGGGCGGGCCTCGGGTTGCCCACCCCGCTTGCCCCGATCAGCGCGGATCGGGTCGAACAGCAGGCGCAGGCCGTTGAGCACCACGAGCAGCGTGCCGCCCTCGTGGCCGATCACCGCAAGCGGCAGCGTCAGATCCCAGAACAGTGTCGCAGTGACGAGAAACAGCATCGCCCCCATGGCGAAGGTCAGGTTCTGGCGGATGATGCGGTTGGTGCGCGCGGCCAGGCGCCGGGCTTTCTCGAGCCGCTCGAGATCGTCCGACAAAAGCGCCACATCGGCGGCCTGAAGCGCGACCTCGCTGCCCGCCGCGCCCATCGCGATGCCTACGTCTGCGCTGGCCAGGGCGGCGGCATCGTTGACGCCATCGCCCACGAAGGCGACCTTGCCGCCCCGACGCATCTCGGCGATGCGGGCAACTTTGTCTTCGGGCAGCAGTTCTGCCAGCACCTCGTCATCGCGCAGGCCCAGTTCGGCGGCGATACGCCGGGCCACCGGCAGCCTGTCGCCTGTCATCATCATGATATGGGTGACGCCGCCGGTGCGCAGCGCGGCGATTGCCTTGGCCGCCGATGCGCGGGGTTGATCGGCCAGCGCCACCGCCCCCAGCACCTTGTCGCCCCGCCCGAGGAAAACCACCGTTCCCGCGCCATCGTGAATCTCATCGAAAGCGGTCAGGCGGCTGTCAGCCCCCATCCGCGCGGCCATCCTGGCATTGCCGGCCCAGAGCGGGCCTTCGGCATCCCGGCCGGTGATACCCTCGCCCGGCTGTGCTTGCAGGTCTTCGATCCGGGCCGGGCTGATGTCCCTTTCCTGTGCCGCGCGCAGCACGGCGGCCGCGATGTGATGCTCCGAATGCGCCTCGATCCCGGCCAGCAGGGCGAGAAACTCGGCCTCGTCGGTTCCGTTGGTGACGATATCGGTGATCGTTGCGCGGCCGGTCGTCAGGGTGCCCGTCTTGTCGAACGCGAATTGTCGAATCGTTCCGAACGTCTCCAGCGCCGCGCCGCCCTTGAACAGCACACCGCCCCGGGCCGAGGCGGAGAGTGCCGAAAGAATCGCGGCGGGCACGCTGATGACGATCGCGCAGGGGCTTGCCGCCACCAGAAGCGTGGCGGCACGGTAAAGCGCGTCTTCCCATATCCAGCCGAGCCACAGCAACGCCGTAAAGGCCAGAACCGACCCCAGAAGCACCGCCACGGTATAGCGCTGGCCGAACCAGGCGCTGAAGCGTTCGCTGGGGGCCTTGGCGGCTTGCGCCTGTGTTACCAGCTCGATCATGCGTGCCACGGTGCTTTCGGCGGCCGGGCGTGTCACCTCGACCTCGATCACCCCGTGCAGGTTGACGGTGGCCTCGAACACCTGCGCGTCTGCACCCTTGCGCACGGGCATGGATTCGCCGGTGACGGTGGCTTCGTCGATCGCGGTTTCACCGCTGGCAATGCGCCCGTCCACGGGGATGCGCCCGCCCGGCTTCACGACAACGACATCGCCGGGAGAAAGTTCGCCAACGGGCACCTCGCGGATGCTGCCATCATCCGCGCGGCGAAAGGCGGTTTCAGGCCGCAGCGCCATGAGCGCGCGCACCTCGTTGCGGGCGCGCGCCATGGCCCGGGCTTCCAGCGTGCTTGCCAGGCTGAAAAGAAAAAGCAGCACCGCCCCTTCCAGCATCTCGCCCACGGCGGCGGCGGCGAGGGCGGCTGTCACCATCAGCAGGTCGATATCCAGCGTGCGCTCGTTCCAGAGGCTGTTCAGCGCGCGGACACCGGCCGGGATGCCGCCTGCCATATAGGCCAGAAGATAGGCACCCAGCGCGACCGTCTCGAACCCCGACAGGCTGGCGGCGACGCCGCCAAACAGGCCCAGCGTCGTGAGTAGGGTGAGGATGATGCCGGGCTGCCCGGAGTCAGGTGGCTTGGTCATTATCGGGGCATAATCACATTATCCGCAGCGGGCGCAATCCCTTCGCTTCGCTTCGCGCGAAACCTGCGGCACGTCCATTGCGCAGGGTTGCTGCTTGGCCTAGGTCTTGCGGAATCCGCTACCGGAACAACCGACAGGTCCCGCCCATGAACGACCAGCCCGATCTTGAAGAGATCGCCCGCGATCAGCCGCCTTTTGCCCGCTTTCTGGGAATGCGCGTTGTGTCATTCGACACCGAGTGCGTGGTGGCGGAAATGGAGGTCAGCGACGTTCTGGCCAATCGCAACGGGGTTCTGCATGGCGGTGCGATCATGGCGCTGGCCGATAACCTGGGCGGGACGGCGACATTTCTGAACATCCGCCCGGACCAGGGCACCACAACCCTGGAAAGCAAGACCAACTTCTTCCGCCCCGTGCCCATTGGCGAAACCCTGCGTGCCGAGGCGCGTGCCCTGCACAAGGGTCGCAGAACAATGGTCTGGCAGACAGTGCTGACCCGCTCGGACGGCAAGGTGGCAGCGATTGTCACGCAGACGCAGATGGTCCTCGAGCAGGGCGGCGGCTGATCCCGCTATTCGCTTAACCGCGCCATCGCGGCGGCCAGGGCCGTGCCAATATCGGAGCGGGCGTAAAGATCGTTGTGGCCCGCCGGCAAGGTGTGATCGAAGACGATGCCGGGCGTGCTGTGTGCCAATGCCTCGCGCAAGGCTTCGGTCCGGGCCGCGGGGATGACCTCGTCGCGTTCCGCCGCGATGATGGCAACGGGGCTGCGGGTTTCTTTCAGCGTGGCGGCTGGCTCCATCCGGTGCTGCAGCAGGGCGGCCACAGGCAGCCAGGGGTAAAGCTCCCGCGCCAGTTCTGTCAGTGAATCGAAGGGCGTGACAAGGATCAGCCCCCGTAGCGGGCGATGCGCGGCCAGGTGCGCGGCGGGGCCGGCACCGATGCTGAAGCCCACGGCCACCGGTGCTTCGTTCCAGCCGGCGTGTTCCAGCAAGTGGTCGTGGATGGCCAGCGCATCGTCTTTCAGCCCGCGGGCCGAGGGGCGGCCGGTGCTGGGCCGGTAGCCACGGTAATGAAAGGCGACAACGTCATGCTCGGGAAATACCCTGTGGAGGAACAGCGCCATATCCGCCGCGTTCCAGGCATTGCCGCCGAAACCCAGAAGCGGCGGGCCATCGCCATCGCCGCTTCCAGGCAGCAGATACCCGTGCAATTCGATGCCATCGGGGCGTTCGAGCCGCAGCGGCACGGTGCCCTGCGGCATTTGCGGCGATGGCCCCACCGCCCAGCGGGGAAATAGCAGCGCTGTCTGCGAAAGGGCCAGAACAGCGACGATCAGTGCATATCCCCCGGCCAGAACTGCGGCGATCTTCAGTATGGTCTGCATCGGCTGCGTCCTTTCCACCTGCGCAGAATGGCAGCGAAAGGCGCCTGTTTCCAAGGCGATTTCCAGCCTTGAGGCGGCCTCTCTGTGGGGCGCACTGCTGGATGGTCCGGTCGCGGCAATCCGGCGGCGACGGGCTTCTGTTTCATCGGAAGGCCCCGACATGATGGGCGGCGAGGCTGAAGCCCATGAATGCCGGCGCGGCCCTGATCTTGCCCCACGGAGAGAATTCTGCCCATGAGCCGGAGTTCATTTTTCGCACCACTCGGGCCCGCCGGCCGCGCCGCAGGAAGGGTGGCATGGCCGCGGCGAGGGTCACACCGGCACGCGCCTTGCTGTGTGCAAAGCGCGTGCCGGTCTGGCGCAACGAGGGTCAGCGCACCTCGATCCGGGCACGGCTGAGGACTTCCTGCTGGCTCAGGTCGAGGAAGCGCACTTCGTAGAAGCCCGCCTCATTGGGCAGGGTGAAGGTGATCTCGCTGAGTTCCTCGATCGGCTGGGCGGCGATCCAGGTGAACAGCGCCTGATCCGAGCGCGCGAGCGCGATGCGCTGATTGGCGCCATCCGTTCCGCCGCTCCAGGTGACGGTGATCGTCTCGCCCGGCGATGCAGCCTCGGGCACGGTCAGCATGACACCGTCGCCCACCGCGGCCATCGCATCGACAACTTCGAAAATATGGCTGCCAAGCGTGACACGCCCTTCGTCGAGGATGTAGCGGGCTTCATACATTCCGGTTTCCTCCGGGGCGTCGAAATCGCGCTGCATGGCCGAGCCACCTATACGCGCCCAGTCGCCGCGCTCGCCTTCCTCCGCGCCCATGGGCACAATGGCGATCATGTCGCGGGCATGGATCCGGTCGGACCATTCCACGCGCATCGTATCGCCCACCCGCACGGTATCAGGCCCCGTTACATCGACCTCAACGCGGGTGATCTCGATCATCTGGCTGGCCAGGGTGCGCCGGCCCTCGTCGAGGATGTAGCGCAGCTCGTACATGCCGGGGTCGGAGGGTGCGCGCAGGTCGGTCTGGGTGCTG
>NZ_QNVJ01000063.1 GCF_003350345.1 Alkalilacustris brevis
AGGAGGAGTATTCAATGAGCCGCACCCGTTTGACTGCCGAAGAGGCGCTTGCCTATCACCAGCTGCCCTATCCGGGCAAACTTGACGTTGTCGCCTCCAAGCCGATGACCACCCAGCGCGAGCTGAGCCTGGCCTATTCGCCCGGCGTCGCCGTGCCGGTCGAGGCGATCGCCGCCAATCCCGAAACGGCTTATGATTACACCACCAAGGGCAACATGGTGGCCGTGATCACCAATGGCACAGCCATTCTGGGCCTGGGCAATCTGGGCGCGCTGGCGGCAAAGCCGGTGATGGAAGGCAAGGCCGTGCTGTTCAAGCGCTTTGCCGATATCAACGCCATCGACATCGAACTGGATACAGAAGACCCCGAGGCCTTCATCGAGGCGGTGCGGCTGATGGGGCCAAGCTTTGGCGGGATCAACCTCGAAGACATCAAGGCGCCCGAATGTTTCATCATCGAACAGCGGCTCAAGGAGGCGATGGATATCCCCGTCTTCCATGACGACCAGCATGGCACGGCGGTGATCTGCGCGGCGGGGCTGATCAACACGATGGAGCTGACCGGCAAGAAGCTGAAGGATTGCAAGGTCGTGCTCAACGGGGCCGGGGCGGCGGGCATCGCCTGCCTCGAGCTGATCAAGGCCATGGGTGTGCCGCATGACAGCTGCATCATGTGCGATACCAAGGGCGTGATCTATCAGGGCCGCAAGGACGGCATGAACCAGTGGAAATCGGCCCATGCGGCGAAGACCGATGCGCGCACCCTAGAAGATGCGATGAAGGGCGCGGATATTTTCCTGGGCGTGTCGGCCAAGGGGGCGGTGACGGCCGAGATGGTGGCCTCCATGGCCAAGGATCCGGTGATTTTCGCCATGGCCAACCCCGACCCCGAGATCACCCCGGAAGAGGCGCAGGAGGTTCGCCCTGATGCGATCGTGGCCACGGGACGTTCGGATTATCCCAACCAGGTCAATAACGTGCTGGGCTTTCCCTATCTCTTCCGCGGGGCGCTCGATATCCATGCGCGCGCCATCAACGAAGAGATGAAGATCGCCTGCGCCGAGGCGTTGGCCGCGCTCGCCCGCGAGGATGTGCCCGACGAGGTTGCCGTGGCGTACGGGCGCAAGCTGAGCTTCGGGCGCGATTACATCATCCCGGCGCCGTTTGATCCGCGGCTGATCCACCGGGTGCCGCCGGCTGTGGCCAAGGCGGGCATGGATACCGGCGTGGCGCGGCGCCCGATCATCGACATGAACGCCTATGAACTGGCGCTGAAGGCGCGGCTCGACCCGACGGCGGGAATCTTGCAGAACATCCACGCGCGTGCCCGCCATGCCCAGGCGCGGATGGTCTTTGCCGAGGGCGATGATATCCGCGTGCTGCGCGCCGCGGTGGCCTATCAGCGCAACGGTTTCGGCAAGGCGCTGGTCGTGGGCCGCAGTGACGACGTCAAGGCCAAGCTGGAGGCCGAGGGGCTGGGCGACGCGCTGAATGAACTCGAGATCGTCAATGCCGCCAACACCCGGCACCTGGAGACCTACAAGGAATTTCTCTATGAACGGCTGCAGCGCAAGGGGCACGACCGGCAGGATGTGCACCGGCTGGCGGCGCGCGACCGGCATGTGTTCGCCGCGCTGATGCTGGCCCACGGGCATGGCGATGCGCTGGTCACGGGCGCCACGCGCAAGGCCGCCTATGCGCTGGGCCGGATCAATCATGTGTTCGACGCGCAGGCCTCTGACGGGGCGGTGGGTGTGACGGCCCTGTTGCACAATGGCCGGATTGTCCTGGTGGCCGACACATTGGTGCACGAATGGCCAGACGAGAACGACCTGGCCGATATCGCCACCCAAGCGGCGGGCGTCGCCCGGCACCTGGGGCTGGAGCCGCGCGTGGCTTTTGTCAGCTTCTCGACCTTCGGCTATCCGATCTCGGAGCGTTCCGAAAAGATGCACCTCGCTCCAAAGGTTCTGGACAAGCGCAAGGTCGATTTCGAATACGAGGGCGAGATGACCGTCGATGTCGCACTGAATTCGAAGGCGGCGGCGCATTACCCGTTCAGTCGCCTGACCGGCCCGGCCAATGTGCTGGTGGTGCCGGCGCGGCATTCGGCTTCGATCTCGGTCAAGTTGATGCAGGAAATGGCCGGGGCTACCGTGATCGGGCCGATCCTGACGGGCGTGCCGAAATCGATCCAGATCCTGTCGATCGGCTCCACCGCGAACGACATCCTGAACATGGCGGCTATGGCGGCCTGCGATGTGGGGCGCGGGCGCTGACGGCGCGGCACTGACAGGCGGAAACACTGAATGCGCCCGGCGGCCTTGGCTGCCGGGCGCGTTTCGTTTTCAGCATTCTGTGCGCGGAACGTCAGCCAAGGCGCTGGAGATTGATCTCAAGCTGCAACGGAGCCTCAAGCAGGGGAATCATGCCCGCAAGGCTGAGCGTCTCGCCGCCGTCACGCAGGGTATGACCAAGCAGGATTGCCGCTGCCAGCAGGGCGATCCGGACCGTGTGCATGCAAAGCTTCATGACTGTCACCTCCATTTGCGTTAAGCCTGCCGCAAGAGGGCGATACCCGGCAAGTCACGCCGTGGTGACGTCACGCCGGATTGAGGATTGTTTCAGTCAAGAAAGACGCGCAGGGTTTTCTCGAATGCGCGCGGCGCTTCAGCGTGCAGCCAATGCCCGGCCTCGGGGATCTTGGCAAAGCGCGCGGCGGGGAACAGCGCCTTGATGGTGTCGCGGTGCTCGGGGCGCACATAATCCGAAAGCGCGCCGGACAGAAACAGCACTGGCGCGTCGAACTGTCCCTGCACCTCGGGCCAGCCCAGAATGCGCGGCATCTCGGCCTCGAGCACATCCAGATTGAGCCGCCAGCGTGGCGGGTCGGTGCGCAGATCAAGCGATTGCAGCAGGAAGGCCCGCACGCCGGGGGTGTCGATATCGCCCGCGAGGCGGCGATCAGCCTCAGTGCGGCTGTCCAGCCCGGCCAGGTCGAGCCCGCGCATGGCGGCAATCAGGCCCGCGTGGCTGTGGCTGTAGGCCACCGGGGCAATATCGGCCACGACCATCCGCCGCACCAAATCGGGCCAGGTAAGCGCCAGCACCATCGCGGCCTTGCCGCCCATCGAATGGCCCACCACATCGACCGGCCCGCCGGGGTTCCGAGCCTCGATCACCTCGGCCAGGTCGGCGGCCATTTCCTCGTAGCTGTGGGTTTGCGTCCAGGGGCTTTGGCCGTGATTGCGCATATCGACGGCCCAGACCTCGCCGCGGTCGGACATGCGTTTGGCAATGGCGCCCCAGTTGCGGGCCGAGCCGAACAGGCCGTGGACGATCAGCAAGGGCGGGTTGGATCCGGTTTTGCCGGTTTCGATCACGTTGAGCATTGTTTCTCCTGGACGCAGGCCGGGGCGCTCAATAGCGCTGGCACGGTGGCGGCAGCCGCGTTATCGTCGTGTCGCGACAGTGGACGAGTGCGATGGGGCAGGCAAGCATTCAGCAGATGGCCAACCGGGTGGCGGAGTTGCTGGAAGAGCGGCTGCGCCTGCGCGGTAATGGCCTGCGCGCGAAACTGAAGCGCGGCCGCCGCGTGCTGCCGCGCCATGTCTGGCGCGAGGCCGAGTTTCTGGCCGACAGCGCCGATGCCGCGACCGATACACAAGCTTATCTTGGTGTCGATCACCAGCGCGTGGCCGAGGCTTATGATTGCTGCGTGGTCTACCTGAACGGGTTGCGGGGCCAGCGCCGCCTGCGCGCGATAATCCTTGCCGGGATGGGACGCATTGCCGTAAATCTGGCGCTTCTGGCAATTCTGCTTCTGGCCTTCCTGCGCTGGCGCGGGCTGATCTGAGGGCCGTTGCCACCGCCCGCCCCGTGGGGGCGGGGCGGTGCCCGTTCCGGATGTGTCGCGGTATCGCGGGCGGCTCAAAGCCCCGGATAGATGGGGAAGCGGCCGCAAAGCTCCATGACCTCGCCGCGCACCTTTTCCTCGATGGCTGTGTTGCCCTCCTCGCCATTGGCGGCAAGGCCATCGACAACCTCGACGATCCAGTCGGCGATCTGGCGGAACTCGGGCTCGCCAAAGCCGCGGGTGGTGCCAGCCGGAGTGCCAAGGCGCACGCCGCTGGTGACCATCGGCTTTTCGGGGTCGAAGGGAATGCCGTTCTTGTTGCAGGTGATGTGCGCGCGGCCCAGCGCCTTTTCGGTGGCGTTGCCCTTCACGCCCTTGGGTCGCAGGTCCACCAGCATCACATGGGTGTCGGTGCCGCCGGTGACGATATCCAGCCCGCCCTTTTGCAGCTGATCGGCCAGTGCGCGCGCGTTCTTCACCACTTGCGCCGCATAGTCGCGGAACTCGGGGCGCAGCGCCTCGCCGAAGGCCACGGCCTTGGCCGCGATCACATGCATCAGCGGCCCGCCCTGAATGCCGGGGAAGATTGCCGAATTGACCTTCTTGGCGATGGTTTCGTCATTGGTCAGGATCATGCCGCCCCGCGGGCCGCGCAGGGTCTTGTGGGTAGTGGTGGTGGCGACATGCGCGTGTGGGAAGGGCGAGGGATGCGCCCCGCCCGCCACCAGCCCCGCAAAATGTGCCATGTCGACCAGCAGATACGCGCCCACCGCATCGGCAATGGCGCGGAAGCGCGCGAAATCGATCTCGCGCGGGACCGCCGAGCCGCCGGCGATGATCAGTTTGGGCTGGTGTTCCTTTGCCAGCGCCTCGACCTGGTCGTAATCGATCAGATGATCGTCCTCGCGCACGCCATACTGGATGGCGTTGAACCATTTGCCCGACTGGTTGGGCGCTGCGCCATGGGTCAGGTGCCCGCCCGAGGCCAGGTTCATGCCCAGGATCGTGTCGCCGGGCTTGATCAGCGCTGTGAACACCCCCTGATTGGCCTGGCTGCCCGAGTTGGGCTGCACATTGGCGAATTTCACGCCGAACAACTCGCAGGCGCGCTCGATCGCGAGGTTCTCGGCGATGTCCACAAATTGACAGCCGCCATAGTAACGCCGGCCCGGATACCCTTCGGCGTATTTGTTCGTCATCACCGAACCCTGCGCCTCCATCACGGCGGCAGAGACGATGTTTTCCGACGCGATCAGTTCGATCTCGTCGCGCTGGCGGCCCAGTTCCTTGCGGATGGCGCCGAAAAGCGCGGCATCGCGGGTTTCGAGCGGTTCGGTGAAAAAGCCGGAGTCACGATGGGAGGCGTTCATGTGCTTCTCCTGAAGAGCGTTTGCCGTTGCCGGGTTCTCTACCCGAGAAGAACAGGGCGTTGAAGCGCCTAATCCGACATAATTGCCCCCAAACATACCCAGATGGCCGCTTGATGCCGCCAGAGATGCGCCAATGACGGGCAATCGGCCGCTATCGGAAACCTGACGCGGGCCTGTCTGGCCCCTTGAGTTTGCTCTGGCAAGAGGCGACAAGGCGAAAGGAACCGGGGGCAAGGCATGGCGGCGAATGGCATGAAGATCGCGTTTCTGGCGAGCTCGACACCTGAAGCGCAGGAAGCGCTGGATAGCCTGACCACACGTTATGGCAATGTGCCGCCACAGGAGGCGGATGTGATCGTCGCGCTGGGCGGTGACGGCTTCATGCTGCAAACCCTGCATGGCACGCGCAATCTGGGAAAGCCCGTCTATGGCATGAATTGCGGCACGGTCGGCTTTCTGATGAATGCCTATTCGGCCGACGGCCTGGCCGAGCGGCTGGCCGCCGCCGAGGAAACGGTGATCAACCCGCTGGTCATGCGTGCGGTGACGGCCACTGGCGAAGTGTTCGAGGAGCTGGCGATCAACGAGGTGTCACTCTTGCGCGCCGGGCCGCAGGCGGCGCGCCTGCGGATCAGTGTCGATGGCCGCGTGCGCATGGAGGAGCTGATCTGCGATGGAGCGCTGGTCTCCACCCCGGCGGGATCGACGGCCTATAACTATTCCGCCCACGGCCCGATCCTGCCGGTGGGGTCGGATGTTCTGGCGCTGACGGCGATGGCGGCCTTTCGCCCGCGCCGCTGGCGCGGGGCGTTGCTGCCAAAGACCGCACGCGTGCGCTTTGACGTGCTCAGCCCGGCCAAGCGGCCGGTGATGGCCGATGCCGACAGCCGGTCGGTCTCGGGTGTTGTGTCAGTCGAGATCCAGTCGCAGCCGGATATTCGCCACAGGCTGCTGTTCGATCCGGGCCACGGGCTGGAAGAGCGGCTTATCCGTGAACAGTTTATCTGAGCCGGTGCTTCGCCACGCTTATTCGTCGTCTTGTTGCTGCCATGCCTCGCGCTTTCGGTAAAGCGTCGAGGGCGAAACATCGAGCACCCGTGCCGCGCGGGGCACGGAGCCACCCTCGCGCGCGATGGTTTCCTCGATCACCAGCCGCTCGATCTCGGCCAGGGGTTTGCCGACCAGCCCGTCAAGGCCGGGTCCGGCCGCGGGTCCGGTGGCTGTGGGCTCGTCCAGACGGTGCAGGCCGGCCGGCAGCATTGCCAGCGTCACAAGCGGGCCATCGTGCATCACCACCACATGACGCAGCACGTTCAGCAACTGCCGCACGTTTCCCGGCCAGGGCAGGCGCTGGAACAGTCCGGCCACTTCGGGCGCAAGCCCCGTAAAGGCGCGCCCTTCCTCTTCGGACATCTTGCGCAGCATTGTTTCGGCAATCTCGATCACGTCGTCGCCCCGCGCGCGCAGCGGCGGCATGTGGACCGGCAGCACATGCAGCCGGTAGTAGAGATCCTCGCGCAGGCGGCCCTGGCGCATTGCCTCGAACGGGTCGCGGCTTGTGGCGCAGATGATCCGGACATCGACCTTGCGCGACCGTATCGCCCCCACCGGCTGGATCATCGCGGTTTGCAGGAACCGCAGCATCTTGACCTGAAGACTCGGGTCCATCTCGCATATCTCATCGAGAAACAGCGTGCCGCCCTGTGCCGCCGCCGCCGCGCCGAGCTTGTCAGACAGGGCACCGCTGAACGCGCCCTTGAGGTGGCCGAACATTTCGGATTCCAGAAGCTCCAAAGGTATCGCCCCGCAACTGAGCGGCACGAATGGCCCCTGCGCGCGCCCCGATGCGTGATGCACGGCCATCGCGAACAGTTCCTTTCCCGTGCCGCTTTCGCCGGTGATGAAAACCGTTGCCATCGACCGCGCAGCAGCGGCGATCCTGTCATGGACCTCGCGCATCACGGGCGATGAGCCGATGATTTTATCCGCAGAGGCGCTTTCGCCGTATTCGCCCATGGCGGGTGAGGATGCGGATGCGAGCGCGTTACGCACGGCGCCCAGAAGTCGGCATTCATCGACAGGCTTGACAAGAAACTCGTAGGCGCCTGCCCGCATCGCCTTGACAGCCTTGCCGATCGAATTGTCTGCGGTGATCACTATGATCCGCGTCTGCGGCTGTATCTCAAGCATACGGGACAGGATTTGCAGCCCGTCGCCATCGGGAAGCTTCAGGTCGAGCAGAACGACAGGCGGCCGAAGTTGCCGGAAGCTGCGCAGCCCGCGTTCGCCGGTATCTTCACATGTGACAGGAAAGCCGCCTGTCCGCAGCATGGCCTGATAGACCTTTTGCAGGGATGGCGTATCCTCGACAACAAGGAGGGAAGGCCGGTTCATGCCGTTTGCCGGGCCGCCTTTCCTTCTCTGGCGATGAACCGAATGAGCCAGGCAAGCTGGCCAAGGGTCTGTTCGCCAAGGGATCGCATGTCTTCGGGCTCGCGCCGGTGGGCCGCGCAGTTGAGCGTTTCGGCCTGCTTCTGAAGCGCATCTGCCCCGACCGCACCCGCCAGCGCGATCAGAACATGTGTCTGGGTGCGGATTTCGGCGCTATTGGGTTCTTCCAGTGCGCGAACAAGCCCGCGTTCGACCTGCCGCAGATCTTCGAGCAGCCGCTCAAGCAACTCGATGGCGCCATCCTCGCCGGCAATTTCGATCAGCCGGCGATAGCGGTCTTCATCGATGACCAGGCGGTCGGGCACCGGGGCGGCGGCAGGGGCCGAGCTTTCGACAAGCTGCTTGATGGCCTGCCAGAGTGCAGCGGTATCGCCAGTTTCCAGCACGATGTCGGCACCAGCCTCGCGCATGGCCTCGTGCCCGGATTCGTCATCAGGGGCGGCGAGCACCAGAACGGGTATCCTGCCCGAATGCCCGGCGCCGCTGCGCACTGCCATGACTTGCGCGATGCTCTCGCGGATGTTGTCGCGGGGGTCGATGAGGGCGAGGTCGAACACTTCACGGCCAAGATGGGCCTGCGCGGCGGTTGCGTCTTCTGCCGCGTCATAGCGCGCGCCCATGTCGGCCATGAATTGCCCCAATTGCGCGCGCGCACCTTCGTCCGGGGCAACGATAAGCACGCGGTAGCCGACGAGATCAGGCATCCCCGCTGCTGCTTTCGGGGCGGGGGCGGGGGTCTCTTCGGGCGTGCCGCGCACAAGCCGCGTAAGCTGCTTGCTTGCGAGCAGCGCGCGCTCGACGCGTTCGCATGTGTCAGGGTCGAGATCGGAAGCGTCGATCTGGCCCAGCGCGGCGGCCAGTTCGGCGGCGATGGCCCGCAGGGCCTCGTCATCGGGTGCGTGTCCGCTGCCCCGTTGCGATTCAGGTGGTGCCGTCGCGGGACGGAATGTTGCCTTGACCATGGAGATCGCTCACCTCCCTTGCCCGTCCTGATCCGGCAATACTACGCGCGGCGCGGCAGGCAGGGCATACTTGTAACAACCATTGCGCGAGCAGGTTAACACAGAACTATGCGCCTGTGCCAACACAAAAATCCAAGCCGCAAACGCCTTCAGCCAGCGGCGTTCCCGGGGCGGCCAATGGCCTTGAGAGCAGCGGCGATCTCATCGAGAATCGCGGGGTCGTCGATGGTGGCAGGCATGGTCCAGGGCTGACCGTCAGCGATCTTGGTCATGACCGCGCGCAGGATCTTGCCCGAGCGGGTCTTGGGCAGACGATCGACCACTACCGCCTGCCGGAAGGCGGCCACGGGGCCGATCTTTTCGCGCACCAGGGCCACGCATTCGGCGATCACGTCTTCGGGTGCCCGCGTTACCCCGTTGTTGAGGCACAAGAACCCGAGCGGCACCTGCCCCTTGAGCGGGTCGGTCATGCCGATTACCGCGCATTCGCCCACATCAGGGTGCGAGGCCAGCACTTCTTCCATCGCGCCGGTGGAGAGCCGGTGGCCGGCCACGTTGATCACATCGTCGGTGCGCGCCATGATGTAGATATAGCCATCCTTGTCGATATAGCCGGCATCACCTGTCTCGTAATAACCGGGGAAGGTCGACAGATAGGATTTGCGAAACCTCTCTTCGGCCTTCCAGAGCGTCGGCAGCGTGCCCGGCGGCAGCGGCAGGCGGATGGCGATGGCGCCCAGCTCGCCCTGCGGCAGCGGCGCGCCATCTTCACCCAGCACCTGCACGTCATAGCCGGGCATCGGCACCGAAGGCGAGCCGGGCTTGACCGGTAGCGGCTGCAGACCCATCGGATTGGCGGCGATGGCCCAGCCGGTTTCCGTTTGCCACCAGTGATCGACGACCGGGACCTCCAGCTTTTCATGCGCCCAGGCGATGGTGTCGGGGTCGGCGCGTTCGCCGGCCAGGAAAAGACAGCGCAGCGATGAAATGTCGTGATCTCCTAGATGCCTGCCTTCGGGGTCTTCGCGCTTGATCGCCCGGAAGGCCGTGGGCGCGGTGAAGAAACTGACCACACCATGCTCGGCGATCACCCGCCAGAAGGTGCCCGCATCGGGGGTGCCGACGGGCTTGCCCTCGAAGACGATGGTGGTGGCCCCGTGGATCAGTGGCGCATAGCAGATATAGGAATGCCCCACGACCCAGCCGACATCCGAGGCCGACCAGAAGACCTCGCCAGGCTCGACGCCGTAGATGTTCTTCATCGTCCATTTCAGCGCCACCAGATGACCGCCGGTATGGCGCACCACGCCCTTGGGCTGGCCGGTGGTGCCACTGGTATAGAGGATATAGGCGGGGTGGTTGCCCTCGACTGGTACGCATTCGGCCGGGGTGACGCCATACTGGAAGGCGTGCCAGTCCAGGTCGCGGCCCTCGATCAGCTTTGCGACTTCCTGATCACGCTGGAAGATCACGCAGAAATCGGGTTTGTGGGCGGCGGTTTCGATCGCCTCGTCCAGCAGCGGCTTGTAATGCACGACGCGCCCCGGCTCGATCCCGCAAGAGGCCGCGATAACGGCGCGGGGGCGGGCATCGTTGATGCGCTTGGCCAGCTCCGGCGCGGCGAAGCCACCGAACACCACCGAATGCACCGCGCCGATCCGGGCGCAAGCCAGCATCGCCTCGAGCGCCTCGGGCACCATCGGCATGTAGATCACCACGCGATCGCCCTTTTCGACGCCGCGGGCACGCAAAGCGCCGGCCAGGCTGGCCACGCGGTCGCGCAGCTCGGCATAGGTGATCCAGTGTTTGGTGTGGGTGACGGGGCTGTCATGGATGATCGCCACGCGTTCGCCATGGCCGGCCTCGACATGGCGGTCGACGGCGTTCCAGCAGGTGTTCACCATGCCGTCGGAAAACCATTCGTAGAGGGGGGCGTTTTCGTCGAAAAGCGCCTTCGAGGGTTTCCTGAACCAGTCGATCGCCTCGGCCTGGTCCATCCAGAACCCGTTCGGGTCGGTCAGGCTGCGGGCGTGAATATCGGCGTAACGCATGATGCCTCCTCTCAACTCCTGCAAGACTGTTACGACTGCTTGTGCGAATGGGCAAGAATGTTGCGCCCGTCATCGGCGGCGAAGTCGCGATAAAGTGTCACACCGCCCGGCCCAGGCTGCCTGCGGCCCGGGGCAGATATCCGAGCGTCTTGAAGCGGCTCTAAATAGGTATTTAGAGACATAAAATAGTGTAACGAAAGGGCCGCCCAGGCCCTGCGCAGGCGCCTGGTGCAGGGCATCCTCGGCCCGGCATCGGGCTGCGGGAGCCTCCGGCGGGGATACTTTTGCCAAGAAGAAAAACAGGTTGCGCGGCGTTCTGAAGGTGTTCTGTCAGTTTTGCGGGGAACTGGCAACGCGCTGCACTTGCGGGGATGACAGCGGTGACCCTTGCCGTTAGGGGATGCCGAATGCGCTATGTTCACCTTCACCGTTTTGCCCTGCTGCTCACTGGTGTGATGACGATGCTTGTGCTTGCGGGGACGCTCACGCCGGGTGAGGCCATGCCGCGCACCCCGCGGGGGGCGGACAAGCTGTTTCATTTTCTCGGGTTCTTCGCGGTGGTGTTCCCCGCGGTTCTGGTGCGGCCGCGGAATGGCCGGTGGCTGCTGCCCGGTGCCATCCTGCTTGGCGGTGCGATCGAACTGATCCAGCCGCATGTGGGCCGCCACGCCGAATGGGGCGATTTCATCGCCAACACGTTGGGGGCCTTTGCCGGGGCCGTGCTGGCCTGGCTGGGCCATGTCTGGCTGGTGCTGCCGTGGCGCCGCCGCCGCGCACGGCAGCGGGTGCGCTAGACTGCCAGGTCGAGCCGGCGCGCGATCGACGCGGCCATCGGCGCCCGCCCCTGCGTTTCGATATGGCGCAGCGCCCGCATGACAAGATCGGGGCGGCCATGTTCCATGACCTTTTCGGTCAGGCTGTTGAGATACCAGGGCAGGCTGCGCCCCTCGCGGTAGAGGGTGTAGAACGCGGCCGGGGTCAGCGTGCCGGCGATGGCCTGTTCGACAACGCGGCTGAGGATGCCCGCGCGGCGCAGGAAAAGCGCGCTTTTGTGCCCGCTGTGACGGGTATGCATGAAGCTGATGTTGGGGCCGCTGAAGCGTTGCGCATGGCGGCGGTCGGGCGCGAAGCGGGGGTCGTGGAACAGGTAGACGCGCTCGGCCGTGGTGACCTGTTGCGGGGCATCGGCGTAGGGGCCTGTCCAGTCCTGCTTCTGGCCGCTGCGGAAGCGGCGCTCCCAGGGAACGAGGCGCGAATCGAGCGTGGACTGTGGCGACAGGGCGATTACCGTGGCCCCCGGTGCCAGCGCGGCAAAGGCCGCCGCCGCATAGGCGCCCATCGAGGTGCCCATAAGGGCGACGCGCCCGAAACCTGCGAAAAACCCGTCATCGCGCAGCTTCTCCAGATAGGCGAACAGCGCAGGGTCGCGAAACCAGTTGGCCTCGAACGACATGATGCCCAGGTGTGAATGCCCCAGCTTGCGGATGAATTCATACCCCCAGGGCCCGCGCGCAAGCGACGGGTCGCGCACGGAGGAGAGGTTGTCGAAGCTGATGACCAGTTGCGCATCGCTGCGCCTTGCGAATACGGCGGCGAATTTCTCGTCGGAGTGGTAAAAACCCCGGCGAAAGGGCGACTGGCGCAGATCTGCCAGCCATTGCGGTTGTTCGGCGGGCGCAGCGCTTTCGGTGATATCGGTGTCTTCGCCGGTACCCTCGGTGTCGGGTGTCTGGGCGGGTTTTGGCTCTGGCTGCGGGGGCCTGGCCGCGCGTTTCCCGGCAAGCCAGTTTTCCTGCGCGGCAATCGTGTCGCCTTGGCGGGCAGTGTCGAACAGCCGCGCGGCGGCTTCGGGGTCTGCCTTTTCCAATGTGGTGCGCAGGGTTGCGATCCGGTCATTGAAGAAGGTCACGCAGGCATCGTGGCGGGCCGCGACCTCGGGATGCGTGGCGCGAATTTCCGCGATGCGCTGGCTAAGGGGGCCGGCCCAGCGGGTTATCGAGGATTCGGCCTCGTGGTTTGAATTGAACTGGTCGAAATAGTCGAAATTGATGCGATCCGGATCGCTGCTGTTGGCCGTGCCGCGCCAGCGTTTCATCAGGAAGACCTCGCTGGACTTGATCATGTAGTGATTGACCTCGGCCAGATCATAGCCGACAGTCGCCGCTGAGGCAGACCAGCCGCGGACACGGAAGTGTTCGGTCACATCCTCGCCCGAGCCGTTGAGCCATTTAAGCGGGGTGTCGGGGCGTTTGTAATGGCCCTTGAAATGCGGACGGTGGATGCCCAACCGATGCACCGGGCCGGGGCGGAACATGGTTTTCAGCCCGTAATGGTTGAAGCTGACGGGGAGTTCGCGCGGGGCCGCGCGGGTAAAGCGGGTGATGACGGGCGCATCCTCGAACCGGGTGATCCCGCCATTGCCGAAGATCCGCCAGGTTGGCCCGAAAGCATCCGCATCGTCAGGCAGGGCGGCGAACAGGTCATCGAGATGGCCGCGGCCTGCGTGAATATTGAAGAATTCGTCAGCATCCAGAACCATGATCCATTCGGCATTGCGCACGGCCTCCATTTCGAAGGCGCGTCGATAGGCGCGGTTTTGCGGGTCGGCTGGCAGGCCCTCGGGCGTGGGGGTATTGTCGAAATAGCGGATCAGCCCGGCGGCATCGAGCGCAGCAAGCAGCCGGTCGCTGCCATCGGTGCAATCATTGGCGAAGATGATGATCTCGTCAAAACCGATCAGTCGGTGATAGGCCACCCATTCAAGGATGAAGGGGCCTTCGTTCTTCATGGTGGCGACCAGCACGTGGCGCGGGCCTTGGGGGGTGCTTTCGGGCGTGGGGTTCTCTGCCATGCTCTTTCGGGCTTTGTTCAATTCTTGCATCCTGCCCCGAAGGGCCTTTGCTGTCAAAACGGGCTGCCGGGGCCTGCCCGATCTGGCAGGGGAATCTGACACGAGTATGGCCGCACGGGGGCGGCTTGTGGGGTCAGCCCGCGGGCAGATCGTTGAAGCGTTTCTGAAGCGGCAGGCTCCAGAGCGCATCGCCGCGCAGGATATCGACAAAGGCGCGGGCCGCATTGCCCTTCCCGAAGCGGGTGTCGCGGGGGTAGCGCCGGCCCCATTCCTGTTGCAGAAACCCCGAGATGACGGCGTGGTCACTGGCCCGCGCCGAAAACAGCGACGGTGCGCTGCCGCGATTGGTCTGGCGCGTGCCGATATCGAGGCTGGGAATGCCCAGAAACGGCGCCTCGCGCACCCCGGTCGAGGAATTGCCGACGATCACCGCGGCATTGCGCAGAAGTTCCGAGAAATAGCTGAAGCGCATCGAGGGCAGGCAGCGGAAGCGTTCGCGCGGCAGCCCGCGCAGCACCTGCATGATCGCGTCCGAGCCGGGGTCGTTATTGGGGTGGATCACAACGAAGTTGCGCCCCGACGCGGCCAGTGCATCGAACAGCGCCTGCGCCTGTTGGCCAATGGTCTCAACCTCGGACGTGACCGAATGGAAGATGGCGATGCCATATTCGTCGAACGGGACCTCGTAGCGCTTGCGCACGGCATCAAGCGTGATGCCCGAGGGCCGGTCATGGCTGTCAAGCTCGGGTGAGCCGATGACATGCACGGTTTCGGGCGCCTCGCCCAGCGCCAGGACGCGGGCGCGCGCGGCCTCCGAACTGACCAGGTGGCAGGCGGCCAGCTTGGTGTTGCAGTGGCGAAAGACCTCGTCGATCGTGCCCGAGACCTCGCCCCCCTCCACATGGGCGCAGCGGATGTAGTTGGTGGCGGCGACAAGGGCGGTGGCCATGGCCTCGACCCGGTCGCCATGCACCACGATCAGGTTGGGGGTTTCGTTGCGGATGAAGTCGGAGAACCCGGTGACTGTCTTGGCGAAGATCACATCCTGCGGATCACCGACGCGCTGATTGAGATACTCGGCAACCTCGATCCCTTTCAGGCGCTGCACCTCGAGCTTGGTCAGCCCGTATTCGCGCAGCATGTGCATTCCGGTCACGAAAAAGCCCACGCGAAAGCCCGCGTCGCGCGCCGCCAGCGCGAGCGGCTCGAGCTTGCCGAAATCGGCGCGGGTGCCGGTGACGAAAAGTATGTGACGTGTCATGCCGATATTGCCGCCTGCGGTTCTGCCCACCGTGATGTGGCACAGTGACAGCGGAAAAACCAGTTGCTTTGGCCGCGCCTTTGCCAGGGGAGCCGGTGCCATGGGGCCGGGCGGCGCTTGCGGCAGAGGCGGGGCTTACGGTGTCGCGGCTTCGTGCGGGGGGTTTTTGGTGTGGCCGGAGCGGGCGTGTTCGTCATCGCGCAGCGGCGGGCGGAGGCCGCGCGGGGCGTGCGCCAGGATGCAATCGGTCAGCGCGGCGCGGCGCAGAGGTTTGGGAATGCAGCCATCCATGCCCGCATCCAGTATCCCGCCATCGTCGCCGTCGCGCGCATGGGCTGTCAGCGCGATGATCGGCACGGGCGGGGCGTTTGCCGCGGCTTCCATCTGGCGAATGCGGCGCGTGGCCTCGCGCCCGTCCATGCCGGGCATGGAAATATCCATGAAGATCATGTCGGGCCGCTGTTTCCCGAAGAGTTCGACGGCCTCCTGCCCGTTATTGGCAAAGGTCAGGTCGATGTCGAGATGCTTGATCATCTTGGCCAGCACAAGCTGGTTGGTGCGGTTGTCTTCGGCCGAGAGCAGGCGCATGGGGCGGGCCTGGCCGTCAGGCGGGGGCACATGTTTCGAAGGTGTATCCTCGGGGCGCCGGGAGGTGCCGCCCAGCGAGGCAAGCGCGTGAAACAATGCGCGCCGCAGCGGTGGCGCGGCGAGGGTGGCGGCGTAACCTTCTGCGTCGTCGTCGCGGTTGCTCAGCCGGATGACCGGCCCACCCCAGCCCCGCGCGCGAAGTTGCGCAAGGGTGGTTTCAGGGGGCGAAGATTGCGTGCCGGGCAGCCGCCACGCCGGCGTGATGTTGCGCGCTTCTATCGGATCGGGCTGTCGAATCAGCGCGGCCTCGATGCTCGGATCGGCTGCGATTGCGTCGAAGAGTTCGGTTTCGGTGGCGCAAGGCCTTACTTCCAGGCCAAAGCCTTCCAGCTGGCGCTGCACCAGCGCGCGGGTGAAAAGCTGCTCGTCCAGCAGCGCGACGCGGCGCAAGGCGTGCGGGACAAGATCGCCCAGCGGCGGCTCGGCCATCGGCAGGTGCAGCCGGAAGGCAAAGCAGCTGCCCTTGCCGGGCGCCGAATCGGCCCAGATCTCGCCACCCATGAGCAAGACAATCTGCCGGGTGATCGCAAGGCCCAGGCCCGTGCCCTCAAACCGGCGGTTCGATTGGTCGTCGGCCTGGTTGAATTCGCCGAAGACATGTTCGATCTGATCGGCGTCGATGCCGATGCCGGTATCGCTGACGGTGATGCGCAGATCCCAGAGGTCGGCTTCCTGCTCGATGCCGGTCACGCCGATCCGCACATGGCCCGCGCTGGTGAACTTGACGGCATTGCCGACCAGGTTTGTCAGCACCTGCCGGATGCGCACCGGGTCGACCAGATAGCGCGTGGGCAGAAACAGGTCGAAATCGACCTCGAGCGCGATGCCCCGGTTCGCGGCCTCGGGCTGAAGCAGCGCCAGAACCTCGTGAATACAGCGCTCCAGGTCGCAGGGTTCGGAGCGCAGGGTCAGGCGGGTGGCCTCGATCCTGGAGAAATCGAGCACATCGTTGATGATCCGCAACAGGGCCTCGCCCGAGCTTCGGATGGTTTCGACATAGAGCCGCTGTTCCTCATCGAGGGTAGAATCCGCCAGCATCTCGGCCATGCCGACGATGCCGTTCATCGGTGTCCGAATTTCGTGGCTCATATTGGCCAGAAAGGCCGACTTGGCGCGGTTTGCGGCCTCGGCCCGTTCGCGGGCTTCGGCCATTTCGGCCTCATGCGCGACGGTATCGGTGATGTCGAGCGCGAGGCAGACAAGATCGCCGTCCTGCGCGCGCCGGTCGATCAGCCTGATCCAGTGGCCGCTGGTCAGACGCAGGGTTTCGGGCGGGATTTCGGGGGCGTCGAGGCGTGCGCGCATCCGTGCGGCCCAGGTCGCGGCGGGCTCATCGCCCAGATCGATCAGCCCCTGCGCGGCGCAGATTTCGATGATCCTTTCATAGTGGATGCCGGGCGCGACCTCGCCGATGCCCCGAAAGAGCAACAGGAATGCCCGGTTTGCCCCCACCAGCTGCATGGTGTGATCGAATACCGCGAAACCGTCGCGAAAGGTCTCGATCGAATCCCACAGCCGCCGTTCGGCCATCACGGCGGCGGTGTGGGCCGCCTCGAGATCGCGCAGAACCTGGTTATGTTTGCCCTTGATCTGCTCGGCCTCCGACAGGGCGGATTTCACCACCTGCCGCTGCTCCACGATCTGTTCCGACAGCGATCGTGCGTGGATTTCGAGCTGCTGGTGTGCGGCGAGCAGTTCGCGCTGCTTCTGTTCAAGCAGCCGCTCGGCCGCGAGGCGCGCGCGCCGCTCCTTTGCCAGCCTGTCTGCCCAGTTCATCGCGCTCTCCTGCCTGTGCGGCCGGCCGGGCGGCGGGCCGGGGAAAGCCTGCCAACAGGGAGTGAAGGCTTTGCTAATACTGGCACACGCGCGGGTCACAGGCATTTTCAGGACGGTGAGGCAAGGAATCCTTGCGCGCTTTCAGGTCGGCGTGTCAGGCTTTCGTATATTTTCAGCCGCGGGAGACAGTGAGATGCGCGCCTTTCTTTCAGTAATTGCGCTGGGCCTTTTGATGCCATTCACCCTGGTGGCGCAGGACGGGCCGGTGCCCGAACGCCGGCTGGTCATCGCCCATGACACCGATTTCTATGGCGCCGATCTCGCACAGCTTTTCGACATGACGCTGCCGGGCTGCCAGCGGGCCTGCCTGACCGATCCCGATTGTCGGGCGTTCACTTTCAACAGCCGCACCAGCGCCTGTTTTCCCAAGTCCGACGCTGGGCGCATAGAGCCTTATGAGGGTGCGATTTCAGCCTGGGTGCGCGACACCGATGCGCGCGTTCTGGCGCAGGCCCCCGACCGGCGCGAGGAACTGGAGTTTCTGCCCGAGCGTGACATCGCCAATGCGCGCGATCAGGCCGAAGGGCTTGCGGCGCGCCACCCCACCGGCACCTGGGCCGAGAGTGACCTGCTGGACGAGGCACGGCGCGCGCGGGCCGCGGGCAACCATGTTCGCGCGGCCAATCATTTTGGCGCGGCGCTGAACATCTCCGATGCCGCCGATACTTGGCTGGACTATGGCCGGGCGCTGCTCGACAACGAGAGCCCGAATTTCGCCACCCGGCGCGATTATCGCAACCGGGCCTTTCTGGCGGCGGTGAACGGTTACTTGCGGGCCGAGAGCCCTGCGCTGCGCGCCAGCATAGCCGCCTTCATGGCCGAGGCGCTGGAGCAGAACGGGCGCGGGCGCGACATGATCCCGGCGCTGCGGCTGGCGCAATCGCTGCAGCCGCGCGACGACGTGGCCGCGATGCTGGACGAGGCGATCGGCAAGTATGGCTTCCGGGTGATCGACCACCAGGTCGAGAACCAGCTTGCCCAGCCGCGCATCTGCGCGATTTTCTCCGAGGAATTGGTGCCCGGCGGCGTGGATTATGCGCCTTACGTTCAGATGGCGGCGCAGGGCCTCGCCATCGAGGCCGAGGACCGCCAGCTTTGCATCGACGGGGTGCAGCATGGCCAGCGCTACACCCTGACGTTGCGTGCGGGGCTGCCGGCGGAGTCGGGCGAGGTGCTGGCCCGGCCCGTCACGCTGAACGTCTATGTGCGCGACCGCGCGCCGCTGGTGCGGTTTCCGGGTCGCGCCTATGTGTTGCCCGCCGGCGGCGAGATGGCGCTGCCGGTCGAGACGGTGAACACCGGCGCGCTTGATCTGGTGCTGCGCCAGGTCAGCGACCGCAACCTCGTGCGCGCGATGCAGGAAGAGGTCTTTGCCCGGCCGCTGTCGCCCTGGCAGCAGGACATGCTGTCGGAGGATATGACCCAGGAGGTCTGGCGCGGCAGTGCCGAGCTGCCCACCGAACTGAACCGCGACATGCTGGGCCGTCTGCCGCTGGCCGAGATGGCCGGGGCGCTGGAGCCGGGAATCTACACGCTCGAGGCTGCGGTTCCCGGCGCTGATCGGTGGGATACGCCGGCTGCCACCCAGTGGTTCGTGGTCAGCGATCTTGGGCTGAGTTCGATGCAGGGTGTGGACGGGCTGCATGTGGTGGTGCGCAGCCTGACGGACGCGGGCGCCAAGCCCGGCGCGGTGGTGCGGCTGATTGCGCGCTCCAATGCGGTGCTTGGCGAAGCAGAGACCGACGCACGCGGCTACGCGATGTTTGCGCCCGCCCTGACGCGCGGCACCGGCGGGGCGGCGCCTGCGCTGCTGACTGTCAGCGATGCCGATGGCGCCGACATGGCGTTTCTGTCGCTCACCGATCCGGAGTTCGACCTGTCGGATCGCGGGGTGGAGGGGCGCGAGCCTGCGCCGGCGGTCGATGTGTTCCTGACCACCGATCGCGGCGCCTATCGCGCGGGCGAGACTGTGCATCTGACCGCACTGGCCCGTGACAGCCAGACCGATGCAATCGAAGGGTTGCCGCTGACCGCGCGTCTGATTCGCCCCGACGGGGTGGAATATGCCCGCAGCCGCACTGATGAGGCAGGTGCAGGCGGCCACACCGCCGCATTCGATCTGGCCGGTTCGGCCCCGCGCGGGATGTGGCGGCTCGAGCTGTTCTCCGACGACCCCGACCGCCCGCTGGCCAGTCATGGCCTGCTGGTCGAGGATTTCCTGCCCGAGCGCATCGATTTCGACCTGTCGCTGCCTGAGGGGCCGATCCGGCTGGGCGACAGCCCGCAACTGTCCATCGAGGCGCGGTATCTGTTCGGTGCCGATGCCGCCGATCTGCCCATTGAGGGCGCGGTGACGCTGCGCGCGGCCGAGGCGCTGGCGGGCTTTCCCGGCTTTCGTTTTGGCCAGCATGACGACCCCTTCCGCCCGGTATCCGAGAGCCTGCCCTTTGGCGAGCGCACCGATGATTCCGGCCGTGCAAGCCTGCTTTTGCCCTTGCCCGACATAGCCGATCCGGCGCGCCCGCTGGAAATGGTGCTGGCGCTGCGCCTGTCCGAGGGGTCGGGCCGCCCGGTGGAGCGGCGGCTGACGCATCCGTTGACGCCCGAGGCCCCGGTTCTGGGCATTCGCCCGCTGTTCGATGATGTGGTGCCTGAGGGGGACGAGGCGCGGTTTCAGGTCGTCGCGGTGGGGGCGGAAGGCGCGCCCGCGCCCGCACGCCTGAGCTGGACGATCAACCGCGTCGAGACGCGCTATCAGTGGTATCAGCTTTACGGCCAATGGAACTGGGAGCCGGTAACGCGGCGCGAACGCATCGCCAGCGGCGAGGTCACGCTTGATGGCAGCGGTCCGGCGCAGATCGCAGCACCTGTCGGCTGGGGCCGCCACGAGCTGCGCATCGAGCGGCTCGATGGCCCCTATGCGGCGGCCTCGACGGCGTTCAACGCGGGCTGGTATGCCGCCGGTGACACGGTGGACACCCCCGACATGCTGGAACTGTCGCTGGACCGGGCCGATTATACCCCCGGCGACACCGCACAATTGCGGCTGGTGCCGCGCCATGCCGGCACCGCGCTGGTCTCGGTCATGTCGAACCGGCTGATCGACATGCAGGTGATCGAGGTGGAGGAGGGCGAAAACATCGTGCCGCTTGCCGTCACCGATGAATGGGGCGCGGGGGCCTATGTCAGCGCCACGGTTCTGCGGCCGATGTCGGAGGCGGGCGAGCGCAACCCGGCCCGCGCGCTGGGGCTGGCCCATGCCGCGGTCGATCCCGGCGCGCGCCGGCTGGCGGCGCGTTTCGACATGCCGCCCGAGGCCGAGCCACGCGCGCCGCTCGACATTGCGCTCAGGGTCGATGGCATCGCGCCGGACGAAACCGCCCATGCGACCATTGCCGCCGTGGATCTTGGCATCCTCAACCTCACCGGCTTTGCCAGCCCCGACCCGGACGGCCATTACTTTGGCCAGCGCAAGCTGGGCATGGGGCTGCGCGATATCTATGGCCGGCTGATCGACGCCACCCAGGGCGCGATGGGCACCGTGCGCTCGGGCGGGGATGCAGCGGCCAGTGCGCGCAGCGATGCCCCGCCGCCGACCGAAGAGCTTGTCGCCTGGTTCTCGGGGCCGCTGAGCGTCGATGACGACGGCTATGCCCGCGCGCAGATGGACCTGCCTGCCTTCAACGGCACCGTGCGGCTGATGGCGGTTGTCTGGTCGCAAGGCGGCGTGGGGCAGGCCGAGGCCGATCTGCTGGTGCGCGATCCGGTGGTGGTCAGCGCCAGTCTGCCGCGTTTCATGGCGCCGGGCGATGAAAGCCGCCTGTTGCTGGAACTGACCCATGCCACCGGCCCCGGCGGGACCGTGGCGCTGGATCTGGCCGCGCCGCCGGGTGTGACGCTGGGTGCCGCGCCTGACAGTGTGGACCTGCCCGAGGGCGGCCGCGCGCGCCTGTCGGTTCCGATCACCGCGCAGGAGCCGGGGCTGCACGAGATCACCGTTTCCATCGCCACGCCTGACGGCCAGACCCTTGCGCGCCCACTCATGCTGCCGGTGCAGGCAAATGACCCCCAGGTGGCGCGTCAGAACCGCCTGAGCCTTGCGCCGGGCGAGGGCCTGACGCTGGATGAAAACCTGTTTGCCGATCTGCGACCCGGCAGCGCAAGCGCCACGGTGGCGGTTGGGCCGCTGGCGCGGTTCGATGTGGCCGGGCTGGTTCGGATGCTCGATCACTACCCTTACGGCTGCACCGAACAGGTCGCCGCCGCCGCGATGCCGCTGCTTTATGTGGGGCAGACGGCGCAGGCGATGGGGCTGGCCGATACGGCGGGCGTGGCCGAGCGTATTGATGCCGCGATCCGCGACGTGCTGGCCAATCAGGGTTCGGGCGGCGGTTTCGGGCTTTGGGCGCCCTCATCGGGCGATCTGTGGCTTGATGCCTTTGTCACCGATTTCCTGAGCCGGGCGCGAACGCGCGATCATGCGGTGCCCGAGGCCGCGTTTCGCATGGCGCTGGATAACCTGCGCAACCGCATCAACTATGCGCCCGATTTCGACGCGGGCGGGGCGCCCTATGCCTATGCGCTGATGGTTCTGGCACGCGAGGGCGCGGCGGCAATAGGCGATCTGCGCTATTACGCCGATACCAGGGCCGAGGCGTTCGACACCCCCCTCGCGGCGGCGCAACTGGGCGCGGCGCTTGCGGCTTACGGCGATCAGCGCCGCGCCGATGCGATGTTTGCCCGCGCCGCCGCGCTGGTCGATGCGGCCATGCGGGAAGGCAATGTCTGGCGTGCCGATTACGGCTCGGGCCTGCGCGACACGGCCGGACTGCTCGCGCTGGCGGTCGAGGCCGGCAGCGAGGCGGTGCCGCGCGAGGCGCTGGCGCAACAGGTGGCCGCGGCATCCTCGGGGCGGCTTTCCACGCAAGAGGCGGTCTGGACCCTGCTGGCCGCACATGCGCTGGTTGACCGGCCCGCACCTGATGGCCTGAGCATCGGCGGCGCGCCCGTGACCATGCCGGTGTTGCCAGTGGTGGACGCGCGTGCGCTGGCACGTGCGGGCGGCAGCATCGAGATCCGCAATGACGGAACGCAGCCGCAGATGCTTACGCTGACCAGCTTTGGCATTCCCGCCGAGCCCGAAGCGGCGGCGGCCAACGGCTACCGCATCACGCGCAGCCATTATTCGATCGAGGGCCAGCCCGTACAGCTTGATGCGGTGCCCGCGGGAACGCGCATCGTCACGGTGCTTGAGGTCGCCCCCTTCGAGGACCGGCGTGGGCGGCTGATGGTGAATGATCCGCTGCCCGCCGGGTTCGAGATCGACAACCCCAACCTGCTGCGCGGGGGTGATCTGCGCGCGCTCGATGGGTTCGACCTGCTGGATGTCACCGATCACGCCGAGTTCCGGCAGGAGCGGTTCCTTGCGGCGGTGGATTGGGACGGGGCGCGGCCCTTCCGGCTGGGCTATGTGATGCGCGCGGTCAGCCCCGGCAGCTATCATCACCCCGCCGCCAGCGTCGAGGACATGTATCGCCCCGAACTGCGCGGCCGCACGGCGGCGGGCCGGGCCAGCGTGACGGAATAGACCATGCCGCTTCGCGTGGGCCATATGCTGCTGCTGGCCGCGCTCATGCTTTGGGGCGCGGCGCTGGGGCGGGACGGGTTTGATCGCTGGGTCGCGGCCACGCCCATGCCGGCCAGCCTGATCCCGGAAACCTCGGTGCAGGTGCTGGCGCGCGATGGCAGCCTGCTGCGCGCCTTTACCGTGGCCGATGGGCGCTGGCGCATGGCAGTGAGTGCCGAGGGCGTGGACCCCGGCTACATCGCGATGTTGCTGGCCTACGAGGACCGGCGATTCCGCAGTCACAACGGGGTGGATGGCCGGGCGATGCTGCGCGCAAGCTGGCAGGCGCTGCGCAGTGGCGGCATCGTTTCGGGCGGCTCGACCCTTACGATGCAGGTGGCCCGCCTGATCGAGGATGGCCCCACCGGCCAATGGCGGGGCAAGCTGCGTCAGATTCGGCTGGCGCTGGCGCTTGAGCGGCGGCTGAGCAAGGCGCAGATCCTGGATCTGTATCTGCATCACGCGCCCTTTGGCGGCAATCTCGAAGGGGTGCGGGCGGCCACGCTGGCATACCTGGGCAAGGAGCCGCGGCGCCTGACCCCTGCCGAGGCCGCGCTGATGGTCGCGCTGCCGCAATCGCCCGAGCTGCGCCGCCCTGACCGCCACCCCGCCCGCGCCGGTGCCGCGCGTGACCGGGTCCTGGGCCGCACGGCCGAAGCCGGGGTGATCGCGCCCGAGGTGCTGGGCGCCGCCCTTGCCGCGCCTGTGCCCGACGCGCGCGCGCCGTTTCCCGCGCTGGCCCCGCATCTGGCTGAGCGGCTTCTGCGCGATCACCCCGAGCGCGCCACCCATCACACTACCATTGACGCGGGGCTTCAGCGTCAACTCGAGGTGCTGGCGCGCGCGGCCATTGACGGGCGGGGCGACCGGGTCACGGCGGCGATCATCGTGGCCGATCACCGCACCGGCGAGATCCTCGCCCGCGTCGGATCGGCCGATTACACCGATGAGGGGCGGCAGGGGTTTGTCGACATGACGCGGGCGGTGCGCTCGCCGGGGTCGGCGCTCAAGCCGCTGGTCTATGCCATGGCCTTTGATGATGGGCTGGCGCATCCCGAAACCCTGATCGAGGATCGCCCGACCCGGTTTGGCAATTACAGCCCGCAAAATTTCGACCGGCAGTTTCGCGGCACCGTACGCCTGCGCGCGGCGTTGCAACTGTCGCTCAACATCCCGGTGGTGGCGTTGACCGATGCGCTGGGGCCGGTGCGGGTAATGGCGGCGCTACGCCGGGCCGGGGCCGCGCCGGTGCTGCCGGGCCGCGCCGCGCCGGGGCTGGCGATTGCACTGGGCGGGGTGGGGGTGACGCTGGAAGGATTGGTCGCGCTATATGCGGGGCTGGCCGATGGCGGGCAGGCACAGCCGCTGCACGATATGCCGCAGGCCGCGCCCCAACAGCGCGCCCGGCTGGTTTCGCCCGAAGCCGCCTGGCATGTGGCGGACATCCTGGCCGACGCGCCGCCCCCGCCCGGCGCGCCCGCCAACCGGCTGGCCTACAAGACCGGCACCTCCTATGGCTATCGCGACGGCTGGGCCATCGGGTATGACGGGGCGCATGTGGCCGGGGTCTGGATCGGGCGGGCCGATGGCACGCCGGTGCCGGGGGTGTTTGGCGGGGATGTGGCCGCGCCGGTGCTGTTCGAGGTGTTCTCGCGCCTCAAGCCCTTGCTTGACCGGCTGCCACCGCCGCCGCCTTCGACGCTCATGGTATCAACCGCGGGGTTGCCGCCGCCCTTGCAGCGTTTCAGCCCGCGTGGCGCCGCGCTGGGCCCGCCGGCGGATGCGCCGAAAGTGGCCTTTCCCCCCGACGGAGCCGAGGTGGAGACCGGCGGCGCGCCGCTGGTGGTGCGGGTGGCCGAGGGGCAGGCGCCGTTTACCTGGCTGGCCGATGGCCTGCCGGTCGCGCGCGGGATGCGGCAGCGCGAGGCCACGCTCGATCTGGGCGGGCCGGGGTTCTACAATCTTTCAGTGATCGACGCCGAGGGCCGCGCGGCGCAGGTGCGGGTGCGGCTGCGCTGAAGCATCAGTATCGGCGGCTCGGCGCGGGGCCAAGGGCCGCAGGCCCGCCGCGACACTGTTTGTTTCAGCGCGCCGGCGGCAATTCGGCCAGAACGGCCTGGGCGGCTGCGCGCGGGTCGGCGGCTTTCCAGACCGGCCGGCCGATCACGATATGGTCGGCGCCGGCCTCGATGGCCGCGGCCGGGGTGGCCACGCGTTTCTGATCGCCCAGATCGGCGCCGGCGGGCCGCACGCCGGGTGTCACGATCAGCTTGCCCTGCGCTTGCGGCAGTGCGCGGATTGAAGCGGCCTCCCGGGGTGAGGCGATCAGCCCGTCGGCCCCGGCGTCAAGCGCGCGTGCGGCGCGCTCGAGCACGATCTCGTTCACGTCGCCCGCGCGGATGAGTGCCGCGTCGAGATCGGCCCGGTCGAGCGAGGTCAGCACCGTCACGGCCAGGATCTTCAGCCCGCTGCCGGCTGCGCCCTCGCGCGCGGCGCGCACCACATGCGGGTCGCCATGCACGGTCAGGAAATCGATGTCGAACCGCGCGAGCCCGCGCACGGCGGCTTCGATCGTGGCACCGATGTCGAAAAGCTTCATGTCCAGAAAGATGCGCTTGCCGTGTTCGGCCTTGAGCTCGTTGGCCAGCGCCAGCCCACCGCCGGTGAGCATCCCCAGCCCGATCTTGTAGAACGACACCGCATCGCCCAGTTGCGCGGCAAGCTGCAGCCCGGCATGGGCGTCGGGCACATCGAGTGCGACAATCAGGCGGTCATCGGCCATGGGGGCCTCCTTGGCGGGATAAATCCTTTCATGCGGTTTAAGGGGGCAGCGTCCGTGCGGCAAGGCCGGATGCGGCTTGTGTGATCACACGATGACGCAGGCGAGGCGACAGACCTTGCAGCGCGGGAACGCGCTGCCCAAATACCTTGAAAGGCCCGGACAGGAGCGTGCCGCGCAGGCGGGCGCCGGATTGACCGGGTGCTTATCGAAGGAGACAGAGAACGATGAATATCGAAAAGTTCACCGAACGGTCACGCGGGTTTCTGCAGGCGGCCCAGACCATTGCGATGCGCGAGAACCACCAGCGGCTTGCGCCGGAGCATGTGCTCAAGGCCTTGATGGACGATGATCAGGGCATGGCCGCCAATCTGATCCGCCGCGCGGGCGGCGCGCCCGAGCAGGTGGTGCAGGCCGTGGATATCGCGCTGGCCAAGCAGCCCAAGGTCTCGGGCGATGCGGGCCAGGTCTATATGGACCAGCAGACCGCGCGGGTGCTGGACGAGGCCGAGAAGATCGCCCAGAAGGCAGGCGATTCCTTTGTGCCGGTCGAGCGTATCCTGACCGCGCTGGCGCTGGTGCGCTCGCCCGCCAAGGAGGCGCTGGAGGCCGGCGCGGTGACGGCGCAGGCGCTCAATGCCGCGATCAACGATTTGCGCAAGGGCCGCACCGCCGACAGCGCGAGCGCCGAGGAAGGGTATGAGGCGCTCAAGAAATACGCCCGCGACCTGACCGAGGCCGCACGCGAGGGCAAGATCGACCCGATCATCGGCCGCGACGAGGAAATCCGCCGCACCATGCAGGTGCTTTCGCGCCGGACCAAGAACAACCCCGTTCTGATCGGCGAGCCCGGCGTGGGCAAGACGGCGATCGCCGAAGGACTGGCGCTGCGCATCATTGATGGCGACGTGCCCGAAAGCCTGCGCAACAAGAAGCTGATGGCGTTGGACATGGGCGCGCTGATCGCGGGTGCGAAGTATCGCGGTGAGTTCGAGGAACGCCTCAAGTCGATCCTGTCGGAAATCACCGCCGCCGCGGGCGAGATCATCCTGTTCATCGACGAGATGCACACACTGGTGGGTGCCGGCAAATCCGAAGGTTCGATGGATGCCGCCAACCTGATCAAGCCGGCGCTTGCACGCGGCGAACTGCACTGCGTCGGCGCCACGACGCTGGATGAATACCGCAAGCATGTCGAGAAGGACGCAGCCCTTGCGCGGCGGTTCCAGCCGGTTTTCGTCAGCGAGCCGACGGTCGAGGACACCATCAGCATCCTGCGCGGCATCAAGGAAAAATACGAGCTGCACCATGGCGTGCGCATTTCCGACAGCGCGCTGGTGTCGGCGGCGACGCTGAGCCACCGCTACATCACCGACCGTTTCCTGCCCGACAAGGCCATCGACCTTGTGGATGAGGCCGCGAGCCGGTTGCGCATGGAAGTGGACAGCAAGCCCGAGGAACTCGACGCGCTGGACCGCGAGATCCTGCAAAAGCAGATCGAGGCCGAGGCGCTGAAGAAAGAAGATGACGCCGCATCGAAGGACCGGCTCGAGAAGCTTGAGAAAGAGCTTGCCGATCTGCAGCAGCGGTCGTCCGAGATGACCGCCAAATGGCAGGCCGAGCGTGACAAGCTGGCCTCGGCGCGCGACCTGAAAGAGCAACTCGACCGTGCCCGCGCAGAACTGGACGCGGCCAAGCGCGACGGCAACCTCGCCCGTGCGGGTGAACTTTCCTATGGCATCATCCCGGGGCTGGAGAAAAAGCTGGCCGAGGCCGAGGACCGCGAAGGCGCCGAGATGGTGGCCGAGGCGGTGCGCCCCGAGCAGATCGCGCAAGTCGTCGAACGCTGGACGGGGATTCCCACCTCGAAGATGCTGGAGGGCGAGCGCGACAAGCTGCTGCGCATGGAAGACGAGCTTGGCAAGCGCGTGATCGGCCAGAAACAGGCCGTCAAGGCGGTGGCCAATGCGGTGCGCCGTTCGCGCGCGGGGCTGAGTGACGAGAAGCGCCCGTTGGGCAGTTTCCTGTTCCTCGGGCCCACCGGCGTCGGCAAAACCGAGCTGACCAAGGCGGTGGCCGAATACCTGTTCGACGATGACAGCGCGATGGTGCGCATCGACATGTCGGAGTTCATGGAGAAGCACGCGGTCGCGCGGCTGATCGGTGCCCCTCCGGGGTATGTGGGCTATGACGAGGGCGGTGTGCTGACCGAGGCGGTGCGGCGCCGGCCCTATCAGGTGATCCTGTTCGACGAGGTCGAAAAGGCGCATCCGGATGTCTTCAACGTGCTGCTGCAGGTGCTTGACGATGGGGTGCTGACCGACGGGCAGGGCCGGCATGTCGATTTCAAGCAGACGCTGATCATCCTTACCTCGAACCTGGGCAGCCAGGCGCTCAGCCGTTTGCCCGAAGGGGCCGACAGCGCGGGTGCCCATGCCGAGGTGATGGAAGCCGTGCGTGCGCATTTCCGGCCTGAGTTCCTGAACCGGCTGGACGAGACGATCATCTTCGATCGCCTGACGCGCAAGGACATGGACGCGATTGTCGACATCCAGGCCGGGCTGCTGCTCAAGCGGCTGGCCGCGCGCAACATCACGCTGGAGCTGGACGAGGCCGCACGCACCTGGCTGGCCGATGAAGGCTATGACCCGGTGTTCGGCGCGCGCCCGCTCAAGCGGGTGATCCAGCGCAGCCTGCAAGACCCGCTGGCCGAGATGCTGCTGGCCGGAGAGGTCAAGGATGGCGACACCATCCATGTGAGCGCCGGCCCGGAGGGGCTCTTGATCGGCGATAGGGTCAGCGCCTCCTCGCGCCAGGAGCCCCCGCAGGCCGAGGTTGTGCACTGAAGCCTCGCTGACGCGCGGTGCGACAATGAAAGAACCCCGGCACAGGCTGTCCTGTGCCGGGGGCCGCGATAGATGGATCGGGGCGCTTCATTCAGCGCCCCGACGCATGAGTGGTGGCCTTATTGGGGCAGGATCACCGCGTCGATCACGTGGATCACGCCGTTCGATGCCTCGATATCGGCGGTCACGACATTCGCGCCGTCAACCGTGACGTCGCCATAGGAAACACCGATGGTCACCGACTGGCCGTTGACGGTTTCGGCCATCATGCCGTCTTCCAGATCGCCCGACATCACCGCACCCGGAACCACGTGGTAGGTCAGGATCGCGGTCAGCGTGTCGATATCTTCGAGCAATGCCTCGAGGGTGCCCTCGGGCAGAGCGGCGAAGGCCTCGTCGGTCGGGGCGAACACGGTGAACGGGCCTTCGCCCTTCAAGGTGTCAACCAGGCCCGCGGCCTGGACAGCGGCAACCAGCGTCTCGAAGCTGCCCGCGGCAACGGCGGTGTCCACGATATCGGGGGTGCCGTGCCCACCGGCGAAGGCCGGAGCGGCCATGAAGGTTGCAGCGGTCATCGACAGAATGGTCTTGCGCATCATGTGAAATCTCCTCTGGTTTCAACGCCACCGGCGGTGGCATCGAACAACACTACGGAGGGGGAAGGCAGACGGATGACTCGTGTCGGGCCTTGTGCCGGGCCTTGTCGCGTTTGACATCCGCAGCCTGCGCGCTAAGCCAAGCGCTTCGTCCGTTTCCAGTAAAACTAGCGTGAATTCATGTGATCCTGCGTGACCCGCGCAAGCCTTCGCGACATGGTGAAGACATATTTCTGGCCGGGGCGGCAAGCTCGGCTATCTTGTCCCGCATCGGCATTGACGCGAGGGTTCATCATGAAGATCAGGCAGCGAGACACCGGGCTTGGCTGGGCAGATGTCACCCCGAGGGAATTCTTCTTCAACCGCCGGGCCTTTCTTGCCGCAGGTGGCGCGGCGCTGATCGCCGGGAACGCCTGGGCAAACGACGAGCTGGACGTGATTCCAAGCCAGTTCTCCACCGACGAGCAGCCCAACGCCCTTCCCGACATAGCCCGGTATAACAACTTCTATGAATTCGGGCTCGGCAAGGGCGATCCGGCCCGCTACGCCGGGGCACTCACGACCCAACCCTGGAGCATCCGCATTGACGGGCTGGTCGAGCGGCCTGGAGATTATTCCTTCGAGGAAATCCTCGACGGCGTTCAGCTCGAGGAACGCATCTACCGGCTGCGCTGTGTCGAGGCCTGGTCGATGGTGGTGCCCTGGGTGGGGTTCGAGCTGGGCGAGTTGCTGCGCCGCGTCGGCGTGCAGCCCTCCGCGCGCCATGTTGCGTTCGAGACCCTGGTGCGCCCCGAGGAGATGCGCGGGCAGCGCGTGCCGATGCTGGACTGGCCTTACCGCGAAGGCCTGCGCCTGGATGAGGCGATGCATCCGCTGACCATCCTGGCAACCGGCATCTACCGTCAGCCGATACCCAACCAGAACGGCGCGCCGATCCGGCTGGTGGTGCCGTGGAAATACGGCTTCAAGTCGATCAAGTCGATTGTGCGCATCACCCTGACCGAGGAAGAGCCGCTCAACACCTGGCAGGACATGGCCCCCGATGAATACGGTTATTATGCCAATGTGAACCCCGAGGTGGACCACCCGCGCTGGAGCCAGGCAAGCGAACGCAGGATCGGCATGGGCCTGTTCGCACGCCGCATGCCGACCCGGATGTTCAACGGCTATGGCGATCAGGTCGCGCATCTCTACGAGGGGATGGACCTGCGGCGCTACTACTGATGCTCGCACAGCGCCTCAATGCCGGGCTGCGCCGCGTGCCGGTCTGGCCGCTCTATCTGCTGGGGCTTGCGCCGGTTGTCTGGCTTTTGGCGCAAGGCCTCACCGGGGGGCTGGGGCCTGATCCGGTCAAGGCGCTCGAGCATCGGTTGGGCAAGACGGCCCTGCAACTGCTTGTGGCCGTGCTGGCCATTACCCCTTTGATGCGATTGACGCGGCTCAGCCTGATCCGGTTTCGCCGCGCGCTCGGCGTGCTGGCATTCTGCTATATCGCATTGCATCTGCTGGTCTGGTTGGCGCTCGATATCCAGTTCATGTGGCCGGAAATCTGGACCGACCTGACCGAGCGCCCCTATATCATGCTGGGCATGGCGGGGTTTCTCATGCTGGCGCCGCTGGCCGCCACATCAAATGATAGCGCGTTGCGCCGGCTTGGCGCGCAGGCCTGGCGGCGGTTGCACCGGCTGACCTATCCGGCGGCGCTGGCCGGGGGGCTGCACTACTTCCTGTCGGTCAAGGCCTGGCCGGTGGAGCCGCTCTTCTATCTTGGGCTGATCGTGCTGCTGCTGGCGCTGCGGGTCGTGCCGTTGCCGCGAAGCAGACCAGGCCGCGCGCGCGGCTGATTCTCGGCTTTTCGGGCCAGGGGCTGTCGGAAAGCCGCGAGATTCGGTGAATGGCTGCCTGCGCCGGCGCCAGCTCCCGAGGCGGGTGTAATCTTCTTGCTTCGGGGCGGGGGCACTTGCGGTGAAAGTTGCGCCAAGCCCCAGATTTTGTGTGCAAAACCCGAGACAGGAAAAAAAATGAATTTTCTTTAGTTCTGGGTCTTGCGTGTTTTGATTGGTGGTCGTAGATACCGCTTCACCG
>NZ_QNVJ01000083.1 GCF_003350345.1 Alkalilacustris brevis
CCTGTTGCGCACGGTGCCGCATGTGCCGGTGCTGCGCGGCGAGGTCCTGCCCGAGCGCGTTCCCGCCGCCGGCCTGATGATCCTGCGCGACGGCGAGCCGGGGGAGCCCGGCGTGACGCTGTCGCCGCTGCGCTACCATTACCAGCACCGCGCCGAGATCGAGGCCGTTGTGCAAGGCGTAGACCGCGACAGTACCTTTGCCGCGCTCTGCGCCAGTATCGGCGCGGCAATCTCCGCCGACCGCACGCTGGGCGGGCTCTGCGACTGGGTCGAGGCGGAGGCACCCCGCCCGGTTGACCTGCCGGTCGAGGGCGCGGCCAGCCTGAAGGCGGCCGTGATCACGGTCGTTTTGCACTACACCACCGCTGATCCGCTCGGCGGCTGATCCTCTCAAGCCCCAAGGAGAACACCATGGCACGAGCCCAGGGGGCGCGGGCGCAGATGGCGCTGGCGTTCGAGACGAATTATGGCACCCCGCCCGCCAGCGGCTATACGCGGATGCCCTTCGCCAGTGCGACGCTGGGGGCCGAGCAGCCGCTCCTGAACAGCGAGCTCTTGGGCTATGGGCGTGATCCGCTGCCGCCGATCAAGGACGCGGTGACCTCGGATGGCGACGTGGTCGTGCCCATCGACGCGCAGGCCTTCGGCTTCTGGCTGAAGGCCGCGTTCGGTGCGCCGACTACGACCGGATCGGAAGCGCCCTACACGCATGAGTTCCAGTCCGGCGCATGGGTGCTGCCCAGCATCTCGATTGAGACCGGGATGCCCGAGGTGCCACGCTATGCGATGTACTCGGGCTGTGTGCTGGATCAGCTCAGCTGGCAGATGCAGCGCTCCGGGCTGCTGACTGCGACGGCGCGGCTGGTGGCGCAGGGCGAGGCAGTCGGCACGACCACCAGTGCCGGCACGCCCGCCGAACTGGCGCTGAAACGCTTCGGCCACTTCAACGGGTCCATCAAGCGCAACGGCACGCCGCTCGGCAATGTCGTCTCCGCCGAGATCACCTATGCCAACAACCTCGACCGGATCGAAACCATCCGCGCCGATGGGCGCATCGACGGCGCGGACCCGTCCATCGCCGCGCTCACGGGCCGGGTCGAGGTGCGGTTTGCCGACCAGACACTGGTCACGCAGGCCATCGATGGTGACCCGTGCGAGATGGAGTTCGCCTACGTCCTGCCCTCGGGTGAAAGCTTCACTTTCACCGTTCACGCCGTCTACCTGCCGCGCCCGCGCATCGAGATCAGCGGTCCGCAGGGCGTGCAGGCCAGTTTTGACTGGCAGGCGGCGCGCGATGCGACCGAGGGCCGGATGTGCACGGCAACGCTGGTAAACGACATCGAGGCGTACTGAATGGCCGCAGCCCAGCTATCAGCCGAGAAGAAACGGCACGCTGGTCAGGACGATGATGCCAGTCAGCGCGTAGCCGCAGGTGAGCATGATCCAGTCGCCAGCCCGCGACAGGAGAATAGCCAATCCATGCGGTGGCTGTCCCGTCTCCGGGACAGCCTCGCACTCAGCCTCATACCCGCTCGCCATAGCCACCACTGCAATCACGGAGGCCAGTATGGCCCGATATCCTTTCCATGAGGTTACACGATGCTCACGCTCGACCTGACCGACGCCCCCCGCTGGCATGACCTCGCCCCCGGCGTTCGGGTGCAGCTGCGCCCCCTGACCACCGCGCTGATGGTGGCAACGCGCGCCGCCCCGGAGGTCGAGGCCGTGCCCGATGAAGCCTCCGACGAAGAGCGTGCCATGGCCTTCGCGAAAACCCTCGCGCGGCGCGCGGTGCTGGATTGGGAGGGGATCGGCGATGCCGATGGCAACGCAATCGACCCCAGCCCCGAAGCCATCGACGCGCTGCTCGACATCTGGCCGATCTTCGAGGCGTTCCAGCTGACCTATGTCTCGAAGGGCCTGCTGCTGGAGCAGGAAAAAAACGCCTCCGCGCCCTCGCCGAGTGGGAGTTCGGCGGGGGCGCGCGCTACTGCGAGGCCTGCGAAGGGACGTGCCCAGACTGCCCGGCGCGGCTGAACCGTCCGCTCACGCATGAAGGCTGGCAGGTCTGGGACCTGGCGCAGCGCCTTGGCGGTCAGCTGCGGGCTGTCCCCGGCGCCGTGATCGGCTGGGACATGGGCGCGGCGCTGGCCATGGCGAACGCGCTGGGCGTGCCGACGGTCATCGCCGCCGAACTGCTGCCCGCCATCGAGGCGGTGATGGTGAGCAAGATCAACGAACAGATGGAAGCCATGCATGGCCGAGAAACGGGTTAGCGTCCGCCTCGCGGCGACGGGCGGGCGGCAGGTGCGCTCCGAGCTCGAAGGCGTCGGCGAGGCCGGCAAGCGCGGCTTCGGGCGTCTGAGCGCGGAGATGGAGGCCGCGAACCGGCGGCTCGCCGGCTTCGCGCGGCGCGTGCGGGTGGCGGCGGCTGCTGCGGTGGCGGCCGCGACCGCTGCGGGTGTGGCCATGGTGCGCTCCGGGCTGCAGACCGTCGATGCGCAGGCCAAGCTCGCCGCCTCGCTCGACACGACCGTGGCCAGCATCCAGGTGCTGGAACGCGCGGGCGAGATGGCCGGCGTGTCCATGGGCCAGGTCGAGCAGGCGACGGTGCAGCTCACGCGACGTCTGAGCCAGGCCGCGTCGGGCACGGGCCCGGCCGTCGAGGCGCTGCGCCGGCTGCGGCTGTCGGCCGAGGATCTGCAGGCGCTGCCGCTCGATGCGCGCATCGCCACCATCCAGGAGGCGCTG
>NZ_QNVJ01000060.1 GCF_003350345.1 Alkalilacustris brevis
CTCTGGCGCTGAATTGCCCCAAGTTGTGCCCCAGTTGGCAAGGGATCACGGGGAAAACCGATACGACTGAACGCCAATCAAGGGCTCCTACCACCCCAGCCACTTTCCAGGATGACCAATGTGGCAAGGCAAGCGGTTGGCTTTGTCCGTGGAAATGCCCCGGTCGGGTGGTCCGGGCAGGGACAGGACGGCGTGCTATCGGCAAACGAGCGACAGCGCCCCGGCGGTTTGGCTTGCGAGCCGGACGGTGAAGGCGGTCAGCGTGCCGGCCTGCTGCACTCAAATTTATTTGTTTATATACATCTGTTTGCGGGCTTCCCCGGGCGGTTCCGGCTTCTGGAGTGGTCGGCGATTCACCAATGAATCACGGGCCCGTACGCCCACGATCGTAAGAGCCTGGCCTGTCGGACTGCTCACTGGTCGTACGAAATGCTTCATTCATGGCACTGAATGTTTCAGAGTGAGCGACATACCGCCACATTCCTGCGATCCCATGGTCCATTCCGCCACGATTTCGCTTGCCGTACCGCGTGAACTGGGCAATGTGGAAGCCCGTGCAGAGGCTGCACAGGAGGCGTTTCGAGGCTCATTATAAGCTTCGTTTCGTGTCGTTGTTTTCCCGCTGACGGGAAGTCCCCACATCCTGAGAACACCACCAGCGCTCTTGGCGTGCCTGCCCTGCTGCGCTGACTGATCTTCCTGAGTTCTGCTTGCGGAAATCAAGAAGCCATCCGGCGAATCATTCGCCGGAGGCCTTGTTCAACTGGAGTATTAGTGATGAAGAGCCACCTGGTATTGGCGGCTGCGGCTGCCGGGATGATGTTTGCGGCATCGGCTTCGGCCAACCCGAACATTGTGTATGGCGATCCGATCATCGACGTTGATGTGGACGTTCAGACGGAAACTGGTCCCGTCTATAACCAAGCTCAGCAGAAGTCGGGCGGCAAAGCATCCGACAACAACAAGAGCAACTTTCAGGACGTGATAACCACGACCACGACCACGACAACGACCACGGAGAAAGCTTTCAATACGCAAAGTGAGAAGTTTGTACCTGGTCAGGACAAAACGGATGTTGATGTCGATGTCGAGACAGAATCCTCAAAGGAAAAGGTTCACTGAGCAAGTGAGCTGAACAAACTGCCCTCCGGCGTGGCTTCGGCTGCGCCGGGGGGCTGTTTCGCGATCCTTCTTCCTTTTCCTTCGACGCCTGAATGCCCCGGGAACGGCCCCGGTCGCTGGAGAGACAGGGGGAAACGCCACACGGGCGGCATCGCCCTTCAGGGGCTCTGGCCACCCCCGCCAGTTCCCGGATGATCAGACAGGCAGAGGCGGGAGGGTTGGCCAAGACCGGCGCAGTCCTTTTGCCTTGCGTTGCGCGGCGTGTGCGCTGATCCGCGGCGGCGGCCTGCAAAGCGCTTTCCCTTGGCCACCAGTCTGATATGACACGGGCGTTTTCGAGGGGGCGCCGATGACCCGTAGCTTTCGCCTGACGCTGGCACAACTCAACCCCACCGTGGGGGCGCTTGCGGCCAATGCCGACGCCGCGCGCCGCGCCTGGGAGGCCGCGCGCACGGCCGGCGCCGACATGGTGGCGCTGCCCGAGATGTTCCTCACCGGCTACCAGACCCAGGATCTGGTGCGCAAACCCGCCTTCGCCCGGGCCGCCATGGCCGAATTGCAGGCGCTGGCCGCCGATTGCGCGCAGGGCCCGGCCCTGGGGATCGGCGGGCCGCTGCGCCGTGACGGGCTGCTTTACAACGCGTATTTCATCCTCTCGGGCGGGCAGGTCATGGCCAGCCTGTGCAAGCATCACCTGCCCAATACCAGCGTGTTCGATGAATGCCGCCTTTATGCGCCGGGCGACATATCGGGGCCCTACCGGGTGGGGCCGCTGCGCATCGGCACGCCGCTATGCGAGGATGCCTGGTACGAGGATGTGGCCGAGGCACAGGCGGAATCGGGGGCGCAGATACTGCTGGTGCCCAATGGCTCGCCCTATTCGCGCGGGCGGCTCGATACGCGGATGAACCATATGGTGGCGCGGGTGGTCGAGACGGGGCTGCCGCTGGTCTACCTCAACATGGTGGGCGGGCAGGACGACCAGGTGTTCGACGGGGCCTCCTTCGTGCTCAACCCCGGCGGGCGGCTCGCGGTGCAGTTGCCGCCCTTCGACAAGGCGCTGGTGCATGTCGATTTCACCGAGACGCCTGACGGCTGGCGCGCCGCACCCGGCACGCTGGCGCCGCAGCCCGATGCCTGGGAGCAGGATTACCGCGCCATGGTCGAGGCCACGCGCGACTATCTGGGCAAGAGCGGTTTTTCACGCGTGCTGCTGGGGCTGTCGGGGGGCGTGGATTCGGCGCTGGTGGCCGCCATCGCGGCCGATGCGCTGGGCCCGGAGAACCTGCGCTGCGTGCTCATGCCCTCGCGCTATACCGCTGCGGCCTCGGTGGAGGATGCGCGCGCGGTGGCTGCGGCGCTTGGCGCCCGGCTCGACGAGCTGCCGATCACCGGCCCGCAGGAGGCCATGGAAGCCGCACTGGCGCCGCTGTTTGTGGGGCGCGAGGCCGACGTGACCGAGGAAAACCTGCAATCGCGCATTCGCGGCACGCTGCTGATGGCGCTGTCGAACAAGTTTGGCGAGATGCTGCTGACCACCGGCAACAAATCAGAGATTGCCGTGGGATACTGCACGATCTACGGCGACATGAATGGCGGCTACAACCCGATCAAGGATCTCTACAAGACGCGTGTGTTCGAGACCTGCCGCTGGCGCAACGCCAACCATCGCCCCTGGATGAAGGGCCCGCCGGGCGAGGTAATGCCGCCGCGGGTGATCGACAAGCCGCCCTCGGCCGAGCTGCGCGAGGATCAGCGCGACGAGGACAGCCTGCCGCCCTATCCGGTGCTCGACGCGATCCTGGAAGGGCTGGTGGACCGCGATGCCGCGCTGGCCGATCTGGTGGCCGAGGGCCATGACACGCAGGTGGTGCGCCGCGTCGAGGGGTTGCTTTACGGGGCGGAGTGGAAGCGGTTTCAGGCGGCACCCGGCGCGCGGCTGACGCGCCGCGCCTTCTGGCTGGACCGCCGCTATCCGATGGTGAACCGCTGGCGCGACCCGGGCTGAGGCTGCGGGCATGGCCGCGCGGGCGGCGGCGATCCGGAACTGGCCGCCTGCGGCGATGGTTTGAAATTGGCCGCCTGCGGCGGCGGGGTGGGGGGCTGTCTGCCCCCCTTGCCCCGCGCCGCGGGGCAATTCCCCCCGAGGATATTTTCGCCAAGAAGAAGGGCTTGAAGGGTCAGGCGGGGGCTGGGCCGAGGCGGGCGTGGCGGTTGACATCCTTGTAGAGCAGGTAGCGGAACGGGCCGGGGCCGGTGGCGATGCAGGCCTGCGGGCAGAAGGCGCGCAGCCAGAGGAAATCGCCCGGCCCGACCTCGACCCAGTCGCGGTTGAGCCGGTAGCTGGCGCGGCCTTCGAGGATGTAGATCCCGTGCTCCATGACATGGGTTTCCTCGAAGGGGATGTTGCCGCCGGGCTGGAAGGTGACGATGTTGACATGCATGTCATGGGCCATGTCATCGGGGTCGACGAAGCGGGTGGTGGACCAGGCATCGGTGCCGGGCATCGGGCTGGGGGGCACGTCCTGCTCATTGGTGACAAAGGGCTCGGGCGGGGCCAGGCCGGGTGCGGGCTCGTAGCGTTTGCGGATCCAGTGGAAGCGCACCGGCGTGCCGGCGCCGTTATGGAACTGCCAGTGCAGGCCGGGGGGGATATAGGCGTAGCTGCCGGGGCCCATGGCCTCTTCGCCGCCATTGAGGCGCAGCCAGCCCTCGCCATGGGTGACGAAGAGCACGGCTTCGGCGTCGCCATCGGGTTCGGGGGTTTCGCTGCCGCCATGGGGGGCGATTTCCATCAGGTAGTGCGAAAACGTCTCGGCAAAGCCCGAAAGCGGGCGGGCGAGCACCCAGGCGCGGGTGTCGTGCCAGCCGGGCAGGTATGAGGTGACGATGTCGCGCATCACGCCCTGGGGGATCAGGGCATAAGCCTCGGTGAAGGTGGCGCGGCTGGTGTGCAGTGTGCCCTGGGGCGGCAGGCCGCCGGGGGCTGAGGCGTAATCGGTCATGGCAGAATCTCCTTGAGGCGCAGAAAGGCGATGCGTTCGACCTGGGCACAGGCTTCAGTGAATTCGGCCTCGCGGCTGTTCTCCAGCCTCCGCCGGAAGGCGTTGAGGATGCCTTGTCTGTCATGGTCGCGCACGGCGATGATAAAGGGAAAGCCGTGTTTCTCGGTATAGGCGGTGTTGAGCTTGGTGAAGGCGCGGCGTTCGTCATCGGTGAGCGCGTCGAGCCCGGCGCTGGCTTGTTCGGCGGTGGATTCGGCGGTGAGGCGGCGCGCGGCGGCGAGTTTTCCGGCCAGATCGGGATGCGCGCGCAGCACGCCCAGGCGTTCCTTGGGGCTGGCGCTGCGAAAGGCGCGGGCCAGGGCATTATGCAGCCCCGCGGCGCTGTCATGGGCCGGGCCAAGCTCGAACGCGTGGGCGCGTTCGGCGATCCAGGGGGAGTGCTCGAAGATGCCGCCGAAACGGGCGACAAAGCTGGCGCGGTCCATCCGGTGCGGGCGCTCGCGGCGCTGGTGGGGGTGGGTGTTGGCCCAGTGGCGGGCGATGTCGAGGCGTCGGGCGAACCAGACGCCCTCATGGGCTTGCGCATGGTCGAGAAAACGCATCAGCCCGGCAAGCTTGCCCGGTCGCCCGATCAGCCGGCAGTGCAGCCCGATGGAGAGCATCTTCGGCGCGCCGGCCGCGCCTTCGGCGTAGAGCACATCGAAGGCGTCACGCAGGTAGGCCTCGAAATCGCCCCCCGTCACCCAGCCCGGCGCGGTGGCAAAGCGCATGTCGTTGGCCTCGAGCGTATAGGGCAAGATCAGCTGGTCGCGGTCGCCGAACTCCATCCAGTGGGGCAGGTCGTCATCGTAAGTATCTGATATCCAGTCGAATTGCCCGGTTTCGGCAGCAAGGCGGACGGTGTTGGCGGAGGCGCGCCCGGTATACCAGCCGCGCGGGGGGGCGCCGGTGACCTCGGTATGCAGGCGGATGGCCTCGGCCATGGCAGCGCGTTCCTGGGCCTCGGGCATGTCGCGGTGCTCGACCCATTTCAGCCCGTGGCTGGCGATTTCCCAATCGGCGGATTTCATCGCAGCGACCTGTTCGGGGCTGCGCGCCAGGGCCGTGGCCACGCCGTAAACCGTGACCGGCAGTTCGCGCGCGGCAAACAGCCGGTGCAGGCGCCAAAATCCCGCCCGCGCGCCGTAATCATAGACCGATTCCATGTTCCAGTGCCGCTGCCCCGGCCAGGGCTGCGCGCCGGGGATGTCGGACAGGAACGCCTCGGACGCCGCGTCGCCATGCAACACGCAGTTTTCGCCGCCTTCCTCAAAGTTAAGCACCAGCGAGATGGCGATGCGCGCACCGCCGGGCCAGGCGGCATCGGGGGGCGTGGGGCCATGGCCGCGCAGGTCGCGCGGGTAGCGGGGGGGCAGGTGGGGCATGTCGCTGCGATCCTCTTTCGGGGTCTTTCGCCTGGGGCCAGTGTTGACCCATTCGGGGTTTTCCTGAAAGACCTTAATCTACATCGGCAACGCAGAGGGTGCACCATGACGGCTGAAAGCGGGCAAGGCGGGTATCTGACGACCCATGTTCTGGACACGGCGCAAGGTTGCCCGGCGCGGGGCCTGAAGATCGAGCTTTTCGCGATCGAGGGGGCGGCGCGGCGCAAGCTGGCCGAGCGCGTGACCAATGCCGACGGGCGCACCGATGGCCCGATCCTGCCCGCCGAAGATTTCGCCACGGGCATCTATGAGCTGGTGTTCCACGCGGGTGATTACCTGGATGCGCAGGGGGCGCCGGGCGGGGCGCCGCGGTTCCTTGATATCGTGCCGATCCGGTTCGGGATCGATGATGCGGCCGCGCATTACCATGTGCCGCTGCTTTTGTCGCCATTCGGCTATTCAACCTATCGCGGAAGCTGACCGCGCGGCGGGTGCGGGCTTGCGCGCCGGCGCGCGGCGGTGTTCATCTGGGCGCATGGCGAAGGCCGCGAGCTGGCGGCGAGACTGAGGAGTGGCGATGTTCGAACTGGCCATAATCGGCGCCTGGGCCGAGTTTGCCCTGCGCTGGCTGCATGTGATCACGGCGATTGCCTGGATCGGATCGTCTTTCTATTTCATCGCGCTCGATCTGGGCTTGCGCAAATCGCCCGATCTGCCGCCCGGCGCCTCGGGCGAGGAATGGCAGGTGCATGGCGGCGGCTTCTATCACATCCAGAAATATATGGTCGCGCCCGAGCGTATGCCCGAGCATCTGACCTGGTTCAAATGGGAAAGCTATGCCACCTGGCTGTCGGGTTTCGCGCTGCTGGCGCTGATGTATTACCTGGGCGCCGAGTATTATCTGCTGGACGCCACGGTGGCCGATCTGGCGGTCTGGCAGGGGGTGGCGATCTCGGTGGCGAGCCTCGGCTTCGGCTGGCTGGCCTATGACCTGTTGTGCCGCTCAAGGCTGGGGCATCGGCCCACGCTGCTGATGGCATTGCTGTTCGTGGTGCTGGTGGTCATGGCGTGGGGCTATGCGCAGGTGTTTTCGGGGCGTGCTGCGCTGCTGCACTTGGGGGCCTTCACTGCCACGATCATGACGGCCAATGTGTTCCTGATCATCATTCCCAACCAGAAGATCGTTGTGGCCGACCTCAAGGCGGGGCGCGCGCCCGACCCGGAATATGGCCGCATCGCCAAGCTGCGCTCGACGCATAACAACTACCTCACCCTGCCGGTGATCTTCCTGATGCTGTCGAACCATTACCCGCTGGCCTTCGCCACCGAATGGAACTGGGTGATCGCGAGCTTGGTGTTCCTGATGGGGGTGACGATCCGGCATTACTTCAACTCAATGCATGCCGGGCGCGGCAAGCCGCACTGGACCTGGCTGGCGACCACGGTGATCTTCATCGTCATCATGTGGCTTTCGACCGCGCCGATGCAGCGGGCTGGGGAAGAGGGCACCGAGTTGACGGGCGCGGCACTGCGCTTTGCCCAGGCGCCGGGGTTTGACGAGGTCGAGATCATCGTGGCGGGGCGCTGCGCCATGTGCCATGCCGCCGAGCCGATGTGGCCAGGGCTGCACTGGGCGCCCAAGGGGGTGCGTCTGGATGACCCGCACGAGATCGCGCGCCATGCGCGGGCGATCTACACCCAGTCGGGGCTGAGCCAGGCGATGCCGCCCCCGGCTTTCGACTGGATGAGCGAGGATGACCGCGCCGCCATCCGCGCCTGGTATCGTGCGGCGGCGGGGTCGTGAGGGGGGGCGCGCCCGCGCTTGTGGCGACTGGCGGGAGCCTCCGGCGGGGATATTTTTCTCACAGTGAAGGATGGGCGCGGGGCCGCCATTTCACCTGTGCCGCCTGCCGGGGCGGGGGCGAAACAGGAAAAGGGTGGGCGCAACAGGAAAGGCCGGCGCGAGGTTTGCGCCGGCCTTCGATATTCTGGCCCTGTTCAGGCCCTGCCATGCCGCGCGGTTATTCGCGCTGGCCGAGGAACTGCAGCAGGAACATGAACATGTTGATGAAGTCGAGATAGAGCCGCAGCGCGCCCATCGTGGCCGATTTGTCCAGCCACTCCTGATCGCCATGGGCGGCGTGCTGGATGTATTCGTTCTTGATCGACTGGGTGTCATAGGCGGTGAGGCCCGCGAAGATCAGAACACCCAGCGCCGAGACCGCGAACATGATCGCGGGCGATTGCAGGAAGATGTTGATGACCATCGCCACGATCAGGCCGATCACCCCCATCATCAGGAAGGTGCCCCAGCCCGAGAGATCCTTCTTGGTGGTGTAGCCCCAGAGGCTGAGGCTTGCGAAGGCGATCGAGGTCACCAGGAAGGTCTGCGCGATCGAGATGCCGGTAAAGGCCACGAAGATCCAGCTGATCGAAAGCCCCATCACCGCCGCGAAGGTGTAGAACACAAGCTGCGCGGTGGCTGCCGACATGCGGTTGATCATGCCCGCCAAGCCAAAGACGAAGATCAGCGGCGCGAACATCGCGGCCCAGCCCAGCAGGTTGGGCTGCAGCGTCACCGGGTCGCGGAAGATCGACAGCAGCGCGGGGCTGGTGCCAACCGCCCATGCCACGCCGCCCGTGAGCAACATGCCCACCGACATCAGCCCGTAGACCTTGTTCATATGCGCGCGCAGGCCCGCGTCGATCTGGGCGCCGGTACGGGCGCCCGCCGCGGTGCGGCGCATGGTTTGATATTCTGCCATTCGGTTCCTCCGTTCACATGCCTTGGTGCGGTTTCCGGCTGGAAATCGCCTTGGCTCTTATATTGATTGAAGATGCGGCTTTTTCAAGGAAATCCGGTGCCCATGCGGCACTGTCACGCGGATTTCACCGGCTCGTGTCCAAAACCTGGCTTCCGGCCCGCGCAAGTGCTGCGCGGACCGGGGCGTCTGCCCGGGCTGATCAGGGGCAGGGCGCGATGCGATAGGTGCCGTCGCCGCGCGCATAGGCGCATTCGTTCGACTGCTGGTTGCGGGCCACCAGCGCGCCGGCGGTCGCCCCGGCCAGCCCGGCGATGATGGTCCAGTTGCGGTCGGCGCGCAGGAAATCGGCTGCGACCACGCCGACGGTGGCGCCGGCCAGCCCGCCAACGACCATCCGCTCCTGCGAGGTCATGCCGTCGCAGGCCGCCAGGCCGAGAACCGCCGCGCAGCTTGCCATGAGAATCGGTCTACGCATGAAAAATCTCCCTTGTTGATGAGCCCTACCTTAAGCGTGACCACTCTGCGGCGCGAGTCAACTCTTGGGTATCAGTCGTGTGGCAGCCGATCGCCGTCGAATGGGCGCCTGATTCAGACACCGCTGAGGGTGATGACGACCTTGCCGGTGGATTTGCGCTGGCGCAGCAGGTCCAGCGCCTCGGCGGTGCGTTCAAGCGGCAGGGTATGGCCGACATGCGGCTTCAGCCGCCCCTCACCATACCAGCGCATCAGCTCGGCCAGGCTGCCATTGAGCCGCTCGGGCGCGAAACGCAGATACCCGCCCCAGTAGAAGCCGAGCGCGTCGATATTCTTGACCAGCAGGTGGTTGGCCGGGATTTGCGGCACATCGCCACTGGCGAATCCGATGATCAGGAGCCGCCCGCCGGGGCGGGTGGCGCGCATCGCCTCGCGGAAAAGCGCCCCGCCCACCGGATCGTAGACCACATCGACACCCCCCAGCGCCTTGAGTGCGGCGCGCAGGTCGCCTGCCTCGCTGTCGATCAGATGATGCGCCCCGGCGCGTTCGGCCGCCGCCAGGTGGTCTGCACCACGGGCACAGCCGATGACGCGGGCGCCGAGCTGCCGCCCGATTTCCACGGCCGTCAGTCCGACGCCGCCCGCCGCCCCCAGCACCAGCAGGGTTTCGCCGGGGGCGAGCCGCGCCTTGTGTGTAAGGGCCAGGTGAGATGTTCCATAGGCGACCGGAAAGCCCGCGGCCACGGCAAAGCTCATGCCGTCGGGCAGGGGCAGACAATGCGCCGCCGGGACGATGACCGTTTCGGCCAGTCCGCCCTGGCCGAGAAAGGCCAGCACCCGGCTGCCGGGGGCGGGCGTATCGGTGCCGGGGCCGGTGGCGATGACTTCTCCGGCCACCTCCATACCCGGGGTGAAGGGCGGCTCGGGGCGTTCCTGATAGGCACCGGCGATCATCAGCAGATCGGCAAAGTTCAACCCGCAGGCCCGGACGCGCAGCGCCACCTCGCCGGGGCCGGGGCTGGGCTCGGGGCCATCGGTCAGACGCGGCGGGGCGCCCGTCGCCTCGACAACAATTCGCTTCAACGTTTTCCCTCCTGACAGCCCGACGGCGAAGCATAGCACGCCGCGGGACGGCGCAAAGCGCGCACCGGGCCTGGCCCGGGTCGAGCTGTCGGGATTGCGGCTGTCAGGCCCTTGCGGGGGCCCAGTGATTCGCGAAAGGCAGCCGGGTGCGCAAGTTTTGCGCATTCTGCATTTGCAAAATGCAATGCGCGTTGCAAAAACAAGCTATACGCGAAATGTTCTTGCGCGAAATCGCCCCTGACGCGTGGTTTTGTTGCTGCGGCACGCGTATGTCGCTTGCGGGGCATGACGAGACACCGGATATGCTGGTTGGAGTCTCGCTGGCGGTTGATCGGTAAAGGCTTTGACCGGTTGACTAGCAAGGTAGCGGCCCCATGTTCTGGTTAAGGAGAGGCCAATTGAAACACCCCGTTGATATTCAGGTCGGCAAACGCATCCGTCAGCGTCGATGGATGCTGGGCATGACACAGCAGCAACTGGCCGAGGCGGTGGGGATCAAGTTCCAGCAGATCCAGAAATACGAAACCGGCATGAACAGGGTCAGCGCCTCGCGCCTGTGGGATATTGCCACGGCGCTGGAGGTTCCGGTGAGCTTTTTCTTCGAAGGGGTCGAGGGGGTCATGCAAGGTGGCAAGAAAGTGGCGCCTGATCTCTTTGCCGAGAAAGAGGCAATGGAGCTGCTGCGCACCTATTATGCCATTCCCGAGGCCCAGAGGAAGCGGCTGTTCGATCTGGCCCGGGCCCTGGGCAGCGCGGCCTGAGCGCACTCGCCCCAGGGGGCGCTGATGCGGCCCTGAAGGCTTTGCGCGGCATCGTTCGGTATACTTGACCTGCGTTGCAGGGCGCGGTAGCGCGCATTTGCGCGGCCGGTGCCGCACCAGCAGGCAAGGCGAGAACCGCGCGCATGGCATCATCCGCAGCCCTTACACCCGAGGCCCGTCAGGCGCTTGTCGAGATCGCGCTCAGGCTGGCCGACCTCGCCCGTGGCGCGACACTACCATATTTCCGCAGGCCCGACCTCGGTGTCGATAACAAGCACGCAACCGGATTCGATCCGGTCACCCTGGCCGATCACGCCGCCGAAGAGGAGATTCGCGCCGAACTGGCCCGCCTGCGCCCCGATGACGGCATCCTGGGCGAGGAACTGGGCAGCACCCCCGGCACCAGCGGGCTGACCTGGGTGATCGACCCGATCGACGGCACCCGCGGCTTTCTCAGCGGCACGCCGACCTGGGGGGTGCTGATCGCGCTTTCCGATGCCGAGGGGCCGCACCTGGGCATCATCGACCAGCCCTATATAGGCGAGCGTTTCTTTGGCGGGTTCGGGCAGGCCTGGATCGAGGGGCCGCAAGGGCGCGCAGGCCTGAAAACCCGCGCCGCCCGTCCGCTGGACGAGGCGATCCTGTTCACAACCTTTCCCGAGATCGGCACCGAGGCAGAGCGCGAGGCCTTCACCCGCGTCGCCCGGGCTGTCAGGCTGACCCGCTATGGCATGGATTGCTACGCCTATGCGCTGCTTTCCGCCGGGCAGATCGACCTGGTGATCGAGGCCGGGCTGAACCCCTATGACATCCATGCGCCCATCGCGGTGATCGAGGCCGCCGGCGGCCTCGTCACCGACTGGCAGGGTGGTCCGGCGCATGATGGCGGGCAGGTGATCGCGGCGGCGAACCCGGAAATTCACGCCGCTGCGCTGGGTCTCCTGCGGGGCTGAGCGGCGCGCCTTGCCCCGGCAAGCTGCCTTTGGGCCGCGCTGTCGCGCAGGGCGGTGCTTGAGGCAGAGGGTTGGATCGAAGACGCCTTACCCAAGGCCTCTGCAGAACAGGGCCTGAGAGGAGGCCCGAGGGCAGCGCCTGCCTGGGGGGGCGCTGGTGTCTGACGGCGCAATCGGCGCGGCGCTCAAGAAACTATCCACGTTACAAGATGTGAGGCGTCTGAAGCGCCCGCCGGGATGGAGGGGGACC